>NZ_JACUZY010000030.1:0-386 GCF_014851605.1 Achromobacter sp. ACM02
TTTACCAGAAGTAGTTAGCCTAACCGCAAGGGGGGCGATTACCACGGTAGGATTCATGACTGGGGTGAAGTCGTAACAAGGTAGCCGTATCGGAAGGTGCGGCTGGATCACCTCCTTTCAGAGCTTAGTGCTCGTGTTAAGCGTCCACTCTTATCGGTTGTTGTTGTAGCTGGAGTCAATATCATTGGCGCCGCGTAGAAGCTAACTCATAGCGCTGCATGCAGTGTTATGAGTTGGGTTTTACCCAACAGCTATATTTGTTCTTTAACAATCTGGAAGAAGCACAACGAAATGTGCTCATCGAGTAATCAGCTTGCTGATGAAGATGGGTACGGGTTGTGATTGCATTAATTTTGTTCCAAGTTCTCAAGACTGAGGTGAATAAC
>NZ_JACUZY010000031.1:0-323 GCF_014851605.1 Achromobacter sp. ACM02
GGGGCTGCGCTTCGGATCCCTCCGTCCGGCCCCCGCCTCACGGCATCTGCCCATGATCGGGTCCGAAACCAACGCATTAGGCGACTGCCAGCCGAGGACCCCGGAGCCATCCGAAGCGCAGCCCCACAGGGGCGAGCATCGGAATGGCGCAGGGCAGCCTCGGCGGCTAAAGAACGCCGACGTCCGCAAGCGCGAAGCCCTGCCGCTTCGGTGTTGTGAGGCGGGGTTCTTGAGTCGCCGGCGTCCGGACTGCGGGATTCCGATGCTCGCCCCGGTGGGGCTGCGCTTCGGATCCCTCCGTCCGGCCCCCGCCTCACGGCATC
>NZ_JACUZY010000032.1:0-321 GCF_014851605.1 Achromobacter sp. ACM02
CCGGCCGTATCGAACGCGGCGTGATCAAGGTCGGCGAAGAACTCGAAATCGTCGGTATCGTTCCGACGGTCAAGACGACCTGCACGGGCGTGGAAATGTTCCGCAAGCTGCTGGACCAAGGTCAAGCGGGCGACAACGTGGGTATCCTGCTGCGCGGCACCAAGCGTGAAGACGTCCAGCGCGGCCAAGTTCTAGCCAAGCCGGGCTCGATCACCCCGCACACCGACTTCACCTCCGAGGTGTACATCCTGTCCAAGGAAGAAGGCGGCCGTCACACCCCGTTCTTCCAAGGCTATCGTCCCCAGTTCTACTTCCGCACGA
>NZ_JACUZY010000033.1:0-286 GCF_014851605.1 Achromobacter sp. ACM02
CGGAAGGCCTGGCCACCGTCAAGATCGGCAACGTCACCCTCTCTGTGGCCGACCTGCAGGCGCTGGGCACCACCCCGGTCGTCGTCAACGGCACCGAAGGCAAGCTCACGCTGACTGGCTACGACCCGGCCACCGGCAAGATCACCTATAGCTACCAGCAGGACGGGACGGCCAAGAACCACACCGCCGGCGACGACTCCGTCACCGACAAGTTCACCGTCACCGTCACCGATGCGGCCAACCAGGTCAAGTCTGACGACCTGGTCGTGCTCATCACCGACACCGC
>NZ_JACUZY010000034.1:0-267 GCF_014851605.1 Achromobacter sp. ACM02
AAAGCGAAACGCAGTATGTGACGCCGACTTGACAAGCGAAAAAAACTTCTTCATAATCTCGTTTCTCTGCTGCAAACAACGCGGCGCCAGCGAAAGCGGCGTAGCGAAGCGAGCAGGCAGTAAGTAGTACAGAATTTGGTAGTACCGCTCTTTAACAATTAAACAACCGATAAGTGTGGGCGCTTGATGCGAGTGCATAGTGACTTCGGTCACAAGCACAATGAAATCAAGTGCTCACTAGAAGTGAAGTACCTTAGATGTCAAGTC
>NZ_JACUZY010000035.1:0-262 GCF_014851605.1 Achromobacter sp. ACM02
TCGCGTTGCATCGAATTAATCCACATCATCCACCGCTTGTGCGGGTCCCCGTCAATTCCTTTGAGTTTTAATCTTGCGACCGTACTCCCCAGGCGGTCAACTTCACGCGTTAGCTGCGCTACCAAGGCCCGAAGGCCCCAACAGCTAGTTGACATCGTTTAGGGCGTGGACTACCAGGGTATCTAATCCTGTTTGCTCCCCACGCTTTCGTGCATGAGCGTCAGTGTTATCCCAGGAGGCTGCCTTCGCCATCGGTGTTCCT
>NZ_JACUZY010000036.1:0-262 GCF_014851605.1 Achromobacter sp. ACM02
TCGCGTTGCATCGAATTAATCCACATCATCCACCGCTTGTGCGGGTCCCCGTCAATTCCTTTGAGTTTTAATCTTGCGACCGTACTCCCCAGGCGGTCAACTTCACGCGTTAGCTGCGCTACCAAGGTCCGAAGACCCCAACAGCTAGTTGACATCGTTTAGGGCGTGGACTACCAGGGTATCTAATCCTGTTTGCTCCCCACGCTTTCGTGCATGAGCGTCAGTGTTATCCCAGGAGGCTGCCTTCGCCATCGGTGTTCCT
>NZ_JACUZY010000037.1:0-258 GCF_014851605.1 Achromobacter sp. ACM02
AAGAAAAGGCTCGCGGCATCACGATCAACACGGCTCACGTCGAGTACGAAACGGAAGCGCGTCACTACGCGCACGTTGACTGCCCGGGCCACGCTGACTATGTGAAGAACATGATCACGGGCGCCGCGCAAATGGACGGCGCGATCCTGGTCGTGTCGGCCGCTGACGGCCCGATGCCGCAAACCCGCGAACACATCCTGCTGTCGCGCCAGGTTGGCGTGCCGTACATCATCGTCTTCCTGAACAAGGCTGACATGG
>NZ_JACUZY010000038.1:0-255 GCF_014851605.1 Achromobacter sp. ACM02
CGCCATCGGTGTGGCCGTTGATGGTGACGGTGATGGTGGTGGTGCTGACGTCGCCGTCGGCATCACGGATCGTGTAGGTGAAGGTGTCCTTGAGCTGCTGTCCATCGAGCAGCGCGTTCACGCGCGGGTCGTTGTTGTTCAGCTCGTAGGTGTAGGTGCCGTCGGCCTTGAGGACGATCTTGCCGTACTCGCCGTTGACGGCGGTGTTGACGTTGCCGGTGACGTTCTGGCCGGCGGGGACCGTGCCCTTGGCCA
>NZ_JACUZY010000039.1:0-240 GCF_014851605.1 Achromobacter sp. ACM02
CGTTGGTGACGTCCGCGCCGAGGGTGTCGGCACCGGTGCCGGTGATGACGTTGCCGGAGGCGGTCAGTGCGGTGTCTTCCGTGACGGAAGCGGTGTCGGGCTTGGCTTCGGGCGCGGTGTCGGTGATGAGCACGACCAGGTCGTCAGACTTGACCTGGTTGGCCGCATCGGTGACGGTGACGGTGAACTTGTCGGTGACGGAGTCGTCGCCGGCGGTGTGGTTCTTGGCCGTCCCATCCT
>NZ_JACUZY010000003.1:0-801404 GCF_014851605.1 Achromobacter sp. ACM02
GGCCCAGGCGCCGCAGCCCGCCGCCGCGCTCGCGCAGGCGCCTGCGCACCAAGGCCCTGTGGAAGTGATGCAGACTCGCGCGCGCCACATCCTGATCAAGACCTCCACCGTCATGAGCGACGAAATGGCGCGTCAGCGCCTGGAGCAGGTGCGCCAGCGCCTGGTGAGCGGCGGCGCCAAGTTCGAGGACATGGCGCGCCAGTATTCGCAGGACGCGACCGCCCCGCAAGGCGGCGAACTGGGTTGGTTGAACCCGGGCGAAACCGTGCCGCCGTTCGAGGCCGCCATGAACGCCCTGAAGCCGGGTGAAATCAGCCAACCGGTGCAATCGCCCTTCGGCTGGCACCTGATCGAAGTGGAAGAGCGCCGCCAGCACGACGCCACCGACGATATGGCTCGCATGAAGGCCCGTCAGACCTTGTTCGAACGCCGCGCCCAGCCGGCTTTCGAGGATTGGCTGGAGCAGCTGCGCGCCCAGGCGTACATCGACAATCGTCTGGAAAAGCAGCAGAAGATCCAGCAGAACAACCGCTAAACGCATTACAGGCTTTACATGTCCCAGCACCAGGCGCGCAAGCGCTTTGGCCAGAACTTCCTGACCGACGAGAGCGTGGTCGAGTCCATCGTCCGGGCGGTTTCGCCCGCCCGCGACGATACCGTGGTCGAGATCGGCCCGGGCTTGTCCGCGCTTACCCGGCCGTTGCTCGAACGCCTGGATCACCTGACGGCGGTCGAGATCGACCGCGACCTGGCGGCGCGCCTGCGCAAGCAGTTCGACGCCAGCCGCCTGACCGTGGTCGAGGCCGATGCCTTGACGGTGGATTTTTCCCAGTTCGGGCCTGCGCTGCGCGTGGTGGGGAACCTGCCCTACAACATCTCCAGCCCGTTGCTGTTCCATCTGATGACCTGGGCCGATCACGTCCGCGACCAGCATTTCATGCTTCAGCGGGAAGTGATTGACCGCATGGTCGCGCAGCCCGGTTCAGGCGACTTCAGCCGCCTGTCGGTGATGCTGCAGTCGCGCTACCGCATGCACAAGCTGTTCGACGTGCCGCCGGAAGCCTTTGACCCGCCGCCCAAGGTGGTGTCGGCGATTGTGCGCATGGTGCCCTTGCCGGCGGACCGTCTGCGTCCGGTCAGCGAGCGGGCCTTCGAAACCGTGGTGGCGCGGGCATTCTCACAGCGCCGCAAGATGCTGCGCCGGGTGCTGGCGGACTGGGCGCAGCAAGTGCCCTGGGAAGCGCTGGACATCGCGCCTACGGCGCGCGCCGAGGATATATCGGTGGACCGGTACATCCGTCTGGCGGATGCGCTCGTGGCGGCCGGAGTGCTGCAGGCCGAGTGAAGCTGGATCCGCAAAATGAAGAAGCCCGCGCAAGCGGGCTTCTTCATTCGGGTTTCTACAACATGCGCTTCTGCGCGGTCATCCAGAGCTGCATGATGTCGCGGGCGCGGTCGGCCAGCAGTTTTTCGGCGTCCGTGAGCGCCTGCTGCAGCGTGATGGGGCCGGGCGCCAGGCTGAACGCGGCGCTGATGCCGCAGGCGTGCAACGCTTCGTAGCCTTCGCCCAGCGAGCCGGCCAGCGCCACTACGGGCACGCCCGCGCGCTGCGCGATCTTCGCCACGCCGGCCGGAGTCTTGCCGCGCAGGGTCTGCGCGTCCATGCGGCCTTCGCCCGTGAACACCAGGGTCGCGCCTTCGACCGCCTGGGCCAGGCCGCCCAGTTCGGCCACGATCTCCACGCCGGGCCGGAAACTGGCACCCAGGAACGCCTTGGCGGCGAATCCCAGGCCGCCCGCCGCGCCCGCGCCTGGGTGGTCGCGATGGTCGGAGCCCAGGTGCTTGGCGCACACATCGGCGAAATTCGTCAGCATCTGATCCAGGATCAGCACCTGTTCGGGCGTCGCGCCCTTTTGCGGGCCGAACACATGCGAGGCGCCCTGTGGGCCGCACAAAGGGTTGTCCACGTCCGAGGCAATGTCGATGCGGATCTGGGCCAGGCGCGGATCCAGGCCGTGGGTATCGATGCTGGCCAACTTGCCCAGCGCGCCGCCGCCGGGCGGCAGGCTGCGGCCGTCAGCGTCCAGCAGGCGCACGCCCAGCGCAGTCAGCATGCCGGCGCCCGCGTCGTTGGTGGCCGATCCGCCCAGGCCCAGGATGATGCGCTTGGCGCCTGCGTTCAAGGCTGCCAGCATCAGTTCGCCCACGCCGTGGCTGCTGGCGCGCATCGGATCGCGCTTGGCAGGGGCGATGAGTTCCAGGCCCGCCGCCGCGGCCATCTCGATCACCGCCGTGCCGTCCTCGAGCAAGCCCCAGACGGCGTCGACCTTGTAGCCCAACGCATCGTTCACCGTCTGTTGGCGTTCCTTGCCGCCGGTCGCCGCGAGCACGGCTTCGACCGTGCCTTCGCCGCCGTCGGCCATCGGAATGCATACCGTGTGAGCGCCGGGAACAGCGGCCTTCACGCCGCGTGCAATGGCTGCCGCGGCATCGGGGGCGGACACGCTTTCTTTGAAAGAGTCGGGGGCGATGACGATTTTCACGGGTTCAGTCGAGCTCGTTTTTCGGTTGAGGTGATGCCCATGATACCTGCGCGGGCGCGGCCGGCGTACCATAGCGTTTTTGTTGTTTTAGCGAGAGTGGATCGTCATGCCCGTATTGCGCCGCACCAAAATTGTCGCCACCCTGGGACCTTCGACTTCGACGCCTGAACGCATAGAAGCGCTGATCCGCGCGGGTCTGGACGTGGCCCGCCTGAACTTCTCGCACGGCAGCGCGGACGACCATCGCGAGCGCGCCCGCATGGTGCGCGAGATCGCCGCCAAGCAGGGCCGCTTCGTCGCCATCATGGGCGACCTGCAAGGCCCCAAGATCCGCATTGCACGCTTCAAGGACAAGCTGGTCCAACTGCAGATCGGACAGTCGTTCACGCTGTCGCGCGTGCATCCCAAGGAAGAGGGCACGGCCAGCATCGTCGGCATCGATTACCCCGAACTGGTGCAGGACTGCCGCGTCGGCGACGAGCTGCTGCTGGATGACGGTCGCGTGGTGCTGGTGGTGGACAGCGTCGAAGGCGACGAGGTCCACACCACCGTTACCGTGGGCGGCCCGCTGTCGAACAACAAGGGCATCAACCGCCGCGGCGGCGGCCTGTCCGCGCCCAGCCTGACCGACAAGGACCGCGTCGACATCAAGCTGGCCGCCGAGATGGAACTGGACTACGTGGCCGTGTCATTCCCGCGCTATGGCAGCGATATCGACGAGGCGCGCACGCTGCTGGCGGCCGCCGGCAGCCAGGCGTGGATCATCGCCAAGATCGAACGCGCCGAAGCCGTGGCCGACGACGAGGCGCTGGACGCGCTGATCCGCGCCAGCGACGGCGTGATGGTGGCGCGCGGCGACCTGGGCGTGGAGGTTGGGGATGCCGAACTTGTCGGCATCCAGAAGCGCATCATCCAGCACGCCCGCACGCTGAACAAGGTCGTCATCACCGCGACGCAGATGATGGAGTCGATGATCTCCAGCCCCATGCCCACGCGCGCCGAAGTGTCCGACGTGGCCAACGCGGTGCTGGACTACACCGATGCCGTCATGCTGTCGGCGGAAAGCGCATCGGGCCAGTATCCCGTGGAAACCGTGCAGGCCATGGCCCGCGTCTGCCTGGGCGCGGAAAAGCACCCGACCTCGACCAAGTCGCATCACCGCCTGGGCGAGACCTTCACCCGTTGCGACGAGACCATCGCGCTGGCGGCCATGTACGCGGCCAACCATTTCCCCGGCGTCAAGGCCATCATTTCGCTGACCGAAAGCGGTCACACGCCACTGATCATGTCGCGCATCCGCTCGGGCGTGCCTATCTACTGCTACAGCCCGCACAGCATCACGCAAAACCGCGTGGCCATGTTCCGCGGCGTCTACACGATTCCGTTCGCGCCGTCGGACTACGAGCCTGCCGACCTGAGCAACGCCGCCATCGATGAACTGCGCAAGCGCAACCTGGTGCAGACCGGAGATTGGGTGATCCTGACCAAGGGCGACTTCTACCGCGACAGCGGTGGCACCAACGGCATGAAGATCCTGCTGGTGGATTGATACGGCGGGGCAGGAGCGCCGCCCGGGCGCTCCTTGCCGCCGCGCGGCGGGTTTCAGCCGAAGAACCAGTAGCACACGCCGATGGCCGCCAGCACGCCGGCCAGGTCGGCAATCAGGGCGCAGCCCACCGCGTGGCGCGCCCGCAATATGCCCACCGATCCGAAGTACACCGCCAGCACGTAAAAGGTGGTCTCGGTGCTGCCCTGGACCACCGCGGCCAGCAGCGCGGGGAAGCTGTCCACGCCGAAATGCGTCATGGTTTCCAGCATCATGGCGCGCGCCGCGCTGCCCGAGAATGGTTTGACCAGCGCGGTAGGCAGGGCATCCACGAAGCGCGTGTCCCATCCCGCTTGCACCGCCAGCCAGCGGATGCCGTCCAGCAGGAAATCCAGCGCGCCCGATGCGCGCAGCACGCCCACCGCGCAGAGCATCGCGACCAGATAGGGCAGCAGGCTCTTGGCGATGTCGAAGCCTTCCTTGGCGCCTTCGATGAAGGCCTCGTAGACCGGCACCTTCTTCCAGGCGCCCGCCACCAGGAAGGCGATCAGGATGCCGAACAGGACCAGATTGCCCAGCAGCGACGACAGCGAGGCGATGGCCGCCGCCGACATGCTGGCCAGCAGCGCCATGAATCCGCCCATGAGCAGCGCCGCGCCGCCCAGCCACAGCATCACGACCGGATCGATCAGGCGCAGGCGCTGGCAGGCCGCCACGGCCAGGAAACCTGCCAGGGTCGATGCGCTGGTGGCCAGCAGGATGGGCAGGAACACCAACGTCGGGTCCGGCGCGCCCTGCTGCGCGCGGAACATGAACAGCGTCACCGGCAGCAGGGTCAGCGATGACGCATTCAGCACCAGGAACAGTATCTGCGCGTTGCTGGCGGTTTCGGGCGTGGGGTTGAGCGACTGCAGTTCGCGCATGGCGCGCAGGCCGATGGGCGTGGCGGCGTTGTCCAGGCCCAGTCCGTTGGCGGCGAAGTTCAGCGTGATCAGACCGATGGCCGGGTGGTTGCGCGGCACGCCGGGCATCAGGCGCGCGAACAGCGGTCCCAGCACGCGCGCCAGTTTTTCCACCAGGCCGGCGCCCTCGGCGATGCGCAGAAAGCCCAGCCACAGCGTCAGCGTGCCGAACAGCAGCACCATCACTTCCACCGACACGCGCGCCATGTCGAACAGGCTGGCGACCATCATGCGGAAGACATCGGGGTCGCCGATGACCAGCCAGCGGTACAGAGCCGCCGCGGCCGCGGTAAGGAAAAAGCCCAGCCAGAGTTTGTTCAGCATGCGGAGACTGCCCGGATAGCGATGGATTGCGCGCTGCGCGCCGAGGCCCATTGTCGCAGAGTCGGCAGGCCGCAGCTTGGCCCGACGCCGCCAATTCTGGTACTTTGACCTGATACGCCCTGGGGCCTGGGGCCATAACAGTGAGGAAAACTCATGGACTTCAACGCATGGCGCCGGCGCCGCATCTCGGAACCCGCTTACCGCTGGGCGCGCAACGCACTGCCCGCCATGTCGGCGACGGAGCGCGAAGCCATCGAGGCCGGCGACACCTGGTGGGATGCGGATCTGTTCACCGGCAATCCCGACTGGCGCAAGCTGCTGGACGTGCCGGCGGCCACGCTGACCGCGGACGAGCAGCGCTTCATAGACGGCCCGCTGGCGCGGCTTTGCGCCATGCTGGACGAATGGGACATCACCTGGAACCGGCGCGATCTGCCGCCCGAGGTATGGGACTTCCTGAAGGCCGAACGCTTCTTCGGCATGATCATTCCGCGGCGCTACGGCGGCCTGGGCTTTTCGCCCTATGCGCACTCCGAGGTCGTGCGGCGCATTTCGGCCTACTCCATCACCGCGGGCGTCACCGTCATGGTGCCCAATTCGCTGGGCCCCGGCGAATTGCTGATGCAGTTCGGCACGCCGGCGCAGCGCGACTACTGGCTGCCGCGGCTGGCCGACGGCCGCGAGGTGCCATGCTTCGGCCTGACCAGCCCCGAGGCCGGTTCGGACGCCGCGTCCATGGTGGACACGGGCGTGGTCTGCCGCCAGGTGATCGACGGGCGCGAACTGATCGGCATCCGGCTGAACTGGCACAAGCGCTACATCACGTTGGGGCCGGTGGCGACGGTGCTGGGGCTGGCTTTCAAGCTATCGGACCCCGACGGCATCCTGGGCGGCGCCAAGGACATTGGCATATCGGTCGCGCTGGTGCCGACCGAAGCGCCCGGCGTGGAGATCGGGCGCCGCCACCTGCCCGCCATGCAGGTCTTCCAGAACGGCCCCAACCGCGGGCGCGACGTGTTCGTGCCACTGGACGCGCTGATCGGCGGCGCCGAGCGCGCCGGGCATGGCTGGCAGATGCTGATGAGCGCGCTGGCGGCGGGGCGGGGCATTTCCTTGCCGTCGCTGTCGGCCGCGGCCGCCGTGATGTGCGCGCACACCACGGGCATGTATGCCCGCGTGCGCGAACAGTTCGGCATTCCCGTCGGCAAGTTCGAAGGCGTGCAGGAAGGGCTGGCCCGGCTGGCGGGCAATGCCTATCTGGTCGAAGCCGCCAGGCGCTTGACCTGCGCCGCGCTGAACCAGGGCGTCAAGCCGGCAGTGGTCTCGGGCATCATGAAGTACCACGCCACCGAGCGCATGCGCGGCTCGGTCAACGACGCGATGGACATCCATGCCGGCCGCGCCGTCATCGACGGTCCCAGCAATTACCTGGGCGCGCTGTACCGCGCCGTGCCCATCGCCATCACGGTCGAGGGCGCCAACATCCTGACGCGCAACCTGATCATCTTCGGCCAGGGCGCGATCCGCGCCCATCCCTATCTGATGCCGGAAATCCTGGCGTTGGGCAACCCCGACGAAGACCGCGGCATGGAGGTCTTCCACGACGTGTTCTGGCGGCATCTGCGCCACACAGGCATCAACGCGCTGCGGGCCATCGGCCGCGCCTGGACTGGCGGGGTGCTGGCGCCTGCGCCTTCATCCGGTCCCGTGGCCGGCCACTACCGGCGGCTGGGCCGCTATGCCTCGGGCTTCGCGCTGCTGGCCGATGCCACGCTGGCGCAGCTGGGCGGAGGCCTGAAGCGCCGGGAAATGATTTCCGCCCGCCTGGGCGACATCCTGTCCGAACTGTATCTGCAGTCGGCGGTGCTCAAACGCTGGGAAGACGAGGGCCGCAAGCACGACGATCTGCCGCTGGTGCAGTGGTGCCTGGAGCAGGGCTACGCCAGCATCGAGAAAAGCATGGATCAGGTCCTGCGCAATCTGCCGGGCCGCGTGTTGTCGTGGGGACTGCGCGCGGCCATCCTGCCGCTGCGCCTGGCCAAGGGGCCGAGCGACGCCTTGACCCGGGAATGCGCTGAACTGCTGCTCAAGCCTTCGCCCACGCATGTGCGCCTGGCGGCCGACCTGCATCGCGAGGCCGGCGCTGCCGGCGACGATCCGGTAGGCCTTCTGACCCGCGCCTTCGCGCTGGCGGACGCCGTGCAGCCGCTGCGCGACCGCCTGCGCCAGTCCGGCGTGCGCGATTGGCGCGAAGCCCATCAGCGCGGCGCCATTACCGACGCGCAGGCGGCCTCGCTGGAAGAGGCCGAAGCCCTGGTCTCGCGGGTGTTGCAGGTGGACGATTTCGCGCCCGAGGAGTTGTCGCCGCAGGCCGCCAAGGCGGACTCCGGCGAGGCTTAGGGTAGGGACGCAAGCCCCGGCAAGGCGGGAGCGGGGCCTTAGTCGTCCTGATTCGGATCCATGTCCGGGAACAGGATTTCAGTGAACCCGAATTTGCTGAAGTCCTGGATGCGCGACGGGTAGAGCCGGCCGATCAGGTGATCGCATTCGTGCTGCACCACCCGGGCGTGAAAGCCCTCGGCCTCGCGCTCGATGAGCTGGCCGTAGGGATCTCGCCCGCTGTAGCGGATGCGGCGGTAGCGCGGCACCACGCCGCGCAGGCCCGGCACCGACAGGCAGCCTTCCCAGCCGTCTTCCATCTCGTCCGACAGCGGCGTGATGACGGGATTGCACAGGATGGTCTGCGGCACGGCGGGGGCGTCGGGATAGCGCTCGTTGCGGTCAAAGCCGAAGATCACCAGCTGCAGATCCACGCCGATCTGCGGCGCGGCCAGGCCCACCCCTTGCGCGGCGGCCATGGTTTCGAACATGTCGTCGATCAGCGCATGCAACTCGGGCGTGTCGTAGCGCTCCACGGGCGCGGCCACGCGCAGCAGCCGCGGATCGCCCATTTTCAGGATGGTGTGGATCATGGAAGTGTCTTCCTGGCTTTGGCCGCGCGGGGCTCAGTCCTGGCGGCCCTTTTTCTGGATGAACTCGATCTTGTAGCCATCGGGGTCTTCGACAAAGGCGATGACCGTCTTGCCGTGCTTCATCGGGCCGGCTTCGCGCGTGACCTTGCCGCCTTTTTCCTTGACCTTGTCACAGGCTTCGTAGGCGTTGTCCACTTCCAGGGCGATGTGGCCGTAGCCGGTGCCCAGGTCGTACTTGTCCGTGTCCCAGTTGTGGGTCAGTTCGATGACGGCGCCTTCGGATTCGTCCTGGTAGCCGACGAAGGCCAGCGTGAACTTGCCTTCGGGGTAGTCGTTGCGGCGCAGGACGCGCATGCCGAGCACATTGGTGTAGAAGTCGATGGACTTGTCGAGATTGCCGACTCGCAGCATGGTGTGGAGCATACGCATGGGATGGTTTCCTTAAGCGGTGAGGGGGAACGGGAAGAATCCGCCGTTGCCGGCGGCTTCCCGGGTGATGCCGATGTCGCGCAGCGCGCCGCCCATGGCGTCGACTGCCTGCCGCATCTGGTCTGGCCCGAAGGCGCCGATGCAGCCGACCCGGAACGAAGGTTGTTCGGTGTTGTAGAAGTTGCTGAGCACGTAGCCGCGGCGCTTGAGGGCGTCCACGAACAATTGCAGGTTCCAGGTCGGCGCGTCCGGGGCGCGGACGTTGACGACGATGGGCCCCTGCAGCGCGGGCGGCAGGTAAGGCGCGAGGCCCAGCTCCCTGACGCCATCATATAGCGTGTGCATGTTGGCGGTGTAGCGCGCCAGGCGGGCTTCACGGCCTTCTTCGCGGTGCAGCTCCAGCGCCACGGCCAGCGCGGCCAGCGTGGGCGCGGGCGGCGTGAAACGCGGGCCGGCATTGGGCTGCTGGCTTTGCTGGTAGATGTCGGCCAGGTCCAGCGACCAGCTGCCGGCGATGCCGCGCGCCGCTTCCAGGCTGTCGCGCCGCGCCACCACGAAGGCGGCGCCGGGCATGCCTTCCAGGCACTTGTTGGCCGTCAGCACCACTGCCTCCACGGCGGGCAGGGCGTGCAGCTCCAGGGGCAGCGCGCCGAAGGCGGATACGGCGTCGACGATGACGCGGCGGCCCAGCGCATGCGCGATGCGCGCGAGTTCGGGCACGTCGTGGCAGATGCCGCTGCCGGTTTCGCTGTAGACCAGCGCCAGGTGCGTGAGCGTGGGATCCTGTTCCAGCGCCTGCGCGACCGCTTGCGGATCGATCCGCTCTGTGGGGCCTACGGGCAGCGGCACGGCGACGCGGCCGGCATCGCCGGCCAGCTTCTGCAGGCGGGCGGCGTAGGCGCCGGTGGAGGGCGCCAGCAGGCGGCCGGCGGCGGGGATGAAGCTGCGGATGGCGGCTTCCACCGCGAAGTGGCCGCAGCCCGGCAGCGCCAGCGCGGCGTGCTCGTCGGGCGACGCCTGCGCCGCCCGCAGGACGCCATCGCAGACCTGCCGGTAGGTCTGACGGAAATCGTTGTCCCACGGCGCATAGTCTTGCGCCATGGCGGCCTTCACCCGCGCGTCGGTCGTGACCGGGCCCGGAATCAGCAGCAACATTTTCGTGTCTCCAGAATGCCTCAGAACTGAGGCAAGGATGCGGGGTCGTGACGTCGCAGGATGTTCTTGGCGTCTTCGAAATCGGGCAGGATCTGTCCCACTTCGCGCCAGAAGTCCTGACTGTGGTTCATTTCGCGCAAATGGGCAAGCTCGTGGGCGATGACGTAGTCGATGATGGCGGGCGCGAAATGGATCAGGCGCCAGTTCAGCATGATGTTGCCGTCGCTGGTGCAGGAGCCCCAGCGGGTTGCGGCCGACGACAGGCGCCAGCGCCGGATCTTCAGGCCGCTGACTTGCAGGAAGTGGGCCAGGCGCGCGCCGAACCAGGCGCCGGCGCGCTGCTGCAGCCAGGCTTGGGCCGAATCGCGGATGCGGCCCTGGTCCGCCGAGGACGGCAGCGCCAGCCACAGGGTGTCGCCGTCCTGGGGGGCGTCGGCGTCGCCCGACAAACTGGCCTGGCGGCTGTCGCCGCCCACGCCGATCACGATGCGCTTGCCCAGGTAGGGCAGCTCGCCGCCCGGCTGCCAGCGGGTGTGCGCCATGGCCAGTTGCTGCTTGCGGGCATGCCATTCGCGCAGCTTGGTCAGGATCCAGCGGGCCTTCTCGCGCACGGCGTCGTCCACCTGCGTCAGCGTCACCCAGTTCGGGGCGGTGACGCGCAAGCCGTCGTCAGTGATCACGAAGCCTATGCTGCGGCGGCGCGAGCGCAGCAGCACGAAGCCGATGGACTGCTGCTCGGTCGCGACCTCGCGCCAACGCGCGCCGGGCGGCAGCGGGTCGGGGCAGGGCGTGGGGACGAGCGAGGCCGCGTTGGGCGACAGCGTCAGCAGCGGTTCGCCCGCAGGGGCGGCGGCCGGCGGCAGATCGGGGAAGAGGGGCTTGGGCGGGACCGGCTTGGGCGAGGCCGCCTCAGGCGCGGCCGGAGCCTTCGGCGCGGCGTTCAGCGGCGGCGCGCCCGTGGGCGCGTCGTGCTGCTGTTCGTCGAACAGGAGTTCGAGCTGATCAGTGCTGGCCATACCTTTCTGGATTGAGACGCCGCATTTCCCCTTCGATCCAGTCCTGAACCTTTTTGTTCAGTTCCTCGGGGGAGAGTCCCTTGGATTCTATCGCGGGACCGATGGACACGGTAACCATGCCCGGATACTTCACGAAGGCGTTGCGGCGCCAGCATTCGCCGGCATTATGCGCCACGGGGATGACGACCGCGCCGGTGCGCGAGGCCAGCAGCGCGCCGCCCATCTTGAAGCGGCCGGTCTTGCCGGGCGGCACGCGGGTGCCCTCGGGGAACAGCAGGGGCCAGCGGCCTTCGTCCAGGCGCGTCTGGCCTTGCTTGACCACTTGATCGAAGGCATCGCGACCCTTGGCGCGGTCGATCGGGATCATGCGCAGCAGCGCCAAGCCCCAGCCGAAGAACGGCACCATGTGCAGTTCCTTCTTGTAGACGAAGCAGACTTCGCGCGGCATGTGGGCCGGGAAGAACAGCGTTTCCCAGGCCGACTGGTGCTTGGACAGCAGCACCGCCGGGCCGTCGGGCAGGTTTTCCCAGCCCTTGACCTGCCAGCGGATGCCGCAGAAGAAGCGCGCGCCCCAGATGGCCAGGCGCGGCCAGCCCACGGTCAGCTTGTAGCGCCAGTGCAGAGGCAGCGGCGCCCACAGGATGCAGGCGAAGGCATAGGGAATGACCGTGACGGCCAGGAACAGGAAGTACAGCAGCGAACGTAGGCGGGCCATTGGATCAATGGTCCTGCAGCAGCGCGTCGACCACGGCCGACAGGTCGTCGCAGACGCGGGTGTTGTCAGGCAAGCCGCCCTTGGCCAGCGTTTTCTTGCCGTTGCCGGTCAGCACCAGCCAGGGCGAGCAGCCGACCGACGACGAGGCCTGCAGGTCGCGCAGCGAATCGCCCACCGCCGGCACGCCAGCCAGGTCGACGTCGTAGCGGTGTCCGATCTGTTCGAACATGCCGGGCTTGGGCTTGCGGCAGGAGCAATTGTCATCGGGGCCGTGTGGGCACATGAAGACCGCGTCGATACTGCCGCCAGCGGCGGCCAGTTCGCGACGCATCTTGGTATGGATGGCCGTCAGGGTGTCCATGTCGAACAGGCCGCGCGCCAGGCCCGACTGGTTGGTGGCGACCACCACCTTCCAGCCCGCCTGCGTCAGCCGCGCGATGGCCTGCAGGCTGCCGGGCAGGGCGATCCATTCGTCCGGATTCTTGACGAACGAATCGCTGTCCTGATTGATGACGCCGTCGCGGTCTAGGATGATGAGTTTCACTGTGCCAGCCTGGAGATGTCAGCGACCTGGTTCATCAGGCCATGCAACTGGCCCAGCAGGGCCAGCCGGTTGGCGCGCACGGCCGGGTCTTCGGCCATGACCATGACGTCGGCAAAGAAGGCGTCCACGGCTTCGCGGACCTGGGCCAGCGTGCTCAGGCTGCCGGCGAAGTCGCCCGCGGCCAGTTGCGCCTCGGCCTTCGGGCGCAGCGCGGAAACGGCGGCGGCCAGGGCCTTTTCAGCCGGTTCCACGAGCGCGGCGTCGTTCACCGCGCCGATCTCGCCTTCGGCCTTCTTGAGCAGGTTGCCGATGCGCTTGTTGGCGGCGGCCAGGCTGGCGGCCTCGGGCAACTGCGCAAAGGCGGCGGCCGCGCGCACGCGCTCGGCCACCTGGTGCAACGGCGGGGTCAGCGCGATCACGGCTTCGACGGCATTGCGGTCGAAGTCGTTGATGAGCTGGTTGCGGTAGCGTTCGTAGATGAAGGCGCGGACTTCGGCCAGCGTGTCGGCGGGGATCTTGCCGGCGGGGAAGGTCCCTGCGGCCAGTTCCAGCAGGCCGTCCAGCGACAGGGGGCCGGCCTCGCTGATCTTGAGCCAGCCGCCTGCGGCCAGTTGTTCGAAGGCGCTGATCAGGCCCAGCGCGGCGCGGCGCAGGCCGAAGGGGTCGCGTTCGCCGGTGGGCGCCAGGCCGATGGCCCAGATGCCGACCATGGTTTCCACGCGCTCGGCGATGAACAGGGTGGCCGCGGTCAGCGTGTCGGCGGTGACGGGCGCGTCGTAGCGGTTGCGGTACTGCGTGCGCAGGGCCTGCACCACGCTGTCGGGTTCGCCGTCGCCGGCCGCGTAATAGGCGCCCATGACGCCTTGCAGCTCGGGGAATTCGCCCACCATGTTCGAGCCCAGGTCGGCCTTGGCCAGCATGGCCGCGCGGTCGGCGGCGGAGACGTCGCCGCCCAGTTGCTCGGCCACGCCGCGGGCGATGGCGCGCACGCGCTCCACGCGTTCCAGCTGGGTGCCCAGCTTGTTGTGGTAGACGATCGAGCCCAGTTGTTCGACGCGCGCCGCCAGCGGCGTCTTGCGGTCGGTTTCGAAGAAGAACTGCGCATCGGCCAGGCGCGGGCGCACCACGCGCTGGTTCCCTTCAATGATGTTCACCGGATTGTCGGTGTGCATGTTGCTGACGATCAGGAAGCGGTGCGTCAGGCGGCCGGTAGCCGGATCGAACAGCGGGAAGTATTTCTGGTTCAGCCGCATGGTCAGGATCAGGCATTCCTGCGGCACTTGCAGGAACTGCTCTTCGAACTGGCCCACGTAGACGGTTGGGTGTTCGACCAGGGCCGTGACTTCGTCCAGCAGCGCGGCCACTTCGGGATCGTCGCCCAGGGTGGCGTTCAGGCGGCCGGCATGGTCCAGCAACTGGCGCTGGATCTCGTCGCGGCGACCTTCGAACGAGGCCACCACGCGGCCCTTTTCGGCCAGGGTGGCGGCGTAGGCGTCGGCGTCGGCGAAGGACACGGGGCCCGCGCTCATGAAGCGGTGGCCCAGCGTGTCGCGGCCGGCGGCCAGGCCCAGCGCGGACACCGGCACCACGTCGGCGCCGAACAGCGCGACCAGGCCGTGCGCCGGACGCACGAACTTGACGGTGGTGACGCCGTCGGCCAATTGGTAGCGCATGACCTTGGGAATGGGCAGGCCGTTGATGGCGGCGTCGATGCCTTCCTGCAGGCCGGCGGCCAGCTGGGCGCCGGGAGCGGTGCCGCGCGCGACCAGGTAGTCCTGCTTGCCGTCGGATTCACGTTCCAGGGTCGACAGGTCGATGTTCTCAAGGCCCTTGGCGGCCAGCTTCTTCTGCAGCGCGGGCGTGGCCTGGCCGTCTTCGGTCAGGCCGATCTTCACCGGCATCAGCTTTTCGGCATAGGGCTGGTCGGGCGCCTGAGCCAGCACGGCGGACAGGTGCACGGCCAGTCGGCGCGGCGTGGAATACGCGGTGGCGGCGCAGCCGGCGGCCAGCAGGCCGTGGCGCTCCAGCGTGGCGCGCACGCCTTCGGCAAAGGCCTGGCCCAGCTTCTGCAGGGCCTTGGGCGGGAGTTCTTCGGTCAGCAGTTCGACCAGCAGCGGGCGGATGTTCGTCGTCATTTATGCAGCCTCCCCGGCGGCCTTGTCGCGGCCCAGCATGGGAAAGCCCAGTCGTTCGCGGGAATCGTAGTAGGCCTGCGCGACGGCGCGCGACAGGTTGCGGATGCGGCCGATGTAGGCGGCGCGCTCGGTGACGCTGATCGCGCCGCGCGCGTCCAGCATGTTGAACGTGTGCGCGGCCTTCAGCGCGGCCTCGTAGGCGGGCAGCGCCAGCGGCACGTCCATCAGGCGCTTGGCCTCGGCTTCGTAGTCATTGAAGTGCGAGAACAGCATCTCGGCCGACGAATGCTCGAAGTTGTAGGTGGACTGTTCCACTTCGTTCTGGTGGAACACGTCCCGATACAGCACGCGGTTGCCGTTGGCGCCTTCGGTCCAGACCAGGTCGTACACGCTTTGCACGTCCTGCAGGTACATGGCCAGGCGTTCCAGGCCGTACGTGATTTCGCCGGTGGTCGGCGTGCAGTCCAGGCCGCCCACTTGCTGGAAGTAGGTGAACTGGGTGACTTCCATGCCGTTCAGCCAGACTTCCCAGCCCAGGCCCCAGGCGCCGAGGGTGGGGTTCTCCCAGTCGTCCTCTACGAAGCGGATGTCGTGCTGGGTGGGGTCGATGCCCAACGCCTTGAGCGAACCGATGTACAGGTCCAGGATTTCCGGAGGCGCGGGCTTCAACACGACCTGGTACTGATAATAGTGTTGCAGGCGGTTGGGGTTTTCGCCGTAGCGGCCGTCTTTGGGGCGGCGCGAGGGCTGCACGTAGGCGGCGCGCCAGGGCTCCGGGCCGATCGCGCGCAGGAACGTGGCGGTATGCGAGGTGCCGGCGCCGACTTCCATGTCGTAGGGTTGCAGCAGGGCGCAACCCTGCTTGTCCCAGTATTCCTGGAGCGTAAGGATGATTTGCTGAAAGGTGAGCATAGGATTCTTGGAATTCGGCCGCCGGGCAAGGCTTGCCCTGGGCGTGGGAAACCCGACATTTTAACTGGCCTGGGGCGGTCCGGTTCCCGAATGCCGGGCGGACGGTTACATCTGGGCCTTCGGGGCGGTTCGCAGGGGGACAGTGTGCCGCTGGTGGACGCCCCGCGGGCCTGTCGCTGCGCCTGGAAACCAATGATCGTATGATTCCAGGTTGCGTACCAAGTCTTATATAAAACCCGGAACCTGATTCCGAGAATTCCCGGAAGGAGCAGTCCCATGTCAGACCTGATCAAGGTAGAAGTCACCGACGGCATCCAGATCATCACGATCAACCGTCCCGAGGCCAAGAACGCCATCAACCTGGAGACCGCGCAGGCCATGGCCGCGGCGCTGGACCAGTTGGACAGCCGCGACGACATCCGCATCGGCATCCTGACGGGCGGCGGCGGCACGTTCTCGTCGGGCATGGACCTGAAGGCTTTCGCCAAGTCGGGGCAGCGTCCCTACGTGGAAGGCCGCGGCTTCGCGGGCCTGAACGAGCGGCCGCCCAAGAAGCCGCTGATCGCGGCGGTGGAAGGCTATGCGCTGGCCGGCGGCTGCGAAATGGCGCTGGCTTCCGACCTGATCGTGGCCGCCAGCAACGCCAAGTTCGGCCTGCCTGAAGTCAAGCGCGGCCTGGTGGCGGGCGCCGGCGGCATGCTGCGCCTGCCGCGCCGCCTGCCGTACCACATCGCTATGGAAGTGATCCTGACCGGCGAAATGTTGACGGCCGAGCGCGCCCACTCCTTCGGGCTGGTCAACCGCATCACCGAGCCGGGCGCCGCCCTGGCGGGCGCTCTGGAACTGGCCCGCGCCATCGTCGAGAACGGCCCGCTGGCGGTGCAGACCGCCAAGAGCATCGTGGCGCAGTCGGGCGACTGGGACCAGGCCAGCATGTTCGACCAGCAGCGTCCGCTGATTGCGCACATCTTTTCGTCCGCCGACGCCAAGGAAGGCGCGACCGCCTTCGCCGAGAAGCGCAAACCGGTCTGGCAAGGCAAATAGGAAATGCCCCCACGCCGCGCCCCTGCGGGGCTAGCTGCCCCCCGAGGGGGCGCTGTTTGCCTTGGGACGGCCCGGCGGCAAAAATAGTTCTTTCTCCATCGCGGCGGGCTAGTCACGCCGGCCGCGTTTTCACGTTTTTCATCTAGACCCGATATCGCCATGTCAGTCATCATCAAAGAAGAAGACTTCATCCAGTCGATAGCCGATGGCATCCAGTTCATCAGCTACTACCACCCGGTCGACTACATCCGTCACCTGGCCCGCGCCTACGAGCGCGAGGAAAGCCCCGCCGCGCGCGACGCGATGGCCCAGATCCTGACCAACTCGCGCATGTGCGCCGAGGGCAAGCGTCCGCTGTGCCAGGACACGGGCATCGTCAACGTGTTCCTGAAGGTCGGCATGGGCGTGCGTTTCGAGACCAAGCGCACGCTGCAGGAACTCTGTGACGAAGGCGTGCGCCGCGGCTATCTGAACCCGGACAATCCTTTGCGCGCCTCGGTGCTGGACGATCCGCTGTTTGCGCGCAAGAACACGCGCGACAACACGCCCTGTATCCTGCACGTCGAGCTTGTCCCGGGCGACAAGGTCGACGTGCAAGTCGCTTCGAAGGGCGGCGGTTCGGAAAACAAGTCGAAGTTCGCGATGCTGAATCCGAGCGATTCGCTGGTGGACTGGGTGCTGAAGACGGTGCCGACGATGGGCGCGGGCTGGTGCCCGCCGGGCATGCTGGGCATCGGCGTCGGCGGCACGGCCGAGAAGGCCATGCTGATGGCGAAGCAGTCGTTGATGGAAGACATCGACATGTACGAGCTGCTGGCCCGCGGTCCGCAGAACAAGCTGGAAGAGCTGCGTATCGAGCTGTATGAGAAGGTCAACGCGCTGGGTATCGGCGCGCAGGGCCTGGGCGGTTTGACGACGGTGCTGGACGTCAAGATCAGCACGTTCCCGACGCACGCGGCGTCCAAGCCCGTGGCGATGATCCCGAACTGTGCGGCGACGCGCCACGCGCACTTCGAACTGGACGGCTCGGGCCCCGCTCGCCTGGATCCGCCGTCGCTGTCGGAGTGGCCGGAAGTGCACTGGGCGCCGGACTACAACAAGTCCAAGCAGGTGGACCTGAATACGCTGACCAAGGAAGAAGTGGCCAGCTGGAAGCCGGGCCAGACGCTGCTGCTGTCGGGCAAGATGTTGACGGGCCGCGATGCGGCGCACAAGCGTATCCAGGACATGTTGGCCAAGGGCGAGCCGCTGCCGGTGGATTTCAAGAATCGCGTCATTTACTACGTGGGTCCGGTGGATCCGGTGCGCGACGAAGTGGTCGGCCCGGCGGGTCCCACTACCGCTACGCGCATGGATAAGTTCACGGACATGATGCTGGAGCAGACGGGCCTGATCGCGATGATCGGCAAGTCGGAGCGCGGTCCGGTGGCTATCGAATCCATCAAGAAGCACAACTCGGCTTATCTGATGGCGGTGGGCGGCGCGGCTTACCTGGTGTCGAAGGCTATCCGTGGCGCGAAGGTGCTGGGTTTTGCGGACCTGGGCATGGAAGCCATCTACGAGTTCGACGTGAAGGACATGCCGGTGACTGTGGCGGTTGACGCTCAGGGTACCTCTGTCCATACCACGGGGCCCAAGGAATGGCAGGCCAAGATCGGGAAGATTCCTGTCGCTGTGGCTTGATTCCGTAGGCTGTGAGAAAAACGGCTGCCAGGGGACTGGTGGCCGTTTTTTTTGGCTTTAGTGCCTAGTGCTTCGTAGGCCGCCCGTCGGCGCGGGCGTCTGGGTGGCGAGCGCCCACGATTGCGGTCCGGAGCGTTCGCTCCGGACTGCCCCGTTGTCATCCTCGTCCTCGCCTTCGGCGACTCCTACGGATTCCCTCGGGCGCATCGAGGTTGCTCGCCACCCAGACGCCCGCGCCGACGGGCTACGTTTGTCTTGGCCTGGCGCGCTACTGGAGCCGTGGTCGGGGGAGAGGCTTGATTTGCCCGTCATTATTGGCCGCCCGGGCGGCCAATAATGACATACGTGATTTATTTGATTGCTGTGGTGGCCGCTAGCGCGCATGCGGTGAGTGGCGTGTGGGGCTCATCGTCGTCCTGTGACTGGAGTCTTCGCTGTAGGCGCGGCCCTCGTCAGTTCGTCGTCTTTAATCCCTCGCGAAACACGGCGATCTCTTCTTGCGTCTTCCCCAGCACCTCCCGCAGCACTTCCTCCGTATGTTCCCCCAGCAGCGGCGGCGCGCGACGGTATTCCACCGGCGAGGCCGATAGCCGCAACGGGCTGGCTGTCACCGCCGCCATGCCGCCCGCCGGATGCGGCATATCGCGGCGCAGCTGACGCGCCAGCGCTTGTGGATGTGCCTGGGCCTGGGCGATATCGTTGATCGGCCCGCAGGGCACGCCCACGGCCTCGAGCTTGGCGATCCAGTCGTCGCGCTGGCCCTGGCGCATGATCTCGGTCAGCAGGCCGACCAGCAGCTCGCGGTTGGCCAGGCGCATGCGGTTGGTGGCGAAGCGCGGGTCGTCGCCCAGTTCGGGTGCGCCGATGGCGCGGCAGTATGCGCGGTACTGCGATTCATTGCCTGTGGCCACGATCAGGTGGCCGTCGCTGGCGGCGAACACCTGGTAGGGCACGACGTTCTGGTGGGCGTTGCCGGCGCGCTGGGGCGCCACACCGGAGTTGAAGTAGTTCGAGTTCTGGTTGGCCAGCAGGGCGACGTGGCTGTCCAGCAGGGCGATGTCCAGGTGCTGGCCCAGGCCGCTGTTGTGGCGTTCCTGCAGGGCGGCCAGGATGGCCACGGTGGCGTACATGCCGGTGACGATGTCGGTGACCGCCACGCCGGCTTTTTGCGGACCGCCGCCGGGCAGGTCGTCGCGTTCGCCGGTGATGCTCATCAGGCCGCCCATGCCCTGGATCACGAAGTCGTAGCCGGGGCGTTGCGCGTAGGGGCCGTCCTGGCCGAAGCCTGTGACGGAGCAATAGATCAGGCGCGGGTTGATCTGCTTCAGGCTGTCGTAGTCCAGGCCGTACTTGGCGAGGCCGCCCACCTTGAAGTTCTCGACCAGGATGTCGCTGGCGGCCGCCAGTTCGCGGATCAGCGCGGCGCCTGCGGGCGTGGCCATGTCGGCTTCGACGGAACGCTTGTTGCGGTTGGCGCTGAGGTAGTAGGCGGATTCCTCGGTGTCTTGGCCCGCGCCGTCCTTGAGGAACGGCGGGCCCCAGGCGCGGGTGTCGTCGCCGACGCGCGGGCGTTCGATCTTGATGACGTCGGCGCCCAGGTCGGCGAGGTTCTGCGTGCACCAGGGGCCGGCCAGGATGCGCGACAGGTCCAGTACGCGGATGCCGGTCAATGCGGGCGGGCGGGTCATGGCTTCAGCTCCGCGGTGCCGTGGCTCATGACCACCACGCCGCGTTCCAGCGCGCGGGCCTGGAAGCGGAGCTGGCCGTCGGGCAGGCGCCAGATGTCGCACTGCAGGGTTTCGCCGGGATACACCGGCGCCGAGAAGCGCGTGTTCAGGCTGACCAGGCGCGAGGCGTCGTAGCCGCAGCAGCTTTTGACGATGGCGTGCGCGACTACGCCGTAGGAGCACAGTCCGTGCAGGATGGGTTTGGGGTAGCCGGCCGCGCGTGCGACCTCGGGGTCTGCGTGCAGCGGATTGCGGTCGGCGTTCAGTCGGTACAGCAGGGCGCCGCTGGCGGGGATGCGGATTTCGCAGCTCAGGTCAGGGGCGCCGTCGGGCGCTGCGGGCAGGGCGGCGGGGCTGTCGTCTCCCTGTCCGAAGCCGCCGTCGCCGCGGCAGAAGGTGCTTTGGCGCAGGGTGGCCAGGCAGGCGCCGTCTTCGCCGTGCAGGGTGCGTTCGGTGATGATGATGGCGCCCTTGTCGGCGCCCTTGTCGATCACGTGCGTGTTGCGGCTTCTGCCGGTGACCACGCCCGCCGCCGGCAGGGGCGCATGCATGGTCAGCCGTTGTTCTCCGTGGACCACGCGTACCCAGTCGATGCCGGCGCGCGGATCCTGGACCCAGAAGCCCGGATAGCCCAGCACCACGCTCATGGTGGGGAAGGATTGCAAGCCTTTTTCGTACACGTAGCGCAACTGGCCGGCGTCTTCGGGGTCTTGCCCCAGGCCTATGCCCAGGGCGTACAGCATGGTGTCTTTTTCGTCGTAGCGCTGGCGGACTTCGTCGAAGCGCCAGTTCTTCACGGTTGCGTAGTCCAGGGGCATGGCGGCCTCAGATGGGATCCCAGTCGATGACGTCAGGCGAACGCTCCAACGCGTAGAAGTGCTTGCGCATGGCGGGCACGGCGATCTCGGCGATGCGCTCGGGCGTCCAGCCTTCGCCGTGGTGCACGGTGCGCAGCGGGCGCGGCTGGCTCATCAGCATGATCTCGTTGGCGCGCACCGCGAAGATCTGCGCGGTGACCTCGCTGGCCGCGTCGCTGGCCAGATACACGGCCATGGGCGCGACCTTGCCGGCTTCCATTTTCTTCAGCTTTTCGACGCGGGCTTTTTCTTCGTCGGTTTCGGCGGGAATGGAGCTGGTCATGCGGCTCCATGCGAACGGCGCGATGCAGTTGGAGCGCACGTTGTAGCGCGCCATGTCCAGCGCGATGGATTTCGACAGAGCCACGATGCCCAGCTTGGCCGCCGCGTAGTTGGCCTGGCCAAAGTTTCCGATCAGTCCGGACGTGGAGGTCATGTGCACGAACGCGCCGGACTCCTGTTCGCGAAAGTAGGGCGCCGCCGCGCGACTCATGAAGAAGGAGCCGTTCAGGTGCACGCCCAGCACCTGACTCCATTCCTCTTCGCTCATCTTGTGGAAAACCCGGTCGCGCAGATTGCCGGCATTGTTGACCACGGCATTGATGCGGCCGAAGGCGTCGATTGCCGTCTGCACGCAGCGGCTGGCGCTGTCGTACGCGGCCACGCTGTCGGTGTTGGCGACGGCCTGGCCGCCCGCCGCGACGATCTCCTTGACGACCGCTTGCGCGGGGCCATCCGCGCCGCCTTCGCCGGTGAGCGATACGCCGATGTCGTTCACCACCACCTTGGCGCCGGCCTGCGCCATGGCCAGTGCAATGCTGCGGCCGATGCCGCCGCCCGCGCCAGTCACGATCACCACTTTTCCGGAAACTATGCCGCTCATTGAAGCTGACTCCTGTGCTGCGGCGCGCGCGCCGTGTGGAAAACAGTTCCGCATCGAACGCTCTGGTTCGAGGGGATGCACCATGGTAGATTCGACGAGGCATGCGAAGAATTCAAAATTAGATATGCCCCCCTTCTGCGTGGTGGAACATGAGACACGATCTGACGGACCTGCGTTTGTTTCTGAACGTGGGGGAAACACTCAATCTGACCCGGGCTGCGGAACGCACCTTCCTGTCCCTGCCGGCGGCAAGCGCGCGGGTGAAGAACATGGAAGAGGCCTTCAAAGCCCGGCTACTGGTGCGCATGGCCACGGGCGTGGCGCTGACGCCGGCGGGCGAGGTGCTGCTCAAGCACGCGAACGCCGTGTTCCGGCAGCTGGAATGCCTGAACGCGGACCTGCAGCCCTATGCCAGCGGCCTGAAGGGACGCCTGCGCCTGCTGGCCAACACCACGGCCACCAATTCGTTCCTGGCCGACGCCTTGTCCACGTTTCTTGCGGAAAACCCTGACGTGGACGTGGAGCTGGAGGAAAAAATATCTGGCGATATCGTCATCGCCATACGCGCAGGCCAGGGAGACCTGGGGCTGGTGGCGGGCAATATCGACGTGTCGGGCCTGGACGTCACGCCGCTGTTCCGCGATGAACTCACCGTGGTCACGTCGCTGGACCACCCGCTGGCGGCCACGGAGTCCGCGCATTTCGCCGACTTGGTCGATGCCTACCAGTTCGTCGGCATCCATCCCGACAGCGCCATCCAGACCTTCCTGGAAGATATCGCCAGCGGCCTGGGCAAGCGCATCTGCCAGCGCGTGCACGTGGGTAGCTTCGAGGCCGTGTGCCGCATGGTGGAGGCGGGCGCGGGGATCGCGGTGGTGCCGCGCGCCTGCGCGGCGCGCTACAGCCGTCCGGATGCGCTGCACGTGCTCAAGCTGGATGACCCCTGGGCGTTGCGCGACCGTCTGCTGTGCCGCCAGCGCGGCCGCGACCTGCCCAGTTTCGCGGAATGCTTCATCGAACATGTGCAGCGTGCGGCGCGCGGCCTGTAGCGCGTTCCGAAGAGGGGCTTTTGCAAATATGTAGCGGTGGCTCCGCAGGTTCGGCAAATAATAAAAAAGGCGTCAGGCAGCAGTCCTAGAGCTTGGCCGCCCATAAAACCGAGAACCAGGAGACTGCCGTGACCGATCTACTACGTCGCCGCGCCGTTGCGCGGCTGGGCGCCGCGTGCGCCGCCGCCGCGCTGCCCGCGCTGTTCCCCAAGATGGCCCGCGCCGCCGCCTGGCCGGCGCATGCCGTGAACTTCATCGTGCCGTTTCCTGCGGGCGGCCCCGTGGACACGACCGCGCGCTTCACCACGCAGCCGCTGGGACAGCTGTGGTCGGTGCCCACGGTGGTCGACAACAAGTCGGGCGCTGGCGGCATCGTGGGCGCGCAGTTCGCGGCCAAGTCCGAGCCCGACGGCTACAACTATTTTTTTGCCTCCATCCACCATGCGGTGCTGCCCAGCCTGCGCGGCAATCTGAGCTACGACATTACGCGGGACTTCGTGCCGGTCGGCATGGCGGCGGTGTTTCCCATCGTGCTGGTGGTGAACGCGACGCTGCCCGTGAATTCGGTCAGCGAGCTGATCGCCTATGCCAAGGCCAATCCGGGCAAGCTGTCGTTCAGCTCGTCAGGCACGGGCGGCGGCACGCACCTGGCCGGCGAGTTGTTCAACGCCATGGCCGGCGTGCGCATCCAGCACGTGCCCTACCGCGGCAGCGCGCCCGCCATGCAAGACCTGCTGGGCGGACAGGTGCAGGTGATGTTCGCCGACGGTCCATCCGCCGTGCCGCATCTGAAGGGCGGCAAGGTGCGTGCGCTGGGGGTAGGCAATCCCACGCGTTCCAGCATGCTGCCCGACGTGCCTACCATCGCCGAGTCCGGTCTGCCAGGCTACGAGGCATACTCGTGGAGCGGCGTGATGGCGCCCAAAGGCACCCCGCCCGACATCGTGAAACGCGTGAATGCGGATCTCGTGAAGGTTCTGTCTGACCAGGCCACCGCGCAGGGCATGATCGCCGCAGGCGCCGAGCCCAAGCCCGGCACCCCAGAACAGTTTGGCGAGTTCGTCCGCGATGAAATCGCGAAATGGCGCGACGTCATCAAGACCGCCAACATCAAGCTGGACTAAAGCCGGCGCAGGGCTTCGCGCGCGGCGAGATATTCGGATTCCAGCTGATCCACCAGCATCGCGGCAGGCAGGATTTCCTGCGCCGCGCCCACGCCCTGGCCCGCGCTCCACACATCCTTCCAGGCCTTGGGCCGCGAACTCTTGTCCATGTTCGCGGGCGGGGCTACGCCGTTCCTGGCAAGCTCCAGGGGATCCAGGCCGGCTGCCCGGATGCTGGCCGACAGGTAGTTCGCGGGCACGCCCGAGAAGTAGGGCGTGTAGGTCACGTCTGCCGCCTGCGCCTGCAGCACCATTTCGCGATAGGCGTCGCCGGCCAGCGATTCCTGCGTCGCGATGAAGCGTGTACCCATGTAGGCGAAGTCGCAGCCCAGCACCTGCGCGGCCAGAATGTCCTTGCCGTGGCTGATGCAACCGGACAGCGCCAGCGGGCCGTCGTAGAAGGCGCGGATCTCGTTGACCAGCGCGAATGGGCTGATCTGCCCTGCATGGCCGCCTGCGCCCGCCGCCACCAGGATCAGGCCGTCGACCCCGGCGTCCAGCGCGCGCTTGGCGTGCCGCACATTGGTGACGTCATGGAATACCAGCCCGCCATAGCCGTGCGCGGCGGCCACCACGGCTTCGGGGGCATGCAGCGAGGTGATGATGAGCGGCACGCGGCGCTCGGCGCAGATGGCCAGATCGCCCTGCCAACGCGGATTGCTGGGGTGGACGATCAGGTTGACGCCATAGGGCGCGATTTGCGCGTCGGGTGCGGCCTGGCGCTTCGCGGCCAGGCCGTTCTCGATGCGCGTGAGCCAGTCGTGCAGCTGCTCCTGCGGACGGGCGTTGAGCGACGGAAAGGTGCCGATGATCCCCGCCGCGCATTGCGCCACCACCAGGTCCGGTCCGGAGACCAGGAACATGGGGGCGCCGATGACGGGGAGGCGGGTGTGGGCGTGCAGCGCGAGCGGGGGATTCATCTGGATGCTCCGGTGGTACTCAATTGGCCTGGATGTTGGCGCTTTGGATGACGTCGGACCACAAGGCGTATTCACGGTCGATGCGCGATTGCAGCGCCTTGGAGTCGCCGGTGTTGATGGTGTAGCCGCCATCGGTCATGGCCTGGCGGAAGGCCGGATCGCTGGAGACTTCGTTCAGCGCGCGGGTCAGGCGGGCCGCGACGGCGTCGGGCAGTTTCTTCGGCCCCACCAGCGCGTACCAGCCGACCACTTCGTAGTCCTTCATGCCGGCTTCGACCATGGTGGGCACGTCGGGTAGTTCGGGGTTGCGGGTCTTGGACGTGACCGCCAGGGCGCGCGCTTTGCCGCTCTTGACGAAGGGGATGGCGGTGCTGGTGATGTCGAACATGAAGGTGATCTTGCCGCTGATCACATCGACCATGGCGGGCGAGTTGCCGCGGTAGGGCACGTGCAGCATGGGCGCGCCCGCCTGCTTCTTCAGCAGCTCGGCCGACAGGTGGTTGGACGCGCCGATGCCGGCGGAACCGAACGACACGGCATCCGGATGGGCCCGGGCGTAGGTGACCAATTCGCTGACGTTCTTGGCTGGGATCTGCGGGCCGATCAGCAGAACGTTGGCGTAGTCCACCACCAGCCCGATCAACGAGAAGTCCTTGCGCGGATCGAACAGCGTGCTGCGCTGTACCAGCGGCGACATGGTGAGGGTGGGGCTGGCGGCGAAGCCCAGCATGTAGCCGTCGGGCGCGGCCTTGGCGGTGGCGTCGGAGGCGATCATGCCGCTGGCGCCGGCGCGGTTTTCCACCACCACGGACTGGCCCAGCTTGTCGCCCAGGTACTTGGCGAAGACGCGGGCGGTGGTGTCCACGGGGCCGCCGGGGGCATAGCCCACCAGCAGCCGGATGGGGCGTTCGGGATAGGCGTCGGCCCAGGCGTTTGAGGCCGTGGCCAGCGCCGCCGTGGCGGCGGCCGCGGCGAGCAGGGTCTTGATGTTCACGCTGTAGTCTCCTTGTGGGTAAGTGGCGGGTCGTGCAGCGGAACAGCTAGCCGCGGCTACGCCAGCCTTTCTTTCAGCGGCTGCTTGAGGATCTTGCCGCTGACGGTGGTGGGAATGGTGTCGATGGGGATGATGCGGGCGGGCCGCTTGTACGGCGCCAGCTGCGCGCGCAGATGCAGCATCAGCAGGTTGGTGTCCACGGTGGCGCCGGGCAAGGGCTCGACGAAGGCGATGACTTCTTCGTTCTGGTCGGCGGTGGGGCGCCCGACCACGGCCGACAGGCGCACGCCGGGGAACGCGTTGATGACGGATTCGACTTCCAGCGGATAGACATTGAAGCCGGAGCGGATGATCAAGTCCTTGGAGCGTCCTGCGATGTACAGCGCGCCCTGTTCGTCGACGTAGCCGATGTCGCCGGTGTTGAGCCAGCCGCCGGGCAGCAGCGCCTGCGCGGTTTGTTCGGGATTGCGGTAGTAGCCCAGCATGACGCCCGGGCCGCGGATCAGGATGTCGCCGCGCTCTCCGGGTGCGGGCGCGCCGTTGTCGGGGTTGCCGATCCGCATTTCCACGCCTTCGACCGCATGGCCGGCCGAGCAGTCGCTGCGCGGCGCATCGATGCGGGTGACAAACATGGAGCCCGCGTATTCGGTGATGCCGTAGCCGTGGTGCATGGCGACGCCGAAATAGCGCTCGGCGTCGCGCTTTAGCGTGGGATCCAGCGCGGCGCCGCCCGTGTACAGGTAGCGCAGGGCAGGGGCGCGCAGCTCCGCGCGCGGCGGCGCCACGGCCATCATGCGGCTGAACATGGTGGGCACGCCCTGCAGGATGCTGACGCCGGGATGGGCCAGGGCCTTGAAGGCGTCGGCGGCGTCGAAGCGGCTGCGCAGCACCAGGCTGGCGCCGGCGTGCACCGTGGCCATCAGCACGGTGGCGATGCCGAAGATGTGCGACATGGGCAGTGCGGCGTAGCCGATGTCCTGCGGCGTCAGGCGGCGCGAGGCGGCGGACACGCGGGCGAAATGCAGCAGGCCGCGGTGCGGCACGAGGACGCCCTTGGGCGCGCCCGTGGTGCCGGACGTGTAGATCACCGTGGCCACTTCCGCGGCCGTGTCGCCAGTTTCGGCCTGCGTGGGCGCATCCGCTCTTGCGGTCTGCATGCCTGGGCCCCAGACGTCCGGGTCGGCGTCGGCGGCGCCGGCGTGCTCGGCATGGGCTGCGGCGGCGGGCGAGACGCCGCTGGTGTAGAGCAGCAGTTCGGGCTGCGCGTGAACGCGGATGGCGTCGATCTCGCGCGCGGACAGGCGCGCGTTCACGCCCACCGGCCAGGCGCCCGCCACGCTGCAGGCAAACAACGCGGCGACCATGGCCGCGCAGTTTTCACCGGCGATCAGCACGCGGTGCCCGGGACGTACGCCCTGTTCTTCGAGCCATGCGGCCGCGGCCTGCACGCGCCGCCAGAACTGCGCGTAGCTCAGTTTGCCGCCGCCTTCCTCGTACAGAAAGGTGGCGTCGGGCCGCTGGCCGGCTTGCTGCGCCAGCAATTGATGGATGCGGGTAAGAGGGGCTGCCGGGGACATGGTTGCGTCGCTCAAAGCGTGGCCTGGGTGCCCAGGATGGCGGTGGATTGGCTGGACAGGGTGCCGCCGTTGCCGTGCACCAAGGCCAGATGCGCATCGGCGACCTGGCGCGCGCCGCATTCGCGGCGCAGCTGGCGGACGGCCTCGATCATGATGAAGACGCCGTACATGCCGGGATGCACGCAGCACAGCCCGCCGCCGTTGGTGTTGACCGGCAGCGCGCCGCCAGGGGCGATGGCGCCGCCCGCGATGAAGTCCTTGCTTTCGCCCTTGGCGCAGAAGCCCAGGTCTTCCAGGAACAGCAGGGTGTTGATGGTGAAGGCGTCGTACAGTTCCACCACGTCGATGTCCCGGGGCGCAACGCCTGCCATCTCGAAGGCCCGCTTGCCGGACTCGGCCGCGGCGGTCACGGTCAGGTCTTCCATGGACGAGATCTGGCGGTTCCAGACCGCGGTGGCGTTGCCCAGCACGTAGACCGGCGGACGCGGCAGGTCGCGGGCGCGCTCGGCGCGCACCAGCACGTAGGCGCCGGCGCCGTCGGTGACCAGGCAGCAATCGCGCACGCTCAAGGGATCGGACACCATGCGGGCCGAGAGGATCTGGTCCAGCGTGGCGGGTTCGCGCAATTGCGCTTCGGGATTCAGCTGGGCCCATTGGTTGGCGGCCAGCGCCACCTGCGCCAGGTGCTCGCGACGCGTGCCGTATTGATGCATGTGGCGCGCGGCCGCCAGTGCGTAGGAGGACAGGGGACTCAGCGGCTCGTAGGGCGTTTCGTACGGCTGTGGATCGAACTGCTTGCGGACCCGGCCGATCTCGGCGCGGCTCAAGGTGGAAGTGCGCTGCGTGCTGCCATAGCAGACCAGCACCGCGTTGCACTGACCGGATGCCAGCGCGTGCAGCGCGGGCAGCAGGTGCGCGACGAAACTGGAGCCGCCCAGCATGGTGCTGTCGATGAAGCTGGGGCGGATGCCCAGGTGTTCGATGACCGGCATGGCCCACATGGGCGCGGCCACGCTGGCGGTGCAGATGCCGTCGATGTCGCGCATGGTGAGGCCGGCGTCTGCCACCGCGCGCTGCGCGGCCTGCACCAGGATTTCCATTTCGGTGTAGCCCGCGGCTTGGCCCAGGCCCGCGTGGCCCACGCCGGCCACCGCCACGGCGCCGCGCAGATCGTTCAGCGTCATTGCGCCTCCTGGTTGGGTCGGAAGATCAGGAGGCCGCGGCCGTCCTGCTGCGCCACCTGCGCGCGCACCGCCATGCCGATATGCACGGCGTCCGGCGCCACGCCTTCGACGCGGCTCATCAGCCTGACGCCTTCCTGCAGGTCTATCAGCGCCACGTTGTAGTCGCCGCCCGCCTCGGGCTTGCGGCGCACCACGGTGGTGGAATAGACCTCGCCGCGCCCGTCGGGCTCGGTCCAGGCGAGTTTGTCCGCGCCGCAATGCGGGCAGATCATGCGGGGGTAGAACACGGCGCGGTTGCAGCCCGCGCAATGCTGGATGAGGAAGCGGCCTTGGTCCAGCGCCTGGCGGTATTGCGCCTCGACGCCTTGCGGCGCGACGGCCTGCTGATCGGGAACGGTCATGATGCCTACGGGTTCCAGTGGATGACGCTTGCAAGTGTCGGCACTGGCGGCGGGTTCGGCCATTCTTCATTGCTGAAGCTGGCCTTCTGCCGGCCCGTAGTGGGGCGCCCTATGTCCTGCGCGAAGCCCGTCTTCGGAAGAGGCAGATTGTCCGGCGTGCCCCCGCGTGGCTAGATATCGGAAAAGGAGCCCGACCATGAATCTGACCTGGACGCCGCAGGAGCGGCTATTCCGCGAAGAAGTGCGCGCCTTCGCCACGGACAAGCTGCCGCAGGACATACGCGACAAGGTGCTGCGCCACCAGCGGCTGGAGCGCGAGGACTACGTACGCTGGCATAACATCCTGGCCGACCAGGGCTGGGGCGCGCCGAACTGGCCGGTCGAGCATGGCGGCACCGGCTGGAATGCATTGCAGCGGCTGATCTTCGAGGTCGAATGTTTCAAGGCCGGCGCGCCGCGCCTGTTGCCATTCGGCCTGTCCATGATCGGCCCGGTCCTGATGAAGTACGGCAGCGCCGAGCAGCAGGCGCGCCTCTTGCCTCGCATCATCCGCGTGGAGGACTGGTGGTGCCAGGGCTATTCCGAACCGGGGTCGGGGTCCGATCTGGCCTCGCTCTCGACCCGCGCCGTGCGCGACGGCGACGAATACGTCGTCAACGGCCAGAAGACCTGGACCACCCTGGCTCAGTACGCCGATTGGATGTTCTGCCTGGTCCGCACCGACCCCGAGGCCCGCGCGCAGCGCGGCATCTCCATGCTGCTGCTGGACATGCGTACGCCGGGCGTGACCGTGCGCCCCATCCGCACGCTGGATGGGGGGCACGACGTGAACGAGGTCTGGCTGGAGAACGTGCGCGTGCCCGTGGCCAACCTGGTGGGCGTGGAGAACCAGGGCTGGACCTATGCCAAGTACCTGCTGGGCCACGAGCGCACCGGCATCGCAGGCCTGGGCCATTGCCACCGCGAACTGGGCGTGCTCAAGCACATGGCGGTGCAGGCGCAGTCCCGGGGCAAGCCCCTGTTGGCCGACGGCCGGTTCCGCGACCGCATCTCGCGCATCGAGGTGGACATCATGGCGCTGGAAATGCTGCTGCTGCGCGTGGCCTCCAGCAACGACGGCACGCCGGGGCCGGAAGCGTCGGTGCTGAAGATCCGCGGCTCCGAGATCCAGCAGGACCTGGCCATGCTGCAGATGGAGGTGGCGGGGCCGGACGCCTGGCCCTATGACCCCGATTGGCTGCAGGCAGACCATGGATACAGCGGTCCTGGGCCGGAACTGGCGGCTGCGGCGGGCGCCGGCTATGCCGACATGCGCAAGACCTCGATCTACGGCGGCACCACCGAAGTGCAGAAGGGCATCATCGCCCGCCTGGTGCTGGGCCTGTAGGCCCGGCCTCGCGCAACCCGACAGGAAGACGACGCATGGATTTCATCTATACCGAAGAACAACGCATGCTGGCCGACAGCCTGCGGCGACTGGTGGACCAGGAATGGACGCACGCGCGCCGCCGGGCCCGGCAGGCGGCGGGCAAGCTGGATGCCGACGCCTGGGCCGCGCTGGCTGAACTGGGCGTTCTGGGCCTGACCATCCCGCAGGATTTCGGCGGCTTCGGCGAAGTGCCCGCCAGCCTGCTGCCCGTGCACGTGGAACTGGGACGCGGATTGGTGTCTGAGCCGGTCATTCCCAGCGCGGTCATGGGCGCGGCGCTGATCGAAGCCTGCGGCGGCGAAGCGCGCGGCTTGTGGCTGCCGGCCATCGCCTCGGGCGACGCCGTGGTCAGCGTGGCGTACCAGGAGCCCGGCCGCCGCTACGACACCGATCCGCGCGATTGCCGCGCCAGCAAGACTGCCGATGGCTGGCGGCTGGACGGCGCCAAGCATCTGGTCTGGCACGGCGCGGCAGCCACCGCGTGGTTGGTCAGCGCGCGCGGCGACGGGGGCGAGACCCTGTTGCTGGCGGTGCCGGCGGATACGGCAGGCGTGAGGATCACCGATACACCCACGCTGGACGGCGCGCGCTGCGCCCGGCTGGATCTGAACGCGGTCAATCTGGCGCCCGAGGCCTTGCTGGCGCAAGGGACCGCCGCCGACCAGGCGCTGGCGCAGTCCTTGCAATGGGGCACGGCCGCGCTATGCGCGCACGCCGGGGGCGCAATGGAGCGGCTGCTGGAAATCACCGTCGACTACCTGAAGGCGCGCAAGCAGTTCGGCCAACCGCTGGCCTCGTTCCAGGCCTTGCAGCATCGCCTGGCGGAAATGCTGGTGGCCAAGGAACTGGCTTTGTCCATGGCTTATGTGGCAGTGGCGGCGCTGACCGAAACCGACGCAGCGCAGCGCCGCCGCATGATCGCCTCCGCGAAGTTGGAAGCCGCGCGCGCCGGACGCCTGGTGGCGCAACTGGCGGTGCAGCTGCATGGCGGCATGGGCATGACCGACGAGCTGGACGTGGGCGATTACTTCAAACGGCTGACCGTCGTGGACCAGCTGCTGGGCGATACGGCCGAGCAACTGGCGGTGCTGGAGGAACTGGCATGAGCGCAGCGGCGACGACACAGGTCGAAGGCGGCTACACCCAGATCCGCTTCACGCTGGAGCGGGGCGTGGGCGTCATCACACTGAACCGGCCCGACCGGTTGAACAGTTTCACGGAAGTCATGCATGCCGAGCTGGCGCGGGCGCTGGATGCCATGGAGGCGGACAGCGGCCTGCGCGGACTGATCATCACGGGCGCGGGCCGGGGCTTTTGCGCTGGGCAGGACCTGGGCGAGCGCAAGCCGGCTGAGGACGGAGCACGTCGCGACCTGAGCCTGATTCTTGAGCAGTGCTACCGACCGCTGATCACCCGGCTGCGTAACTTGCCGGTGCCGGTGGTGTGCGTGATGAACGGCGTCGCGGCCGGCGCAGGCGCCAGCCTGGCGCTGGCTTGCGACGTGGTGTTCGCAGTGGAGTCGGCGCGCTTCATTCAGGCCTTCAGCAAGATCGGCCTGCTGCCGGATGCCGGCGGCACCTGGTTCCTGCCGCGTTTGGTGGGCTCTGCGCGGGCCATGGGCGCCGCGCTGTTCGGCGAAGCGCTCAGCGCCAGGCAGGCGGAAGCCTGGGGCCTGATCTGGCGTGTGGTGCCAGACGCCGCGCTGGCGGACACGCTGGCCGAAGTCGCCGATACGCTGGCGGCCGGACCTACGCGCGCCTATGCGGCTACCAAGGCGGCGCTGCACGCGTCCAGCGGCAACACGCTGGCGCAGCAGTTCGATCTGGAATGCCGCTTGCAGCGCGAACTGGGCTACACCGACGACTACCTGGAAGGCATGCGGGCGTTCGCGCAGAAGCGCCCGCCGGCGTTCACCGGCGCCTGAGCTTTGCAGACGGCCGTCAGGGCGTCCGCGCCGCCTGGATCTGTTCTATGAGTTCGCGCGCGCAACCCGGCAGAGCGTCGATGTCGCGCACCAGCAGCTTGCGTTCGCGCACCACCCAGGGCTCGTCCAATTCGACCACGCGTAGCTTCATGTCGGCGCCATAGCGCCGCGCGGCGGAGTCGGGGATGACGCCGATGCCCACGCCCGCCTGCACCATCCGGCAGATGGAATCGAAGCTGTAGAGCTGGATGCGCTGGGGCAGGCGCTGGCCCACCTGTTCCAGCTGGTCGCGCAGGAAGGCGACCAGGGTGGAACCTTCGTGCATGGTGATGAAGGGGTAGCGCACCGCCTCGGCCAGCTTGATCTTTTCCTGATCCTGCAGCGGGTGGCCATTGGGCACCACCAGCACCAGCTTGTCGGTGCTGAAGTGGATGGTCTGCAATTCGGGCGCATCCACCGGGCCGGCCACGATGCCCAGGTCGGTGGTGCCGTCCAGCACGCCGCGCACGATGTCGCGGGTCAGGCGTTCCTGCAGGTCCACGGTGACGCCAGGGTGGCCGGACAGGAATTGCGCCAGGATGTCCGGCATGAATTCCGTGACCGCCGTGGTGTTGGCGAAGATGCGGATGTGGCCGGCGTCGCCGTCGGCCTGCTCCTGGAAGTCATGTTTCAGGTGGTCCACCTGGCGCATGATGACGCGCGCGTGCTGCAGCAGCTTCTGGCCCGCGGGCGTGATCTCCACTCCGCGGCTGTCGCGGTACAGGAGGCGGGTATTGAGCTGGTTCTCCAGCGCCTTGATGCGCACGCTGACGGCTGCCAGGGACAGGTGCGCCCGCTTGGCAGCCTGGGTCAGGCTGGGGGATTCGGCGATGTGGATGAACAGGCGTAGGTCGGCGAGGTCGAAGTGCATGGGCCATATATTACGGCGCGAGGCGTCGGGCCGGGAGGCAGGGGTGCGATTCAGGCAGCGCAAACCCCGCCTTGAGCAAAAACGAATTCACAAGCGGGACGGCTTGCGGGCATGCTTCAGTCTGTAAAAACCCCAGCAGAGGATATCGGCATGACATCTACAGATCCGGCCGCCTGGATCGGCAGCGGCGAACGCAGGGCGGACGCCATGGATCCGGGCCACGCCGCGCGCATTGCGGCAACCCTGGGCGGTCCGGCGCCGGTCCAGGGCGATGCCTTGCCGCCGCTGTGGCAATGGGCGTTCTTCATTTCCACGGTGGACATGGGCGGGCTGGGGACGGATGGCCATCCGGCGCGCGGCGGCTTTTTGCCGCCGGCCCAGGACCGCAACCGCATGTGGGCGGGCGGCCGGGTCGAGTTCCGCCGGCCGCTGTTGGTCGGCGTGCCCGCGGAGCGCGAATCCACGGTGATCGATGTCAAGGAAAAGGCAGGGCGCACTGGCGCACTGCTGTTCGTGACCGTGCGCCACGAGTTCCGCCAGGAAGGCGAGGTCGCCATCCACGAGGAGCAGGACATCGTCTATCGGCAGCCGACGCCGCCCAAGCTCACGGGCAGCGAGCCCGCGCCGCAGGCGCAGTGGCGCGATACCGTTGAGCCGTCGCCGGTGCTGCTGTTCCGCTACTCGGCGGTGACCTTCAACGGCCATCGCATCCACTACGACCATCCCTACGTGACGGGCACCGAGGGCTATCCCGGGCTGGTGGTGCACGGCCCGCTCATCGCCACCGAGATGGTTGCCGCCTTCTCCCGCGCCCATCCGCAGGCGCGCCTGACCCATCTGTCGTATCGCGGCCTGCGTCCGCTGATTGCGCCCGCACCCTTCCAGGTGGCCGGCCGCTTGACCGAGCCGGGCGTGGCCCAGCTCTGGGCTGAGCAGGACGGCACGCTGGCCCACCAAGCTGAACTGAGGTTTACAGAATGAGCATAGAGGCCCCCCGTCCCCTGGACGGCATCACCGTCGTCAGCCTGGAGCACGCGATCGCCGCGCCGTTCTGCACCCGCCAGCTCGCGGACATGGGCGCGCGCGTCATCAAGATCGAACGTCCCGGCGGCGGGGACTTCGCCCGCGGCTACGACGAGCGCGTGCGCGGCCTGTCCTCGCATTTCGTCTGGACCAACCGGTCCAAGGAAAGCCTGACGCTGGACCTCAAGCGCGAGGAGGCGGGTGGCGTCATGGAGCGCCTGCTGGAGACGGCCGACGTGCTGGTGCAGAACCTGGCGCCCGGCGCCGCTGCGCGTCTGGGACTGTCTTTTGACGCCCTGCACAAGAAGTATCCGCGCCTGATCGTCTGCGATATCTCGGGCTATGGCGAAGGCGGGCCCTATCAGGACAAGAAGGCCTACGACCTGCTGATCCAGAGCGAAAGCGGTTTCCTGTCCGTGACGGGTACCAGGGACGATCCGGTCAAGGCCGGTTGCTCCATTGCCGACATCGCGGCCGGCATGTACGCCTATTCCGCGATCCTGAACGCATTGCTGCTGCGGCAGAAAACGGGCCTGGGCAGCCGCCTGGACGTCTCCATGCTGGAGAGCATGGTGGAGTGGATGGGGTTTCCCATGTACTACGCCTTCGACGGCGCCACGCCGCCCGTGCGCGCGGGCGCGGCCCACGCCTCCATCTATCCCTACGGGCCGTTCCCCGTGGGCGACGGCGCCACCATCATGCTGGGCCTGCAGAACGAGCGCGAATGGCGCGTGTTCTGCGCCCAGGTGCTGCGCCAGGCGGAACTCGCGGAAGACCCGCGCTTCATCTCCAATTCGCTGCGCACCGCCAACCGCGACGACCTGCGCGCGCTGATCGTGGCCGCCTTCGCCGACCTGTCCATCGAACAGGTGACGCAGCGGCTGGAGGACGCGCAGATCGCCAATGCGCGCGTCAACGACATGGCCGGCGTCTGGGCCCATCCGCAATTGCAGGCCCGAGGCCGCTGGAGCCAGGTGGACAGCCCCGCCGGCGAGCTGCCCGCGCTGCTGCCTCCGGCCAGCAGCAACGCCTTCGCGCCGCGCATGGCCGCGGTGCCCGCGGTGGGCCAAAACACCGATGCGGTGCTAGCATCATTGGGATACGCGCCCGATCAGGTGGCGCAGTTCCATGCATCGGAGGTCGTGTGACGCATCCCGTTGTCCGTAGCGCGCTGTTCGTGCCGGCGTCGCGCCCCGAGCGCATCCCCAAGGCGCTGGCCGCCGGCGCCGACGCCGTCATCGTCGATCTGGAAGACGCGGTGGAGCATCTGGCCAAGGCGGCCGCCCGGGAAGCGCTGTGCGATTTCCTGGGGACGAATCCGCGCGCCCGGCTGTGGGTGCGGATCAACGACGCCTCCACTTCCTGGCACGACGACGATCTCAAGGCCTGCCGCGGCAAGCCCGGGGTGGCCGGCGTGCTGCTGCCCAAGGCCGAGAGCCTGGCGCAGGTGCGCCATGTGGTCCAGGCGGGCCTGCGGGTGATTCCCATCCTGGAAACCGCCCAGGGCATCCTCAACGTTGCGGAAGTCGCCGCCACGCCCGGCGTGGAGCGCCTGGCCTTCGGCAGTCTGGACTACGGCCTGGACCTGGGACTGACGCCCGATACGCCGGGGGCGAAAACCGTGCTGGACCACGCGCGCGTGCAGGTGCTGCTGCACAGCCGCGCAGCCGGACTGGCGCCCGCGCTGGATGGCGTGTTTCCGGGCATCCAGGACCAGGCCGGGCTGGCGCATGCCGCCGGCCGCGCGCAGCAAATGGGCTTTGGCGGCATGCTGTGCATCCACCCCACGCAAGTGCCGGTGATCCACGCGGCCTTCGTGCCCGCGGCGCAGGAACTGGCCTGGGCGCGCCGCGTCATCGCCACGCATCGCGACACTTCGGCCGGCACCTTCATGCTGGACGGCAAGATGGTCGACGCTCCAGTCATCGCACGCGCGCGACTGGTGCTGGCGCAGGCGGGCGAAACCACCGGCATCTAGGCCGGTTCCGATCACTTCTTTCCGGCAGCTCCATGGGCGAAGCGCTCTTCATCGGACACACTTATATCGACGTCACCGTGCTGGCGGACGAATGGCCTACGGGCGATGAAAAAAGCGTGGCGCGCGACTACGCGGTGTCCTTCGGCGGCAACGCGGTGACGGCCGCGTTCGCCTGCGCGCGGCTGGGCACGCCGCCGGACCTGATCTGCTCGCTGGCATCGGACTGGCTGGGCCACATGTACACGGACATGGCGGCGGCGCACGGGGTGTCGCTGCATGCGCGCAAAGTGAGCCGTTCGTCCCTGTCCTTCATCATGCCCAATCACGGCAAGCGCGCCATCGTGCGTGCGCGCGACGTGGACTACCTGAACGACTTTCCGCGGCTGGACATCGGCGGCTACCGTGCCTTGCACCTGGACGGGCATCAGCCCGACGCCGCCCTGCATTACGCGCAGGCGTGTCGGCAGGCGGGCGTGCTGACCTCGCTCGATGGCGGCGGCGTGCGCGAGAACACCGACGAGCTGCTGCGCCACGTCGACGTGGCGGTCTGCGCGGAGCGCATGTGCGAACAATTGGGGCTTGCGCCGTCAGGCCTGCTGGAACTGCTGAAGGCGCGCGGCTGCCGCATCGGCGCGGTCACCATGGGCGAGCGCGGCATGCTCTGGTACGACGAGACGGGAACGGTGGATGTCCTGCCCGCGCTGGACGTGCCGGCCGCCAGCATTGTCGATACCTCGGGGGCCGGGGACGTGTTCCACGGCGCCTACGTCTGGTCCTATCTGAACCGGCCGGAACTGCCGTGGGCGGAGCACTTCACCTTTGCGCGCGCGGCTTCGGCCCACAAGATCCAGCATCTGGGCAATGAAGCGGGCCTGCCGCAGGTCGAGGACGTGGAGCGCGTGCTGATGGCCTACGCGCCGAAGGAATAGCGGGCGGGCTTGGCCGCCGGCGTTCAGTCCGCGATGCGCGTTATCGGCTGGTCGTGGATCGCGGCGATCCAGTCGCCGATGGGCTTGCCTTGCAGCGCCAGGCCGGGAGCCAGGTCGCGCAGGGGCAGCAGCACGAAGGCGCGCAGGTGCATGCGAGGGTGGGGCAGCGTCAGCCGCTCATGGTCCAGCACGGTGTCGCCGTACAGCAGCAGGTCCAGATCCAGCGTGCGCGGCGCATTCTTGTAGGGGCGCTCGCGGCCGTGCCGGTTTTCCAGCGCCTGCAGCGCATCCAGCAGGGCCAGCGGGGTCAGATGCGTGTCCAGCGCCGCCACGGCGTTGACGAAGTCGGGGCCGGTGGCTTCGACCGGCGCGCTGCGGTAGAACGGCGATGCCGCCACCGCGGCGATGCCGCCGGTTTCCTGCAATTCAGCCAGGACACTGCGCAGCGTGGCTGCGCCGTCGCCCAGATTGGCGCCCAGCGCGACGTAGGCGCGCACAGGAGCGGTCATGACTTAACCCGCTGCGGGCGGCGTGCCGCGCGAGGGCGAACGGCGCGGACGGCGGCGCTTGCGCGGGGCGGAGGGGGCGTCGCCGGCATCGCGCGGTTGGCGGGACACCTCCTCGATCATCTCGCTGCGGGTGACGTCGTCGGCGTTGGCCAGGTCCATCCACCATTGCGCCAGCACGCTGTCGAACTCGCCGGCGGCGGCGCGCAGTTGCAGGAAGTCGCAGGCGGCGCGGAAGCGCGGCTGTTCGATCATGCGGTAGATGGTCTTGCCCATGCGGCGCTCGAAACGTGGCTGCATGAACCAGATCTCGCGCATGTCGGACGAGAAGCGGCGCTGGATGGCGAGCTTTTCGGTCTGTTCGTCCAGCACCGAATCGGCGGCTTGCGACAGGGCGGGGATGGTGTGCTCGCCCTGCGCGCGCAGCTGCTTCCAGCGCGCTTCCACCTGTTGCCACAGCAGCGCGGCGAACAGGAAGCTGGGGCTGATGGTCTTGCCCGAGCGCACGCGCGCGTCGGTGCGTTCCAGCGCAAGCTCCACGAAATGCTCGCCGCCGGGTTGCTCCAGCACCACGTCCAGCAGGGGCAAGAGGCCCTTGTGCAGGCCGTCGGCGCGCAGCTGGCGCAGGCAGTCCATGGCATGGCCGCAGGTCAGCAGCTTGAGCATTTCGTCGAACAGGCGCGAGGCCGGTACGTTCTCGATGAGCTCGGCCATGGTGCTGATGGGCTGGCGCGTGGCCGGGTCGATGGTGCCGTTCAGCTTGGCGGCGAAGCGCACGGCGCGCAGCATGCGGACCGGGTCTTCGCGGTAGCGCTTGGTCGGGTCGCCGATGATGCGGACCTGGCGCTTTTTAAGGTCGGCCACGCCGTTGTGGAAGTCAATGACTTCCTCGTTGTGCGGGTCGTAGTAGAGCGCGTTCATGGTGAAGTCGCGGCGCGCCGCGTCTTCTTCGTGCGAACCGAACACGTTGTCGCGCAGGATGCGGCCGTGTTCGTCGGTCTCCTGGTCTTCCGAGGCGGGGGCGCGGAAGGTGGAGGTTTCGATGATTTCCTGGCCGAAGACCACGTGCACCAGCTGGAAGCGGCGGCCGATGATGCGGGCGCGGCGGAACAGCGGACGGATCTGCTCGGGCGTGGCGTTGGTGGCCACGTCGAAGTCCTTGGGCTCCAGGCCCACGATCAGGTCGCGCACGGCGCCGCCGACGATGTAGGCGTCATAGCCGTGCTGGCGCAGCACCTCGCAGACCTTGATCGCGTGGCGCGAGACGTTGCGGCGGTCGATGCCGTGCTTGTCGCGCGCGATGCGCAACGGCCCCCGGGCTGCCGGCGCGAATAGTCGGCCGACGAATTTTTTTATGGTTTCAGTGATCATTTAGGACTTCGAATCTTCCATGTGGTCGAACAAGTCGATCACCTGCCAGCCGCGCTCCTGGGCGATGCCGCGCAGGGTGGGGCTGGGGTTGGCTGCGATCGGACGGGTCACTTTCTCCAGCAGGGGTACATCGTTGACCGAATCGCTATAGAAAAACGATTCCGAAAAATCCGCAAGCCCCAAACCCATGCCGGCCAGCCAGTCGTTGACGCGCACCACCTTGCCTTCCTTGAAACTGGGCGTGCCCAGGATGCGGCCGGTGTAGCGCCCGCGCAGGTATTCCGCGTCGGTGGCCACGAGGTGGGGCACGCCGAAGGCGCGCGCGATGGGAGCGGTGACGAAGCTGTTGGTGGCCGTGACCACCGCGCACAGGTCGCCGGCTTCCAGGTGCGATTGCACCAGGTCGCGCGCGGCGGGCGTCATGGACGGGCGGATCACTTCTTCCATGAAGGCTTCATGCCAGGCCGCCAGGTCGTAAGGCGTGTGCGCGGCCAGCAGGCCGAGCATGAACTCGGCCGCCTGCTCGGCGGTGAGCTCGCCGCGGTTGTAGCGATCCATCAGATCGTCGTTCTGGCGGCGGGCTTCGGCGGGATCCCCGGCGCGGCCCGTGCGTGCCAGATAGTCGGCCCATTGGTAGTCGCTATCCAGCGGCAACAGGGTGTGATCCAGGTCGAACAGGGCGAGACGTCGGGAGGTCATGTGCGTTGTGAATCAGGATCTGCGAGCATGGCCCGCAGCAGAGGTAGGGTGATGGGACGGCCGGTGGCCAGGGAATAGCGGTCCAGCGCGTCGATCAGCTCCGCCAGCTTGCGGATGTCGCGCTCGTGGTGCGTGAGCATCCAATTGATGATTTCGGGCGCCAGGTGCATGCCGCGGGCAGCCGCCTGGGCCGACAGGGCGGCCAGCTTGTCGGCGTCGGACAGCGGGTCAAGGCGGAAAACCAGGTCCCAGCCCAGGCGCGTGCGCAAGTCCTCGCGCAGCGGCATCGACAGCGGAGCGCGGTCGCCCGCCAGCGCCAGCGCGAAGGCGCGGCCGGTGGCGGCGGATTCGCGCCAGCGGTTGTAGAGCGCGAACAGGGCGGCCTGGCGGCTGTCGTTCATGCGGTGCACGTCGTCGACCGCCACGAACTTGGGCATGGGCGACTTGGAATCGGCTTCGGCCAGGCGGCGCAGCATGTTTTCGCCAGTCTCGGCGTCGATATAGACGGCGTCGGGGCGGGCGGTCAGCGCGCGCAGGAGATGGCTGCGGCCGCAGCCCGCGGCGCCCCAGATGTACAGGGCGCGGCCAGGAAGCAGCGCGCGCACTGCCGCCAGCGCTTCCCCGTTGGGGCCGGCGATATAGTTGTTCAGCGATGGCGCTGGCGCGGGAAGAACGTCAAGCAGCAGCTGGCGGTTCATGGGAGCTTACAGGGTGCCGAAACGAGGCGGGTAGTACGGGTCAATACGGCTACAGGTCAGTACAACGGGTCAAAACGTCGCCGGCCGGGCGCGAAACTCCGGGGTTTGCACCACGGAACCGACAAAATCAATACCGGCCAACCCTACACTTTAAACCACCTGGGGCCAGGGTGTCGCGTCGATGGGCCTGGGCTGGCTTGGGTTTGCGCCGATCCGGCCCCTCTTGCCCGCCCTGGCCGGGCGAGCCGGCGCGGTCGCCGTCCGGACCGCTTTGGCGGCGCCGATCCCTGCTAGTCCCCGCAACATCGTAAAATGCAGGGCGTTCCACCAAAATCCCAGCAATTGTTACATACCCCACGGCATTTCTCATGACGAATCAACCTACCGCCCCTATGACCTACCGCGATGCCGGTGTCGACATCGACGCAGGCGACGCCCTGGTCGACCGTATCAAACCGCTTGCGGCGCGCACCATGCGTCCCGGGGTGCTGGCCGGTATCGGCGGCTTTGGCGGCCTGTTTGAAGTGCCGAAGTCGTACAAGGAACCCGTGCTGGTCTCGGGCACCGACGGCGTGGGCACCAAGCTGCGCCTGGCGTTCGACTGGAACCGCCACGACACCGTGGGTATCGACCTGGTCGCCATGAGCGTCAACGACATCCTGGTGCAGGGCGCGGAGCCGCTGTTCTTCCTGGACTATTTCGGCTGCGGCAAGCTTTCGGTGGATACGGCGGCGGCCGTGGTGGGCGGCATCGCCAAGGGCTGCGAGCTGTCGGGCTGCGCGCTGATCGGCGGTGAAACCGCCGAAATGCCGGGCATGTATCCGGACGGCGAGTACGACCTGGCCGGCTTCGCGGTGGGAGCGGTGGAAAAGTCCGCCATCATCACCGGCCAGTCGATCAAGACCGGCGACGTGGTGCTGGGCCTGGCTTCCAGCGGTGCGCACTCCAACGGCTATTCGCTGCTGCGCAAGATCCTGGAACGCGCCAACGCCAAGCCCGACGACGATTTCCACGGCCAGCCGATGGTCGACGTGGTCATGGCGCCGACGCGCATCTACGTGAAGCAGGTGCTGGCCGCCCTGGCCAAGCACGGCACCAGCATCAAGGGCCTGGCCCACATCACGGGCGGCGGCTTGCTGGACAACGTGCCGCGCATCCTGCAGCCCGGCCTGTCGGCCAAGCTGCACCGTGCCAACTGGGAAATGCCCAAGCTGTTCCAGTGGCTGCAAGAGCAGGGCCAGGTCGAAGACACCGAGATGTACCGCGTTTTCAACTGCGGCATCGGCATGGTGCTGGTGGTGGATCCGGCGCAGGCCGAAGCCATCGCCGCCACGCTGCGCGAGCAGGGCGAGACCGTCAGCACGCTGGGCGAGATCGTCGAGCAGAAGGAAGGCATGGCGCAAACCTTCGTGGTGTAAGCCACGCTATCTGCAACGAAGAACCGCGCCACGGCGCGGTTTTTTTGTGTCTGGCGCCTGGCTAGGCGCGTCCCGCCAGCGCGACGGCCATCGCGTCTATGGTTTGCGCCACGGCATCCGCCGCCAGGCAGTCGACGATGACGCGCTCGGGCTGCGCGCGCAGCCAGGTGATCTGGCGCTTGGCCAGCTGGCGCGTGGCGGCGATGCCCTGTTCGCGGGCGGTGGCGAGGTCGGCCTCGCCGTCCAGGTGCGCCCACATCTGCCGGTAGCCCACGCAACGGACCGAGGGCAGGCCGGTATGCAGGTCGCCCCTGGCGCGCAGGGCGCGGACTTCGTCGAGCAGGCCGCGGTCCAGCATGGCGTCGAAGCGTTGCTCGATGCGGGCATGCAGCGCGGCGCGGTCGGAAGGCTCCAGGCTGATGGTGAGGTACTGGTTGCCCGTCGCGTCGCGCGGACGCTGGCTGCGCAGCAGCAGGGCCGACATGGGCTGGCCGGACAGCATGCAGATCTCCAGCGCGCGCTGGATGCGCTGGCTGTCGTTGGGCGCCAGGCGTGCGGCAGTGACGGGATCCAGCTGCGCCAGTTCGGCGTGCAGCGCGGGCCAGCCCTGGACGGCGGCGCGCGCTTCCAGCTCGGCGCGCAGCGCCGGATCCGCCTGCGGCAGATCGTCCAGGCCGTCGCGCAGCGCCTTGTAGTACATCATGGTGCCGCCCGCCAGCAGCGGGATGCGTCCGCGTGCGCGGATCTCGTCTATCAGGCGCAGCGCATCGGCGACGAAGTCGGCTGCGGAGTACGACTGGATGGGGTCGAGGATGTCCAGCAGATGCTGCGGCACCTGCGCCTGTTCCTCGGGCGAGGGCTTGGCCGTGCCGATGTCCATGCCGCGATAGATCGTGGCGGAATCGACGTTGACGATTTCCAGCGGCCAGCGCTCGGCCAGCGCCAGGGTGGAGGCGCTCTTGCCGGCCGCGGTGGGGCCGGCCAGGCAGATGACCAGCGGCGTCGCGTTGGGGGAGGAGGACGGCGACAAGCTTATTGTCCGCGCAGGAAGAGCTTGTCCAGGTCGGACACCGACCACTGGATCCAGGTGGGGCGGCCGTGGTTGCACTGGTCGGCGCGTTCGGTTGCTTCCATCTGGCGCAGCAGGCCGTTCATTTCTTCGATGGTGAGCTTGCGGTTGGCGCGCACGGAACCATGGCAGGCCATGGTGGACAGCAGCTCGTTGCGCTGTTCCGTCAGCAGGCGCGACACGCCCACGGCGCCCAGGTCGCGCAGCACGGCGCGGGCCAGCGTTTCGATGTCGCCGCGGGCCAGGATGGCCGGCACCGAGCGCACGGCGATCGAGGTGGGGCCGGAGGGGCGCATTTCGAAGCCGAGTTCGTTCAGCTGCTCTTCGTATTCCTCGACCAGCGCCACGTCCTTTTCCTGGGCATGGAACACCACGGGCACCAGCAGATCCTGGCGCGGCAGGCTGCGCGCGTCCAGGGCTTGCTTGAGCTGTTCGTAGACCACCCGCTCGTGCGCGGCATGCATATCCACCAGCACGATGCCGCGGCGGGTCTGCGCCAGGATGTAGATGCCATGCAGCTGCGCCAGCGCCATGCCCAGCGGATGTTCTTCGTCCGCGGGCAGAGCCGCGACAGGCGCGGGTGCGGGTTCGCGCAGCGGCGCGGTTTTGGCGGCCGAGTCGTCATCCAGCGGGCGGTAGAGCGATTGCCAGTCCGCGGCCGGAATGCCGGCGGGTTCGGCGTGCAGGCGGAACGGCACCTGGGTGTGCGGGCGCTGCGGCGCGGGCGATGGGCGCAAGCCGTAAGACGATGATGATGCGTTGCCGCCGGCGTAGGCGGGCCGGGGCGCGTCCGTCATGGGCCGGGGGCTGCTGGCGGGCGCGTAAGGCGAGGCTTGCGGCGCGGCGTCGGTCGCCGCGGCGGTGGCGGGCCGGGCCACGGTTTCGAACCCGGCGTCGTCCGCGTCGTCGTTTTGCGCCGCGGGGGCTGCGGCGGACGCGCCGCCCGTCTGCGCCAGGGTCTGGCCGACCGCATGGGACACGAAGCGATGCACCGCGCCGCTGTCGCGGAAACGGACCTCATGCTTGGCCGGGTGCACGTTCACGTCCACGGCGGCCGGGTCGATGTCCAGGAACAGCACGTAGGCGGGCTGGCGGTCGCCATGCAGTACGTCCGCGTAGGCGGCGCGCAGGGCGTGGCTGACGGTGCGGTCGCGCACGTAGCGGCCGTTCACGTAGAGATACTGGCGGTCCGCGCGGGCGCGGGCTGCGGTGGGACGGGTGATCATGCCCGCCAGGCTGACCGTGCCGACCGAGTGCGACAGCAGCAGGCCGTGTTCGGCGAATTCCGCGCCCAGCACGTCGCGGATGCGCTGCGGCGGTTCGGCGGGCAGCCATTGGCGCTGCGCGCGGTCGTGATGGAACAGGCGGAAGGCGATCTGCGGATGCGCCAGCGCGATGCGCTCCATGGCGTCGACGCAATGGCCGAACTCGGTGGCCTCGGAGCGCAGGAATTTGCGGCGGGCCGGCACGGCGTCGAACAACTGGCGCACGTCCACCGTGGTGCCCGGAGGACCCGAGGCGGGGCTGACCTGCATGCTGCCTGCATCGATCTGCCAGGCGTGCTCGCCATCGCGGGTGCGGGAAATGATGGTGACCTGGGCCACGGACGCGATCGAGGCCAGCGCTTCGCCGCGGAACCCCATGGATGCCACAGATTCCAGTTCGTTCAAGGAGCGGATCTTGCTGGTGGCGTGGCGCGCCAGCGCCAGCGGCAGCTCTTCGGGCGGAATGCCGCCGCCGTCGTCGGTCACGGCAATGCGGCGTATGCCGCCGCCTTCCAGGCGCACTTCAATGGCGCGTCCGCCCGCGTCGATGGCGTTTTCGAGGATTTCCTTGAGCACGGATGCCGGCCGCTCGATCACCTCGCCGGCGGCGATCTGACTGATCAGCAGGTCGGGAAGCGCAAGAATGGAGCGGCGTTCGGTCATGTGGCTGGCGTTCAGGTATGGCTATGTGGACGATTTTAGCGTCATGGGCGGGTGGGCTATAGTCGCGGACTGATATCCCATTCCGCTGGCAGGGTTGCTTCAATGCTCGAATTCTTCAATATGGTGCTCCACATCGACAAGACGCTCGGCGTCTGGGTCGCGCAGTATGGCGTGTGGGTGTACCTGGTGCTGTTCCTGATCGTTTTTGCGGAGACGGGGCTGGTCGTGCTGCCCTTTCTGCCGGGGGATTCGCTGCTGTTCATCGCGGGCGCGTTCGGCGCGACCGGGCACATCGATCCGTTCCTGATGGGCGGGCTGCTGATCATCGCCGCCATCACCGGCAATACGGTGAACTACTTCATCGGACGCTATATCGGGCCGCGCGTGTTTTCGATGAACCTGCGCTTTCTGGACCGCGGCGCGTTGATGCGCACGCACGCGTTCTATGAAAAGCACGGCGGCAAGACCATCGTCATGTCGCGCTTCATCCCGGTCGTGCGCACTTTCGCGCCCTTTGTCGCGGGCGTGGCCGACATGCCGCAGTCGCGCTTCCAGCTGTTCAACATCCTGGGCGCGCTGCTGTGGGTGGTGAGCCTGGTGGCCGCGGGCTACTTCTTCGGCAACATCCCGCTGGTGCGCGAACACTTGAATACCATCGTGCTGCTGGGGCTGGCCGCCGCCATCGTGCCGGTGATCGGGGCGGGCCTGTTCAAGCTGATCAAGGCCAAACGCGGCGCGTGAAGCGCCGCAGAGCATGCTGCGGCACACGCGTCAAACCAGTGAAAGGGCGTTGCGCCGTGAAGCGCAACGCCCTTTTTCATGCGGCGGCAGACGTCGCCGTCAGCTCACATCGCCCAGCCGCGCCAGCGGCGGGTTGGCGGTGAAGTAACGCTGGATGCCCGTCATCATGGCCTGCGCCAGCTTGTCCTGATGCGAGGTGCTGCGCAGCAGGGCTTCTTCCTGCGGGTTGCTGATGAAGGCGGTTTCGACCAGCACCGAAGGAATGTCCGGTGCTTTCAGGACCGCGAAGCCGGCCTGTTCGACGCTGTTTTTGTGCAGGCGGTTGATCTTCTTGATTTCGTCCAGGAAGGCGCTGCCCACCTTCAGCGAATCGTTGATCTGCGCGGTGGTGGACAGGTCCAGCAGTACCTTGGCCACCTGGCGGTCGTGGCTGCCAAGGTTGACGCCGCCGATCAGGTCGGCCGCGTTTTCCTTGTCCGCCATCCAGCGCGCCTGGGCGCTGGTGGCGCCGCGCTGCGACAGCGCGAACACCGACGAGCCATTGGCCGAAGGCTTGATCCAGGCGTCCGCGTGGATCGAGATGAACAGGTCCGCGTGCACGCGGCGCGCCTTCTGCACGCGCACGTGCAGGGGCACGAAGTAGTCGTCGTCGCGCGTGAGATAGGCGCGCATGTAGGGCTGGCTGTCGATCAGCGCCTTCAGGCGCCGGGCGATGCGCAGCACCACGTCTTTCTCACGCAGGCCGCTGCTGCCGATGGCGCCCGGGTCCTCGCCGCCGTGGCCGGGATCCAGCGCGATGGTGACCATGCGCTGCTTGCCGCGGCTGGCGGTGGCGGGCGGAGGCTTGGGCGCGGTGGGCAGCGGGGGCGCCGGTTGCTGGCCGCGCACGCGCGGCGGCTCGGGCGGATCGGCGCGGGTCACCGGGTTGCGCTGGATGTCTTCCAGGATGCGCGCCAGCGGGTCGTCCACGTCGGGGCCGGTCTGCTTGTTCAGGATCGCGACCAGCGGATCCTGGGCGATCTTCGGATACAGGTCCAGCACCAGACGGTACTGGTAGTCGGCCACGGGCTTGAGCGTGAACACCTGGGGCGCCACGGGCTGCTTCAGGTCGAACACCAGGCGCACCACGTTGGGGCGGTTTTGCGCCACCCGCAGGCTCTGGATGTAGGGGTCGTCAGGCCGGACCTTGGAAACCAGGTCGTTCAGGGCCGCGCTGATGGTCAGTCCCTCGATGTCCACCACCAGGCGGTGGGGGTTTTCAAGCGTGAACTGCTCAGCCTTGAGCTCGCTGTCGAGCTCCAGCGTGACGCGGGTGTATTCGTCGGCCGGCCAAGTGCGCACAGCCAGGATGGTCGCCGCCTGCGCCAGGCGCGGCAGGACCGGCAGGACGAGCAGGGTGGCGGCGACGCTGATCAGGCGGCGCCGGGTGGCGCCTGCCGAGGGGAGGGCGCCGACTGGGGCGGGGGGACAATCGCGTTCAACCATGTTTGTCCTCGAGCGGTGTACGCGGTCAGGGTGGCGTCGCGTCCGTCGCCTGCATAGGCTAGGGAAATCAGCAGGTCGGGAGGGGGCAAAAGGCCCCCGGCCCGCTCCGGCCATTCGATCAAAACGACTGCGTCGTCACGCAGTAAATCCCGGAATCCTGCGTCCAACCATTCTCGCGTATCACTAAATCTATAAAAATCAAGGTGATAGAAGTATAAGTTAGAAACTTTATAGGATTCAAGCAGCGCGTAGCTGGGACTTTTGATCCGTCCCGTGATGCCGCTTTCCCGCAACAGGGCCCGTGTGAAGGCCGTTTTCCCCGCGCCCAGGTCCCCCTGGAGGTGGATATGTCCCCCAGCCGGACCGGCCTGGCCGCCGGAAACCAGGGGGGCGAGCTGACGTGCCAGCGATTCCGTGGCGGCTTCGTCGGGCAGGTGCAAGGTCAGGCTGCAAAGAGGGGCGGACATGGCGCGGGGCGAGTGGTAAAAACGGTGGAGGGAGCACGGATGTTTGCGCAATTATAGGAATGCGGGTTTCTGCTAACCTATAACTGATTGTCATTCTCAACATTCTCGCGGCTGGCGCGCTGCCGTCAGCCGTAATCGACGTCGCCACGGAGTAGCACGCGCCATGAAGACCCGCATTGAAAAAGACACGTTTGGTCCCATCGAAGTCCCTGAGGATCACCTCTGGGGCGCCCAGACCCAGCGTTCGCTGCATTTTTTCGCGATTTCCACCGAGAAGATGCCGGTCCCCCTGGTCGAAGCGATGGCGCGGCTCAAGCGCGCGGCGGCCAAGGTCAATGCCGATCTGGGCGAACTGGATCCGAAGATCGCCGATGGCATCGTCCGCGCCGCCGATGAAGTGATCGCCGGTAAATGGCCCAACGAGTTCCCGCTGTCGGTCTGGCAGACCGGCTCGGGCACGCAAAGCAACATGAACATGAACGAGGTGCTGGCCAACCGCGCTTCGGAACTGATGGGCGGCGTGCGCGGCGAAGAACGCAAGGTCCACCCCAACGACCACGTCAACCGCGGGCAGTCGTCCAACGATACCTTCCCGACCGCCATGCACGTGGCGGCGGCGGTGCAGGTCGAGCATCATCTGCTGCCCTCGCTGAAGGCGCTGCGCGCCACGCTGGCGGCCAAGAGCGCCGAGTTCTACGACATCGTCAAGATCGGCCGCACCCACCTGCAGGACGCCACGCCGTTGACGCTGGGTCAGGAGCTGTCGGGCTACGTGGCCCAGCTGGACTTGGCCGAGCAGCAGATCCGCGCCACCCTGCCTGGCCTGCACCAGCTGGCCATCGGCGGCACGGCCGTGGGCACGGGCCTGAACGCGCACCCGCAGTTCAGCGCCAAGGTTTCCGCCGAACTGGCGCATGCCACCGGCACTGCCTTCGTGTCGGCGCCCAACAAGTTCCAGGGCCTGGCTTCGCACGAAGCGCTGCTGTTCGCGCACGGCGCGCTGAAGTCGCTGGCAGCCGGCCTGATGAAGATCGCCAACGACGTGCGCTGGCTGTCCAGCGGTCCGCGTTCGGGCCTGGGTGAAATCAGCATTCCCGAGAACGAGCCGGGCAGCTCGATCATGCCGGGCAAGGTCAACCCGACGCAATGCGAAGCCATCACGATGCTGGCGGCGCAGGTGCTGGGCAACGACGTGGCCATCAATATCGGCGGCGCCAGCGGCAACTTCGAACTCAACGTGTTCAAGCCGCTGGTGATTCACAACTTCCTGCAATCGGTGCGCCTGCTGACCGACGGCATGGCCAGCTTCAACGAGCATTGCGCCGCCGGCCTCGAACCCAATCGCGAGCGCATCGCCGAACTGGTCGACCGTTCGCTGATGCTGGTGACGGCATTGAATCCGCATATCGGCTACGACAAGGCCGCGCAGATCGCCAAGAAGGCGCACAAGGAAGGCCTGTCGCTGAAGGAGTCGGCGTTGGCGCTGGGCTACGTGACCGAAGCGCAGTTCGCCGAATGGGTGGTGCCGGCTTCCATGACCAACGCGCACAAGTCCTAGTAAGCGGGCCTGTGCGTGCATGAAAAAAGACCGCCGCGGCGGTCTTTTTTCGTTGTCGGGCCTTGCCGCTCAACCTGCGCCGGTGAGCATCAGCCACAGCGGAATCGTCAACGCCGAAAGCAGCGTGCCCAGCGATATCAGCACGGCCACCATGCGGCCGTCGCCGCCCATGCGCATGGCCAGCACATAGGCCGCGGACGCGGTGGGCAGGGCCGCGAACAATAGCAGCATCTGCGATTCCAGCGGCGGCAGCGCCAGCAGATGCGCGATCAGCAGGGCCGCCGCGGGCAGCGCCAGCAGCTTGACCCCGAGCATCCAGGCGATCAGCGCGCCATGGCCCTTGCCGCCTTCCCATGAAAGGCTGGCGCCCACGCACATGATGCCCAGCGCGAGCGCGGCAGCGCCCAGGCGTCCCAGCGCCGTGTCCAGCGGGCCGGGCAGATGCACGCCGGCCAGATTGCAGGCCAGGCCGGCCAGCGTGGAAATGACCAGCGGGTTGCGTGCCAGTTCGCGCAGCAGGTTGCCGCCGCTGTGGCGCGCCAGGCCGTAGACCGCCGCCATGTTGGCCATCGGCACGGCGAACCCGACGATCAGCGCCATGACCGTCTGGCCCTGGGCGCCGCCCAGGCTGGCCGATAAGGCCAGGCCGAGATAGGTGTTGAAGCGGTAGCCGCATTGCGCGGACGAGGCCAGGCTGAGCGGCGATGGCCGCAGCGCCCAGCGCGCCAGCCAGGTCAGCGCGACGCCGGTCGCGATGACGGCTGCGCAGGCCTGCAGCAGCATGGCGGCGTTGCCGGCGGTGATGGGGGTGCGCAGGATGGACTGGAACAGCAGTGCGGGGAGCAGGACGAAGTAAACCAGGCGCTCGGTGCCGGCGAAGAATTCGCGCGAGAAATTCAGTTTGTGACGCAGCGCCCAACCCAGCGCGACCAGCATGAAATCAGGGAAAACCAGAAGGGCAACGGACATGTGAGAGCAGGTATTTGATGCGCGTCAGAAGGGGATCCCGGCGCTATGCGTCTGTAAGCATTTGCTGCTATTCTCCGTCATTCTGGCGGGCGCATGTGCCACAAGCAACCTATAAAAGCAGTGCTCTCCCTGCGCACAGAACTTGCGCCCTCCCGCCGTTCATTGCTGACCTGTCTACAGGCAGGCGCATCACACAACGGTCCGTACACACACGGGCTCGCATATTGGAGGAAACACACCTATGAATAAAGTCCGCTCCCTGGCCGTGGCCATTGCCCTGGCCTCCGGCGTTGCCGGCACCTTTGGCGCCTCCGCCGCCTTCGCTGCCGACAAGTACCCGAGCAAGCCTATCCGCGTGATCGTTCCGTTCGCGCCTGGCGGCTCGACCGACATCATCGCGCGCCTGGTGACGCAGCGCATGAGCCAGGAACTGGGCCAGCCCATGGTTGTGGAAAACAAGGGCGGCGCCGGTGGCGCCATCGGCGCATCCGAAGCCGCGCGCGCCGATGCCGACGGCTACACGCTGTCGATCGCCACCGTGTCGACGATGGCCGTGAACCCCGCTTGCCGCCCCAATGACCTGCCCTACGATCCGATCAAGGACTTCCAGCCGGTCACCAACTTCGCCAACACCGCCAACGTGGTGGCCGTGAACCCGAAGTTCCCCGCCAAGGACTTCAAGGGCTTCCTGGAAGAGCTGAAGAAGAACCCGGGCAAGTACTCCTACGGCAGCTCGGGCACTTGCGGCGTGCTGCACCTGATGGGCGAATCGTTCAAGATGGCCACCGGCACGGACATCGTGCACGTGCCGTACAAGGGTTCGGGCCCGGCCGTGGCTGACGCCGTCGGCGGCCAGATCGAAATCCTGTTCGACAACCTGCCGTCGTCGATGCCGCAGATCCAGGCGGGCAAGCTGCGCGCCATGGCCATCGCGTGGCCGACCCGCATCGATTCGATCAAGGACGTGCCGACCTTCAAGGACGCCGGCTTCCCGGTGCTGAACCAGCCGGTCTGGTACGGTCTGCTGGCGCCCAAGGGCACGCCGATGGAAGTCGTGAACAAGCTGCGCGACGCTGCCGTGGTGGCCCTGAAGGACCCCAAGGTCATCAAGGCGCTGGACGACCAGGGTTCGGCGCCGTCGGGCAACACGCCGGAAGAATTCGCCAAGGAAATCAAAGAGCAGTATGACTGGGCGAAGGACGTCGTGAAGAAGCAGAACATCAAGCTGGATTGATGCCGCGCGGGGCGGGCGCTGCCTGCCCTGTCTGCACGCAATGACGGGCGCCTTCGGGCGCCCGTCTTTTTTTGTGCGCCGGCCGCTTCAGGCCGCGGCGTCGAGTCCGGCCTGCAGCGCTTCGCAGGCGGCGCGCAAGCGTTCGATGAAGTCGCGGTGCAGCGCTGACAGCGGATCCTGGTTGCGCACCATGATGCTGATCGGCACGCGCAGCGCGGGGTCCAGCCGGCGCAGGTTCATGCCGGGACGCAGCATCGCCTGCGCGGTGATGGCGTCCACGATGGCGTCGCCGCAGCCTGCGTCCACCAGCGCGCAGGCCACGTAGTGCGTTTGCACCTGGATGGCGACTTGCGGATCCAGGCCCTGCGCGTCCAATGCCATCTGCAGCAGGGCGCCGGAGGCGTCGGCCGCGTCCAGCACGATCAGCGTGTCGCCCGCCATGGCCGTCAGCTCCGCCAGCGGCAGCGGTCCCGTGCCTTCCTTGCGGCTCAGGTGCACCAGCTCCGTGTGGCCCAGCCCCATGCGGGTCAGGCCCGGATAGTCGTTGGTGTCGAAGGTGATGGCCAGGTCCAGTTCGCGCGTCAGCAGCCCCTGTACGAGTTCGGTGCTGTGATGCGTGTGGATGTCGAAGGTGATGCCGGGCTGCGCCTCCCGGCTGTCGCGCACCACGCCGGGCAGCAGCCCCAGGCCCAGCGCTGGCGCGCAGCCCAGTCGCAGGTGGCCGTTGGGATGGTCGCGCAGGCTGGCGGCCAGCCTGCGCACGCTGTTGAGGTCCTGGTTCAGGCGCGCGACTTCGGGCGTGAGGATCTCGGCTTCGCGCGTGGCGACGAGCCGGCCCTTGACGCGCTCGAACAGCTTGAAGCCCAGCTGCGCCTCGGCGTGCGCCAGGAGCTTGCTGGCCGCGGGCTGCGAGATATGCAGCGCGGCGGCGGCCTCGGTCAGGGATCCGGTACGGCGGATCGCTTCGAAAATCTCGATGTGGCGCAAACGCATGGCACGGTGGGGACGGTGGGCGGAAACCGCGATTCTAAGCCGGATGCGGCTGGCGTCGCGACAGCCGCGGGCGCCTTGACTATCATGAACCCCTGCCGGAAAGCCGGCGCACACTGGAGCTTCCCATGCGCGCACCCCGCCACGCCGCCGCCCTCATGCTTGCCGCCGCGCTTGCCGCCATGCCCGCGGCCTGGGCCCGCACGCCGCAGGCCGCCGAGGACCTGAACCCCGAGGCCGCCAGCGGCATACAGACGCGCCAACTGGTGCGTGCGCCGCATTTCATGATGGCATCGGCCAATCCGCTGGCGACGCAGGCGGGCGACGAGATGCTGCGCCGGGGCGGCAGCGCGGTGGACGCCGCCATCGCCGCCCAACTGGTCCTGAACCTGGTGGAGCCGCAATCGTCGGGCATCGGCGGCGGCGCCTTCATGGTGGTGTATTCGGCCAAGAGCGGCCGTATCCAGACCTACGACAGCCGCGAGACCGCGCCCGCCGCGGCCCAGCCGCAACGTTTCCTGGATGCGGACGGCAAGCCGGTGCCTTTCGCCCGCGCGGTGAACAGCGGCTTGGCGGTGGGCGTGCCGGGCTTGCTGCGAGGCTTGGAGCTGGCGCACAAGGAGCAGGGCGCGCTGCCCTGGGCCGACTTGTTCCAGCCCGCGATCCGGCTGGCCGAACAAGGCTTTGCCGTGTCGCCGCGCTTGCATAAGCTTTTGGCCGGCAACAAGGAACTGCGCACGCAAGCCGCGGCCGCAGCCTACTTCTACGCGCCGGACGGCGCTCCCTGGCCGGTGGGCCACGTGCTGAAGAACCCGGAATTTGCGCGCACGCTGCGCGCGGTGGCGGAGCAAGGCGCGGACGCGTTCTACCAGGGCGACATCGCCCGGGATATCGTCGCCGCCGTGCGCGGCCACGCCGTACCCGGCGACCTGACCCTGGCCGACCTGGCGGGCTATCGCGCCAAGACGCGCGATCCCGTCTGCGGCGCCTATCGCGGCTACCAGCTGTGCGGCATGGGGCCGCCCAGCAGCGGCCCGATCGCGGTGCTGCAGATGTTGGGCGAACTGGAGCAGTTCCCCCTCGCCCGCTACAAGCCGGGCAGCCTGGAGGCGGTGCATTACTTTTCGGAAGCTGGCCGGCTGGCGTTCGCCGACCGCGATTTCTACGTGGCCGATCCGGACTTCGTGCGGGTGCCGGTGCGCGCCATGCTGGACCCCGCCTATCTGCGCGCGCGCGGCGCGCTGATCCAGCCGGACCGCAGCATGAAGGTGGCGCTGCCCGGCGATCCGGAAGGCAAGCTGCTGTCGCTGGGCAAGGACGACGCGTGGGCGCTGCCCTCGACCAGCCATCTGGTGGCGGTGGACGCCCAGGGCAATGCCTTGAGCATGACGACCACCATCGAAAACGAGTTCGGCAGCAAGATCTTCGTGCGCGGCTTCCTGCTGAACAACGAGATGACGGATTTTTCCTCGTCCTACAAGGATCCCGAGGGCCGCCTCGTCGCCAACCGCATCGAACCGGGCAAGCGCCCGCGCAGCTCGATGGCGCCGATGATCGTGCTGCGCGATGGCAAGCCCTATCTGCTGGTGGGGTCGCCGGGCGGTAGCGCCATCATCAACTATGTGGCCAAGACCATTGTGGGCGTGCTGGACTGGGGCCTGGACATCCAGGCGGCCATCGACCTGCCGAACATGGGCAGCCGCAACAAGGAGACCGAGCTGGAGAAGGGCACCGCGCTGGAGGCGCTGGCGCCAGAGCTTGAGCGCATGGGGCATCCGGTGCGCATCACCGAATTCCCCAGCGGCATCCACGGCATCGTGATCGATGCTGGCGGCCTGCAGGGCGGCGCCGATCCGCGCCGCGAAGGCGTGGCCCAGGGCGGCTGAGGCCGCGCGGGCCTATTCGCCGGCGTCGGCGGGACGCAGCGTCGGCGGCAGCTTGCGCAACGTGGCTGGCGTGCGCGACAGCTTGATCGGCGAACCCACGCCGCGATAGTCGCCTTGCTCCAGCACCATGCCGCGATGGCGGGTATGCGGATGCGCCAAGGCCTGGTCCACGGTCTGTACGGCGGCGGCGGGGACGCCGCCACGCAGCAGACGGTCGGCCAGCGCAGCGGCGTCGTGGCCCGCCAGCAGCGCGGACAGGTCGTCGCGCAAGGATGAGCGGTTGCGCAGGCGGTCGGCGTTGGTGGCGTAGCGCGCATCGTCCGCCAATCCTGGCGCTTCCAAAGCCTGAGCCAGCTGCGCGAACTGGCGGTTGTTGCCGACCGCGAGAAAGATCGGGCCGCTGGCCGTGGGCAGCGTTTCGTAGGGCGCGATGTTCGGGTGCGCGTTGCCGCTGCGCGCGGGCACCTTGCCGCTGTAGAAGTAATTGGGCGCGTGCGGATGCAGCAGCGACAGGGCGCAGTCGTACAGCGTGATGTCCAGGAACTGTCCCAGGCCGCTGCGGGTACGCTCATTGAGCGCCAGCAGGATGGCCACGGCCGCGTTCAGGCCGGTCACCATGTCCACCACCGGCAGTCCGACCCGGGTGGCTTCGCCGTCCGCATCGCCGTTCACGCTCATCAGGCCGCACATGGCCTGGGCGCAGGCGTCGTAGCCGGGCAGGCCGCCCAGCGGACCGTCCGCGCCGAAGCCGCTGACCCGGCAATGGATCAAAGCGGGGAAGTCGCGGCTCAGCGTGTCGTATCCCAGGCCCCATTTCTCCAGCGTGCCGGGCTTGAAGTTCTCCACCAGCACATCGGCGTTGGCCAGCAGATGGCGCAGCAATTCCTGCCCAGCGGGCTGCGACAGGTCCAGCGTCATGCCGTCCTTGTTGCGGTTCACGCCGATGAAGTAGGACGCCGTATCGCCCAGGAAGGGCGGCCCCCAGCCGCGCGTCTCGTCGCCGCCGGGAGGCTCGATCTTCAGCACGTCGGCGCCGTGGTCGGCCAGGATCTGCGTGCAATAGGGGCCGCCCAGCACGCGCGACAGGTCTATCACTTTGCAGCCGGCGAGCGCGCCGGCGTTGGGCAGGGTTGCAGCCATGTGGGGTCCGTTCAGTCGATGGAAACGTGGGCGCTCTTGATGAGGTCGCGCCATTTGGGCACTTCGGCCGAGATGAAGGTCGCCAGGCCCTGCGGCGTCTGGTCCTGGGCTTCGACGATGCCCTGGCTGCGCAGCGTCTGCGCGACCTCGGAATCGGACAGCGCGGTCTTGAAGGCGCGGTTCAGCGTGTCCACTACGTCAGCCGGCGTGCCCTTGGGCGCGACGATGCCGAAGAAGACGCTGACGTCGTAGCCCTTGAGTCCCTGCTCGGAAAGCGTCGGCAGGTCGGGCAGCGCATCCGAGCGCTGGGCGCTGGCCAGGCCGATGGCGCGCAGCTTGCCCGCCTTGATGTAGGGCAGCGCGGTGAGGATGTCGGTGAACGACATCGACACCTGCCCGCCCAGCAGGTCATTGAGGGCCGGTCCCGTGCCTTTGTAGGGGATGTGCATGATCTGGGTGCCGGCCATATTGTTGAAGAGAATGCCGGCCAGGTGCGACGAGGCGCCGTTGCCCGACGAGGCGTAGCTCAGCTTTTCCGGATTCTTCTTGGCGTAGGCGATCAGTTCCTGCGCATTGTTGGCGGGCACTGACGGGTTCACCACCAGGATGTTGGGCAGGTGGCCGATGCGGATGATGGGCGCGAAGCTGGTCTCGGGGTTGTAGCCCTGCTTCTTGTACAGGCTGACGTTGATCGCCAGCGGCCCCGAGGTGCCGAACAGCAGGGTGTAGCCGTCCGGCTTGGCGGTCGCCACGTACTCGGAGCCGATGTTGCCGCCGGCGCCTGCGCGGTTTTCGACGATGACGTTCTGGTTGAGCGGTTGCCGCAGCTTGTCGGCCAGCCTGCGCGCCAGGGCGTCGGTGGGACCGCCCGGCGGGAAGGGCACGATCAGCGTCACGGGCCGGGCCGAGGGATAGGCGTCCGCGGCCAGCGCGGGTGCGGCGGGGGCGATGGCGGCGGCAGCCGCCAGCAGCAAAGGGGCGAAGGTTCGGTTCATGCTTGTCTCCAGTGGTTGCGCGCCGGCTGTGCCGCCGGCGTCGGTTCTTACAGCGCGTATTGCAGGATGGCGCGGCACGCCGTGCTTTCGTCGGCCGGGATGGCATAAGGATCGCGCGGGCCCAGGCGATGCCGCAGCACCTGGTCGGCCAGCAGCGCGCGGCTTTCCAGGCCGGGTTCGGTGGCTTCCCAGCGCAGGGCAGCCATGGAAACCGCGTGGTACAGCAGCGAAGCCGCCTGGCGCGCCAGCTCGGGGCGGTCGGCCTGCGCGGCGTGTTCGGCCAGGGCATAGGTCTGCTCCAGCGCGCGCGCCTGCATGTCGGCCAGTTCGGGCGGGCAGGGGCGGCCTGCGGCCAGCAGGCCGTCGATATGGCTGCGCAGCGCCGGCAGCGAGTTTTCCCGGGTGATGGCGCGCAGCACGTCCAGCGCCACGATGTTGCTGGTGCCTTCCCAGATGGAGCCCAGGTGGGCGTCGCGCACCAGACGCGGTTCGGTCCATTCCTCGATGTAGCCGCAGCCGCCGCGCACTTCCATGGCGTCGCCGGTCACTTTGCGCGCATCGCGGCAGGCGCGGAACTTGATCAGCGGCGTGAGGATGCGCGCCAGCGCCGGATCGGCCGCGCCCTGGTCCGCGTCGGCCAGCGCACGCGCCGTCTGGAACATCACGCTGCGGGCCTGTTCGGCCCAGACCGTCATCTTGACCAACTGGCGCTGCATCAGCGGCATGTCGATCAGGCGCTTGCCGAAGGCGCGCCGGTGCTGCGAGACATAGACCGCCTCGGTCACGGCGCGGCGCATCAGGCCGGCGGCGCGCATGCCGTTGGACAGGCGCGAATTATTGATCATGTCGGCCATGTGCTTGAAGCCGCGGCCGCGCTCGCCCACCAGCCAGGCCACCGCGCCTTCCAGGCGGATCTCGCCGCTGGCCATCGAGCGCGTGCCCAGCTTGTCCTTCAGGCGCAGGATGCGGTAGTGGTTGTGCGTGCCGTCGGCCAGGTCGCGCGGCAGCAGGAACAGCGATACGCCCTTCAGGCCGGCCTGGGCTTCGCTGCGCGCCAGCACCATGGCGTAGCCTGCGTCCGGATTGGAGCAGAACCATTTGTCGCCGTGGATGAGCCAGGTGCCGTCGTCCTGCGCCGTGGCGGTCACTTCGGTGGCGCTGACGTCGGACCCGGCGCCCTGTTCGGTCATGAACATGGCGCCCTGGCGCAGCGCATCGAAATCCTGCGAGGTCACTTCGGGCAGGACTCGCTCGACCAGTTCCGGGTCGCCGAACTTGCGCAGGGTGCGAGCCAGCGAGTCGGTCATGCTGACCGGGCAGCACAGGCCGAACTCCGCCTGCACGAACAGATGGCTGAGCGCGTACTTGGCGGCCGCGGGCATGGGTTCGGGCCAACCCAGGACGCCGCCGCGGTGCGACAGCGCCGCCAGGCCGAATTCGCTGTAGGCCAGGCGCTCCAGTTCGACGTAGGCCGGATGCTTGTCGATGCGGGACTCGTCGGCGCCGGCGCGGCTGCGCACGGACAGCGTGGGCGGGTGCTTGTCGGCGGTGGCGGCCAGTTCGTCCATGACGCCGCCTGCCAGCGCGCCCAGCCGTTCCAGGTGGGGCAGCAGGTGGGCGTGCAGCGCGGGCGGCAGGTAGCGCCGGCTGAGCGCCTCGGCGTAAGGGTCCGCGCTGAACAGGTTTTGTCCGCGCGAATCCGGAACGGGCGTGGCGGCGGTGGGCGCGGTCTTGACGGGGGTATCCATGGCGGCATCCTGCTGAAGACGGGAACGATGCCTGTGATGGTGCTTGCATGGATTAATCTATACAAATACTGTTTGTGTGTAGAACAATCCAAAAAAAGTATGGATTGCAGTCCCAGGGGAGACAAATGGACCTGGATCCGCGCCTGTTGCGCTATTTCATTGCCGTGGCCGAAGAACGCCACTTCAGCCGCGCGGCCACGCGGCTGCACATTTCCCAGCCGCCGCTCAGCTACGCCATCCGCCAACTGGAGGACAACGTCGGCGCGCGCCTGCTGACCCGCACCAGCCGCCACGTCGAGCTGACCGACGCCGGCCAGGTGCTGTACCGGGAAGCCCTGACGTTGCTGCGCCAGGCGGAAGAGGTGCGCACGCTGGTGCAGCGCGTGGACGCGGGCCTGCGCGGCCGGCTGCGCATCGGCTTCGTCGGTTCCATGCTGTACCGCGGCCTGCCGGCGCTGCTCAACGCCATGCGCGCCGAGCTGCCTGACGTGGAACATGTGCTGACCGAATTGAATTCCCATGACCAGATCGAGGCCGTGCGCCGCGGCGAGCAGGATCTGGGCTTCATCCATGCCAATCCGGTGCCGCCAGGCGTGCTGGCGCGCGACTTGATGGCCGAGCCTTTCGTGGTGTGCCTGCCGCAGGCGCATCCCCTGGCCGGCCGGGAATCCCTGCGGTTGGCGGAATTGGCCGCGGACGACTTCGTGTTCTTCGCCCGGGCCGCTTCGCCCAGTTATTACGAGACGGTGCTGTCCATGTGCGTGTCGGCGGGCTTCATGCCCGTGATCCGGCACGAGGTCAGGCACTGGCTGAGCGTGGCGTCGCTGGTGTCGCAGGGGTTGGGCGTGTCCATCGTGCCGGCCTGCCTGTCGCGCAGCGGGCTGGCGGGGACGCGCTTCATTGCCTTCGAGCACGCGGCCCGCTCGGTCAGCCAGATGATCTGGCCCGAGGCTGCGCGTTCGCCGCTGCAGGAAAAGGCGGTGGAAATGGCGGCGCGCCAGTTCCCGCTGGGGGCAGGCGCGCCCGAGGATCCGCCGCCAGGCGAATCCGCCGGACGGCGATCCGCAAGCTGAGGATCAGCGGAAGACGACGGTCTTGTTGCGGTTGAGCAGGATGCGGTGCTCGACGTGGCTGCGCACGGCGCGCGACAGCACCAGGGATTCGATGTCGCTGCCGACCTGGGTCAGGTCCTGGGCGGTCATCGTGTGGTCCACGCGTTCGATGTCCTGGTCGATGATGGGGCCTTCGTCCAGGTCCGAGGTCACGTAGTGGGCGGTGGCGCCGATGATCTTGACGCCGCGCGCATGCGCCTGGTGGTAGGGGCGGGCGCCCTTGAAGCTGGGCAGGAAGCTGTGGTGGATGTTGATGGCGCGGCCGTTCAGCGCGCGGCACATGTCTTCCGACAGGATCTGCATATAGCGGGCCAGCACCACAAGGTCGATGCCTTCCTGATCGACCAGGGCCAGCACCTGCTTTTCCTGTTCCGCCTTGGTGTCGGCGGTGACCGGCAGGTGGTGGAACGGGATGCCGTAGGACGCCGCCAGGCTGGCGTAGTCGTTGTGGTTCGAGACGATGGCGGCAACTTCGGCGTGCAGATGGCCGCTGTGCACGCGGAACAGCAGGTCGTTCAGGCAGTGGCCCTGCTTGCTGACCATGATCAGCAGGCGTTCCTTGCGGCGGGCGTCATGCAGCTTCAGCTCCATGCCGTATTCCGCCGACATCCCGTCCAGCCGCGCCCGCAGGTCGCTGGCGGCTACGCCCGCCGGGACGTCGAAGTGCACCCGCAGGAAGAAGCGCCCGGTCTCTTCGTCGCCGAACTGCTGCGAATCCAGGATGTTGCAGCCCAATTCGAACAACAGGCCGCTGACGCGGTACACGATGCCCGTGCGGTCGGGGCAGGACAGGGTCAGGATGTAGTCGTTGTGCTGCATGGTTCAGGGAGAGGAGAAAAAGGAGAAGAGGTGACAGTATTTGTTGATGCCGCCACGCGCGGCATGCGCGGCGTGGGGATCATCCGTTCAGACGGGCCAGGGTCTCTTCGGCCAGGGCCAGGCTGGAGGTCAGCCCCGGGGATTCTATGCCGAACAGGTTCACCAGGCCGGGCACGCCATGCGCGGCCGGGCCGGCGATGACGAAATCGGCCGCGGGCTCGTGGGGGCCGGAGATCTTGGGGCGGATGCCGGTGTAGCCGGGCGCTAGCGCGTCATCGGGCAGGGCCGGCCAATAGCTGCGCACGGCCTCGTAGAAGACGTCGGCGCGGGCCGGGTCCAGCGTGTAGTCCTCGGTTTCGACCCATTCGGTGTCGGGGCCGAACTTGGCCTGGCCGCCCAGATCCAGCGTCAGATGCACGCCCAGGCCGGCATGCTGCGGCACAGGGTAGATCAGGCGCGAGAACGGCGCGCGGCCGGACAGCGTGAAATAGCTGCCCTTGCACAGGTAATCCTTGGGGATGTTGGACGCGGGCAGACCGTCGATGCGGCGCGCCAGCGCCGGCGCGTGCAGGCCGGCTGAATTGATCAGCACGTTGCAGCTCAGGGTCATGGCGTCGTCGCCGCCGAATTGCAGCTCGAAGCCGCCTTCGGGGCGGACCCGGCCGGACACCAGCGGCGTGTGGAAGACGCACTGGGCGCCGGCGTTTTCGGCGTCGCCCTGGAACGAGAGCATCAGCGCATGGCTGTCGACGATGCCGGTGGACGGCGAGGACAGCGCCGCGGTGCAGCGCAGCGCGGGCTCCAGGCGCATGGCGTCCTCGCCGGAAATGAACTGCAGGTCGTCCACGCCGTTGGCGCGGGCGCGCTGGGCAATGCCCTCCAGCTGCGCGGCCTGTTCCGTCGTGGTGGCGACGATGAGCTTGCCGAGCCGCTTGTAGGGCACGCCGCGCTCGGCGCAATAGGAGTAAAGCAGGTGCTTGCCGCGCACGCAGAGCCGGGCCTTGAGGCTGCCCGCCGGGTAGTAGATGCCGGCGTGTATGACTTCGGAGTTGCGCGAACTGGTGCCGGTACCGATCGCCTCGGTGGCTTCCGCCACCAGCACCTCGCGTCCGGACTGGGCCAGCGCGCGCGCGATCGCCAGGCCCACCACGCCCGCGCCGATGACGACGCAATCCACATCCACGCTCATGGCGTTTTCCTTTCCGAACGGGCGCCAGCCGGGGTCAGGTCGAAACCGCCGGCATGGAAGACCAGCGGCGGCTCGCCGCTATGGCCGCAGCGCTCCACTTCGCCCACCATGATGACATGGTCGCCCTCGACGTAGCGGCTGCGGTTGTGGCATTCGAACCAGGCGGCGCAGTGGCCGTCCAGCATGGGCGTGCCGCCCGGCGCGTGATGCACCGTGAGGCCTGCGTAGCGGTCCGGCGTCTTGCCGGTGGCGAAGCGGCGCGCCAGCGCGATCTGCTCCGCGCCCAATACGTTGACGACGTAGCGCTCGCACTGCTCGAAGGCGGCCAGCGACGACGAACTGCGCGACAGGCTCCACAGCACCAGTGGCGGGTTCAGCGACACGGAGTTGAAGGAGCTGACCGTCAGGCCGATGGGCGCGCCATCGGGGTCGGCGGTCGTCACGACGGTCACGCCCGTGGCGTAACGGCCCAGCGCGGTGCGGAAAAAGGCGGCGTCAAAATCAGGGGAGGAGGCGGTCATGCAATCGTTAATTGGGGGCGGGCGCGCGGCGCCCGGCATCAAGGCGACAGGCGTTCGATCTTCCAGGCCTGGCCGTCGGCGACATAGCGCAGGCGGTCATGCAGGCGCGAGGGCCGGCCTTGCCAGAATTCGAAGGCGGTGGGCTTCAGGCGGTAGCCGCCCCAGTGCGGCGGGCGCGGCGGCTGTTCGCCGAAGCGCTCGCGGAATTCCCGTTCGCGGGCTTCCAGCTCTTCACGGGTGATGGGCTGGCTCTGGCGCGAGGCCCAGGCGCCGATGCGCGAACCGGCGGGGCGGCTGTGGTAGTAGGCGTCCGACTCGTCGCCGGCCACTTTTTCGACCACGCCTTCGATGCGGACCTGGCGCTCCAGTGGCTGCCAGAAGAACAGCAGGCTGGCGCGCGGCTCGGCCTGCAGGTCCAGGCCCTTGCGGGATTCGTAATTGGTGAAGAACGTGAACCCGCGCTCATCGAAGCCCTTGATCAGGACGATGCGCGCGCTGGGCTGGCCGCTGGCGTCCACCGTGGCCAGGGTCATGGCGTTGGGTTCGGGGACCTTGGCGGCCAGGGCCTCGTCGAACCAGCGGGTGAACTGCTCGAACGGGGAGGCGGCGGCCTGGCCTTCGAGCAGCACGTTCTTGTCGTAGCTTTGACGCAGATCAGAGACGGACATGGGGCTAGTAGTTCAGCGTTGATAACAAGGAGTTTATACCGCCTGGGAGGCGGTACCCTCATTGACCCCGCTCAGGGCGCAGGCAAGATTTCCCGAGGCCGGGCCTCAGGCGCCTTCCGGCAGGGTGTGCCCGTCCAGCTCCAGCCGGCGCGCGATGGCGTCCAGGCGGGCGTCATGGATGCCGGCGGCGCGCAGCGCCTGGGCGGTCTGCACCACGTATTCGGTGCAGGGGCCGTAGCGTCCGGCGGCGCGGCGCACGATGGCCAGCAGCTCGGGTTCGGGCAGGGCGCGGATGTAGGCCGGATTGTCCCGGTTCATGATGAAGACCAGCGCCCGCACGGTGCCGGTATCGGTGGCGCAGTTGATCCAGCGGGGCAGATAGGCGCCAGTGGACATCTCGCGCTCCCAGAGCGCGGGGAAATAGGTCGGCACCTGGTCGCCCGCCAGGCGGTAGACCACCCCGCGGCAGGAGCCTCCCCGGTCCAGGCCGAATACCAGACCCGGGCATTCCGGGGTGCCGCGGTTGACCCGCGACCACAGGCACAGCGCCCGGTGGTGGCCGCGCAGCGTTGCCAGCCGGCGCTCCACGAAGTCGAAGTCGGGCCGCCAGATCAGGGAGCCGTAGCCGTAGACCCACACGTCTTCGCCCGATTGCCAGTGGCGCAGCGCCTCGTCCAGTGATTCCTGCCGCTCTTGCGCAGTCCAAAGACGAAAGGGCAGGCTGGCGCCGGAATTGCCGGCGGCGGGAGGAGAGGACTGCATGTTCACGGCTACGCTTTGCGTTCAGATTCGATCGGGGGATTGCGGTTGGCCCAGCCTCCGGCCATCAGGGCCACGGAGTACGCCCAGAAGAGGGGGGCAACGCCAATTACCGCACCGAGCGCGCCGAAGGTCAACGGCAGGGACACCTGCGAGCCGTTGATCAGGGCCATCCGCAGGCCCACGGCCTCGGCGGCGCGGCCCGGCGGCGAATGCTGGTGCAGCAGGGAAAGCATACTCGGCTGACAGCAGCCCAGGGCCAGACCAAGGATGAAAGACAGCACGATCAGGACGTTAACGTCGGTGAACAGCGGGTAAAGCATGAAATCAATGGCGGCTGTCGCCATCGCTACCCGTACCAGCGTCCAGGACCGCACACGGCGCTGGATGAAGGGCAATATCAGGCGGATAACGAAAGTAGCCGCCGCGAAGGACGCAAGAATGACGCCAATGGTGGTAGCCGACAGGCCGATGGCGACGCCGAAAATGGGCACGACGAACAAATGGGTGTCCCACGCGCCGGACAAAATCGTGTTGACCATCAGGATGCGGCGCAATGCCGGCACTTCCAGCAATTCAGTAACGCGCCGCTTTTCAGCCTCTTTTTTACCTGACAGCTGCGAATCCACCGCCTTCAATTGGTGACGCAAGACATAAAGGCCGCCCGCCGAAAGCAACGGACCCAAGGTCAGCAGGCCGAAGGCCAGACGCGTCCCCAGATGGTCGATCGCCAGCCCGGCGATCAGCGGGCCCGAGAATCCGGACCCCGCCAGCGCCAGCGACATAAAGGAGAAATTGCGCAGCCGTTGAGCCGGTTCCGCGTGGCCCAGCAGGTCTTGCGTGGCGACCTGATGCAACATGAAGCCGATGCCGATGCAACAGGAGGCTATCAGCAGGGCGAACTGGGTCTGTGAGATGAAGGGCAGCGCGGTGCCCGAGGCGACCAGGGCCGTGCCGATGACCAGCGGCCGCACAATGCCGACCCGGTCGACCCAGCGGCCGGCGCGCACAGAGAACAGCATGGGCAGCACCGCGAACACCGCGACCAGCGTGCCCACCTTGAAGGTCGACAGCCCCATCTGCAGCGCGGTGAGGGAAACCGTGATCCGTCCCCCAGTGAGCGCCACGTGATTCATCATGGCCAGCAGGCACAAAAGCACCGCCCCGGAAAATTCTGGGGAACTGGGTGACGAAGAGGGGGATCTATGAGAAGTGGACACGGATACGGCGTAACTGCGTTCATTCTGGCCATATCGTCGCCCTATGTCGAGGCGCTGCTGTTTTGCAGCGCCGCAAACGTATTTTGGCGCCAATCGCATGATGGCGGCTATCTAGGGGCGAAGTCGCATGCTTATGGCGCAAGATGGCGGCACGTTCGCCGCATCTGCGTGCGAGGGCTTGCGTGGGTGATGGACAAAGCGTTGTATCGTTCATGCAACGGAACAATCACGCGAACCTTGACGTTCCGTTCCGCTTTACTGTTTTTCACCGTTTCGCCACAGATCGTCGATGGTTCGGACGCACTAGACGTTTAGGATGTGCAGGCAGCGTGGGCAAGCCTCCCCTTGTCCGGTCCGCAATTCGCAATACCGGCGCTGGCTCGATTTCCAGCGCCACATCCGACAGGTTCAATGAAAAAGTCTCGCAGCAAGTTCAAGCGCTACGCCCTGATCGCCGTTTTTCTGCTTTTAGCCGGGTTCGGCGTGCGCGCCGCATTCTTTTCCGCGCCGCCGCCGCCCACTTTCGCGGTGGCCGAGGTCACCCGGGCCGACCTTGAAGACAGCGTGCTGGCCAGCGGTACCATCGACGCCATCGAACGCGTCAGCGTCGGCGCCCAGGCTACCGGCCAGCTCAAATCCCTGAAGGTGGCGCTGGGCGACCGCGTCAAAAAGGGCCAGTTGGTCGCCGAGATCGACGACATGACCCAGCAGAACGAGCTGCGCAACGCCGAGGCCGCCTTGCAGACCCGGCGCGCCGAGCGGGCCGCCAAGGTCGCCACGCTGAAGCAGGCCGAGCTGGCCTTCCGCCGTCAGCGGCAGATGCTGGCGGCCGACGCCAGTTCGCGCGAGGCCTACGAGAGCGCCGAGGCTACGCTGGGCGTGACCCGCGCCGAAATCGCCTCGCTGGATGCGCAGATCGCGCAGGCCGAGATCCAGGTCGACACCGCCCGGGTCAACCTGGGCTATACGCGCATCGTCTCGCCCATCGATGGCATGGTGGTCGCGGTGGTGACCAAGGAAGGACAGACCGTCAACTCGATCCAGAGCGCGCCCACCATCATCAAGGTGGCCCAGGTGGACACCATGACCATCAAGGCGCAGATCTCGGAAGCCGACGTGACCCGCGTGAAGCCCGGCCTGCCGGTGTACTTCACCATCCTGGGCGAACCCGACGAGCGTTACCGCGCCGCCCTGCGCGCCGTGGAGCCGGCGCCGGATTCGGTGCAGAAGGACGACGCGGCGTCTTCGCTTACCGGATCGACCAGCGGCAGCTCCACCACCGCCGCCGTCTACTACAACGGCCTGTTCGACGTGCCCAATCCGGACGAGAAGCTGCGCATCTCCATGACCGCCCAGGTCTTCATCGTGCTGGGGGAGGCCAAGAACACGGTCGTGGTGCCGGCCTCGGCGCTGGGCAAGCGCGGCGAGGACGGCCGCTACGCCGTGCGCGTGGTCCTGAAGGACAACAAGACCGAAACGCGCCAGGTCAGGATCGGCATGAACAACAACGTCCAGGCGCAGGTGCTGGAAGGGCTGGAGGTGGGCGAGCGCGTCGTGTCGGCGGATGCCGCGCCGGCCGCGGCTGCGCCGGGGGCCTGACATGAGCGGGCCTTTGATATCGCTCACGGGCGTGCGCCGCGAGTTTCCCGCGGGCGAACAGACCATCGCGGTGCTGAAGGACGTCAACCTGGCTATCGAGGCCGGCGAGATGGTGGCGATCGTGGGTGCGTCCGGGTCGGGCAAGTCCACGCTCATGAACATCCTGGGTTGCCTGGATCGCCCCACCCGCGGCGAGTACCGGGTCGACGGGCGCAGCACGGGCGAGCTGGACCCGGACGAACTGGCCGAGCTGCGCCGCGAGCACTTCGGCTTCATCTTCCAGCGCTACCACCTGCTGTCCGATCTGACCGCGCAGGGCAACGTCGAGGTGCCGGCCGTCTACGCCGGCAAGCGGCGCGAGGCGCGCCTGGAACGCGCCGATGAACTGCTCAAGCGGCTGGGATTGGGCGACAGGTCCGGGCACCGGCCCGGCCAACTGTCCGGCGGCCAGCAGCAGCGCGTCAGCATCGCGCGGGCGCTGATGAACGGCGGCGACATCATCCTGGCCGACGAGCCGACCGGCGCGCTGGATACGCACACCGGCCAGGAAGTGCTGCGCATCCTGGAAGAACTGAACGCGGCCGGCCACTCCATCATCATCGTCACGCACGATATGAATGTGGCGCGCCACGCCCAGCGCATCATCGAGATCAGCGACGGCGAGATCGTCGCCGACAAGCGCAATCCCGACGCGCCGCGGCGCGAACGCGTCAAGGAAGATGCGCCGGCGCTGGCCGCGCGGCCTGTGTGGCAGGCCTACCTGGACCGTTGCCGCGAGGCTTTGCGCATGGCGTTGCTGGCGATGAATGCGCACCGGCTGCGCACCTCGCTGACGATGCTGGGCATCATCATCGGCATCGCGGCCGTGGTGTCGGTGGTGGCGCTGGGCGAAGGCTCGCGCCGCAAGATCCTGGACGACATCAGCGAGATCGGCACCAACACGGTGGAGATCTTTCCGGGCAAGGACTTCGGCGACGAGAAGGCCGTCAATATCCGCACCCTGGTGCCGGCCGACGCCGACGCCCTGGCGCGCGAATCCTATGTGGACAGCGTCACCCCGGAAGTCTCCACCAGCAACACGCTGCGCTATCGCAACGTGTCGGTGACCGGCGTGATCCAGGGCGTGGGCGAGCAATATTTCCGCGTGCGCGCCATCAAGCTGGCCCAGGGCAAGTTCTTCGACGAGACCAGCGTGCTGCGGCGTGCGCAGGAAGTGGTGATCGATGACGCCACCCGGCGCAAGCTGTTCGGCTCGCATACCGAGCCCATCGGGCAGGTGGTATTCCTGGGGTCGATGCCGGCGCGCGTGATCGGGGTGACGCAAAAGAAGGAAACCGTCTTCGGCAGCAATGATTCGTTGAACGTGTGGGTCCCCTACACCACGGCGCTGTCGCGCGTGCTGGGCCAGCAGCATCTGAAAAGCATCACGGTGCGCGTCAATGACGCCTCGCCGCCCGCCGCGGCGGAGCAGGCCATCGTGCGCGTGCTGACGCGGCGCCACGTGACCAAGGATTTCTTCGTGTTCAACACGGACGCGATCCGCAAGACCATCGAACGCACCACCGCCACCATGACGCTGCTGGTGTCCATGATTGCCCTGATCTCGCTGATGGTCGGCGGCATCGGCGTCATGAACATCATGCTGGTGTCGGTGACCGAGCGCACCCGCGAGATCGGCGTGCGCATGGCGGTGGGGGCGCGGCGCAGCGACATCATGCAGCAGTTCCTGATCGAAGCGGTGCTGGTGTGCCTGATAGGCGGCGCCATCGGCATCGTGCTGTCCCTGGGGCTGGGCGTGCTGGTGTCCAAGGCCACGGGCGGGTCGTTCCAGATGATCTATTCCACGACATCGATGGTGGCGGCGTTCAGCTGCTCGACGCTGATCGGTGTGCTTTTTGGCTATTTGCCGGCGCGCAATGCCGCGCGCCTGGATCCCGTCGAGGCCCTGGCCCGGGAATGAGGAAGATGAAAGCGGTTTCCCTGATCTGCAAACCTGCCGCCCTGGCGCTGCTGCTGGCCCTGGCCGGCTGCGGCAGCCTGCTGCACACCGACTACGAGCCGCCGCTGACGTCCATTCCAGCCGCCTGGACCCATGCGCCCGCAGGCGACTTCCAGGCCGGGCCGCTGGCCGATGGCGGCCAGTGGTGGCGCAATTTCAACGACCCGACGCTCAACGGTCTGGTCGACGCCGCGCTGGCGCGCAACAACAACCTGGCCGCCGCCGCGATCCGCGTGCGCCGGGCGCAGTACCAGGCTGGAATCACCGAGGACAAGCTGCTGCCGCAACTGGGCGGCAACGCCAATGTGACGCGCAACCGCAATCTGTACGGCGATCGCGCGATCTCTCGGACCAACGCGGCGGAGTTGACTGTCAGCTACGAAGTGGACCTGTGGGGCAAGCTGTCCAGCCAGCGCGACGCGGCGCAGTGGGATGCGCTGGCGACCGAGCAGGACCGCCAGAGTGCCGCGCTGTCCCTGGTGGGCACCACGGCCACGCTGTACTGGCAGACCGCCTTCATCAACCAGCGCATCGCCAGCAGCGCCGAGAGCATCGCGTACGCACGCAGGACGCAGGACCTGGTGCGCGCCCAATACGCGGCGGGCGGCGCGTCGGCGCTGGAAATGGCCGAGGCTGAACAGACCGTGGCCAGCCAGGAAGCCGCTCATACGCTGCTGGTGCAGCAACGGGTGGAATACGCCAACGCCCTGACCATCCTGTTCGACGGCCCGCCGGACCGCATGATGGCCGACCCGGCGCGATTGCCGGGCTATCCCTTGCCGCAAGCGCGCGCCGGCGTGCCGGCCGACCTGCTGGGCCGCCGTCCCGACTTGCGCGCCGCCGAGCTGCGCCTGCGCCAGTCCCTGTCCACCGTCGACGCAACCCGCGCCAGCTTCTACCCGCCGTTGACGCTGACCGGCGCCTTGGGAAGTTCGAGTCCCACGTTGTCCGATGTCCTGAAGAACCCGGTGGGCTCGCTGGGGGCGGCGCTGACGCTGCCGTTCCTGCAATGGAACCAGATGCAGCTCAACATCAAGATCTCCAAGGCCGACTACGAAGAGCGGGTGGTGAATTTCCGGCAGGCGCTGTACCAGGCGATGGCGGACGTGGAAAACGCGCTGTCCAATCGCACGCAACTGCGCTTGCAGGCAGAGCAGCTGGACGCGTCTCTGCGCGCGGCGCGCGAGGCCGAGCGTCTGTACGAAGTGCGCTACCGGGCGGGGGCGGTGCCGTTGAAGGACTGGCTGGACGCGCAGGAGAAGCGGCGGGTGGCTGAGGTTTCTCGGGATGAGAATATGTTGAATCGGTTGGTGAATCAGGTGACGGTTTATCAGGCGCTCGGGGGGGATGATGTTGTTGGCGGTGGTGCTGCTGAGTCTGCTGCTGGCGCAGCGGCGGGTTCTTAATCCGTCTGGCGCGTCGGTGCGCTGGGGCGCGCGGGGCAACGATTGCGGTCCGGAGCGTTCGCTCCGGACTTGCCTCGGCGGCCCCCCCCCTTCGTCATCGTCGTCCAGGCCTTCGGCCTTCCCTTCCGATTCCCTCGGGCTTATCGACGCCCCGCGCATCGCAGGCCCCCGACGCGCCAGGCTCCGCTTTTGAAGCTTGACGTCAGCTGGGGCGATTGGTCTTCGTAGGGTTCTCGCCGACGGTGGAGGTGGGCGATGGTCTTGCGGGGCCCGCCCCAGGCCGGCCGCCCGGGCGGCCTTTTGGGGCTTACGCGGCGTCTTGCGATTGGTGATGCCGCTGTGCGCTGATGATGATCTGCGCTTGAGCAGGAATCGTTGCTGGGCGACGGATTGCATATGAGTGCATGCCTGCACCCGCGCGCAGCGCCATCCGTACAACTGACTGCAACCATATGCCAAAGAAGGCCGCCCGCGCGGCCGTCTTTGGCGTCCCCGCAAGATCTTTCTCTCTTCCTCGTCGGGGAGAAGAACGCCAAGCACACCACCCGTCCCAGCGACCGGCAAGATTCAATCAGCAGAGCCTGGCGCGGCGGCGCCTGGGGTGGCGCGGGGCGTCGATAAGCCCGAGGGAATCCGAAGGAACCGCCGGAGGCGGTGACGAGGATGACGCAGGGGAAGTCCGGAGCGAACGCTCCGGACCGCAATCGTTGCCCCGCGCCACCCCGGGCGCCGCCGTGCCAGGCGTCTCAAGAACCAGCACCCGTCCCCCAACACCCGCCTGCAATAAAATACACCCCCATGAACACCCCAGAACCCCAAGCCGACCTCGACCGCCGCTTCGGCAGTCTTTCCCGCCTCTACGGCCCCGAAGCCCCGACCCGCCTGCGCAACGCCCATGTGGCAATAGCAGGCCTGGGCGGCGTGGGTTCCTGGACCGTCGAAGCCCTGGCGCGCTGCGGGGTCGGCGCGTTGACGCTCATCGACCTGGACCACATCGCCGAATCCAACGTCAATCGGCAGATCCACGCTTTGACCGAGACGCTGGGCCAGTCCAAGGTCGATGCCATGGCCGAGCGCGTGCTGGCGATCAATCCGGAATGCCGGCTGACGCGGGTGGATGACTTCGTTTCGCCCGAGAACGTCGCCCAGGTCCTGCCCGGCCCGTATTCGGTCATCATCGACTGCACCGACCAGGCCGCGGCGAAGATCGCGATGATCCTGCATGCGCGCGAAATCGGCGTGCCCATGCTGTTGTGCGGCGGCGCTGGAGGCAAGACCGATCCGCTGGCCCTGCGCGCCGGCGACCTGTCGGCTGCGGTCAACGATGCACTGTTGTCCAAGCTGCGCAACAAGCTGCGCCGCGAACACGGCTTTCCGCGAGCTTCCGATCAGAACGGCAAAGCACTGAAGCGCGTGCCGAAGATGGGCATCCATGCCCTATGGTTCGACCAGCCCGCCATCCTGCCCGACGCCTGGACTCGCCCCACGGAAGGCGAGGACGACATGGGCGCTTCGGGCCAGACCCTGGCGCCGCAAGGCCTGTCCTGCGCCGGCTATGGCTCGGTCGTGACCGTCACGGCCGCCATGGGCATGGCGGCCGCCAACGAGGCGCTGCGCCTCGCGGTCTGACAAAGACGCTACAACGCCACGAACACCACGCCGTCCTCGATCCTGACCGGATAGGCGGCAATGTTCTCGCGCAGCGGCGAACAGAGCGCGCGCCCGTCGCGCACGTCGAAGCGCCCCTGATGCAGCGGACATTCGATCTCATGCCCCTCTAGAAAGCCGTCGCACAGCCGCGCATTGCCGTGCGTACAGAGATTGGCGGTGGCGTAGACCTCGCCGTCCACGCCATACAGCGCGATCTCGCGGCCGCCGGCCTGCACGGCGATGACGTCGTCTTCAGGCACCTCGTCCCGCGCGATGGCCTTGATCCATTGCGTGCTCATTGCTGTCGTGTCCTTTCTCAGATGGGGTAGATAAGCGAATTCGGCACCAGCTCGCTGTCGAAGATGCAGAGCCGCGATTCGAACTTGAGCCCGTCGGGGCCGCGCCGGACCACGTCCAGATAACGGCCCACGTTGAACACCGTGGTCAGTTGGCTGGGCTTGGTGCGGAACACGGCGTAGTTGGCCTCGGACTCGATGCGGTCGCCCTGTACCGACAGCACTCGCGGCGCGCCCACCACGTGGCGCTGGTAGTAGGGATCGTGGAAGATGGTGTCGGTGGCGCCGTAGATGCGGTCCTTCAGCATGCCGCGGCTTTCGAAGGACATGGTTGCCAGCGGATAGCCGCGCTCGTGGTTCTCGCGCGGCAGCACCTTGTACACGCAGTCTTCCAGGAAAAACTCGGGCCACTTTTCCCATTGTTCCGCGTCCAGCGCGGCGGCGTAGTCGTTGTACAGGCAGGTCAGTTGGTAGTAGAGGGGAAAGTCCAGCATCGTCAGGCCTCCATGACCCGACGCCAATACGCGTACATGCCGCGGATCAGCGTTTCCGTGACCATGTGGTCGGTGTTTTCGGCGGTCTTGCCGCCCAGTTCCGCCACGCTGCGGTGCCAGGGCTTCTGTTCGAAGCCGGATTGCGAGAACTCGATGACCTCGCCGTCGTCCGCCGACACGAAGCCCGCCGGGCCGAACAGGTTGGCCTGGCGCAGCCGGCGGCGCGTCATCTCGGGCGTGTCGTCGGCGAAACCGAAGTGCGTCCAGACGAAGTCGAAGGCGTCGTGGCCCACTGGCTGGATGTGGCGCGTGGACAGCGAGTTCACCTGCTGCTGGATGATGACGCTGGGAAATAGCGTCATCAGCACGGCGGTGGGGCCGTTCCACCAGGGCTCCGGCACGATGTCGAGAAAGCGGTCGTCGTTCAGCGACATCTGCTCCTTGAAGCTGGACACGCCGCTGGTCACGCTGCCCTTGCCGCCCTGGCCGCGCGTCGAGATCATGGCGGCGTGGCGCAAGTGCCGGTCCATCTTCAGCTCGGAGCGGTTGTCGGCCCGCCACAGGCCGAAGGTGACGAACCAGGTGTGCAGCAGGCCCGGATGATACGGATCCTTGATGTTTTCCTGCATCAGCTTCCAGTTGCCGGGGATGCGCTGGCGGCTGTAGCCGTGGATCACCAGTTCGCGGCCGTCGAAGACGCGGTCGAAATAATGCAGGATGTCCGGCCCCAGATAATCCTCCAGCGGCTCGACGTCGTGGTCGAACGAGGCGAACACCACGCCGTTGCGGCAGGCCACGGCCAGCTTGGTCAGGCCGTGCTCTTGCGGGTTGAAGTCGGGCGGCATGCCGCCGTTGACCTTGCCGTCCTGCTTGACGCCGCGGCGGAACGGCACGCCGATCAGATTGCCCTGCAGGTCGTAGTTCCACTGGTGGTACGGACAGACGAATTCGCTGCGGTTGCCCGAACGTTCGCGGCAGAACTGCACGCCGCGGTGGGCGCACACGTTTTCCACCACGCGCACCTGGCCGTCGTTGTCGCGCAGCAAGATGACAGAGCGTTCGCCCACCGCAGTGCGCTTGAAGTCGCCCGGGTTCGGGATCTCGGCTTCCAGGCCCACGTAGCTCCAGTGCGCGCGGTAGAAGAACCGCTCCATTTCGCGCTGATGCAGGGCGGCGTCGGTGTAGACGCCGAAGGGGATGCGGTGGGATCCGTCGTCCTGCCAGCGCGGGGCGAATTGGATGGGCTGCTCGGGGGCGTTCATGATCCGCTCCGGCGACAGGGCGCGGCGGCGGACAGCGTACAGGTACGCATGGCGTGTCTCCTTGGTTCGGCGGACCGCGGGCTCGATCCAGCAGAGCCGGCGCGGCATGGGCGCTGGCGTTTTTTGCATCATCGGGCAGAAGGTGAAATAAATAAATAGAATCTTCTTGATGAGATAAATCACCAGAATCAATATTGGTGGAGACAGCCCATGAACCTGCAAGACGTGGACCTGAACCTGCTGGTCGTCTTCAACGAACTGCGCAAGCACGGCCGGGTGTCGGCCGTGGCCGAGAGCCTGGGCATCTCGCAGCCGGGCGTCAGCAATGCGCTGGGCCGGCTGCGCAAGCTGTTGGGCGACGAGCTGTTCCTGCGGACCTCGCGCGGCATGGTGCCCACGCCTTACGCGCAGGATCTGGCGCAGCCCATCGCCGCCGCGCTGGAGGCGCTGCATAGCACCCTGAACGCGCGCGCCGCGTTCGACCCCGCGCATAGCGGTCGTGCCTTCGTGATCGGCGTGAACGACGTGGGCGAGACCTATTTCCTGCCGCGGCTGATGCGCGCGCTGGACCGCGCCGCGCCCGGCGTCACGGTGCGCACCGTGCGCACCACCTCGATCGACGTGAAGGACGAGATGGAGCGCGGCCGCATCGATCTGGCCATGGGCTTCCTGCCCGATTTGAAGAGCGGCTTCTTCCAGCGGCTGCTGTTCCGCCAGCCCTATGTGTGCATCTTCCGCCGCGACCATCCGCTGGCGCGCACCGGGGTCTCGGCGCGGCAGTTCCGCGCGGCCGAGCACGTGGCCATCGCCTCGGAAGGCACCGGCCACGGCGTGGTCGACCAGGTGATAGGGCAGGCCGGCATCCGGCGGCGCCTGCGCCTGACGGTGCCGCACTTCATTGCGGTGGGGCCGGTGCTGGCCGCCACCGACATGATTGCCGTGGTGCCGCAGCGCTTTGCCGACTGCGCCTGCGGTCCGTTCGGCCTGGCAACCGCGCCCTGTCCGGTGAAGATCCCGGAGTCCGTCATCAATGTGTTCTGGCACGCCCGCAACCACCGCGAGCCCGCCAACCAGTGGCTGCGGCAGGTGGTGGTCGACGAGTTTGCGGATTAAGTGTCGCGCAGCGTTACCGGAAACCAGCCGCGCAGCGCATTGGACAGGCGGATTTCCTCGGCGGCATGCAGGTCGGCCAGGGTCAGGACGCGTTCTTCCACCTTGCCCGTTTCGAGCAGTTCGGCGCGCTGCACGCCGGGCAGGCAGCCGCTGTCCACGGGCGGCGTGTACCAGTCGCCATCCAGGCGCAGATAAACGTTGCTGCGGCTGCCTTCGCAGAGTTCGCCGCGCTCATTCAGGTAGAGCAGATCGAAGATGTGCGGATGCGACGGTAGCCATTCGATGGTCTTGGTGTACCAGGGGCGGTAGGTGGTCTTGTAGCGCAGCAGCGGTTCGGATGAACGCAGCGCTTCGGGCGCCAGCATGGCTTCCTGTGCGGGTTGCAGGGGCGGCAGCGGCGCGGTCTGGATGTTGCGGCTGCCGTCGCGCGCCACCAGCAGGCGCAGCCGGTGCGGCCCCGGCGTGGCCAGGCCCAGCGCGGTGATCATGATGTCGGCTTCGACGGCCCGGCCTCCCCAGCCGTAGCCCAGGGCCTTGCAGGACGCTTCCAGACGCTTGAGGTGGCGCCCCAGCAGTGGCACGCGTCGTTCGGCATCGACCAGGATGGTCTCGATCAGTTCGGGTTGCATGGGACTCTCCTGGCGTAAAGGCGCGCTGCGGCCGCGCTCTATCCTACTACCGATGGCGGCCGGCGCGCAGGGGCGCCGGACATCCGGACTGTGGCCTCAGGCCCGCAAGATCCGGGCCTTCCAATGGCATTCCTGCCATTCCTCGGCCGGGTCGGAATCGTGCACGATGCCGCCGCCCACGCTATAGATGCCGTGGCCGGTGTGGTCCAGCACCAGGGTGCGGATGGCGACGTTCAGCGAGAAGTCGCCGTCCGGCGCCAGCCAGCCGATGCTGCCACAATACAGGCCGCGCGGCGCTGTTTCCATCTGGCGGATGCGGCGCATGGCCGCGACCTTGGGGGCGCCGGTAATGGAGCCGCAGGGAAACAGCGCGCACAGCACCTCTTCCAGCGAGGCGTGCGGCGCCAGCGCCGACACTGTGGACGTCATGGTCCAGACGGTGGGATAGCGCTCCAGCGAGAACAGCGCGTCGACCCGCACCGAGCCTGGCTCGGCCAGCCGGCCCAGATCGTTGCGCAGCAGGTCCACGATCATCAGGTTTTCGGCGCGGTTTTTTTTGCTGGCCAGCAGCGCCTGGCCCAGCCGTTCGTCCTCGGCCGGATCGGGGTCGCGCGGGGCCGTGCCCTTCATCGGGCGCGTGGTCAGGCGCGGGCCGTCGCGGCGCACGAACAGTTCGGGCGAAAACGACAGCACCGTGCGTTCGCCGTCCTGGATGAACGCGCCGTGCGCCACTGGGTTGCGGGCGGCGATGCGCCGGTACAGGGTGGCCGCGTCGCCCTGGAATTGCAGGTCCAGCGGCTGGGTGTAGTTCACCTGATACAGCTCGCCGTCGCCGATCAGGCCGCGGATGGCTTCGATCTGGCGCACGTAGTCGACCTCGGTCATGCGCGGCGTGGGCAGGCTGATGGCGGCTGGCGCGCTGTCTGCATCCGGCGCGTCCCAGGGCGCTTCGTCGTGCTTGCTTTCGAATGCAAGCGCCGTCAGGCGTGGCCTGCCGTCGTCGCGCGGCGGCGTCCAGGGGCCGGCGGGCGGCGCCAATGCGGCTTCGGGCAACAGCCATTCGCCCAGTTCGTAGTCCAGCAACAGGGCGATCCAGCGCCCCTGCCGTCGCTGCGCCTCGATGGCGGCCAGGGCCGGGGCGACCTCGGCGGCGCAGCGCGCCTCGATCCGCGAGCACAAGCCCTCGAATCGCAGCGCGCGGCCGGCCAGCCGGTCTTCAAAGCGACATTCCATGCTTCTTACTGCTGTTGATGTGCCAGGAATTCCTTCAGGACCCGCCCGGTATGGGAATGGTCGCTCAGGGTCATGACGTGTTCGGGCGAGCCTTCGCCCACCAGCTTGCCGCCGCCCGTGCCGCCTTCGGGGCCCAGGTCCAGCAGCCAGTCGGCTTCGGCGATCACGTCCAGGTTGTGCTCGATCACCACCACAGTATTGCCGGCTTCCACCAGCCGGTGCAGCACGTGGATCAGCTTTTCCACATCGGCCATCGACAGGCCGACGGTGGGCTCGTCCAGCACGTACAGCGTATGCGGGATGCGCGAGGCGCGGCCGGTCTTGATCAGACCGTCGGTGAGACGGGCCTTGGACAGCTCGGTCACCAGCTTGATGCGCTGCGCTTCGCCGCCTGACAGCGTGGGCGAGGGCTGCCCCAGCGTCAGGTAGCCCAGACCCACGTCCTGCATCAGCTGCAGGGGACGATGGATCTTGGGATGCGCGGCGAAGTAGCCGATGGCGTCGTCCACTTCCATGGCCAGCAGTTCGCCGGCGTTCTTGCCGCGCATCTGCACGCTGAGGGTGTCGTTGTTGAAGCGCGCGCCGTTGCAGGCGTCGCAAGGCACCTTCACGTCCGGCAGGAAGTTCATCTCGATGGTGCGCATGCCCTGGCCTTCGCAGATCGGGCAGCGGCCGTCGCCGGTGTTGAACGAGAAGCGCGCCGCGGTCCAGCCACGCATGCGCGATTCCCGGGTGTCGGCGAACTGCTTGCGCACGTCGTCCCAGAAACCCACATAGGTGGCCGGGCAGGAGCGCGGCGTTTTGCCGATAGGGGTCTGGTCCACTTCCAGCACGCGGTCGATGGCTTCCCAGCCCTTGATGCTGTCGCAGCCGGCCCAGCCCGGCGCCTTGCCTTGCGACACGGCCTGCATCAGGTTGTCCAGCAGCACTTCGCGCGCCAGCGTGGACTTGCCCGAGCCCGACACGCCGGTCACCACGCTCAGGCGGCCGACCGGGATCTTCGCGTCCACGCTGCGCAGGTTGTGCAGGCGCGCACCCTTGATCTCGATCATGGGCGTGTCGGCCTCGACCGGCCGGCGGCCTTGCAGAGGATGCTGCAAGGGCTTGGCCAGGTAGCGGCCAGTGACCGATTCGGGCGCTTCGATCAGGTCCTGCGCGCTGCCCTGGGCCACCACGCGGCCGCCGCGGATGCCCGCGCCCGGACCGATGTCGATGATGTGCGAGGCGCGGCGGATGGTGTCGTCGTCGTGCTCCACCACCACCAGCGTGTTGCCGTTGCCTTCCAGGCGCGCCAGCGCGTCCAGCAGGATGCGGTTGTCGCGCGGATGCAGGCCGATGGTCGGCTCGTCCAGCACGTAGCAGACGCCCTGCAGGTTGGAGCCCAGCTGCGCGGCCAGGCGGATGCGCTGCGCTTCGCCGCCGGACAGCGTCGGCGCGGCCCGGTCCAGCGCCAGGTAGTTCAGGCCCACTTCCTGCATGAAGTTCAGGCGTCCGCGGATTTCCGTCAGAATGTCGCGGGCGATCTCGCCTTCGCGGCCGCGCGCCACCAGTCCGGTGAAGAAGGTATGCGCGTCCGACACCGGCAGCGAGGCGAGTTCGGCGATGGACTTGTCGCGCCAGCGCACGGCGCGGGCCACGCGATTCAGGCGGTCGCCATCGCACTGGGTGCAGACCTTGGCCTCGCCTTCGTACCACGCGTTCCAGGCGGTTTCCTCGCCGGTCTGCTCTTCATCGAAGCCTTGCAGCTGCAGGCCGGTGCCGTAGCAGCCCGTGCACCAGCCATGCTTGGAGTTGTACGAGAACAGGCGCGGATCCGGTTCGGGGAAGCTGGTGCCGCAGGACGGGCAGGCGCGCTTGACCGAGAAGTGCTGCTGCTGGAGGTCGCTGTCCAGCGCCTCGTGCAGCTTGTTCACAGGCCAGACCACGGACATCACGCCCTGGCCGTTTTCCAGCGCGTTCTTGACCGCCGCGCGCAGCTCGGCCTCGTTGGCCGGATCCACGACCACGTCCGCGATCGGCAGTTCGATGGTGTGTTCCTTGTAGCGGTCCAGGCGCGGCCAGGGCGCGACGGGAATGAACTCGCCGTCCACGCGCAGGTGCGAGTGGCCCTTGGATCCGGCCCATTTGGCCAGGTCCGTGTAGTAACCCTTGCGGGCCGTGACCAGCGGCGCCAGCAGGCCGATGTGCACGCCCTTGTGCTCGCGCAGCAGACGCGCCACGATCTGGTCGGTGTTCTGCGGCTCCACCGCCACGTTGCAATCCGGGCAGTATTGCGTGCCCAGCTTGACGTACAAGAGGCGCAGGAAGTGATGGATTTCAGTCATCGTTGCCACGGTGGACTTGCGTCCGCCGCGGCTGGTGCGCTGCTCGATGGCGACCGTGGGCGGGATGCCGAAGATGGCGTCCACGTCCGGTTTGCCGGCCGGCTGCACGATGGCGCGGGCGTAGGCGTTGAGCGATTCCAGGTAGCGGCGCTGCCCTTCGTTGAACAGGATGTCGAAGGCCAGCGTGGACTTGCCCGAACCGGACACGCCGGTGATGACGGTGAACTTGTCGCGCGGGATTTCCACGCTTACGTTCTTCAGGTTGTGTTCGCGCGCATTGCGGATTTCGATCGCCATATTGGCCTGGCGGCGCTCGCGCATCAGGGACTGCAATGGGCGGCCGACGTCCGCGTTGTAGGTTTCGCCGGGCTCGGCGATGCGGGCCGTCAGGCCGGCCTGCTCGACTTCCTGCGCGTCGGCGTCGGTGCTTACCACCACGTCGGCCGGCAGGATGCTGACTTCGTAGTCGCGCAGGGCGGCGCCCGTATGCGATTTGGGGTTGTCCATCAGGTCCTGTGGCGTGCCGGTGCCGATGACCAGGCCGCCGGCGTCGCCGCCTTCGGGGCCCAGGTCGATCAGCCAGTCCGCCGCGCGGATCACGTCCAGGTTGTGCTCGATCACCAGCAGCGTGTGGCCGGCGGCCAGCAACTTGCGGAACGCGCGCATCAGTCGCGCCACATCGTCGAAGTGCAGGCCGGTGGTGGGCTCGTCGAACAGGAACAGGCTGCCCTTCTTGGCGACCTTGGCGGTGGAGATGCCGCTGCGTGCGGCTTCGGCCAAGTGGCCGGCCAGCTTCAGGCGCTGAGCCTCGCCGCCCGACAGGGTGGGCACGGGCTGGCCCAGCCGCACGTATTCCAGGCCCACGTCGGCCAGCGGCGCCAGGCCCGTCTGCACGTCGCGCAGGCCCTTGAAGAAGTCCAGCGCCTCGCTGACCGTCATCTCCAGCACTTCATCGATGGACGCGCTCTTGCCCAGATGCTCGACGCGCACTTCCAGCACTTCCGGGCGGAAACGCTTGCCGTCGCAGTCCGGGCAGCGCAGGTACACGTCCGACAGGAACTGCATTTCCACGTGTTCGAAGCCGGTGCCGCCGCAGGTGGGGCAGCGGCCGTCGCCGCCGTTGAAGCTGAACGTGCCGGACGTGTAGGCGCGCTCGCGCGCCAGCGGTGCCTGGGCGAACAGCTTGCGGATCGCGTCGAACGCGCCCACATAGCTGGCCGGGTTGGAGCGCGCGGTCTTGCCGATAGGGGTCTGGTCCACCATGACCACATCGGCGATCTGTTCGGCGCCCAGCAGGCGCTCGAAGGCGCCCGGCGCTTCCGATGGCTTGCCCTTCTGTTTGAGCAGGGCGGGGTAGAGCACGTCCTGCACCAGCGTGGACTTACCCGAGCCGGACACGCCGGTCACGCAGACCAGGCGGCCCAGCGGCAGCTCGACGGAAACGTCTTTCAGGTTGTGCGCGCTGACGCCTTCCAGCAGCAGGCGCGGCGTGTTCGCCGCCACCGGCATGGGGCGCGGCGCTTCCACGCGCTGGCGGCCGCCCAGGTAGTCGCCCGTCAGCGTGCGCGCCGAGCGCAGCTGGGCCGGCGTGCCGTCGAAGACGATCTGGCCGCCGCGTTCGCCGGGGCCGGGGCCGATGTCGATGATGCGGTCCGCGGCGACCATGACCTGCGGATCGTGCTCCACCACCACCAGCGTGTTGCCGGCGTTGCGTAGCCGGTGCATGACTTCGACGACGCGGTGCATGTCGCGCGGGTGCAGGCCGATGGAGGGTTCGTCCAGCACGAACAGGGTGTTTACCAGCGAGGTGCCCAGCGCCGTGGTCAGGTTGATGCGCTGCACTTCGCCGCCAGAAAGCGTTCGGCTCTGGCGGTCCAGCGTCAGGTAGCCCAGGCCCACGTCGCACAGGAACTTGAGGCGCGCGCGCACCTCGGTCATGAGCAAGTCGGTGGCGGCGTCCAGCGCGCCTGAGAACGACAGCGTGTCGAAGAAGGTCCGCACCCGTTCGATGGGCAGCAGCATCACGTCATGGATGGACAGGCCGCCCAGGTTGTCGAGCTGCTCGCGGCTCCAGTTGGCGCTCACCGGCATGAAGCGCTTGTAGCGGCCGTCTTCCGGCGGCAGCACGGTGTCGGCTTCTTCCTTGGTGCCCAGGCGCCAGAGCAGCGCGTCGGGCTTGAGGCGCGCGCCATTGCAGGTGGGGCAGGGCGTGTAGCTGCGGTACTTGGACAGCAGCACGCGCACGTGCATCTTGTAGGCCTTGGTTTCCAGCCAGTCGAAGAAGCGCTGCACGCCGTACCACTGGTGCTTCCAGGCGTCGTTGCCGCCCTTCCAGTCGGGAGTGCCATAGAGCACCCAGCGCTTGTGCTCTTCGCTCATTTTTTTCCAGGGCACGCCCAGCGGCACGCCGGCCTTGGGCGCGTATTTCTGAAGTTCGTCCTGGCATTCCTTGTACGACGGCGTGGTCCAGGGCTTGATGGCGCCTTCCAGCAGGGTCTTGTTTTCGTCCGGAATGACCAGGCCGAAATCGATGCCGATCACGCGGCCGAAGCCGCGGCAGGCCTCGCATGCGCCCAGGGGCGAGTTGAACGAGAAGCTGCTGGGCAGGGGATCGGTGTATTCGATGTCGCAGTCGGCGCAATGCAGGCGGTCGCTGTACTTCCAGATGTGGGCGTTGCCGCCCTCGGCGTCCATGACGTACACGGCCAGGTGGCCGGCGCCCATGCGCAGCGCCGTGTCCAGCGCTTCCATGATGCGTTCGCGTTCGGTGCCGGCGAAGCGGAAGCGGTCCTGCACCACGTGCAGGATGCGGCGTGATTCAGTGCTGCCTTTTGCGGCCTTGGCCTTCTTGGAGCCCTTGGCCGGGGCGGCTGTGCGCGGCGCGGCGTTTTCCTCGGCGTGCACGCGGGTGTAGCCCTGCTGCTCCAGGAAGCCGCGCACTTCCTCTTCGGTGAAGTTGGCGGGAACGGCAATGGGAAAAGTCACCACCAGCCGCGGATCGCCGGCGGCGGCGGCGCGTTCGGCCAGCGAGTGGTACACGGAATCCGGCGTGTCGCGCCGCACCACCTTGCCGCACCCGCGGCAATACAGTTTGGCGCCGCGCGCGAACAACAGCTTCAGGTGGTCGTTCAGTTCCGTCATCGTGCCGACCGTGCTGCGCGAGCTGCGCACCGGATTGGTCTGGTCGATGGCGATGGCGGGCAGGATGCCTTCGATGCGGTCCACCTGCGGCTTGTCCATGCGGTCCAGGAACTGGCGCGCATAGGGCGAGAAAGTTTCCACATAACGCCGCTGCCCCTCGGCGTACAGGGTGTCAAAGGCCAGCGAACTTTTGCCGGACCCCGACACGCCGGTCACGACGACGAGTTCGCCGGTGGCGATGGTCAGGTCCAGGTTCTTGAGATTGTTCTGGCGGGCGCCAACGATGCGAATTTGGGAGCTCATGGACGGTATCGTAGCCTGAGGGGAGAGGCCTGCCCGAGCGACAACCCATCGCTGGTTCCGAGCGCGGCGATATGGAATAATTGACTATATTGTGAGTCATGAGTCCAATATATGGACAAAACAAGAACTCACTAGCTGTACAAATAAACAGTATCGCAGATTCGTCTGAAATTCGCGCTGTCGGCGTTGCACGTTCTGCAGATTCACTGCTAAAGGCATATGGCCATTAGCTGGAGACAAACTTGCTGGAAACCAAGGTCCCGGGCGCCGCGGCGTTCGCCAAATTCATGACGGTGCTGCAGGCGGTGGCGGATGCGCCCCAGCCGCCCACGGCCGCGTCGTTGGCGCGCAGCTGCGGCTATCCCCGGCCCACCGTCTACCGCATCGTCGCGGCGCTGGCCGAACAAGGCATGGTGGCCGAAACCGGCGGCGCCTACCGCCTGGGGCCGCGCCTGATGTCGCTGGCCAGCCGGGCCTGGTCGCAGTTCGACCTGCGCGCGGCGCTGGCGCCCGACCTGCAGGCCCTGCGCGATGAAACCGGCGAAACCGTGCACCTGGCCGTGCCTGCCGGACACGAGATGACCTATATCGACAAGCTGGAAAGCCCCGGGCCGGTGCGCATGGCCTCGCGCGTCGGGGCCAGCGTGGCGCTGCATTCCAGCGCGGTCGGCAAGGCTTACCTGGCGGCGCTGGATCCAGCCTCGCGGGAACGCCTCTTGCGCGAATTGCCGCTGACTGCCCGCATGCCCGGCACCGTGACCAGCCTGCCCGAACTGCGCGCCGTGCTGGACGCGGCCGCCGCCCGCGGCTACGCCACGGACGACGAGGAAAACGAAGCTGGCATCGTCTGCTACGGCGTAGCCTTGTGCGACGCGGCCGGACGGCCCGTCGCGGGCGTCAGCGTCAGTACCCTGCTGTTCCGGCGGCGCGAAGACCCGCAAGCCGCCTATATCGAACCCTTGCTGCGGCTGCGCGATGCCGCCGCGGCCAAACTCGCCGTCCTGCCGGTATCGCCCGGCGGCGCCTGACCGTCTGCCCCCAAGGAATGCCATGACCGCAACCGCTGCCCCTCTTGCCTCCAAGCTCTCCACCCTCCTGGCCTCCCGGGTCGTCCCCGTGCTGCGCTACACGGACGCCGCCACCGCCGCCTATGCGGCCGAAGTCGCGGTGGCCGCCGGCTGCACCACGCTGGAACTGACCTGGACCATCCCCGGCGTCACCGACCTGCTGCGGGCGCTGCGCGACAAGCACGGCAGCGCGCTGCTGCTGGGCGTGGGCACGGTGCTGGACGAGCACCAGGCGCGCGAGGCCTTGGTCGCGGGCGCGGACTTCCTCGTGTCGCCGGCGCTGGCCACCGACATCGTCGACCTGGCGCATGCGGCCGACGCGCTCTGCCTGCTGGGCGCCTTTACCCCCACCGAAGTGCTGGCGGCGCGCCGCGCGGGCGTGGACGTGGTGAAGATATTCCCCGCAGACACCGGCGGCCCCAAGCACCTGGCCGCGCTCAAGTCGGTGTATCCGGATACCATTTTCTGCCCCACGGGCGGCGTCACCCAGGACAACATGGGCTCGTACTTCGCCGCCGGCGCCGCCATCGTCGGCATCGGCAGCAACCTCTATGACAAGGCGGCCTTCGCTGCCCGCGACACCGCCGCGCTGGTGGCGCAGATCGTTCGCACCCGGGAGGCCGCCCATGGCTGATTTCGATATCGTCGCGTTGGGCGAGCCGCTGGTCGAACTGAACCAGACGCATCAGGACCAGCGCCAGTATCTGCAGGGCTTTGGCGGCGACACCTCCAACGCCGTCATCGCAGCCGCGCGGCAGGGCGCAAGCTGCGCCTATCTGACGCGTGTCGGCAACGACGCCTTTGGCCAGCAGTTCCTGGACTTGTGGCAGACCGAGGGCGTGGATACCTCCGGCGTGCAGGTGGATGAGCAGGCCCACACCGGCTTGTACTTCGTGCAGCACGGCCCCGACGGCCATGCCTTCAGCTACCTGCGCCGCGGCTCGGCCGCCAGCCTGATGACGCCGGCCAGCCTGGACTCGGGCCTGATCGAACGCGCCCGCTACCTGCACGTGTCGGGCATCAGCCTGGCGATCAGCACCAGCGCCTGCGACACCGTGTTCGCCGCCATCGAGCGCGCGCACGCGGCCGGCGTCCAGGTCAGCCTGGATTCGAACTTGCGGCTGCGCCTGTGGCCGGTGGACCGCGCCCGCGCCGTGCTGCGCGAAACCATGCGCACGGCCGACCTGTTCCTGCCCAGCATGGACGATATGCAGCATCTCACTGGCAACGACGATCCGGAACGCACGCTGGACTGGATCCGCGATGCCGGCGCCACCGGCGTGGTGGTGCTGAAGCTGGGCAAGGACGGCTCCATCATTGACGACGGCCAGCGCCGCGTACCCGTGGCCGCCTTGCGCGTGGATGCGGTGGACGCGACCGGCGCGGGCGACTGCTTCGCCGGCAGCCTGTTGGCGCGCCGTTGCCTGGGAGACTCCTGGGAAGACGCCGTGCGTTACGCCAATGCCGCGGCGGCCTTGTCCACGCTGGGCTATGGCGCGGTGGATCCGCTGCCGCGCAAGGAACAGGTGCTGGAGCGGCTGAAGAGCCTTTCCGGCTGATTGCAGGAGGGGCGTGGACGGGTGCGGGCGCCTATTCAGGCTGACTGGGGCGGCGTTCCGTCCCGCATTTTGATTGCGTCAGGCGCGAACGTGGCGGAAACGCCGCATTTTTCCGTCGCTGGCGCCGTCAGGGCATTTCAGGCTAAAATGCCAAGTTACCTGAATTTTCCGCCAGCCCAGTTTCCGGTTGTGCGGGCAACATTTCCGCAAATTCAACAGGAGAATCAACATGGCTGAACGCAAACGCGTGCGTCGCAACACCCTGGAACGTCGTTGCCTGGGCAAGGCTTTCAAGCGCTTGTTCGTCACGTCGCCCAAGGGCGTTTTCAAGATGCTGGAAAAGATCAAGCGCGTCTAAGTGACGCGTCCGGCCGCAGCCCAGGCTCGGCCAGATCAAAAAAACCGCTCGGTGCGCCGAGCGGTTTTTTTTTTGTCCTGCGGGGGCCAGCCTATTTCTTGTCCTGGGGCGGACCGAGCTTGGGCCGGATGAAGTCCATGAAGGCCCGGGTCTTGGCCGGCTGGATGCTGGACGGATACACCACGTAGATCGAGATCGGATCCACCGACCAGCCTGGCAGCACCCGCTTGAGCGAATTGCGCCTGATGATGGGCTCCAGCGCCAGGCAATGCGGCATGCGCGTGATCGCCAGATCCAGGCCCGCCAGGGTGCCCGCGATGCTCATGTTGTTGGCCGCCAGGTGGCCGCTGACCGGCACGCGTTCGCTGACCGCGCCGCGGCGCAGCGTCCAGTGCGAATGCGCCTCGTCGATGGTGGTGCGCAGGCACTGGTGCTGGGTGAGATCCGCCGGCGTCTTGGGCTCGCCGTAGCGTTCCAGGTAGCGGTCGGAGGCATACAGGTAGTTGTTCAGGGAGACCAGCTCCTGCACGACCGCCCCGCTGTGCATGCCCCGGTTGCCATTCAGATCGGCGGCGCTGGCCGACGCCAGCGGGTAATCCGCGTTGCTGCCAAAGCGCAGCACGATGTCGAACGGCGTGCCTTGCGCGTCGGAGGCCGTCATCATGCTCAGGTCGAACTCGCATTCCACTTCCGGATAGCGGTCGGTGAAATCATTGATGGTTTCTGGCAACAGCCAGATCGCCAGGCTGTAGGGCATGGATACCCGGAGGTTGCCGGACGGGCCGCCGGACAGGGATTGCAGCTGCTCGTGCGCCAACCTGGCTTCGTCGATCAGGCCCTGGCAGCGCCGCATATAGGCCGCGCCGGCTTCGGTGAGGTCGAGGCGGCGCGTGTTGCGGTTGATCAACCGCAGGCCGATGGCGCGCTCCAACTCGTTGATGCGGCGCGATAAAGTCGAGGTCGGCATGTTCAGCGCGCGCGCCGCCAGGCTGAAGCTCTTGCGCTTGGCAACCTCCACGAACAAGGCGATGTCATTGAGCTGGACGGTCGAAGCTTCCATAGGCATTCCGATTTTGGCCGCCCGAGTGTACGCCACTACGGAGTGCGTCCCAAGGCAACTACGGCTTCGCGAAGTCCCGCGAATTGCAGTTTTTGTCAGATTTGATTGCAAATTTGAGGCCGACGGGGCCGGTACGCGCGAGCATATCCCCTAAACTTCAGGCGAAAACACCAAAACCAAGACCGCAGCGCTTGCTCGACGCATCGCAAAGGGGCTCAGTGGGCATGACCGACACACCAACTTTATTCACTGTTTTAACGCCCACCTACAATCGGGCGGGCACGCTGCACCGGGTATATGAATCCCTTTCCCGGCAGACTTTCCGGGATTTCGAATGGGTCGTGGTGGACGACGGTTCCACCGACAACACCCACGAATCGATCCTGGACTGGCAGGCGCGCGCCGATTTTCCCATCCGTTATTTCTGGCAGAACAACCGCCACAAGAAAACCGCCTTCAACCGTGGCGTGCGCGAGGCGCGCGGCGAACTCATCGTCGCGCTGGACAGCGACGACGAAATGCCGCCCGATGCCCTGGCCACATTCAAGGAGGCCTGGGACAGCATTCCGCCGGCGCGGCGCGAATCCTACGTGGCCGTGACGGGCCTGTGTGCGCGTCCCGATGGCAGCATCGTCGGCGACCGCTATCCGCAGGACGTGTTCGACAGCACGGCGGTGGATGTCTATTTCCGCTATCGCATCAAAGGCGAGAAATTCGGCTGTATGCGCACCGACATTCTCAGGAAGTACCCCTTCCCCGAGGATGTCGCGGGCTTTGTGCCCGAAAGCCTGGTGTGGTGGGCGATTGCGCGGGCGGGGTATCTCAGCCGCTTCATCAACCGCGTGGTGCGGACTTACCACGACACGCCCGGCGGCCTGAGCCAGGGCGCGGTTTCCGTGGGCAACAATGCCCAAGGCCTGTACCTGCTGGCCTGGGACGTGTTGCAGCATCACCTGGAATTCTTCCGCTACCGGCCGCGCGAATTCATCATGGCCGCGATCCGCTACACGCGCTTTCGGCTGCATCTGAAGCATTCCGGCGTGCCGACGGCGGTGCAAGCCTACAAGCTGACCAATCCCATGGCGAAGTTCATGGTCGCGGCCCTGTGGCCGCTGGGCTATGCCATGTACCGCCGCGACAGACGCCGCGGCGTGGCCTGAAGCCTGCCAAGCTGGCAGGCCCTTGGCAGGCTTCTGCCGGCGTTTCAGGCGGGCGTTGAGGCAGGGGCTCCGTGCCCCAGTCCCAGATACACCTCGACCACGCGCGGGTCTTCCGCCACCTGGGCGGCCGGGCCTTCCAGCGTGACGGCGCCTGTTTCCAGCACATAGGCATAGTCCGCCACCTGCAGCGCGGCGCGGGCGTTCTGTTCGATCAGCAGGATGGACACGCCCATCTCGCGCAAGCGCGTGACGATGCGGAACACTTCGCGCACGATGCGCGGCGCCAGGCCCAGGCTGGGCTCGTCCAGCATCAGCAGCTTGGGCTTGGCCATCAGCGCGCGGCCCACCGCCAGCATCTGGCGTTCGCCGCCGGATAGCGTGCCGGACAGCTGGGCGCGGCGCTCCTTCAAGCGCGGAAACAGTTCATAGACCTCGGCCAACGTCTGGTCCTGGTCGCGCAGGCCGCTGCGGAAGCGGTGGAACGCGCCCAGCATCAGATTGTCTTCCACCGTCATCTCGGCGAACAGCTCGCGCTTCTCAGGCACCAGGTTCATGCCGGCCGCCACCATTTCCTCGATCTCGGCATGCTCCTGGACCTTGCCGCCAAAGACGATCCGGCCGCTGGACGGCAGCACGCCCATGATGGCAGACAGCAAGGTGGTCTTGCCGGCGCCGTTGGGGCCGATCACGGTCACGATCTGGCCTTCGCCTACTTCCAGGCTGACGCCCGAGACGGCCTCGACCTTGTCGTAGGCCACGCGCAGGTCGCGCACTTCCAGCAGTTTCGCGCTCATCATTCCACTCCGCCCAGATAGGCTTCAAGCACCGCGGGGTTGTTCTGGATCTCGGCGGGGAGGCCTTCGGCGATCTTTTCGCCGAAGTCCATGACCACCACGCGGTCCACCAAGCCCATCACGAAGTCCATGTCGTGCTCCACCAGCAGGATGGCCATGCCTTCGGCGCGCAGCTTCTTCAGCAATTCGGCCAGCTCGCATTTTTCCTGGTAGCGCAGGCCGGCGGCGGGCTCGTCCAGCAGCAGGATGCAGGGGTCGGACGCCAGCGCGCGGGCGATTTCCAGGATGCGCTGCTGTCCCAGGGCCAGCGAGCCGGCCTCGTCGTGCAGATGCTTGCCCAGGCCCACGCGCTCGACCTGGCGGGCGGCTTCGGCCAGCAGGCGCGCTTCCTCGGCGCGGTCCAGCCGCCAGGCGGCAGGCAGCACGCCGCGATGGCCGCGCAGATGCGCGCCGATGGCCACGTTCTCCAGCACGCTCATGCGGCCCAGCAGGCGCACGTGCTGGAAGGTGCGCGACAGGCCCAGCCGCGCGATGCGGCGCGCGCCGACGCCGGCCACGGAATGGCCCAGCAGCGTCACCGTGCCGGAAGTCGGCGTGTCCACGCCCGAGATCTGGTTGAACATGGTGCTCTTGCCCGCGCCGTTGGGCCCGATCAGCGCCAGGATTTCGCCGGCGCGGATTTCCAGGTTCATGGCGTTGTTGGCGACCAGGCCGCCGAACTTGCGGGTCACGTCCACGGCCTTGAGCACCACCTCGCCGCGCGGCGGCATGGGCTTGCGCGGCAGCGGCTCGGCGTTCATGTCCAGCTTGCGCTGTTGCTTCTTCACCGGCACGCAGCGCGTCAGCACCGGCCACAGGCCGCTGCGGGCGCGGTGCAGCAGCAGCACCATGCCGAAGCCGAATACGATCACCTCGAAGTTGCCGGTCTGGCCCAGCAGTTTGGGCATCCAGTCCTGCAGCCATTGCTTGAGCACGGTGAAGACGCCCGCGCCGACCAGCGCGCCCCAGACCTGTCCCGCGCCGCCGATGACGGTCATGAACAGGTACTCGATGCCCATCTGCAGGCCGAAGGGGTTGGGGTTCACGAAGCGCTGCATGTGCGCGTACAGCCAGCCCGAGGCGCAGGCCTGCAGCGCGGCGATGATGAAGATCACCATGCGCGAGCGCGCAGTATCCACGCCCATCGATTCGGCCATCACGCGGCCGCCCTTGAGCGCCCGGATGGCGCGGCCCTCGCGCGAATCCAGCAGGTTCTGCGTGGACCATACGGCCACCAGCAGGAAGGCCCAGATCAGGTAGTAGATGTTGTCGCCCTGGTTCAGCGTCCAGCCGAACAGGTTGATGGCGGGAATGTCCGGGATGCCGGTGTGGCCGCCCAGGCCCTCCACCGAGCCGAAGACGAAGTACAGCGACAGGCCCCAGGCGATGGTGCCCAGTGGCAGGAAATGCCCCGACAGCTTCAGCGTGATCGCGCCCAGCAGGTAAGCGATGACCAGCGTGAGCAACAGCCCCGCCAGCAGGGTCAGCCAGGGCGATGCGCCCAGCCATGCCAGCCAGGACGGCAGCGTGTCCGAGCGGGTGGTCAGCAACGCCGTGGTGTAGGCGCCCACGCCCACGAACGCGGCCTGCCCGAAACTCGTCAGTCCGCCGACGCCGGTCAGCAGCACCAGGCCCAGCGCCACCATGGCGTACAGGCCGATGTAGTTCAGCAAGGTGACGTAGAACGGCGGCAGCGCCAGCGGCGCCAGGGCCAGCAGCGCCAGGAATGCGAAGAGGATGTGGCGCGGGTTCATTCGTCTTCTTCCTCGACGTGATGGCTTTTCAGTGAACGCCAGAGCAGCACGGGGATGATCAGCGTGAACACAATGATTTCTTTGTAGGCGCTGGCCCAGAACGAGGAGAAGGCTTCGATCAGGCCGACCAGGATGGCGCCGGCCGCGGCTAGCGGATAGCTCACCAGGCCGCCGATGATGGCGCCCACGAAGCCCTTCAGGCTGACCATGAAGCCGGAGTCGAAGTACATGGTGGTGATGGGCGCAATCAGGATGCCCGACACCGTGCCGATCAGCGCAGCCAGGAAGAACGTGGCCTTGCCGGCGAAGATCGGCGAAATGCCCATCAGCCGCGCGCCCAGCCGGTTGAAGGCGGCTGCGCGCAGGGCCTTGCCGTACATCGAGCGTTCAAAGAACTGGTAGAGCACGACGATGAGCAAGGCCGACACCGCCACCACCCACAGCGCCTGGCTGTTGACGTTCAACGGCCCCAGCGCCAGGCTGGCGTCGCTGAAGGGCGCCGTGCGCGCGCCTTCCGCGCCGAAGGCCAGCAGCCCCAGGCCCACCAGCGCCAGGTGCACGGCAATGGAGACGATCAGCAGCACCAGCGTCGAGGCCGACGCGATGGGCTGGTAGAACAAGCGGTACAGCTGCGGTCCCATCGGCACCAGCAGCAGCAGCGTCAGCAGCGCCTGCGCCGCCATCGGCAGCTGGGCCAGCGGCAGGTTGTAGAACAGCGCGGCCAGCACCAGCGGATAGGCCACCTTGACCGCCATGCGCCAGACGCCGCGGTTGCGCCCGGGGCGCTTGCGCCGCGCGAGCAGATCGGCGCCGACCTCGGCCAGCGCGAAGGCAAACAGCAGCCACACAAGCAGCACCGGCTTGCCGGCCTGCAACGCGGCCATGGTGAGCGCGCCGAACGCGACGAACTCGCCTTGCGGGATGAACAGCACGCGGGTGACGGTAAAGACCAGCAGGATGGACAAGGCCAGCAGCGCATAGATGGCGCCGTTGGTGATGCCGTCCTGCCCGAGTATCAGGGCAATCTGAGCATTCATGCGAAATTCCGGGTAAGACAGACAAGCAAGCCAGGCACATCACCCCCTATCTGCGCGCCTACGGAAGCAAACTCTGCGCACCCTATCGGGATGCCGCGGAGCCGACTCTGCGCATTCGATCGAGATGCCACGAAGCAGGCTCTGTGCATCCCTAGCGGGATGCCGCGGAGCCGGGCTCTGCCGGTCCGCAGGCATGCCCCCCTGGGGGGGAAGCGCGCAGCGCTTCGGGGGGGGACTATTTCACCAATGTCCAGGCGCCGTCCTTGACGGTGATGAGCTCGCGGCCGCGGTCGTCAAAGCCGCTGTGGTCGGCGGCCGTCATGTTGTAGACGCCTTGCGTGCCAACCAGCTCCTTGGTCTGTTCCAGCGCATCGCGCAGCGCGTTGCGGAACTCCTTGGTGCCCGGCTTGCCGGCCTTTTCCGCCAGCGGCACGGCCTTCTCCAGCAGCAGGCCGGCGTCATAGACGTTGGCGCCGAAGGTGGCGGGCTTGGAGCCGTTGAGTTTTTCGTAGGCGGCGATGTAGTCCGAAGCGACCTTCTTGGACGGGTTGCTGTCCGGCATTTCCGGCAGCACCAGCATCAGGCTGGCGGCCAGCACCGTGCCTTCGACCTTCTTGCCGCCCAGCTTCAGGAAGTCGGGCAGGGCCGCGCCGTGGGTCTGGTAGAACTTGCCCTTGTAGCCCTGGTCGAACAGGGTGGTCTGGGGCAGCACGCTGGCGGCGCCGGGGGCGGCCACCAGCACGGCGTCCGGCTTGGCGGCCAGGATCTTCAGCGCCTGGCCCGTGACCGAGCTGTCAAAGCGCAGGTAGCGTTCGTTGGCGGCGATCTTGATGCCCTTTTCGGCGGCCATGCCCGAGAAGACCTTGTACCAGTTCTCGCCGTAGGGATCGTTCAGGCCGATGAAGCCGACAGTCTTGATGCCGGTCTTGGCCATGTGGTCGACCAGCGCGCGCGCAATGATGTCGTCGTTCTGCGTGGTCTTGAAGACCCACTTCTTCTGGTCGTTCATGGGCAGCACGACGGCGGCGGTGCCCACGGGCGCCAGCATCGGCACGCCGGCTTCCGCCGCGAACTGGATCACGCCCATGGCGTTGGGCGAGCCCGACGGGCCGATCAGCGCGTCCACGTTCTGCTCCGAGATCAGCTTCTTGAAGGCCGTCACCGAGTTGGTGGAATCGCTGGCGTCATCCAGCGAGATGTATTCCACGGTCAGGTCGCCGATTTTCTTCGGCAGCAGCGGCACGGTGTTCTTCTGGGGAATCCCCACCAGGGCCGTCGGGCCGGTGGATGAAGTGACGACGCCGACCTTGACTTGGGCCAGGGCGGGCAGGGCGAACAGCGCGGCTACCGCGGCGGCAGCGGCCAGGGGGAGTTTCTTCGACAGCATGGCAAAACCTCCGGATAGGGAGCAGGGTGGGGGTGCGGCTGGAAAACGGAGAAAACGGGTACTTCTGTGCTTGCTTGGTTTGCTTTAATACTTGTTGCTTAAACTTTCTGTGCGCAGGCTCGCACTGTAGACCTGGTCCGCAGTGCTTACCTATCCGTCAAAACCCGAAGCGGGCTCGCGCGACGCGTGTTCAGATGGTGATGGAGCTGACGCTGGCGCCGCCGCAGACGAACAGCGTCTGGCCGGTGACGAAGCTGTTGGCGGGATCCGAGAAGAACATGACGGCGCGCGCCACGTCGTCGGAACGCCCCAGACGCTTGACCGGTATGCCGGCCGCCAGCTGCTTTTCGCGCTCGCTGCCGGGCTCGATCACCTCGTAGAACATGTCGGTCTGGATCGGACCGGGAGCCACCACGTTGACCGTGATGCCATAAGGCGCCAGCTCCAGCGACCAGGTGCGCGCCATGCCCACCATGCCGGCCTTGGTGGCCGAATAGGCAGTGCGGGTCGGCAGGCCCAGTGCGCCGCGCGAGGACATCATCACGATGCGGCCGAACTTGCGCTCCTGCATGCCGGGCAGGGCGGCCTGCACCAGGCTGATGGCCGCGCCCAGGTGGATCTGGGTCAGGCCGTGCAGTTCTTCCTGCGTGACCTGCGGCAGCAGGTTGGGCCAGATGACGCCGGCGTTGTGAATGACGTGGCTGATGGGAAACCTGGCAGCGGCTTCGGCGCCCGCTTGCGCGGTGGCCTCGGCGTCCAGCAGGTCCACCTGCACGTTGTGCAGGCGCGGGTGGCTGAAGTCGGCGGCACGGCGCGCCATGGAAATCACTTCGTAGCCCGCGTCCAGCATGCTGCGGCAGATTTCGGCGCCGATGCCGGCGCTGCCGCCGGTGACGATGGCGACGTTGGTGTGCGTCATGGGTATCCCCCTGTTGTCGTTGTCGTGAGGCCGGCTCTGGGGCGGCCTGCTCAGGCCTTGGGCGCCAGCGCCAGCACGCGCAGCGGGCTGCCCGAGCCGCTGCGGATCTTGAGCGGCGCCGAGAAGATCACCGCGCCGGTGGGCGGCAGCTGGTCCAGGTTGGTCATGCATTGCAGGCCGTAGCGGTTGTTGCCATGCATGTAGTAGTGGCAAGGATAGGGGGGATCCAGGTGCTGCGCCTGGCCCGCGTCGGTGCCGACCGACTCGGTGCCGAAACCGTGCACGTCGCGTTCCTTGATCAGCCAGGGCACCACTTCAGCGTCCGGGCCGGGCGAGTGCGCCCCGTCTTCCTGCTGGTTCAGGTAATCGGCGGGCTTGGCGCGCTTGGACCAGTCGGTGCGCATCAGCACCCAGGAACGCGCGGGAATGCGGCCATGCTGCTCTTCCCATTTCTTCACGAAGTCGATGGTCAGCAGGAAATCGGGGTTGTCGCGCGACTCGGCCGAGCAGTCGATGACGCAGGCGCTGGCGATGAAGGCTTCCACCGGAATGGTGTCGACGGTGTTGTCCGGCTGGTCCTTGCCCGTGACCCAGTGGGCCGGCGCGTCAAAGTGGGTGCCGGTGTGTTCGGAGCACGAGAAGTTGTTCCAGTACCAGGCGGGGCCGCGCTCGTCGTAGCGCGAGATCTCCTCGATGCGGAACGGCCAGGCCTGGCCGAATTCCGGCGGCAGCACGATGGTCGGGAATTCCGGCGTCAGCGTTTCGGTCAGGTCCACCACGCGGATGCGGCCGGACATCAGTTCGGCCATGAATTGGGCAAGAATGTTTTGGCTCATGTGCTGTTCCTCTAGGTTCGTACGTTGTCGGGGCGGCGGGCCGTCAGGCTCCCAGCTCCCGTTCCAGTCCCTTGGGGTTTTCCGCCAGCCGGGCGCGGAATTCCTGCGCGACATCGCCGACGTAGACGTCCTCGATGCCGTCCTTGAGCGCGCGCACGATGGCGGCCGCGATCGCGGCAGGCGCCACGCGCGGGGGCGGCGTGCGCTGCTCCCATTCGTGATCCACCGGCCCGGGGAACACGTTCACCACCCGCACGCCCGCGCCGCGCATCTCGGCGCGCAGACATTGCGCCAGGGACAGCGCAGCCGCCTTGGACGCCGACCACATGCCGCGCGACGGCAGGTTCATGTGGGCGTAGATGGACAGCACGTTGACCCAGGCCGTGGCGCTGTTCACGCCGTCCGCCGCGCGTCCGCACAGGGCCGGGCCGAAGCTCTGCGCCAGGCGCATCAGCCCCAGCACGTTCACGTCCATGGCGTCGCGCGCCGTGTTCACGTCCTTGCGGTTCAGCAGCCCGCCTTCGCGTTCCAGGTCGGCGGTGTTCACCAGGATCTCGACCTTGCCGCCGATGGAGGCGGCGGCGCGCTCGACTGAATCGGTATCGGTCACGTCCAGCACCACCGCCTGCACCCGCGGGTCTGCCGCCAGGGCCGCGTAGGCGGCGTCGCGCTTCCAGGCTTGCGGGTCGCCCAGGAACACGGTCGGGCAGCCGGCGTCCAGCAGGGCGCGCGCCACGGCCTGGCCCACCGCCGACTTGCCGTCGGTGACGAGCGCGCGGCGGAACTTCGGATCGCAAGAGGTTTCGCGCAGGGTCTTGTCGTCTTCCATGTTGGGCGTATTCCTTTCAGGCAGGGCGATCATCACGGCCTGGCCGCTGCGGTCCAGCTTCAGCGCCAGGCGCACGCGGTCGCCGTCGGCGCAGTCCTGGTGCACATGCGCCACCACGGATGGGCCGGCAGTCATGCGCACCGTGCCCACGCGCCAGGGCAGGCGTTCGCGGAAATACAGGTCGTTGCTGTGATGCAGGGTGGTGCTGACCAGCAGCACGCCGCCGGGATCGGCAGGCCGCCAGGGCAGATGCTCGGACAGGCAATGGCCGCAGACTTCGCGGGGCGGATACTGGACCGCGCCGCAATCGGCGCAGGTCTGCAGGTCGAAGCGGCCCTCGGCTGCGGCGGCGGTCAGCCCAAGCGCGCTGCGGCTGCGCCAGCCCGGCGGCAGCGTCGGCTGGCGGGTGCGGGCGATCGGGTTCTTGCGGGGCGGCTTGGCCAAGGGTTCGGTCATGCGTGGCTCCCCAGGATGGCCGCGGCCGTGCACAGCCCGCGGTCGTAATTGATCATGCCGAAGCCGCTCACCATGCCGAGGCGGGCGTCGGCCACCTGCGTGCCGCCGGCCGTGCCGCTCAACTGGCGCAGCGCTTCGACCATGCCCAGATAGCCGCCGGCGGCGCCGGCCTGGCCCACGGACAATTGGCCGCCGTTGGTGTTGAAGGGAAAGCTGCCGTCCACGGTGAAGCTGTTGTTGCGCACGAAGTCGGGGGCCGCGCCCTTCGGGCAGAAGCCCAGGTCTTCGATCTGCATCAGGTTGATGACGGGATAGTCGTCGTAGGCCTGCAGGAAATCCATGTCGCCGGGCTGGACGCCGGCCTGGCCGTAGAGTTCGTCCAGGTCCACGGTCCAGCCGCCGCGGGTCTGGATCGGGTCCTCGATCCAGGCGTTGTGGCGTTCGATGGTGGAGAGGATGCGGGCGTAGGGCAGGTTCAGCGCCCGCGCCCGGTCTTCGCTCATGACCAGGAAGCCGTCGGCGCCGGCGCAGGGCATCACGCAATCGAACAGGTGTATCGGGTCGGTGATGACGCGGGCGTCCAGGTACTGGGCGAGCGTCAACGGCTTCTTCATCAGCGCGTGCGGATAGCGCAGGGCGTTGTCGCGCTGCGCTACGCAAAGCTTGCCGAAGTCCTCGCGGGTGGCGCCGGTCGCGCGCATGTAGTTGGCGGTCAGCAGCGCGAAGCTGGCGTTGGGGCCGCCTGCGCCATAGGGGTAGACCGCGTCCTGCGCGAAGCGCGAGAACTGGCTGACCGTGTTGCGGAACGAGTCCACGTGGTTGGTGTCCCCTGCGATGCAGGCCACGATGCTGGCGTCGCCGGCCTGCACGGCGCGGGCCGCGCGGCGCAAGGCGGCCACGCCGCTGGCGCCGCCCATGGGGATATGGTCCAGCCAGCGCGGGCTCATGCCCAGGTGCTGCACCAGGCCGACGGCGGTGTCGGGCGCCAGGGTGAAGCTGGACACGCAGAGGCCGTCCACCTCGGTCTTGGCGATACCGGCCTGGCGGATCAGCGCGCCCAGCGCCCGTCCCAGCCACCAGTGGGCCGCATGGGTGGAATAGCGTTCATACGGAATCGTGACGGGCAGGGCCGCCACCACGCCGTCATAGCCCAGGCGGTTCATCGCGCGGGCTCCTGGCGCTTCTTCATGTGGCCGGTGTCCACGCAGCGGGCCGTGCCGGGCAGCGTGGGCGCCAGGGCTTTCATTTCGCCGCGCTGGATCTTGTTGGTGGTGGTCAGCGGCAGGCTGTCGACGAAGGCGACGTAGCCGGGGGCCTTGTAATAGGCCAGCTGCTCCAGGCTCCATTGCACGATGCTGCGGGCGGCCTCGGCCATTGCGACGCCCTCGGCCGGGAGGCTTTCGGGCACCACGCAGGCCAGCACTTCGTCGCCGCGCACGGCGTCGGGCACGGCGGCGACCGCCACGGCCTTCACCAGCGGGTGCTGCAGCAGCACGCTTTCGACTTCCACTGCGGAGATGTTCTCGCCGCTGCGGCGGATGACGTTCTTCTTGCGGTCCACGAAGCGCAGCGCGCCGTCGGCGTCGCGGCGCACGATGTCGCCGGTATGGAACCAGCCGTCCTCCCAGGCCTGGGAGGTCGCGTCCTGGTCCTTGAGGTAGCCGGCGAAGAATCCGTAGCGCGGGTCATCGCCGGCGTGGCGCACCAGCAATTCGCCCGGTTCGCCGGCGGCGGCTTCCAAGCCGGAATCAGCGACGATGCGCACCAGCACGTCTTCTTCCTCGCGGCCGAAGCAGCTGCTGCCGATGTGGCGCGGCTCATGGTTGGCGATGATGACGGCGCCCGCGCCAGTTTCGGTCATGGCCCAGGCTTCCAGCAGCGGAAAGCCGAAGCGTTCTTCAAAGGGCTGGTGCAGCTTGCGGTCCACTCCCGCGCCGAAACCGAAGCGGATGGCGGGCTGCTTATCCCGTGCGGACGGTTCGGCCTTCATCAGGATGGCGGGCATGACGCCCAGGTAGTGCAGCACCGTCGCGCCGGAATCGCGCACGCTGTCCCACCAGGTCTTGGGATGGAAGCGGTCCAGCGGAATCAGGCAGCCGCCGGTCAGGAGCATGGCCATGGCCGAGTACGCCATGGCGTTCATGTGGACCAGGGGCAGCGGCGTCAGCATGCGTTCCTGGCCAGGGCGCAGTTCGCACAAGCCGCCGATGCGCGCGTACCAGCCGCCGGCATGCAGGAAATAGCGGTTGGGCAGGATGCAGCCCTTGGGTCGTCCGGTGGTGCCGGAGGTATAGAGCAGGGCGCATTCGGTCAGGATATCGGGCTCGCTGCCCGCCAGCGGTGCCGCAAAGGGCGCGGCGGGCGGCGTGTCGTCCGGTCCCATCACACACAGTTCGCGGCCGGCGCGTTCTGCCGCGGCCAGCAGGTCGGCGTGGCGTTCGGGCAGGGCAACGGCCAAAGCGATCTCGGAATGCCCCGTCAGGTATTCCAGTTCCGCTGCGCGCAGATCGGGGTTGATGGGCACCACCGACACGCCCAGGGCGTTCAGCGCGAACCAGTGCAGGAAGAACGCGGGGCGGTTCTCCAGCAGCAGGCCGGCGCGGTGGCCGTGGCCGTAGCCGGCGCGCGCATAGGCCGCGCGCAGGGCCTCGATGGACTCGGCGGCCTGGGCGTAGCTTAGTTCGCCTGCGGCGATGCCATAGGCCTGGGCCGTTTCCGGCAGGATGCACAGGAAGGGCTGGGCGCCGTAGCGGGCCGCGGTGTCGCGGAATGCCTGATGGACCGTGGTGCTCACAAGCCGCTCCTACATGAACAATTGGATATTGCCGAAGGCCGCGTCGCAGTTGACGAGGTCCACGCGCTTGAGACGGATGCGCAAGACGCCGTCCTGCTCCACCAGGTGGTGGGTGGTCCAGCCTGCATACAGCGTCTGCGCGTCCTGCCGCGTCTCGACGTAATGGAAGGCGGTGCGTACCACGTGGCGGCCTTCGGCGGGGGCGGCATCGGGATGGCCGTGCTCCACCGTGGGCGCCTGCAGCAAGTGGTGGCAGCGGCTCTTGGGTTGCTGCGAAAACGTGCGCTGGCCGGCCAGCCGCTCCACGCGCACGCGCAGCAGCAGCTTGTCTTCGTACATGAGCGAGGCGTGCAGCTTGGGATCGGTCTGGCCATGGGCCAGCGGCATCCAGTAGTAGCCGTCTTCGGTGTACAGGTTCAGCCAGTCCTCGAAGCGCAGCTCGTCCAGCATGCGCGCCTCGGCGTAGACAAAATCGATCAACTCGCGGTCGCTTGCGCTCATACCGACTCCGGTCCGGTCATGTAGCGGCCCCATGCGCGGTACTGGTTGCGCATCTGCCATTCATTGGTGCCATTGGTGGCGACGTTCTTCTGCCCGACCTCGTCGGGCGAGTACAGCCGGCCCACGTTGACCCAGTCCCGCGCCCGCGATTGCAGGCCGTCCTGGGCGCGCTCGTACATTTCCAGGTCGTCGTGCCCGACCACCGAGGTCGGCGCGTTGATGAGGCGGTTGTACATGAGCGTGCGTTCCAGCAGCAGGTCGGGCGCGCCCACCAGGCGGAAGGTCCAGGATTCCACCAGCGTGCGGTCGGCTGCGATGGGCTTGAAGACGCGCAGCGTCTGGATCGGGCCCTTGACCATGATGTTGGGGAAGTACACGGTGTTGTGGCGCACGTCGCCCAGGATCTGCTTGGCGCGTTCCTCGCCGTAGGCCGCGACCATGGAGTCCCAGTAGCCCGGGATGCCCGAGTACGAGGCATGGATGGAGTCCGACACGCCGGTATGGCCGTGGCCGTTCTCCCATACGCGGATGCCCATGTTCTCGAAGAACTCGTAAGGCGAGATGAAGGGGGCGAACAACTCGACGGCCATGGGCTTGGGCGTGCCTTCCGGCGCCTGTTCCCAGACCTTCACGGCGGTGCCTGCGGAGGACTCATGCGCCACCATCGGGTGGCAGGTGTCGGTCTGGTTGTCGACCAGCATCTTCCAGTTGCAGCGGTGCATGTAGCGCAGCACGCCGCCGGCGACTTCCAGCCGGCCCTCGGGCGCGCGGTCGACCATGTTGTCCAGGGTGGACAGCGATTCGCCGAAGAAATCCTCGAATGACTGGCCCTCGGGGTTCAGGCGGCAGAACACGAAGCCGCGATGGTTCTTCACGTCCTTCACGGCAGCCATGCCCTGGCTGGCTTCGCAGTTTTCCAGGCCGGTGTTCTCGTAGCCCTTTTTCAGCGGGATGGACAGCAGGCTGCCGTCGGTCTTGAAGGTCCAGGCGTGATAGGGGCAACGGAAGAACTTGCCGGTGTTGCCGCAGGCTTCACCCGCCACCATGGTGCCCTTGTGCGGGCAGCGGTTGTGCAGCACCCGCACCGAGCGGTCGCTGTGGCGCACCATCACCACGGGCTGGTTGCCCACTGTGGTGGTGATGTAGTCGCCCGGGTTGGGGACCTGGCTGTCGTGGCCGACGTAGACCCAGGTGTTGGCGTACAGGCGTTCCATCTCCAGCTCGAACAGCTCCTGGTCGATGAACAGATCCTTGTGCACCTCGGTGTCGCGCAGCAGGGCGCGGATGGCGTCGGGGTTGTCGCGGTATTTGGCCATGAGGGCGCTTCCTTGCGTCGGGGCTACAGGTCCAGCACCAGGCGCGCCGATTTCGCGCGCGAGATGCAGATCTGGATGATCTTGCCGCTGGCCTTCTCGGTGTCCGAGAGGTAGTAGTCGCGGTGGTCGGGTTCGCCTTCCAGCACGGTGGCCTGGCAGACGCCGCATTCGCCGCGCTTGCAGTCGTACATCGGGTCGCAGCCTTCCTCTTCCATCACGTCGATGATGGTCTTGTCAGCGGGGATGGTCAGCACCCGGCCCGACTGGCGCAGCTCGACCTCGAAGGGCTGGTCGCCGGCCTGCGGTGCAGCGGTGGCGAAAAGTTCGAAATGGATATGGGCGTCGGGCCAGTGGCGTGCGTGCGCGCCCTGGATGACTGCGTCGATCAGGCCCTTGGGGCCGCAGACATACAGGTGCTGGCGCGGCGAGGATGCGTCCAGCAGCGCCTGCAGGTCGAAGCGGCAGGACGGATCGTCGTCCGCGTGCAGGCTCAGGTCGTCGCCGGCCAGGGCCTGCAGTTCGGGCAGGAAGGCCAGCTGGTCCTTGCTGCGGCCGCAGTAATGCAGATGGAAGGCGCGTCCCGCGGCCTTGAGCGCCGCGGCCATGGATGCCACCGGCGTGATGCCGATGCCGCCCGCGATCAGCACGACGGGTTCGTCGCCGGCAGGCGATTCGTGCAGCGGGAAATCATTCTTCGGGCCTTCGACATCGAGCGTGTCGCCCTCGGCCAGCGCATGCATGTGGCGCGATCCGCCCTGGCTGGTTTCCTCCAGGCGCACGCCGAGCCGGTACTCCGCGGGCTGCGCGAACTTGCCGGCTTCCGGCGCCAACTGCACCAGCGAATAGCAGCGCGGCTCGCGCAGGCCCGGCACCGTCACCTTCAGGTGCGCGCCCGGTCCGAAGGCAGGCAGGGGGCCGGCGTCTTCGCGCGCCAGCCGGAACGAGCGGATCAGCGGCGATTCCTGCCGGACTTCCCGGACGATGAGTTTCAGTGTCTGCACGGCGTTTGTCCCTATCTTTGCTTGTCTCAGGCCGCCAGCTTTTCAGCCAGCTGGCGTTCCATGGGGCCGCATTTCTCGTTGGCCAGCGCGGTCTCTCGCAGCGAGCGCAGCGTTTCGGCGGCGTCGGGCCGGCCGGCCAGTTGCTCTGCCGCCGCGATCAGCTGGCGGTACTTGCCGCCGCCGCGCACGTGGGTGTCGCTATAGCCTTTGACCAGGCGGCGGCAATTGACGGTTTCGACGGCCAGCGCGTAGTCGCGCGGGACCAGCCGGGTGATCAGGTCCAGCCATTGCGCGAGGCCGGCGGCCTCGGCCTGATGGCGCAGCGTGCTGCGGCGGAAGCGTCGCATGCCGGCCAGCGTGTACAGCATCAGGAAACCGCCCAGCGTGCCGCTCTGCATGCGACGGCCGTGGCCCAGGCGGCGTTCGACGAAGCCGCCGAACGACTTGGAGTTTTCGAGCCAGCGGCCCAGCCCGGCGGGCAAGGTGCCGCAGATCTCCTCCAGGCGCGGATGCATGAATTCGGTGGTGTAGACCAGCTGGTCCGGGCGCGCGCCCACTTCCTGGCGCACGCGGTCGAAACGCGTGGCGCGGGTCTTCAGGTCGGCGACACGGATCACGTCGTCGTAGGCCATGGCCGTGGCCACGTAGCGCGCGGCGGCACAGGTCAGCGCCCATTGCCGGGCCTCGCCGCCATGGGCGGCGTCCAGGTCGCGGATGTCCTTCATGTGGCGCAGGTATTCGGTGGCGTAGGCCAGGTCCTGGAACTCGATCTGGCGGCGCGTGCCCGCGGCCAGCATGGGCTGGGCACAGGCGGGAAAGTCGCGTTTGATCGTGTCCAGCAGGGCTTGGGCCTTGGCGCTGGCGGCGCGTTCCGGCACGGCGGGCACCGGCCGGGCCAGGTCGATGGGTGCGGGTTGCGCGGGCGCCTGGTCGGCGGATTCGTAGCCCAGCGCGAAGGCGCGCAGGCTGGCTTCCACGCCCAGGCCGGCGCGCCGCACCGTGGCTTCGAAATCGTCGCGCGAGAACGGCAGGGCGCCGCTGCCGGCTACCGCACCGAACAGGCTGGCGCTGATGACGCTGCCGGCGCGGTCGGCCAGGTCTTGCAGGTCGAAGCAGAGGAAGCGCTTGGCCGCGGCGCGGCCCGCTTCCAGCACCTTGTTGGGATCGGCGATACCGTTGCCGGGCGCGGATTTTTCGCTGACCGCGTAGCTGCGGTGCGACGAAGTGAGCAGCACCGTGCGTTCCGGCGTGACCAGTCCACGCTGGATGGCGCGCCCGCCTTCCATCAATTCGGCGGCGACCACCAGGTCCACGTCGCCCGGGGTGGGCATCAGCGCCAGCGCGGGCTGGCGGCCGGCGCGTTGCACTTCGGCTTCGGGCAGCAGTTCCAGGTAATAGATGGTGGCGCCGGTGCGCTGGGCCACGCCCGGCACCGAGGTGGTCTGGGCCCACCAGCCGGCGTGCTCGGCCATGTCGACGATCCAGTCGGCCAGCACGCCGCCGCCTTGGCCGCCCATGGCCAGGATGGCGATCTTGATCGGATTGGCTTGTTGCATAGCGGCCGGGTTCATGGAACGGGAATCCTCAGAGGGCGTGGTGGGCCAGGCGCGCGGCGCGGCGGCGTTGCAGGAAGCCGATGACGGCGGTGCGCATGCGCGCCATGAAGCGGTCGCGGCCGGTCGGGTTGTGGACGATATCGGCGCGGTAGAAGGACGGGCAGAGCACCGCGGCATGGGCGACTTCGCCGCAGTTGCCGCAGCCTACGCAACTGCTTTCCACGTGCGCCACCGGATCTTCCTTCAAGGGGTCGCCGCTGTCCTTGACCGTCAGCGACGGGCAGCCCGACAGGCGGATGCAGGCATGGTCGCCGGTGCAGACGTCAGGGTCCACGCCGAAGCGTTCCTTGACCACGCGCTTGCCTTCCTTGACTGCCTTGTTGAACAGCGGCTTGATGCGGCGCTGCTTGTTCAGCATGCATTCCGATTGCGCGATGATGACCTTGGGGCCTTTGATGTCGGTGGTCAGCGCCTCTTCGATGGTGGCGCGCACCTTGGCCACGTCATAGGTGCGGTCCAGCGTGCGCACCCACTTCACGCCCACGCCGCGCACGGCCTGGTCGATGGGATTGTTGGTGGAGCGGTCCGGGTTTTCGGCGCGCGAGGACAGGATGTCCTGTCCGCCGGTGGCCGAGGCGTAGAAGTTGTCGACGATGACGATGACGCCGTCGTACTTGTTGAAGACCGCGTTGCCGATGCCCGAGGACAGGCCGTTGTGCCAGAAGCCGCCGTCGCCCATGATGGAGATGGGGCGCTTGGCGGCCGGCACGTTGAAGGCCGCCGCGCTGGAGGCGCCCAGGCCGTAGCCCATGGTGGTGGCGCCCAGGTTGAACGGCGGCAGGATCGAGAACAGGTGGCAGCCGATGTCGCAGGAAATATGGTGCTGGCCCAGCGTTTCCTGCGCCAGGGTCAGGGCCGAGAAGATAGGCCTTTCCGGACAGCCCGTACAGAAGCCGGCGGGCCGCGGCGGCACGACCGCCGCCAGGCCTTCGACGTGCTTGTGGAAGGTGATGGGCTGCTCGGCCGGACGCGTCGGCTTGGGCCGTGCCACCTCGGTGATCTGGAGCTGGCGTTCCGCGGCCTGGGCATCGGCCAGGGCGGCGGGATGCGTCTGCAGCGATTCCGGGCGTTGCCGCTTGAGGAATTCGCGCAGGCCGTCGCGCATGACCTGGGTGGTGTATTCGCCCGCCATCGGCAGGACGTCCTTGCCGGACAGCTTGGTGTCGATGCCGGCGCGGCGCAGCACGGCGTGCAGGTTCTGTTCGATGTAGTCCGGCTGGCCTTCTTCCAGCAGCAGCACGGCGCGCTTGCCGCGGCAGAAATCGATGACCTCGTCCTCGATGACGGGGTAGGTCACGTTCATGACGTACAGCGGGATGCGGCTGTTGCCGAAGTTGTCGGCCAGGCCCAGCAGCTGCAAGGCGCGGATCACGCCGTTGTAGAGGCCGCCTTGCAGGATCAGTCCGATATCGTCCTGGTCGCCGTCAAAGTGTTCGTTGAGCTTGTGTTCCTTGATGTAGCGGATGGCGGCGGGCCAGCGCTCCTTGATCTTTTCCTGTTCGTGCAGGAAGGAGGCAGGCGGCAGCACGATGCGGCTGGTGTCGCGCGCCGGGCTTTCCAGCGCCTGCGCCAGCGAGAAGGCGGGGCGCTTGTTTTCCTTGGCGATGAAGCGGCCGTGCACGTGGCAGCCGCGGATGCGCAGTTGCAGCATCACGGGCGTCTTGCTGGCCTCGGACAGCTCGAAGCCGTCTTCCACCGCCTTGACCATGCTTTCCAGGTTGGGGCGCGGATCCAGCAGCCAGATCTGCGACTTCATGGCGAACGCGTGCGAGCGTTCCTGCATGATGGACGAGCCTTCGCCGTAGTCTTCGCCCACGATGACCAGCGAACCGCCGGTGACGCCGCCGGAAGCCAGGTTGGCCAGCGCGTCGGATGCGACGTTGGTGCCTACGGTGGACTTCCAGGTGACGGCGCCGCGGATGGGGTACATGACCGAGGCGGCCAGCGTGGCCGCCGCGGTGGCTTCGGAGGCGCTGGCCTCGAAATGCACACCCAGTTCCTGGAGGATGTCGTTGGCGTCGGCCAGCACGTCCATCAAATGCGAGATCGGCGAACCCTGGTAGCCCGCGACGTAGCCCACGCCGGACTGCAGCAAGGCCTTGGTGACCGCAAGAATGCCTTCTCCGCGGAACTCTTCGCCCGCGCCGATGCGCAACTGCTGGACTTCTTTTTTGAAAGACCTTTCAGCCATTCTGGCACTCCTTCGCGGCCCGGCCTGCGGGTCTCAATGGTTGCTGCTGCGCAGCATCGTCACGTCAGGAAATTCTCGTCTTAAAAATACTTTAGGAGTCAACGTTTTAGCTGTCAACAAAAAAGATGAAATTTCATGGAAAACAAAAAATATCACGCTAAAACAATGACGTATATACTCGTTGTTCTCTAGGTCGCAGTGCTGTTCCGGCGCTGCGATGGTGCAAAAACGGGTTGCGATTCCGGGTATACCCTGTGCTGCGCAACAGCATTGCGGCACATCATGGCGCGCGTTTGCGCCGGCGTGGTGCAATGCGCATTTCGTCGGGCCGGCGTCGGCCCTGGTTTCCGGTGCGTGGGAGCAAAGCAACATGCGGTTGGACAAGCAGCGGGACACGGACGCGGCGGCGCACAAAGGCCGCTTCGTCGATGGCTATCTGGCCTATCTGCTGGCGCAGGCCAGCCAGCGCATTTCGGCGGAATTCCATCTGCAGGTGAAGGCGGCCGGCCTGTCGGTGACCGAGTGGCGGGTACTGGCCAGCCTGGAGGGCAGTCCCGGTGAAACCATAGGCACGCTGGCGGTGCTGGCGATCACCAAGCAGCCCACCTTGAGCAAGGTGGTGCAGCGCATGGAGGCCGAAGGGCTGGTGGCGCGCACGGGCGTGCGGGCGGACCGGCGGCAGACGCGTGTCTGCATCACCACCAAGGGCACGAATCTGATCGCCGCGCTGTGCGAGCAGGCCTTGCAGCACCAGAAGGCCGTGCTGGCCCCGTTCGGCGAGGAAAAGGCCGCGATGCTGATCGACATGCTGGAGGTGCTGATGACCGAGCACGTGCCGCTGGAATTGTCGGCGCCGGACGAGGAATAGGCGGGGGCGGGGGGCGGGGGCGGGCCGCATACCCAACACTGTTTACTTCGATTATTTTGTTACAAGCTTATGTGTCCCCAATTGGTTCTCCCTCTGTGAAAACCGTCTACGGTACGCATAAACCCTCAATTGACGGAGGTCCTGCGGCTAGGCAATATCGCGCCGGTATTCAGACTACAGTCAGGAGTTGAACCTATGCGCCGCACTTTGATTGCTATCGCGATCGCCGCCGCCGTTGCCGTGCCCACGATCGGGCAGGCCAAGACCTTCCGCTGGGCCGCCCAGGGCGACATCCTCACCTTCGATCCGCACTCGCAGAACGAAGGCATGACGATCGCCGCCAACAGCTACGTCTACGAACCGCTGGTGGACTACGACAAGTCCTTCAAGGTCAACCCGCGCCTGGCGACGGAGTGGGAGCAGGTTTCGCCCACGCTGTACCGCTTCAAGCTGCGCCCCGGCGTGAAGTTCCATGACGGCGCCGCCTTCACCGCCGACGACGTGGTGTTCTCGATCCACCGCGCCATGGCGCCCACCTCGAACTACAAGGCCTACACCACCGGCATCAAGGAAGCCCGCAAGATCGACGACCTGACGGTCGAGATCGAGACCTCGGCGCCTAACCCGGTGCTGCTGCGCCAGCTGACCAACGTGTTCATCATGAACAAGGCCTGGTCGGAAAAGAACAACGTCGCCAAGCCGCAGGACTTCGTCAACAAGGAAGAGACCTACGCCGCGCGCAACACCAACGGCACCGGCCCCTACAAGCTGAAGTCGCGCGAAGTGGACGTGCGCACGGTGTTCGAGGAAAACAAGGACTGGTGGAACAAGGGCGGCAAGGTCGGCAACGTGACCGAAGTCGTGTTCACGCCGATCAAGCAGAACGCCACGCGTACCGCGGCGCTGCTGTCGGGTGAAATCGACTTCGTGCTGGATCCGGCGGCCCAGGACCTGGATCGCCTGCGCCAGTCGGCCAAGGTCGTGGAAGGCAACGAATACCGCACCATCTACCTGGGCCTGGACCAGAAGCGTCCGGAACTCCAGTATTCCAACATCAAGGGCAAGAACCCGTTCCAGGACATCCGCGTGCGCGAGGCGCTGTATCGCGCGATCGACGTGGACGCCATCAAGCGCGCCGTGATGCGCGGCCTGTCCGCGCCCACCGGCACGATGATCGCGCCGCAGGTGCACGGCTGGGCCCAGCAGCTGCAGGCGCGCGTGCCCTATGATCCGGAAAAGTCCCGCGCCCTGCTGAAGGAAGCCGGCTACGACGGCACGCTGAACTTCACGCTGGATTGCCCGAACAACCGCTACATCAACGACGAAGCCATCTGTCAGGCGGTGGTCGGCATGTGGGCCAAGGTCGGCGTCAAGGCCACCATGAACGCCATGCCGCGCTCCACCTATTTCCCCAAGGTGCAGTCGTTCGACACCAGCGCCTACCTGTTCGGCTGGGGCGTGCCCACGTTCGACGCCATGTACACGCTGCAGAACCTGATTCGCACCAAGGGCGAGGGCGCGGACGGCATGTACAACCTGGGCAACTACAGCAACAAGGAACTGGACGTCATCATCGACCGGATCAAGACGGAAACCGATCCGGCCAAGCGTGACGCCGACATCATCACCGTGCTGCAAGGGCACGCCAAGGACTTCGGCCACATCCCGCTGCACGACCAGGTCATTCCCTGGGCCATGCGCAAGAACGTCACGGTCATCCACCGTGCCGACAATCGCCTCGTTGCCGATTGGGTCAAGGTTGACTGATCCAGGCTAATCAAACGGCGGGGCCCGTCAGCCTGTTCATGATGAACAGGCCGACGGGCTTTCGCTGTTTCGCCTTTTCCGCCTATGTTTGCTTTCATACTGCGTCGCCTGTTGCAGGCCGTAGCGGTGATGCTCACCGTCGCGCTACTGGCCTTTGTGCTTTTTCAATATGTCGGCGACCCTGTCACCATCATGCTGGGACAGGACGCCACCGATGCCGAACGCATCGAACTGCGTGAGCGCCTGGGGCTGAACGAGCCCGCCATCGTCCAATTCGGCCATTTCGTGGCCAACGCCGTGCAGGGCAATTTCGGCATCTCCCTGCGCCAGAGCGAACCCGTATCTTCCTTGCTGAAATCCCGCCTGCCGGCCACGCTGGAGCTGTCCATGGTGGCGGCCTTGCTGGCGCTGCTGGTGGGCGTGCCGCTGGGCGTGTACACCGCGCTCAAGCGCAACAGCTTGCTGTCCCAGCTGCTGCTGGCCGGGTCGCTGCTGGGCGTGTCGCTGCCCACCTTCCTGATCGGCATCCTGCTGATCCTGGTGTTTTCCGTGCAACTGGGCTGGCTGCCCAGCTACGGGCGGGGCGACACCGTCAGCGTGGGCTGGTGGTCATCGGGGTTGTTCACCGCCACGGGCTGGAAGCATCTCATCCTGCCGTCCATCACCTTGTCGCTGTTCCAGATGACCCTGGTGCTGCGCCTGGTGCGTTCGGAAATGCTGGAGGTGCTGCGTTCGGACTACATCAAGTTTGCCCGCGCCCGCGGCCTGAAGCGTCGCGCCATCCACTTCGGCCACGCGCTGAAGAACACCATGGTGCCGGTCATCACCATCACCGGCCTGCAACTGGGCGGCATCATCGCCTTCGCCATCGTCACGGAAACCGTGTTCCAGTGGCCGGGCATGGGCCTGTTGTTCATCCAGGCGGTGCAATTCGCCGACGTGCCCGTCATGGCGGCCTACCTGTGCCTGATTGCGCTGGTGTTCGTGGTGATCAACCTGATCGTCGATCTTTTGTATTTTGTCGTGGACCCGCGCCTGCGTTCCGGGCTGACCCGCGGCGGGGGGGCTCACTGATGCGCGCCGTACTCAAACGCTGGTGGGACAGCGACATTGCCTGGGCCTGGCGCCGGGCGCCCGTGGCGATCATCGCCACCGTGATGCTGGCGCTCCTGCTGATCGGCTCCTTCGGGGCCGGTTGGGTGGCGCCGCACAACCCGTTCGACCTGACCAAGGTGGAACTGCTGGACGCCTTGCTGCCGCCCGCCTGGGAGGCCAATGGCCTGCCGACCTACCTGCTGGGCACCGACAGCCAGGGCCGCGACCTGTACTCGGCCATCCTGTACGGCACCCGCGTGTCGCTCTTGATCGGCCTGGCCTCGGTGCTGCTGTCGATGCTGATCGGCATCGTGCTGGGGCTGATCTCGGGCTACGCGGGCGGGCGCATCGATGCGTTCATCATGCGCATCGCCGACGTGCAGCTGTCGTTCCCCGCCATCCTGATCGCGCTGCTGATCGACGGTGTGGCGCGGGCGGCGGTGCCGCGCGAGCTGCATGAGCTGATCGCGTTCCCGGTGCTGATCGGCGCGATCGCGCTGGCGGGCTGGCCGCAGTATGCGCGCACGGTGCGCGGCTCCACCCTGGTGGAGAAGAACCGCGAATACGTGCAGGCGGCGCGCGTGATCGGCGTGGCCTCGCCGGTCATCATGTTCCGCCACGTGCTGCCCAATGTGCTGGGTCCGGTGCTGGTGCTGGCCACGGTGCACCTGGCCACGGCCATCATCACGGAGGCCACGCTGTCGTTCCTGGGCGTAGGCGTACCGCCGACCGCGCCGTCGCTCGGCACGCTGATCCGCATCGGCAACGACTTTCTGTTTTCAGGGGAGTGGTGGATCACCATCTTCCCGGGTGCGGCGCTGGTGCTGCTGGTGCTGTCGGTCAACTTGCTTGGCGACTGGCTGCGCGATGCGCTCAACCCGCGTCTGAATTGAGGTTTACATGAGCGCATTACTAGAAGTCCGCAACCTGCGCGTGGAATTCCCCACGCGCCGCGGCACGCTGCGCGCGCTGGACGACGTGTCCTTTTCCATCCAGGCTGGCGAAGTCCTGGGCGTAGTGGGCGAATCCGGCGCAGGCAAGTCCCTGACCGGCGCATCCATCATTGGCCTCTTGGAACCGCCGGGACGTATCGCCGCGGGCGAGATCCTGCTGGCGGGCCGCCGCATCGACAACCTGCCCGACGAGCAGATGCGCCGCGTGCGCGGCCGCGAGATCGGGGCCGTGTTCCAGGACCCGCTGACCTCGTTGAACCCGCTGTACACGGTGGGCCGGCAATTGGCGGAAACCATCGTGACGCACCTGGACCTGAGCTGGTCCCAGGCGCGCGAACGGGCGGTGGAGCTGCTGGCGTCGACCGGCATTCCGGCCGCGCGCGAGCGCATCGACCACTATCCTCACCAGTTCTCCGGCGGCATGCGCCAGCGCGTGGTGATTGCGCTGGCCCTGGCGGCCGAACCCAAGCTGGTGGTGGCGGACGAGCCCACGACCGCGCTGGACGTGTCGATCCAGGCGCAGATCATCGAACTGCTCAAGCGCCTGTGCCGTGAAAACGGCACGGCGGTGATGCTGATCACGCACGACATGGGTGTGATCGCCGAAACCGCCGACCGCGTTGCGGTGATGTACGCGGGCCGCGTGGCCGAGATCGGCCCGGTGGCCGACGTGATCCACAAGCCCCGCCATCCCTACACGAAGGGACTGATGGGATCGATTCCATCGCTGGAAGGACACTCCGAACGGCTGGTGCAGATCGACGGCAGCATGCCGCGCCTGAACGCCATTCCGCCGGGCTGCGCCTTCAATCCGCGCTGCGGCCAGCGCCTGCCGCGTTGCGGCGTCGAGCGCCCGGAGCTGATGGCGGCCGGGACGTCCCGCGCGGCCTGTTGGCTGCACGACAACAACGATAAGGTGGCCGCATGACGACGCCCTTGGTGGAAGTAAAGGACGCCGCGCGCTGGTTCGATGTGTCACCGCCGTGGCTGGAACGTAAGCTCGCGGGCAAGCCGCGCGTGATGCTGCGCGCCGTGGACGGGGTGTCGTTCGAGATCGCGCGCGGCGAAACGCTGGCGCTGGTGGGCGAATCGGGCTGCGGCAAATCGACCGTGGCGCGCATGCTGGTGGGGTTGTATGGCCTGACCCGCGGCGACATCCGTTTCGACGGCCAGCCGTTGTCGCGCATGTCCGAGCCAGGCGGCCGCGCCTTGCGCAAGCGCCTGCAGATGATCTTCCAGGATCCCTATGCCAGCCTGAATCCGCGCTGGCGCGTGGGCCGCATCATCGCCGAACCCATGCTGACCCACACCACGATGACGCCTGACGAGCGCAGCGCGCGCGTGGGCGAACTGCTCAAGCAGGTGGGCCTGGACCCGGCCGACCAGGGCCGCTATCCACACCAGTTTTCCGGCGGCCAGCGCCAGCGCATTTCGATCGCGCGGGCGTTGGCGGTGAATCCGGAATTCCTGGTGTGCGACGAGCCGACCTCGGCGCTGGATGTGTCGGTGCAGGCGCAGGTGCTGAACCTGATGAAGGATCTGCAGCGCAACCTGGGGCTGACCTATCTGTTCATTTCCCACAACCTGGCGGTGGTGCACCATGTGGCCGACCGGGTGGGGGTGATGTACCTGGGCCGCATGGTGGAGGTGGCGCCGCGCGACGAGCTGTTCGCGCGGCCTCGCCATCCGTACACGCGCATGCTGCTGGAGGCCATTCCCGACATCAACGGCGCGGGCAAGCCGCGCACCGCGGTGGCGGGCGAGGTGCCCAATCCGCTGAATCCGCCGTCGGGCTGCACCTTTCATCCGCGCTGTCCGCATGCGAACGAGCGTTGCAAGTCAGAGGCGCCAGTGGCAATGGCCGCGGGAGTGTCGGTGGTGGCCTGCCACGCGGTGCAGGAAGGGCGGATCTCGGTCTGATCCGCGGACGGCGCGGTTGCGCGGCCATGCCGGCCGCAACCCGCCGCCCGGCCGCGCTTCAGTGGCGGTGGTTGTGGTCGTGAGAATGATCGTGGCCGTGGCCATCCGCATCATCCTCATCGTCCTCATCCGCTTCGTCCTCGTCGTCCTCCGCGTCCGGGTCCTCCGGTACGGGTTCTTCCGTCAGGGCAAACGGCAGCACGTCTTCCAGATTGTCGGACCATGCGGACTCTTCGCCGTCGTGGTCCAGCTTGATGAAGCGCTCGCCTTCGTTCAGCGAGATCTCGATGGCCCAGAGGTAGAGACAGTCGTAGGTGTCGTCGTCGGACTGGGGCAGGCCGCCGCGATTGCCCAGCAGGCGGGCGCCGGCGCCGCCCAGCTGCACGTGGGTCTGGTCTTCGTCGGGCTTGGCGTTTTCGTCCATGGGCACGCCATAGGTCACCCATTCGGTGCCATCATCGCCCAGCACCACTTCGGCCAGCACGGGCTTGCCCAGATAGGCGCTCAAGGCGTCGGCGGTCTTGGCCAGCATGTCCAGCTCGGCGGTGCTGAAATGGGTCAAGGAGGCGGGGGGAGTGGCGGAGGCAGACATGAAGGGGTTCCTGGGCGCGATGAAGCCGCGACGGCACGGCAAGATTCGGGCCCGCTGGCAGGCCCTGGCTACAGCCGTATTGTCTCGCGATCGGCCGCGCCTTGCATCAGGCGCTTGGATGACGCGGTTTTCCGGGGTCAGGGCGCGGGTGCGCCGCCCTGGCTGCGCCTGCGCGCGTTGTCGGGCGATTGACCTGTAAGCCGCTGGAACATGGCGATGAAGGCCGACGGCGTGCTGTAACCAAGCTCGCGCGCCACAGATTGGACCGGCCGGCCCGCGTCCAGCATGCCCAGGGCGCTGACCACGCGCAGCCGCAGGCGCCATTCATTGAACGACATGCCCAGGCGCTGCTGGCAGTGGCGCAGCAGCGTGCGTTCGGTGATGCCGGCCGTGGCGGCCCAGTGCGCGGCGCCGCGCTTATCGCCTGGACTGTCCTGCAGCGCCGACAGGATGGGTGCCAGCAACGGGTCGGAGGTGGAGGGCAGGTAGCTGGCGTAAGCCCGAGCCTGGCGGACCTGGTCGATGACGATCTGCGCCATGCGCCGGTCTTCCGGCGTATCCGGATAGCTGATGCCGCGCTGCTCGAAGTCGCCCAGGATCGCGCGCATGACCGGGCTGATCTCGAGCGTGCACGGTTCCGTGGGCAGGCCGGCGCAGGCCGCGGCGGGGATGTCGATGCAGGCGTAGTGCACTTCGCCTTCGTTCTGGCAGCAATGCTCGACATGCGGCGGTATCCAGATGGCGTACTGCGGCGGCGACAGGTAGGTGACGCCGCGTATGCCGATTTCCATGATGCCGGAGATGGCGAAGTTCAGTTCCGCCCAGGGCGAGCTGTGGCGCTTCATGCCGGAACGCGGCGTGAAATGCAGGATGCGGCAAGCCAGCGGGTAGGGCAGGTGGCTGGCCAGCGCGGGCGCGGAATCGATGGCGGACATGTCGGAACTTCGTCTGGTTTTGTCTGTTTTTCATTATATACATCAGGTCGGACAGATCCTACACTGGCCCTGTCTCATCTACGCCTGTGCATTGCCCCTCATGACCCGCGCTTCCTCTCCGCATATTCCCGCCCGTTATCTGCTTTATCCGTTGCTGGCAGCCTTGATCTGGTCGGTCAACATGATCGTCACCAAGATGGCGGCCAGCGCCATCGCGCCGGCCGCCATCGGCTTCTACCGCTGGGCCCTGGCCGGGGTGGTGCTGACGCCGTTCGTGCTGCCGGGCGTCTGGGCGCAGCGCCGCCAGATCCTGCCCCACCTGCCCAAACTGGCGGTGCTGGGCGGCTTGGGCATGGCCCTGTACCAGGGCCTGGCCTATGTGGCGGCCGCCAGCACCACGGCGACCAATATGGGCATCATCACGGCGATGATTCCGCTGATGACCATCGCGGTGGTGGCGCTGCTGCTGCGCGAACTGCCCTCGGTCATGGCCATGCTGGGCGGGCTGCTGTCGCTGGCGGGCCTGGCGCTGCTGATCGGCGAGGGCGATCCCGCCCGCCTGCTTGAAGTGGGCGCCAACCGCGGCGATCTGCTGATGGGCGTGGGCGCGCTGGCCTATGCGCTATACGGCGTGCTGCTGCGCCGCTGGGCATTGCCGGTGGGACCGTGGCAGTCGCTGTATGTGCAGGTCGCTTTCGGCGTGCTGTTCCAGCTGCCCGCTTTCCTGATGGCGCCGCCTTCACCGCTCAACGGCGACAACCTGCCCCTGGTGCTGTATGCGGCGGTATTCCCGTCGTTGTTCGCGCCCTTCCTGTGGATGCAGGGCGTCAAGCACCTGGGCCCCAACCGCGCCAGCATTTTCCTCAACCTCATGCCGGTGGCCACGGTGGCGATCGCGGCCGTGTTCCTGGACGAAAAGCCCCATCTGTTCCACATCGTCGGCGGGGCGATGGCGCTGGCTGGCGTGATGCTGGCGCAAATGCGCGCCGGCGGCCGGGCGACGCGGCCCAAGGCCGCCTGAAGGGCCGGGTACGCCGCAAGGGCCGGCCATTTGGCGGCGGACATACGCGGGTCAGGGTTCCGGCCTACAATCGACGGTTCATCAGCTATATCTCCTATACGAGCCCATGGCCCAATACGTCTACACCATGAACCGCGTCGGCAAGATCGTGCCGCCCAAGCGGCAGATCCTGCGCGACATTTCGCTTTCGTTTTTTCCTGGCGCCAAGATCGGCGTGCTGGGCCTGAACGGCTCGGGCAAGTCGACGCTGCTGAAGATCATGGCCGGCGTCGATAAGGAAATCGAAGGCGAAGCCATCCCCATGCCGGGCCTGAACATCGGCTACCTGCCGCAGGAACCGCAGCTCAACCCCGAGCACACGGTGCGCCAGTCGGTGGAAGAGGGCCTGGGCGCCGTCGTCTCGGCCAAGAAGCGCCTGGACGAGGTCTATGCCGCCTACGCCGAGCCGGATGCGGATTTCGACGCGCTGGCCGCCGAGCAGGCCGAGCTTGAGGCCATCATCGCCGCCGCCGCCTCCAGCGGCGCCGACGACATCGAACACCAGATGGAAATCGCTGCCGACGCGCTGCGCCTGCCGCCCTGGGACGCCATCGTCGGCAAGCTGTCCGGCGGTGAAAAGCGCCGCGTGGCGCTGTGCCGCCTGTTGCTGTCCAAACCCGACATGTTGCTGCTGGACGAACCCACCAACCACCTTGACGCCGAAAGCGTGGAGTGGCTGGAGCAGTTCCTGCACAAGTTCCCCGGCACCGTGGTGGGCGTGACCCACGATCGCTACTTCCTGGACAACGCGGCCGAATGGATCCTGGAACTGGACCGCGGTTATGGCATTCCCTGGAAGGGCAACTACAGCTCGTGGCTGGAGCAGAAGGAAGATCGCCTGAAGCAGGAAGAGGCGTCGGAGTCCGCCCGCCAGAAGACCATCAAGAAGGAACTGGAGTGGGTGCGCCAGAACCCGAAGGGCCGCCAGGCCAAGGCCAAGGCGCGTCTGGCCCGCTTCGAGGAACTGTCGTCCTACGAATACCAGAAGCGCAATGAAACCCAGGAAATCTTCATTCCCGTGGGCGAGCGCCTGGGCAACGAGGTCATCGAATTCAACAACGTCAGCAAGGCCTATGGCGACCGCCTGCTGATCGACAACCTCAGCTTCAAGGTGCCGCCCGGCGCCATCGTCGGCATCATCGGCGCCAACGGCGCCGGTAAGTCCACGCTGTTCCGCATGATCGCGGGCCGCGAGCAGCCGGATTCGGGCGAGGTCAACATCGGCCAGACCGTCAAGCTGGCCTATGTCGACCAGTCGCGCGATGCGCTGGAAGACAAGAAGACCGTGTTCGACGCGGTGGCCGACGGCGCCGACCTGCTCACGGTGGGCAAGTTCGAAATGTCGTCGCGCGCCTATCTGGGCCGCTTCAACTTCAAGGGCGGCGACCAGAACAAGGTCGTGGGCCAGCTGTCCGGCGGTGAACGCGGCCGCCTGCACATGGCCAAGACCCTGATCGCCGGCGGCAACGTGCTGCTGCTGGACGAACCGTCCAACGACCTCGACGTCGAAACGCTGCGCGCGCTGGAAGACGCATTGCTGGAGTTCCCCGGCAGCGTCATGGTCATCAGCCACGATCGCTGGTTCCTGGACCGGATCGCCACGCACATCCTGGCCTTCGAAGGCGACTCGCAAGTCGTGTTCTTCGATGGCAACTACCAGGAATATGAAGCCGACAAGAAGCGCCGCCTGGGCGAAGAGGGCGCCAAGCCCAAGCGCCTGCGCTACAAGGCCCTGAAGTAATCGGCGCCTGAAAACGATCCCGGCCTCGCGCCGGGATTTTTTTTGCCGGAGGTATGCTAAGGGCTGTTCAAGGCTTCGTTCTGCGTGAGCCGGCCTTGAGGACATCTTCCAGGAGCACCGCGCAATGTTGTTGTCCGCTACCGATTCCACCCTGCTGATCGTCGACATGCAGGGGCGCCTGATGCCCGTCATCCATGACAACGAGGCGGTGCTTCACGCCGCGCACAAGCTCGCGCAGGCTGCGCGACTGCTGGACGTGCCGGTGGTGGCTACCGAGCACCACGCCAAGATGCTGGGGACCACCGTGGAACCGCTGCGCGAGCAAGTCCAGAGCGCCTTCCAGAAAATGCACTTCTCTTCGGCGCTGGAGCCGGGCTTCGAGGCCTGGTTGCCGGCCGCGCGCAAGACCATCCTGGTGGCGGGCTGCGAGGCGCACATCTGCGTGCTGCAAACCGTGATCGGCTTGATTGACCTGGGCTACCACGCGGTGCTGGTGGCGGATGCGGCGGGCTCGCGCAAGCCGGCCGATCATCACGCGGCGTTGCGCCGCGCGCGTGCGCATGGCGCTGAAATCGTCACGTCCGAGATGGCGATATTCGAGTGGATGCGCACTTGTGAACACCCGCGCTTCCGCGAGGTGTTACGTCTGGTCAAATAGCGGCCGCGCGCTGCAACAATGTCCCTGGGGCGCGCAAAGATTAACTCGCCCTTTGACACAATTCATGGGCAAACTTCACAGCCAGGGCAAGAATATTTTGCGATCCTGAAGGTTCCAGGCCCTTATGGGCGCCGCGCGCTCGCATCCAGTTTCATGCGCGGCTCCCGGGTACGAGAATAGGAACCACAAATATGAAAATCGCATCTCTCTCCAAAATCTGTGTCGCGCTGGCGATGACCGCCGCCATGGCTGGGTGCTCTTCGTGGGACGGCATGAGCCATCGCCAGAAGAGCGCCGTCGGCGGCGCTGCGCTGGGCGGCGTGGCAGGCGCTGTGATCACCAACGGCGGCATCCTCGGAACGGTGGGCGGAGCGGCGATCGGCGGCGTCATCGGCGATCAGGTCGGCAAGCGCTAAGCGCCCGTCGCCCCAAAGCAAATGCCCGGCATCGCCGGGCATTTTTTTGATTGTGATGCGCGCCAGGGGCGCGCACACAGCCGCATCAGGTCTCGTTCTGCGGCATTTCGATCTTGACCTCCAGGACCTCCAGGGTGTCCTGGCGTTCCAGGTGCACCTTGATGTCCTCGGGGTTGATCTTCACGTATTTCGAAATGACGGCGATAAGCTCCTGCTGCAACTGCGGCAGGTAATCGGGCGAGTCGCCGCGGCCCCGCTCGTGGGCCAGGATGATCTGCAACCGTTCCTTGGCGACGGATGCGGAGGTCTTCTTTTGACCAAGCAGAAACGACAGGAAGGACATTGCTTACTTGCCTCCGAACAGGCGTTTCAGGAAACCGGGCTTTTCATAGTCGGTAAAGCGCAGGGCCTTGTCTTCGCCAAGGTAACGGGCCACGACGTCCTTGTAGGCTTCGGAAACGTCGGTGTCTCTGAGGTGGATGGCCGGCAGGCCCTGGTTCGACGCTTGCAGCACCGCTTCGGATTCGGGGATCACGCCGATCAGCTTGATGCGCAGGATGTCCTCGATGTCGCCCAGCGACAGCATTTCGCCGTCGACCACGCGCTTGGGGCTGTAGCGCGTCAGTAGCAGGTATTCCTTGACCGGTTCATCGCCTTCCACGGCGCGCTTGGACTTGGCGGCGAGGATGCCCAGGATGCGGTCGGAGTCGCGCACCGACGAGACTTCCGGGTTGGTCACGACCAGCGCGTCGTCGGCGAAATAGGCGGCCATCAGCGCGCCCGTTTCGATGCCGGCGGGCGAGTCGCAGACGATGTAGTCAAAGCCCATGCCCTTGAGGTCATTGATGACCTTTTCCACGCCTTCCTGCGTCAGCGCGTCTTTGTCGCGCGTCTGCGAGGCGGGCAGGATGAACAGGTTTTCGAGCTGCTTGTCCTTGATGAGAGCCTGGTTGAGCGTGGCTTCGCCCTGGATCACGTTGACGAAGTCGTACACGACGCGACGTTCGCAGCCCATGATCAGGTCGAGGTTGCGCAGGCCGACATCGAAGTCGATGACAGCGGTCTTGTGGCCCCGCATCGCGAGTCCCGCAGAAAAACTGGCGCTGGTCGTGGTTTTGCCCACGCCGCCTTTGCCGGAAGTCACCACAACAATGCGTGTCATGACGATCAAACCCTTATGTTCGAATAAATCGCGTTATCGTAAAGCAAAAAGCCCTTGTAAGGCTTCTTACAGGATGTGTTGAAATTTGCGCGGGTGTCTGCGCGTGCGCATTGGCCGCCGCTGGCGGCCAGATTCCGGATATCAAGCCTTGAGGGCTTCGATGCGCAGCGTGTCGCCGTCCAGGCGGACCAGCGCGGGCTGGTTCTGCAGCGTGCGGTCCAGCTTGTCCTCGACCACGCGGTACACGCCGGCCACGGCCAGCAGCTCGGCGTCCAGGTGGGTCGTGAAAATGCGCGCGGAGGTATCGCCGCGTGCGCCGGCCATGGCCTTGCCGCGCAACGGGCCGTAGACGTGGATGTTGCCGTCGGCAATGACTTCGGCGCCCTGGCTCACCATGCCGATCACCACCAGGTCCGTGTGGCGCGCGTAGACGCGCTGGCCGGAACGCAGCGGCTTGGTAATGACCAGCGCGGATGACGAGTGCGGCGCGGCGGGCGTGGGACTGGAGGCCGAGGTGGTGTTGCTGGCTGCGCGCGCGGGCAGCGGTTCGCCCGCGGGTTTGTCGGCGGGCGCTTCCGGTTCGGCGGCTGCTTCGGTGGGGGCTGCCGCGGTTTCGATCGCGGCGGCCGGCACCGAAGGCACCGGCGTGGAGACGTCGTTGGGCGGCGCGGTGTCGATCACTGGCGCGGGCCGGGCCGCGGGCGTGGACAGTTCAACCGGAGTGAGGCCCGCCGCGCGCGCGGATTCCAGATTGGCGCCTTCGGCGACCACGCCGATAGGAGGCAGGTTATGGCCGCGCAATGCCGCCACCAGGGCGGTCCAATCGATTTTTTCCTCGACGCGGCTGGCGTCGACGACCACGGGTTCGTTTTCGAAGAAGCTGCCGGCATCGGCCATGCGCTTGGCCAGGGCGGCGTTCAGGCGTTCGGGGTCGGCGCTGTGCAGGACCACCCGGATGGCATAGAGGGTGGCGCTTTTGAAGTCCAGGGCTAGGGATTCAGTGTTCATCTTGATTGTGGCTGGCGGTCTTGGGGCCGGGAAACGGCGGGCTCGACCGGCTGCGGGGTTCGGGGGATGATAACCCGCCCAGGGGCCGCATGCGCAGGGGGCGGACCCAAAGAAAAAGGCGCCTTTCGGCGCCTATTTCCGGCAATGCGCGCGCGGCGCGTCAGCCTTGCGCCCAGGAGTCGCGCAGGGTCACGATGCGGTTGAGCACCGGCGCTTCGGGGCTGGATTCCTTCAGGTCGGCCGTGAAGTAGCCCAGGCGTTCGAACTGCCAGGTGGCGCCCGGCGTGGCGACGGTGCCCGGCTCCAGCCAGGCCGTGACGGTCAGCTTGGAGTTCGGGTTCAGGCAGGCCAGGAAATCCTTGTCGCCGCCGTCCGGACGCGCGTCGGCGAACAGGCGGTCGTACAGGTGGATCTGGGCGGGCACCGCATGGGCCGCGCTGACCCAGGTGATGTTGCCCTTGACCTTGACGCTGTCGGCGCCCGGCGTGCCGCTCTTGGTTTCCGGCAGGTATTCGGCCTGGACCTCGATGACCTCGCCGGCTTCGTTCTTGGTGAAGCCGGTGCAGCGCACCACGTAGCCGTATTTCAGGCGCACGGTATTGCCCGGGAACAGGCGGAAGTACTTCTTGGGCGCTTCTTCGCGGAAGTCGTCGCGTTCGATCCAGAGTTCGCGCGACAGCGGGAACTCGCGCACGCCGGCTTCGGGATCGTGCGGGTTGCGCGGCGCGGTGCAGATCTCGGTCTGGCCTTCCGGGTAGTTGGTGATGACCAGCTTGAGCGGGTCCAGCACGGCCACCGAGCGCGGGGCGACCGGGTCCAGGTCGTCGCGCACTGCCTGCTCCAGCAGGCTGTAGTCGATGCGCGAGTCGGACTTGGACACGGCGGTGCGGTCGCAGAACAGGCGGATCGAGGAGGGCGTGTAGCCGCGCCGGCGCAGGCCGAAGATGGTCGGCATGCGGGGATCGTCCCAGCCGTCCACGTGGCCTTCGCGCACCAGTTGCAGCAGCTTGCGCTTGCTGGTGACGACGTAGCTCACGTTCAGGCGTGCGAATTCGTACTGGTGGGGCAGCGGCTGCGCCAGCTTGCCGAGTTCGGCCAGGCGCGCCAGGATCCAATCGTAGAACGGACGCTGGTCTTCGAATTCCAGCGTGCAGACGCTGTGCGTGATGCCTTCCAGCGCGTCTTCGACCGGGTGCGCCCAGCTGTACATCGGGTAGATGCACCACTGGTCGCCGGTGCGGTGATGGTGGGCGTGGCGCACGCGGTACATGACCGGGTCGCGCAGGTTGATGTTGGGCGAAGCCATGTTGATCTTCGCGCGCAGCACCAGGCTGCCGTCCGGATGCTTGCCGTCGCGCATTTCGCGCAGCAGCGTCAGCGACTCGGCGGCCGGGCGGTTGCGCCAGGGCGAGTCGGTGCCGGGTTCGGTCAGCGTGCCGCGGTTGGCGCGGATCTCTTCGGGGCTTTGCTCGTCGACGTAGGCGTGGCCGGCCTCGACCAAGGCCTCGGCGAACTCGTACATGTAGCCGAAGTAGTCGCTGGCGAAGTACAGGTTGTCATTGCCGTCGGCCTTCCAGTCGAAGCCCAGCCAGTGCACGGCCTCGATGATGGCGTCGACGTATTCCTGGTCTTCCTTTTCCGGATTGGTGTCGTCAAAGCGCAGATGGCAGACGCCGCCGAAATCGCGGGCCAGCCCGAAGTTCACGCAGATGCTCTTGGCGTGGCCGAGGTGCAGGTAGCCGTTGGGCTCCGGCGGGAAGCGCGTGCGGATGCGGGCCGAATCCAGTCCGCCTTTTTGTTGCAAGGCCGCCGGGCCAGGCTTGCCCGCCCAACGCTTGCCTGCGAAGCGCTGGGCTTCGAGGTCGTCTTGAACGATGTTGAGCAGGAAATTTGATGCGGCAGGGGTCGGCGTCGTGGCGGAGGTCATTCTTGAAAGAATAGGAAAAAGCAGCGACAAAGAGTCAATTTTGCCACGTTCCGCAGGCGGGGCCTTTTTGCTGCCGGTGCAACCGGTTTCAAACTGTCCCCACAGTCATGTAACTGGCTCTACACTACGGGCCATCATGGACATATCCACGTTATCCCTGGCCCGCACGCAGTTCGTGGCCAGCCTGAGCTTTCTGGCGTTTTTCCTGGCCTTCTCCCTGGCGCTCGCCTGGGTACTGCTGTTCTTCAAGATCAGGGCGCGCTGGTCCGGCCAGGGCGGCTGGACCGCCGCGTACCGCTTCTGGGTGCGGATATTCGCCCTGGCCTTCGTGCTGACGCTGGCGGCCAGTGTGCCGGTGCTGATCCAGCTGGGCAGCCTGTGGGCCGGCCTGATGGACAAGATCGGCAACGTGGCAGGCCCCTTGCTGGGCTACGCCATTCTCTCGGTCTTCATCCTCAAATCCTGTTTCCTGGGCGTCATGCTGTTCGGCCAACGCCGTGTGTCGGACGGCGCCCACACGCTGGCCGTGCTGATGGTGGCGGTGGGGCAACTGGTGGCGGTGTTCTGGGTGCTCGCGCTGCAATCCTGGATGCAGACGCCGGACGGCGCGCTGCTGGTCGATGGACGCTATCAGGTCTATGACTGGATGGCCGTGGTGCTGAATCCCTCCGTGGGCTGGCGCATGGCGGTGGTGATGGTGGGCGCGGCGCTGGCCGCCGCGTTCCTGATGATGGGCGTGACGGCGCTGCAGGCCCTGCGGCGTCCGCTGGGCGACGGCGAGCGCAACGCGTTCAAGACCGCGCTGGTGGTCGCCGTGGTGGGGGCTTTCATGCAGTTGCCGGTCGCGACCGGCGCCGGGCAGATGATTGCCAAGCTGCAGCCCGCCAAGGCCGCCGCCGCCGCGGGCTATTGGGAAAGCGGCGCGGAGCCGCAACTGGTGCTGTTCGCCTGGCCCGATGCGCGCGCCCATACCAACGTGGCCGACGTGACCCTGCGCAACATGGGTGGGATGTGGCTGCACCGCAACCAGGACGGCACCTACCGCGGCCTGGACAAGTATTCGGGCATGCTGCCGCCGGTGGCGCTGACCTTCTGGTCGTTGCGCGTGGCGGCAGGGCTGGGCTTGCTGATGCTGGCCGTGGCCTGCGTGACCTTCCTGTGGACGTTCCGGCGCAGGCTGGACCCGTCCACGCTGCCGCCGTGGTGGCAGCGGGTGCTGTGCGGCATGATGTTCTCCGGCGCCATCGCCGTCGTGGCCGGGTGGTGGGTATCCATCCTGGGCTTGCAGCCGTTCGCGGTGAATGGCACCGTCACGCAGTCCGAGGTGCTGGGCATCGTGGCGTCCAGCACCGTGCTGTACGGGTTGATCGGCTATGGCGTGCTGTACCTGCTGCTGCTTGCGGCGTTCGTCGGCATGCTGTTCCACGCGGCACGCTATGGCGTCGTGCCCGTGCGCAAACTGGCTGGAGGTACGCCATGATCGCCATGCTGGCCGCCTCCCAGGGCCTCAACCCCGACGATCCCTCTTTCTGGATGCCGCTGGCCTTCATGGCGCTGCTGTTCGTGGTGATTGCCGCGGGCATGGTGCTGGACGGTTTCGACCTGGGCGTGGGCATCCTGCTGCAACTGGCGCCGGAACACGAGCGCGGCCGCATGATGAGCCTGCTGAGCCCGTGGCGCGACGCCAATGAGTTCTGGCTGCTGCTGGGCATGGGCCTGTTCGCGGCGGCGTTCCCGTTCGCCTGGGGCGCGGTGCTGGGCAAGCTCTACGGACCGCTCACCTGCATGGTGCTGGGCGTGGTGCTGCGCAGCGTCTCGTTCGAGTTCCGCATCCGCGCGCGCAACGAAATGAAGCCGCGCTGGATCTTCGGCTTCTGGGCGGGGTCGCTGATCACCGCTTTCGGCCAGGGCATGCTGCTGGGCCGCATCGCCACCGGCTACCAGTCCGATGCCGGCTACGGCTGGTTCTCCATGTTCGTCGGCCTGTGCGCGGTGGCGGCCTATGTGCTGCTGGGCGCGTCCTGGCTGGTCATGCGGGTGGACGGCGATCTGCAGCGCCGCGCCGCCAACTGGGCCCGCCACGCCATCCGCTGGACGGCGGTGGGCATGGTGGCCATCGCGGTCACGCTGGGTCTGGCCAACGCGGGTATCTTCTACAAATGGAGCAACATCGCCCACCTGAGCCTGGCGGCGACGGTCTGGGTGCTGATGCTGGCGGGTTTCGTCGCAGCCGAAATGCTGCTGGCGCGGTTGCCGGGCAAGGCCGACCGTTTCAGCTGGCTGCCGTTCGTGCTGTGCGTGGCGCTGTTCCTGCTGATGCTCAGCGGCCTGGCCTACAGCCTGTTCCCCTACCTGATCCTGGACGACATGACGCTGTGGGACGGCGCGGGCGCGCTGGGTTCGATGCGTCTGGTGCTGGCCGGAGCGGTGGTGGGCATACCGGTGGTGCTGGTGTTCAATATCCTGGCGTACCGCTCGGTGTTCGGCAAGGAACGCGCCCCGGTGCCGCTGCTGCCGCCGCCGAGCTGATCCGGCCGGGAAGTCCGGCCGGATCCGTCGTCACAAGACCGGCTTCGCTACCCGCTGCAGGATTTCTTCGCCGTAGGCTTCCAGCTTGCGGGCGCCCACGCCGCTGATGTGGCTCAGCTCGTCCATGGATTCGGGCTGGGCCAGGGCGATTTCGCGCAGAGTCGCGTCGTGGAAGATGACGTAGGCCGGCACCCCGTGGCTCTTGGCGACTTCGCCGCGCCAGGCGCGCAGGGCCTCGAATACAGGTTGCAGTTCGGCCGGCAAGTCGATGGCTGCCGCCTTGGGCCGGCCGCTGCCGCTCTTGCCCGAGCGCGGTTTCTTTTCGGATTCCCGGCGCAGCATCAATTGGCGTTCGCCCTTGAGCACGGCGCGGCTGCCTTCGGTCAGGGCCAGCGTGCCGTAGCCTTCGTGGTCCACCGTCAGCAGGCCTTGCGCCAGCAATTGGCGCAGCACGCCGCGCCAGGCGGTGTCGCTCAGGTCCGCGCCCACGCCGAATACGCTCAGCGTTTCGTGGCCGTGCTGCTTGGTGCGGTCGGTGACCTTGCCGCGCAGGATGTCGATGATGTGGCCGGCGCCATAGCGCTGGCCGCGCTCCTTCCACAGGCGGTAGACGGCGGACAGCACCTTCTGCGCCGCGACCGTGCCGTCCCAGGCCTGCGGCGGTTCCAGGCAGACGTCGCAATTGCCGCAGGCCGTGATCTGCTGGCCGAAGTAGGCCAGCAGACGCACGCGCCGGCATTCCACCGTTTCGCACAGCCCCAGCATGGCGTCCAGTTGCTGGCCCAGGCGGCGGCGGTAGGACTCTTCGCCCGGCGATTCGTCGATCATGCGGCGCTGCTGCACCACGTCCTGCAGGCCATAGGCCAGCCAGGCCGTGGCAGGCAGGCCGTCGCGGCCGGCACGGCCGGTTTCCTGGTAATAGCCTTCCACGGACTTGGGCAGGTCGATGTGCGCCACGAAGCGCACGTCGGGCTTGTCGATGCCCATGCCGAAGGCGATGGTGGCCACCATGACCACGGCGTCCTCGCGCAGGAAGCGCGCCTGGTTGGCGGCGCGCACCTGCGCGCTGAGGCCGGCGTGATAGGGCATGGCGTCGATGCCCTGGTTGCACAGGAACTCCGCGGTCTCTTCCACGCGGGCGCGCGACAGGCAATAGACCACGCCCGATTCGCCTTCATGATCGGTCTGGATCATTTCCAGCAATTGCTTGCGCACCTCGTTCTTTTCGATGATGCGGTAGCGGATGTTGGGGCGGTCGAAGCTGGAAACGAAGTGGCGCGCATCGTCCAGCGACAGGCGCTGGGCGATTTCGCGGCGGGTGTCGGCGGTGGCGGTCGCGGTGAGCGCGATGCGCGGCACGTCGGGCCAGCGCTCGTGCAGCATCGACAGGCCCAGGTATTCAGGGCGGAAGTCGTGGCCCCACTGGGACACGCAGTGGGCCTCGTCGATGGCGAACAGCGCGATGCGGCCGCGTTCCAGCAATTGCAGGCAGCGGTCGGTCAGCAGGCGTTCGGGCGCCACGTACAGCAGGTCCAGCTCGCCGGCCAGGAAGGCCTGCTCGACGTCGCGGGCCACCCGCCACTCCTGCGTGGAGTTGAGGAAGGCCGCGCGCACGCCCAGTTCGGTCAGGGCGTCGACCTGGTCCTGCATCAGCGCGATCAGGGGCGACACGACGATGCCGGTGCCTTCGCGGACCAGGGACGGAATCTGGTAACAGAGCGACTTGCCGCCGCCCGTGGGCATGAGGACCAGCGCGTCGCCGCCGTCGATCACCTGTTCGACAATGGCTTGCTGGTCGCCGCGGAAGGATTCGTAACCGAAAACGCGCTGCAACACGCCGAGGGCGCGCGCGTCAGACATGGGGGTAGGCCGGGAGCATCATGGCAGGGATTTTAAGCCGCAATTCCGCCGGACCTTTTCCGGCAGGGAGATTTCTGTCCTGACCGCGGTCTGCCTACCAGCTCAGCCAGGTGCCGCGCATGAAGGTATCGACGGGCATGCTGAGGTTGGCGCGCCATTCGTAGTTGCCGGAAATGATGTCGCGGTCCGCGCCCACGGCCAGCTTGACCTTGGGCGCGACGAACATGCTGTGCGACAGGCCCACGCGCTGTTCGGCCAGCTCGGAGCCTTCCCGCAACCCCGAATAGGTGCCGCTGAGCACGCCCCAGCCGGTGATGGGGACGCCGGCGGAAAGCGTGTTGCGGGTGTGCGCCGCCGAAACCCCGCCGCCCGAGTAGCTGGACAGGTCGCCGTAGCCCGCGCCGACCTGCTCGTTGGAATAGCCCAGGTTGACGGCGTCGGCCACGGCCACGTTGTAGTCGAAGCGATAACGCCACGCGCTGGCCGCGTCGAAGGTGCTTTGCGTGGCCCCGGCGCGGAAGGTTCCATAGTCGCCCGCGGCGTAGGTGGTACCCATGCCGCGCGTCGTCAGCGACGGCGCGCTTTGCATCTGGCCCTCCACGGTCAGCGCCGGCGTAAGGCCGTAGCGCACGCTGCCGCTGCCTACCGGGTCGCCGTAGTCCACGGCCCCGGAACTGGCGGCCGGGTCCATGCGGTTCAGGCGGCCCAGCGACGAGGAATAGCCGAAGCTGCCTTCCGGGGCCGTGGCGCCGGATCCGGCCCAGTTCGAGATCTGCAGCCCGCCCACCGGCGCGCCGCTGCCCCAGGCGGGCGCCCTGGCGTCGATGTTGCCGACGGCGACGGAGGGGCCCGAGGTATTGCGGTAGACCCAGTTGCGGTTGCCGCCGTAGCGCAGGCCATCCTGGCTGCTGGCGGAGGCGAACCAGGGCCGGGAAGCGCGCGACACGCCAGAGATCATGACCACGGGTATGCGGGGCAGGTCGCCATCCTGGAGGGTGAGCGAGTAGTCCGGCGCAGGGTCTTCGGGCGTCGCGAGCACGGTGCAATCCTGCGGAACCGGCGCGGGCTGGGCATCGCCGGACAGTCCCAGTCCGGTGCCGGGGATCAGGTCCGTGTCGCCCGTGCTGTGTACGCTGGTGTCCAGCGCCGGCTCCATGGTCTGCATGTCGCAAGGGGACGGATCCAGCGGCACCGCGCGCGACGCCATCGAGGCTGCGGGGCGCACGGGCATGGGTTGAACCGGGGACAGTATGCCGATGCCGCGCGCAGAGGGCGGAGCGGGCATATAGGGGGACGCCGCAAGCGGATCGCCCAGGGCCGGGGCGATCGGGCAGGCAGAGGCCGCGACCAGCGCGGCGCGCAACAAGGGTTTTCGCCAGAGGAATGCAGGGGCGACCATAGGCACAGTGTAGAAAGGGAGCGCTGCCTTGCCTGTAAACGTTTTTTAGCAAAGCGGACAGAAGGCGGGCCGGGTTCCATTTTAGGGCCAGTCCGCATCGGGCGCTGCGCCGTGGCGGGAAAGCGCTGGTAAACGCGCTCAACATCGTGCAACAGGTATATTTCAGTTGATTTCCCGCCTCTTGCGGCTTGTAGCGGCGGGCCGCACTATGGCATCCATGGACAATCCCCACACCAAGCTGCTGGTCGTCGACGACGATCCGGCCCTACGGCAATTGCTGGCCGACTACCTGAACCGGCACGGCTACGACACCCTGCTGGCGCCGGACGCCACCGACCTGTCGTCCCGCATCACCCGCTACGCGCCCGACCTGCTGGTGCTGGACCGCATGCTGCCCGGCGGCGACGGCGCAGACGCCTGCCGCCGCCTGCGCGAGCAGGGCGAGGACATTCCCGTCATCCTGCTGACCGCGCGTGACGAGGCGGTGGACCGCATCATCGGCCTGGAGGCCGGCGCCGACGACTACGTCGGCAAGCCGTTCGATCCGCGCGAGCTGCTGGCCCGCATCGAAGCCGTGCTGCGCCGCAAGCGCGGTCCGTCCGCGCTGACCAAGGACGCGCCGGTCTCGTTCGGTCCCTTCGTGTTCGATCCCTCCACCCGCCAGCTGTCGCGCGAAGGCACGGTGGTCAAGCTGACCGGCGGCGAAATCAATCTGCTGGAGGCGCTGGTGCGCAACGCGGGCAAGCCGCTGTCGCGCGAACGCCTGCTGGCGCTGGCGCGCGACGACGACGCGGGCGAACGCAACGACCGCGCCATCGACATCGCCATCCTGCGCCTGCGCCGGGTCATCGAAGACGATCCCAAGCAGCCGCGCTGGATCCAGACCGTCTGGGGCATTGGCTACCGGTTTTCGCCCTGATGCGCTTTTCTCCTGGCTTCCTGGTGCCGCGTTCGCTGCGGGCAAGGCTCATCCTGCTGATCCTGGGCTCGGTCCTGCTGACGCAGGCGGCCACGCTGGTGACGGTGTCGTACTTCCGGCACAAGTTCATGGAAGACGTGGCCATCGGCTACATCGTCACCACCATCCGCACCTTGCGCGCCGCGGTGTCGCAGGTGCCGGCGGAGGAACGCGCCGACTTCGTGCGCGCCGCCTCGCAGAACCAGTGGCGCCTGTGGTCGCGGGTGCTGCCCGCCGAGGCCAAGCTGCAGCGCTTCAATGGCCGCCGCCCGCCGCCGAAGGCCGCCCCGAAGCCGCCGCCTCCGCCGCCCGCGGACATGCAGATACACGGCCCGCCGGCGCCGCCCCCCCCGGAAGTGCGCGACGAGGAGCACGGCGATGAACGCGCCAGCGCCAGGGAAGGCGAGCGCGCGCGCGATCGCGACCGCGAAGAACACAGCCGCCGCTATCAGCCTGAACCGGATGACATCCGCCGCGACCTGCGGGTGCTGGTGCAGCAGCTCAATGAACGTTTGAACGACGGCACGCGCGTGGCGCTGTCGCGTGGACCCACGCCGGAGATCTTCATTTCGCTGGCGCCCAACCCCGCCAGCGAGGACGCGCCGCGCCTGCGCGAATGGCTGGTCATCCCGCTGGACCGCCTGGATCCGCCGGTTGCGACGCCGTTCATCGCCGCCTGGCTGGGCGGCCTGGGGCTGCTGCTGTTGCTGGCGGTGGGTTTTTCCTGGCACATCACGCGTCCCATCACCCGGCTGGCCGACGCGGCCGACCGGTTGGCGGCAGGGCAGCCGCAACGGGTCGAGCCCTCGGGCCCGCACGAAACGCGGGTATTGGGAGAACGCTTCAACGCCATGCTGGATGCGCTGTCCGAATCCGATTCGGTGCGCCGCACGCTGCTGTCGGGCCTGCCGCATGACCTGAAGGGTCCCTTGTCGCGGATGTGGCTGCGCATCGAGCTGGCCGACGACTCCAAGCTGAAGGAGGGGCTGCGCGCGGACCTGCAGGACATGCAGCACATGGTCGACCAGTTCATCGGCTTCGTGCGCGGCACCGACCCGGCCGCCTACCGCTACGCCTCGATGCTGCTGTCCGACTGGCTGACCGAGCGCGTGGGCGCCTGGCAGGGCGCCGGCACCGATATCAGCCTGCGGGCCGGCGACGACGTCGCGACCCTGGTGGTGCAGGCGGACGCCGTGGCGCTGGGCCGCCTGCTGGACAACCTGATCGGCAATGCGCTGAACCACGGCGCGCCGCCGGTCCAGGTCAGCCTGAGGCATGAGGGACGCCACGCGGTGCTGGACGTGGCCGACCATGGCTCCGGCATCGTGCCGGAACGGCGCCAGGAAGCGTTGCGCCCGTTCAGCCGCCTGGACGACGCGCGCACGCGCACCGGCAGCGTGGGCCTGGGGCTGGCGCTGGCCGAGGCCATCGCACGGGCCCATGGCGGCTCGCTGGAGCTGCTTGAGGCGGAGTCCGGCGGGCTGTGCGTGCGGGTCAAGCTGCCGCTGTCCGAGACGCCCTAGGGGCGCCCGCAAGGGCGCTCGCTTCCCCCCTGGGCGGGTCGCGCTACGGTACGATGCATCCTGCTCAGCATTTTGTCGTTTCCGCACCATGGCCATCCAGTCCGATTCGCTTTCCTCCCGTCCCGACGCCCCCCGTATCGTGGCGCCGCAGCCGGTCTCGCCCAACGAGGAGTCGATCGAACGCGCCCTGCGGCCCAAGGCGCTGGACGAGTACGTCGGCCAGCAGCGCGCCCGGGAACAGCTGGAGATCTTCATCGCCGCAGCCAGGAAGCGCGGCGAGGCCCTGGATCACGTGCTCCTGTTCGGTCCCCCGGGCCTGGGCAAAACCACGCTGGCCCACATCATTGCGCATGAAATGGGGGTGCAGCTGCGCCAGACCTCCGGTCCGGTGCTGGAACGCCCGGGCGACCTGGCGGCGCTCTTGACCAACCTGGAAAAGAACGACGTCCTGTTCATCGACGAAATCCACCGCTTGTCGCCCGTGGTCGAGGAAATCCTCTATCCGGCGCTGGAGGACTTCCAGATCGACATCCTGATCGGCGAAGGCCCGGCCGCGCGCAGCGTGAAGCTGGACCTGCAGCCCTTCACCCTGGTCGGCGCCACCACCCGCGCCGGCATGCTGACCAACCCCCTGCGCGACCGCTTCGGCATCGTGTCGCGGCTGGAGTTCTACAACGCCGCCGATCTCGGCCACATCGTCACGCGCAGCGCCGGCCTCTTGAACGCCGGCATCACGCCGGACGGCGCGGCGGAAGTCGCGCGCCGCGCCCGCGGCACGCCCCGCATCGCCAACCGGCTGTTGCGCCGGGTGCGCGACTATGCCGAGGTCAAGGCGGGCGGCACCATCGATGCGGACGTCGCGGGCCGCGCGCTGGCCATGCTGGAGGTGGACCCGCAAGGCCTGGACCTGATGGACCGCAAGCTGCTCGAGGCCATCATCCACAAGTTCGACGGCGGTCCCGTCGGCGTGGACAGCCTGGCCGCCGCCATCGGCGAAGAGCGCGACACCATCGAGGACGTGATCGAGCCCTATCTGATCCAGCATGGCTACCTGCAGCGCACGCCGCGCGGCCGCACCGCCACGCTGACCACCTGGCGCCACCTGGGGCTGACCCCGCCCGCCGGCGCCACGGCGGGCTCCGGCGATCTTTTCGGGAAGTAGGCTGCGGGCAAACCGGACCGTGCCCGGGCGCCGGAGGGCGCCCGAAGCCGGCCGCGGGTTTATCATCCGGAGGTTTTGATTATTCTCCGCGATCAAAGGACCCAAGCCCATGCAGCCCGAATTGCCCACCTATGACGACGTCGTGCGCGCCAGCGAGCGCCTGGCCGGCAACGCGCACCGCACGCCCGTACTGACCTCGGCTACCGCCGATGCGATCAGCGGCGCGTCGGTCTTCTTCAAGTGCGAGAACTTCCAGCGCATGGGCGCTTTCAAGTTCCGCGGCGGCTACAACGCCATCGCCCGCCTGACCCCGGAACAGCGCGCCGCCGGCGTGGTCACGTTTTCGTCGGGCAACCACGCGCAGGCCATCGCCCTGGCCTCCAAGCTGCAAGGGGTGCAGGCCACCATCATCATGCCGTTGGACGCCCCGGCCGCCAAGCGCGCCGCCACCGAGGGCTATGGCGGCAAGATCGTCACCTATGACCGCTACACCGAGGACCGCGAGGCGATCGCCCGCCGCATCCATGCGGAAACCGGCGCCACCCTGATCCCTCCCTACGATCACGAAGACGTGATCGCCGGCCAGGGCACCGCCGCCAAGGAACTGTTCGAGGAAGTGGGCGAGCTGGACTACCTGTTCGTCTGCCTGGGCGGCGGCGGCCTGCTGTCGGGATCGGCCCTGTCCGCCTACGCGCTGAGCCCGCGCTGCCTGGTCTACGGCGTCGAGCCCGAGGCTGGCAACGACGGCCAGCAGTCCTTGCGCAAAGGCGAAATCGTCCGCATCCCGGCGCCCAAGACCCTGGCCGATGGCGCCGCCACGACGCACCTGGGCAACCTGACCTTCCCGCTCATCCAGAAGCATGTGCGCGACATCGTCACGGTGACGGACGAACAGCTGGTCACCACCATGCGGTTCTTCGCCGAACGCATGAAGATGGTGGTGGAGCCCACCGGCTGCCTGGGCGCGGCCGCCGTCATGCAGAACGTGGTGCCGGTGCGCGGTGCGCGGGTCGGCGTCATCATCAGCGGCGGCAACGTCGACCTTCCGGCCTACGCCAAGCTGCTGGCGGGCTGACCCCCTTCTGGCGGCCCCCTTGCGGGCCGCCGCCGCGCGCTTGCGGTTGTCGCGTGTGCAAGGCAGAATCGGGACTGAATCCTGACGAACAGGGGCTGCGACATGCGTATCCTTGTCATCGGCGGCACCGGTTTCATAGGCCGTCATCTGGTAGCGCGGCTATCCGCGGATCAGCATCAGATCGTCGTGCCCACCCGGCTCCACAGCCGCGGGCGCGACCTGCAGATTCTTCCCACCGTGACCTTGCTCGAAGCCGACGTGCACGACGACGCCACGCTGGACGGCCTGGCGCAGGGCTGCGACGCGGTCATCAACCTGGTGGGCATTCTGCACGGCAACGCCGGCCGGCCTTATGGCTCGGAATTCGCGCGGGCCCACGTGCTGCTGCCGCAGCGCATCGCGCAAGCTTGTCGCCGGCAGGGCGTGCGCAGGCTCATCCACATCAGCGCGCTGGGCGCCGATTCCAACGGCGACAGCATGTACCAGCGCTCCAAGGGCGACGGCGAAGCCGCCATCAAGCAGGAATTCCAGGGCAATCAGGACGGCGGCTGGACCATCTTCCGGCCCTCGGTGGTCTTCGGTCCGGACGACAAGTTCACCAATATGTTCGCCGGGCTGGCGCGGTGGCTGCCGGTGCTGCCGCTGGCCGGCGCGCATGTGCGCATGCAGCCGGTCTACGTGGGCGACGTGGTCGCTGCCATCGTCTCGGCCCTGGGCAATACGCACACCTGCGGCAAGACCTATGAACTGGGCGGACCCCAGGTCTACAGCCTGGGCGAGATCGCGCGCCTGTGCGCCGCCTGGAGCGGCCATCCGCGGCCGGTGGTCAGCATGCCGATGGGCGTGGGCCGCATGCAGGCCCGGCTGTTCGAATGCATGCCGGGCACGCCTTTGATGTCGCGCGACAATCTGGATTCCTTGCGCCGCGACAACATCTGCAGCGGGCCGATCGCGCCCGAACTGCACGTGGTGCCGACGGGCCTGGAAGCCGTGGCGCCGCGCTACCTGTAAGCCGGTTTCAGCGCACCAGTGCTTTCAATGCCTGCTTGATGCCGTCGGACACGCCCACGCCTTCCGGCAGCGTCTTCAGCGCCGACAGCGATTCCTTTTCTGAATAGCCCAGCGCCAGCAGCGCGTTTAGGATGTCCGACTGGTTGTCCGGCGCCGCGTGCGGCGAGGCGCCGATGTCCGCGCCCAGTTTGCCCCGCATTTCCAGCAGCAGGCGTTCGGCGGTCTTCTTGCCGATGCCGGGCACGCGCGTCAGGCGGCCCGATTCCTGCAGCGTAATGGCCTGCGCCAGGTCAGCCACCGACAACCCCGACAGCACCGACAGCGCGGTGCGCGCGCCGATGCCGCTGACCTTGATCAGTTCGCGGAAAGCGCTGCGTTCGCCTGCCGAAGCGAAGCCGTACAGGATGTGGGCGTCTTCGCGCACCGTCAGGTGCGTGTAGAGCGTGACGCGCGCGCCCGTGTCGGGCAGCGAGTACAGCGTGCTCATGGGCACGTCGATGTCATAGCCCAGACCGCCCACGTCCACGCAGATGGTGGGCGGGAGTTTCTCGATCAGGGTTCCGGTGATGCGTCCGATCATGGTGATGGTGGCCTGCCAATGGTGAGGCCGCTGAATGCGCGGCGGATGCGGGGATTCTATACGCGCGGGCGCGCATGCGGCGGGAACGGGTCCCGCTTCGCGGCAAATCGCGGCGTGCCAGGCGTTCAGCCGATCAGGCGGCCGTTGCGGATGCGGGTCTTGCCGCTCATGCGCAGCGAGGCGCCCAGGCGTTCGAGCTTGTCCTGCAGCGGGCCGGCATGGGCATGGCAGATGGCACAGGCCAGCGCGTCGGCCGAGTCGGGCGCGGGCGCGCCGTCCAGCGACAGCAGGTGCTGCACCATCATCTGCACCTGCTCCTTGGCGGCGCGGCCGGTGCCGACCACGGCTTTCTTGATCTGCAGCGCGGTGTACTCGTGCACGGGCAGCGAACTGTCGGCCAGCGCGCACAGCGCGGCGCCGCGCGCCTGGCCCAGCAGCAGGGTGGAAGCGGGGTTGGTGTTCAGGAAGATGATTTCCAGCGCGGCCACGTCGGGTTGCGTGTCGCGAGCCACCTGGCGCAGATTGTCCAGGATGACCTTAAGGCGTTCGGACAGCGCCAGCGCCGGCGGGACCACGATGGTCCCGCTGGCCACATAGCGCAGCCGCGGGCCGTCGGCATCGATCACACCGAAGCCGGTGCGGCGCAGGCCGGGATCGATGCCGAGGACGCGCATCAGTGGCGGAAGTGGCGGGTGCCGGTCAGCACCATGGCGATGCCGTGCTCGTCGGCTGCGGCAATCACTTCGTCGTCGCGCACGCTGCCGCCCGGCTGGATCACGCAGGTTGCGCCCGCGGCCACCACCACGTCCAGGCCGTCGCGGAACGGGAAGAAGGCGTCCGACGCCACGGCCGAGCCCTTCAGGGTCAGACCGGCGTTTTCCGCCTTGATCGAGGCGATGCGGGCCGAGTCGATGCGGCTCATCTGGCCGGCGCCCACGCCCAGGGTCATGCCGCCGCCCACGAACACGATGGCGTTGGACTTGACGTACTTGGCGACCTTCCAGGCGAATGCCAGGTCGTTCATTTCGGCTTCGGTGGGCTGGCGCTTGCTGACCACCTTGAGCGCGTCGCGCGGCACGTTGTAGGCGTCCGGGCTCTGCACCAGCCAGCCGCCGCCCACGCGCTTGATGTCGAAGGCGTTCTGGCCCGTGCCCATCGGCACTTCCAGCACGCGCACGTTCTTCTTGGCGGCCAGGATGGCCAGCGCGGCGCCGTCATAGGCGGGAGCCAGCAGCACTTCCAGGAACTGCGCGCTCACGGCTTCGGCCGTGGCGGCGTCGACCGGGCGGTTGAAGGCGATGATGCCGCCGAAGGCCGAGGTCGGGTCGGTCTTGAAGGCTTGCTGGTAGGCGCCCAGCGTGTCGGCCGCGACGGCCACGCCGCAGGGGTTGGCGTGCTTGACGATGACGCAGGCGGGCGCTTCGAAGCTGCGCGCGCATTCCCAGGCGGCGTCCGCGTCCGCAATGTTGTTGTAGGACAGTTCCTTGCCCTGCAGCTGGCGGTAGTTGCCCAGCAGGCCAGCCGGACGCTGCGCGTCCACGTAGAAGGCGGCGGTCTGGTGCGGGTTCTCGCCATAACGCAGGGCCTGTTCCTGCTTGACCTGCAGGGTCAGGGTGCCGGGCCATTCGTTGCGGGCCGGCACGGCTTCCTGCTTGGGCTCGGCTTCGGCCAGGCTGGTCAGGTAGGCGGCGATGGCGCCGTCGTAGGCGGCGGTGTGGGCGTAGACCTTGGAGGCCAGCGCCAGGCGCAGGCCATAGGAGGTGTTGCCGCCCTTGTCCATTTCGGCCAGCACGCGCGAATAGTCGACGGGGTCGATCACCACCGTCACGCCGCCGGCTTCGGTGCCGTGGTTCTTGGCCGCCGCGCGCAGCATGGCCGGGCCGCCGATGTCGATGTTCTCGACGGCGTCGGCGAAGGTGCAGTCCGGCTTGGCAACGGTTTCGCGGAACGGGTACAGGTTGACCACCAGCATGTCGATGCGGTCGATGCCCGCCGCCTTGATGGTGTCCATGTGCTCGGCGCTGTCGCGGCGCGCCAGCAGGCCGCCGTGGATTTTCGGGTGCAGCGTCTTGACGCGGCCATCGAGAATTTCGGGCGAACCCGTGTGGGCCGCCACTTCGGTGACGGTCAGGCCGGAGTCGGCCAGCAGCTTGGCGGTGCCGCCGGTGGACAGCAGGCGCACGCCGCGCGCAGCCAGGGCGCGGGCAAATTCAACGATGCCGGTCTTGTCGGACACCGAAAGCAGGGCGGTTTCGATTTTCATGGTGAGGGACGGAGTGGGGCGGGAGCGCCTTTCTCGTTCAGGTCGGATGGGAAATCTGGGGGAGCGGGCGGCGCGATGCGCCTGCCGCCCGCGCGCGAAAGCTATACCTGGATATTGTGCGCCAGCAACTTCTTGCGCAGGGTGTTGCGGGTGATGCCCAGCATTTCGGATGCCCGCGACTGGTTGCCGCCCGACCTTTCCAACGCCACTTCAAGCACCGGGCGCTCCACGCAGCGCATCACCATGTCCCACATGTCGTGGGGTTCGGATTCGCCCAAGTCTTCGAAATAGCGCTCCAGGCTGGCGCGCACGCATTCTTCCAGGACATCTTTCTTGCTCATTTGAGTACAGATATTTTTATGTTGGTGTTGAGGCGGTTATGCCGCCAGCAGGGCTTCTGCGACCGGCGCCGGATGGGATCCGCCGTCGCGCGAGATGAGGTCGAACCAGTCCGACACGGCCCGCCACTGGTCGCGGGTGTTGTCGATCAGATTCATGCGGGCGCAGAACGAATCCGCCCCCGGCAGGCCGTCCAGATACCAGCCTATGTGCTTGCGCGCCGTGCGTACGCCGGTGTGCTCGCCGTAAAACCGGTAATGGTCGTCGAGATGTTCGAGCAGCAGCTCGCGCATTTCCCCATAGGAGGGAGGGGCCAGTGTTTCGCCCGTGCGCAGGTAGTGGTCGATTTCGCGGAAAATCCAGGGACGGCCTTGGGCCGCCCGGCCGATCATGACCGCGTCGGCGCCAGTGTAATCCAGGACGTGCCGGGCTTTTTCGGGCGTAGTGATATCTCCGTTGGCGACAACGGGGATTTTCAGCTCGGCCTTGACGGCGCGGATAGTGTCATATTCCGCCTCGCCCGTATAGAGGTCGGCGCGGGTGCGGCCATGCAGGGTCAGGGCGGCGATGCCGGCGTTTTCGGCCATTTTCGCCACCCGCAGGGCATTGCGGCTTTCGCGGTCCCAGCCCGTGCGGGTCTTCAGGGTCACCGGCACGTCCAGCGGCGCGCAGGCGGATACCACCGCGTCCAGGATGCGGGCGATCTGGTCTTCATGGCGCAAGAGCGCCGACCCGGAGGCCACGTTGCAGACCTTCTTGACCGGGCAGCCCATGTTGATGTCGATGATCCGGGCGCCCTTGCTGGCGTTGAACACCGCCGCCTCCGCCATCATGGCAGGGTCGGCGCCGGCGATCTGCACCGAAATGGGGGCGATCTCGCCGTCATGGTTCAGGCGGCGGGAGGTTTTGACGCTATCCCACAGCTTGGGGTTGCTCGCGGCCATTTCCGAGACGGCATAGCCCGCCCCCAGCTTCTTGCAAAGCTGGCGGAAAGGACGGTCCGTCACGCCCGCCATGGGCGCGACCAGCACGTTGTTGGGAAGGGTCCATTGACCTATGCGCATGCTCACATTTTAACCGGCTCGTTCGCGCCCTCTTTGTCACCTGGAGAACAATTCGTAACAAAGGAAGGCGAAAGCAGACAACCGCCCCATTATCGGGGGCGGATAGGAAGAGTTCAGGCGCGGAAACCTTGCAGCAGATGCTGCGCCAGCGGCGCGCGCAGCGGAGAGGCCAGATCCATCCCCAATAAGGCCAGACCACAGGCGTGCTCCACCGGCGCCAGGCCGGTCGAGAAGATGCGGGGCATCAGATCGGTCAGGCCGGCGGTGATGAAGCGGTCCACGTGGCGCGCTCCGGCGAACTCCGCCAGGGCGGAGCCGGGATTGACCTCCGGGTGAGCCAGCCAGCCGGCCAGCGTCTGGGCCAGGCGGGCTGCGTCGCGCAGGCCCAGGTTCAGGCCCTGGCCTGCGACCGGATGCAGGGTTTGCGCGGCATTGCCGATGGCCGCCACGCGGCCGTGCACCTGGGCGCGGCGGGCGCTGAGCGCCAGCGGAAAGACATGCCGGGGCGCCTGGCTGGAAAGCCGTCCCAGGCGGTCGCCGAAGGCGACGGACAGCGCCCGCGAAAACGCGGCATTATCCAGCGCCGCCAGTTCGGCGGCGCGCTCAGGCGCGCTGCACCAGACCACCGAATAGGCGTCCGGGGTCTGCGGATGCGGCAGCAGCGCCAGCGGGCCTTCGGCGGTGAAGCGCTCCCAGGCCCAGCCGCGGCGGGGCAGGGTGGCGTGCGCCGTGGTCAGCACCGCATGCTGGTCGTAGTCGCGGCGCACGTCGACCGCGCCCGCGCCGTCGGATTGCACCGCCACCCGGCACAGCAGCGTCGTGTCGCCTTGTTCGATGCGCACGCCGTCCGCGTCCTGCATGCCGATCCGGGCGGGCGGGCCCGGCAGCACGGTGACGCCGCAGGCGGCCACGCATTCGTCCAGCTTGGCATGCAGGCCGGAATAGGCGACCACGCTGCCCAGCTGCGGCACGCCGAAATCGGTGTTCTGGATCAGCGTCCGGCCCAGCCGGCCGCGTTGCGACACATGGATGTTGCGGATGTCGGCCGAGCGTTCGGGCCAGGCATGCAGCGACTCCAGCAGCACCCGGCTGCCGTGGTTCATGGCCAGCACGCGGGGATCCGTGGCGGGCGCCGCCGCCGACGGCGCGACCGGGGCGGGCGCGCTGGCGGCAAGCAGCGCGATGCGCGCGGGGTCGGGCGCCACGCGCGCCAGCATCAGGGCCAGCACGCGGCCCACCGGGCCCGCGCCTAGAATCGCTATGTCGAAGGCGGATGAAGTCATGCCCGGATTTTAACCGTCCACTACAATCCGCAGCAGCCGGCGCGTCTTGGCGCCGTGGTCCTCTTTCCGGTCGATCGACATGACGCAGCTACAGGCCTCATCCCCGTTGTCCGCAGCATCCGCCCGCCGCCCGCGCGGCAAGGTCGCGGTCGGGCTGCTGGCCTGCCTGTTCGGGGCGGTGGGGGCGCATTGGTGGTATCTGGGGCGCCGCCACGCCTGGCTGGTGACCGCGTACACGCTGATCAGCCTGTTCTGTGCCGTCAGCTTCTACCCTGTCTGGTACGACAACCCCGCCTTCTTCCTGGTGTTCATACCCATGGTCGACGGGTTCATCGAGAGCGCGGTGTTCTCGTTGATGCCGGACGAGAAATTCGACCGCCTCTACAACGACGGATTGGGCCGGCCGACCCAGACCGGCTGGGGGCCGGTGCTGGTTGCGATCCTGGCCTGCCTGGTCGGCGCCATCGTGTCCATGTTCGCCATCGCCATGGTGGTGGTCTACACCTGGATCGCCATGGGCTGGCTCGACGGCTACGTCTTTTAGCGCGGATCTGGCGCGCCGCCAGCCTACTCGCGCATCAGCGCTTCGATCTCGCCGGCCTGCACCGGCACGCCGCGGGTGATGAGTTCACAGCCTTCGTCCGTGACCAGCGCGTCGTCTTCGGTGCGGATGCCGATGTTCCAGTAGGCCTCGGGCACGTCGTCAGCGGGCCGCACGTAGATGCCGGGCTCGATCGTCAGCATCATTCCCGGTTCCAGCTTGCGCCAGGGGCGTTCGGCGCCGTGGGCCGGGCCGGGCTGGCGGTAGTCGCCCACGTCGTGCACGTCCAGGCCCAGCCAGTGGCCGGTGCGGTGCATGTAGAAGCGGCTGTAGTCGCCGGATTCCAGCACCCCGTCCAGCGAGCCTTTCAAGAGTTTCAGGTCCAGCATGCCCTGCGCCAGCACGCGCAGGGCGGCCTGATGGCCGTCGTTGAAGCTGCGGCCGGGCGCCGTGGCCTGGGCGGCGGCATCCTGCGCGGCCACCGTCAGGTCGTACAGCGCGCGCTGCGGACCGCTGTAGCGGCCGTTCACCGGGAACGTCCGGGTGATGTCGCTGGCGTAGCTGTCGACCTCGCAGCCTGCGTCGATCAGCACCAGGTCGCCGTCGCGCAACACGGCTTCGCCGGCCGGGTAGTGCAGCACGCAGGCATTGGCGCCGGCGGCCACGATGCTGTTGTAGGCCACCGATTGCGCGCCGTGGCGGCGGAACTCGTACAGCAGTTCGGCCTCGATCTCGTACTCCCGCATGCCGGCGCGGGCCACGCGCATGGCGCGCACGTGGGCGCCGGCGGAGATCTTGGCCGCGCGCCGCATGGCCGCGATTTCCGTGGCGTCCTTGATCAGCCGCATCTCGGCCAGCAGCGGCCGGATGTCCTGTTGGCGCGAAGGCGGCGCATGGCCGCCGCGGCCGGCCTCGCGCGCCGCGGCCAGCCAGCGGTGCAGGCGCCCGTCGCTGCGCTTGTCGCCCGCCAGTGGAGCGTACAAGGTGGCATGGTCCTGCAGCAGCGCCGGCATCAGTTCGTCCAGCGCATCGAGCGGATGGGCGTCGTCGAAGCCGAAATGCGCCGCGGCCGCCTCGGGGCCGAAGCGCTTGCCCTCCCATATTTCATGTTCGATGTGGCGGGGGCGGCAGAAGAGCACGGCGCGGTCGGTCGCACCGGCGGTCAGCACCAGCCAGGCGCCGGGTTCGGTGAAGCCGGTCAGGTAGAAGAAGTCGCTGTCGTGCCGGTATGGATATTCCGCGTCGCGGTTGCGCGTGGCTTCCGGGGCGGTCGCCAGTATGGCGATGCCGCCGCCCTCCGCGCGCATCTGCGCCATCAGGCGTTGGCGCCGCGCGGCGTAAGGGGCGATGTCGTCGGGAGGCAGGCTCATGGCGGACTGGGGCGCGAACCCCGGCAGGGTGAGGATGCCGTTTACTTTACCTGCCATCCCCTGCTTGCGACAGCCCGCAAGGGGCGCACTGAATTCGCTGGACCGCGCAGGCCAAGCTGCTACAATCGCCGCTCTGTCATTGGGGAGTAGCCATCCTTTGTCCCCACAAAGGAGCTAGCGTCAACAGACTTGGTGGTTCAGCGCTGCGCAGCAGCCGCTAGAACTCCATGGCGCTAGTAGCGGTATCCATGCACGGCGGCACCCGCCGCATGGATCAGCCAGGCGAGACCTTTGGCCGCGTTGCGTTCACCCCAGCCGGGCGAGCCGCGACGTCGCGCCAATTGGTTTCTGCTCGTCCGGCTCGCCCATATGTTTCTCACCCTGTTCCTGTTTTTCCTGTCAGCGGCAGTGATCTACTTCGCCTGCGAGTTCTTCGTGAACGGCGTCGAATGGGTCGGCCATCGCTTCCAGCTTGGCGCCACCGCCACCGGCACCGTGCTGGCCGCGTTCGGTACGGCCTTGCCGGAAAGTGCCGTGACCTTCATGGCTGTCGTGTTTGGCGAAACCCCCGAGCAAAAAGACATAGGCGTCGGCGCCGCCATGGGCGGCCCGCTGGTGCTGGCGACGCTGGCGTATGCGGTGGTTGGCCTGGCTCTGTGGCGCTCGCGCCGCGGGCGGGCCACGCAGGCGGACTGTATCAACGCGGACCAGCGCCGGCTGGCCCGCGACCAGGCCTGGTTCATGGGCATCTTCATCTTCAAGGTGGGCCTGGGCCTGCTGGCCTTTGCCTGGAAGCCCTGGTTGGGCATCCTGTTCCTGGCCACCTACGGCCTTTACGTCAAGCGCGAGCTCAGCAACGACGAGGAGAGCCTGGACAGCGAGGACCTCGAACCGCTGAAGCTGCGCCCGCGCGACGAGGATCCGAGCATGTTCTGGGCAGTCACGCAGACGGTGCTGGCCCTGGTCGTGATCGCCGGGGCATCGCATGTGTTCGTGAACCAGATCGAGTTGCTGGGCGTGGCGATGGGCGCATCGCCTCATGTGGCCGCGCTGTTGCTGGCGCCGGTGGCGACCGAGCTGCCGGAAATCATGAACGCGCTGATCTGGGTGCGCCAGGGCAAGGAACGGCTGGCGCTGGCCAATATTTCGGGCGCCATGATGATTCAGGCGACCATCCCAAGCGCGCTGGGTATCTTCATGACGCCCTGGCTGCTGGACGGTCCCCTGCTCGCGGCAGGCCTGTTCACGATGCTGTCGATCGGCCTGCTGTGGCTCCGTTTCCGCCGCTCGGCCATGAGCGTGCCGGCGTTGTCGGCCGTGGGGGGCCTGTATGCCGTGTTCGCAGCCTATCTGGGCTGGCATTTCTACGTCTGACGGCGTTTGGTGCGCGGGGCTTGGGGCCCCGCGCTTTTTTCCGCATTCAGGCTCGATTTAGCGCCAAAAGCCTTGTCCATAAGTGGAAACCCGCGTAAAATCTTGCCCGTTATCCATCCCAGGAGCAGTCTTCGTGAATACCGATTCCGGCGAAAGTTGTCGATCTTGCATCGACGTCGCTGTTTAACAGGTCCACGCAGAACTCCGTCTGCCGCAGCCTGTTGAACAGGTTGCGGTTGTATCCCAAGCTCCAGGCGGGCAATCGCGCAAGCCAGCGGCTTGCCGGGAAACTCCCCAACATAAACCGCCAGAACCGCCGCTTCAGCCGCAGCGTCAGCGTTCGCGCACGTTTTTCTCGTGCCTGTCCGCCACGCGCAGCGCGCATGCGCGCGTATTCGCGATCACGCTCCCCATTCTTGCAATGGAGGTCGTTATGCGTTTCTTCGACTTGTTCCTACGCCGCGCCGGCGTGGACCGCGCCACCGCCCTGGGCCGCCGCCGCGGCACTTCGCGCCTGACGGTCATCTGTCCGCGCGACGAGCTGGGCGCCTTGCGCAAGCAGATCTGCCTGGACTTCAGCGCCGCCGGCCTGGACGTCTCGCAAGTGCAGATCGACCAGGGCCGGGATCCTGGCATGGCATCCGCCTGCATTACCGTCAATTGCCCCCCGGAGCTGCGGGGCGAACTGATGTCGCAGGCGCGCCGCCTGAGCGCCAATCCCGCCGTGCGCCACGTGCATTTCGGCACCCAGACCACGACGCCGGCCGCGCAGGCCGCGCTGGCCTGAAGCCGTCCTTTCTTCCACAGGAGAGATCATGCCCAGTGCCTTAGACCCCGAGCCTCGATTGCGCCCAGTGCGCGGCGCCGGCATGCCTGTCTGACCTGTCTCCTCGCTGCGAGCCGACAGGCAGGATAGTCATCCTGGCCCGTACGGAGTCCGCAGCCAAGAATCACCGGCCTGGCCCACGTCGCGTGCGCCTCTGCCGCCGGCACCGATTCCTCCGCTAGCTCCCATCCGTTTTCCGCACCCGGCGCATTTCATGCGATCCGGATACCGGCAACATTGCCCCGGCGCCTGCGCACGCCTGTACGCGGCGGTTTGACGGCTTTCTGCGCGAAAGCCGCGGACCGCTGCTGCCCGCGCGCAGCCAGCAGAGGGCAGGGTCGTCCGTGTCTCCAACAACTACACGTACAACCGGAGCACTCCGATGTTCAAGTTTCTCAAGTCCTTCTTTACGTCGGCGGCGGGCCTGCGCCATAGCGCCAGACACTTCCGCCGTTCGCCCATGCCGGAACGCGGCGTCGCGACCGCCGCGGCGTCTTCCGACACCGCGCGCCATGCCAACCGCCAGATGCTGGACCTGTCGCGCATGGGCTTCGGCGCCCTGTTCGCCCTGTTCGGCAGCAGCCGCGGCGGGCTGTCCGAGGCCCAGGCGCAGACCGCGCGCGAACGCTACGGCGCCAACGAGGTCGACCACGAAAAGCCGCTCTCCTGGTACACGCATCTGTGGCTGTCCTATCGCAATCCGTTCAACCTGCTTCTGACCGCGCTGGCGGCGCTGTCCTGGCTCACCGATGTGCGCATGGCCGTGCCTGACGACCAGTCCTGGACGGCGGTATTCATCATCGGCGCCATGGTGCTCATCTCCACCGTGCTGCGGTTTGCGCAGGAACAGCGCTCCAGCCGCGCCGCCGAGGCGCTCAAGGCCATGGTGCAGAACACCGCCACCGTGCTGCGCAGCGACCCGGCGACCCAGGCCGAGGGCGATGCCCGCCGCTATTTCGGCGTGGCGCTGCATGTCAGCGGCTCGCGCCAGATCGAGGTGCCGCTGGCGGAGCTGGTGCCGGGCGACGTGGTGCTGCTGTCGGCGGGCGACATGATTCCCGCCGACTGCCGCATCCTGAATGCCAAGGACCTGTTCATCGCGCAGGCCGCGCTGACGGGCGAATCGCTGCCTGTCGAAAAGTACGCCACGCAGCGCAGCGAGACCGCCAACGCGCTGGAACTTGAGAACATGGCGTTCATGGGTACCAACGTGGTCAGCGGCTCGGGCAGCGCCCTGGTGGTCGCCACGGGCTCGCGCAGCTACTTCGGCCAATTGGCCGGGCGCGTCACGCAGACCAGCCGCGCGCCGACCCAGTTCCAGCAGGGCATCAACCGCGTGAGTTGGGTGCTGATCCGTTTCATGCTGGTCATGGCGCCCATCGTCATGCTGATCAACGGCTTTACCAAGGGCGATTGGATGGAGGCGCTGCTGTTCGCGCTGGCCATCGCCGTGGGCCTGACGCCCGAAATGCTGCCCATGATCGTCACGGCCACCCTGGCCAAGGGCGCCGTGCGCATGTCGCGCCGCAAGGTCGTGGTCAAGCGGCTGGACGCGATCCAGAACCTGGGCGCGATGAACGTGCTGTGCACGGACAAGACCGGCACCCTGACCCAGGACCGCATCGTGCTGGAGCGCCACACCGACGTCTACGGCGCCAGCAGCGACGACGTGCTGGCCTACGCCTATCTCAACAGCTACTACCAGACCGGTTTGAAGAACCTGCTGGATGTGGCGGTGCTGCAGCACGCCGAAGTCGAGCGCAAGCTGGATCTGGCGGCAAAGTACCGCAAGGTCGACGAGATCCCCTTCGACTTTTCCCGGCGCCGCATGTCGGTCGTGGTCAACGAAACCGAGAATGGCCGCGAGCATCACGAATTGATCTGCAAGGGCGCGCTGGAAGAGATGCTGGCGGTCTGCACCCGCCTGCGCGTGGGCCACGAAGAGCATCTGCTGACCGATGCCCGCCGGGCCGACATCCGCCGGGTGACGGCGGACCTGAATCGCGACGGCCTGCGCGTCATCGCGGTGGGCGTCAAGGAAATGCCGCCCACCCAGCAAACCTACGGCGTGGCCGACGAGTCCGATCTGGTGCTGGTCGGATATATGGCCTTCCTGGATCCTCCCAAGGAATCCACCGCCCCCGCGCTCAAGGCGCTCAAGGATTCCGGCATCGAAGTGAAGGTGCTGACCGGCGACGTGGAGCTGGTGACGCAGAAGGTCTGCCGCGAGGTCGATTTCGAGGTGCGCAAGGTCTATCTGGGCGCCGATATCGAGGCAATGGACGAGGCGCAACTGGCCGCCGCCGTACGCGAGGCCAATGTGTTCGCGCGGCTCACGCCGGCCCACAAGGAGCGCATCGTGCGCAGCCTCAGGGCCCAGGGAAACACCGTGGGCTTCATGGGCGACGGCATCAACGACGCGCCAGCCCTGCGGGCGGCCGACGTGGGCATCTCGGTGGATTCGGCGGTCGATATTTCCAAAGAGGCTGCGGACATCATCCTGCTGGAAAAGAGCCTGATGGTGCTGGAGGACGGCGTCATCGAAGGTCGCAAGACCTTCTGCAACATGCTCAAGTACCTGAAGATGACGGCCAGCTCGAACTTCGGCAATGTCTTCTCGGTCCTGGTCGCCAGCGCCTTTCTGCCGTTTCTGCCGATGCTGCCCATCCACCTGCTGGTGCAGAACTTGATGTACGACATTTCCCAGACCGCAATCCCCTTCGACAATGTCGACGAAGAATTGTTGAAGAAGCCGCAACAGTGGGACCCTGACGGCCTGGGTCGCTTCATGGTGTTTTTCGGTCCGATCAGTTCCCTGTTCGACATCGCCACCTATGCGCTCATGTGGTACGTTTTCCAGGCCAATACGCCGGAACACCAGACGCTATTCCAGTCGGGCTGGTTCGTCGAAGGATTGTTGTCGCAGACGCTCATCGTCCATATGATCCGCACACGCAAGATCCCGTTCCTGCAAAGCCGCGCCGCGTGGCCGCTGATGGGCATGACCCTGCTGGTGGTGACGATGGGGTTGCTGCTGCCGTTTTCGCCCTTGGCCGAGTACCTCCAGCTGCAGCCGCTGCCGTTGAGCTACTTCCCCTGGCTGATCGGCATCCTGTTGGCCTATTGCACGCTGACGCAGTTCCTGAAGGGAATCTGGGTCCGCCGCTACGGCTGGCAATAAGTAGATGAGGCCCGCGGCGGGCGCAAGCCCGCCGCGCGATCAGGAGAAACACATGAGAATCGCTACTTTTGCCGCGCTGATGGCAGTGGGCCTGGCCCTTCCCTTGGCGGGTCGCTGCGCCGAGACCGGGCAGGGGCTGACGCTGTACGGGGTGGTGGACGCGGGGCTGGCCGTCACCTCGGTCTCGGGGCAGGGCAGTCACAGCGGGCTGCTCAACGGCGGATTGACCGATACCCTGTGGGGCATGACAGGGGCGGAAGACATGGGCGGGGGCTGGAGCGCCAGGTTCCAGCTGGAAAGCGGCTTCGATCCCTCGTCGGGCAAGCGGGCCGACGACGACCGCTACTTCAATTACGCCGCCTGGGTCGGCCTGGGGCATGACAGCTTCGGCGACCTGCGGTTGGGGCGCCAGCACACCATAGGCCAGGTCTACGGCAATTCCCTGGAAATCGCGTCCTGGAAGGAAATGGGCATGGGCGCCACCTTCAAGGCGTCCGACAACTACCAGCTCAGCAACCTGGTCAATTACTACACGCCGGTATGGCAGGGCTTCCAGGCAGGCATCGGCTATTCCTTCGACGCCGACGACCGCAGCCAGTTCAAAACAGCCAACAACAACCGCGCGCTCAGTCTCGGCCTGAAATATGAGGATGGACCCTTGCTGGCGGTCGCCACCTGGGACCAGCTGCGCCTGGCCGACGCGCCGCCGGGCAGCAACGGACGGCCGCAAGCGGTCCAGCTGGGCGCTTCCTATGACTTCGAGGTGCTGAAGCTGTCCCTGGCATGGTCGCGCCAGCGCAACGGCGATGTCGGGCTGGACGGGGGCGATCCCGACGGACTGGGCATGGGCCTGGGACCGGCTGCCTTCGTGCGCGGCGGCACGGTCGATGCCTGGCTGGTCGGGGCCAGCGTGCCGGTCGGGCCTGGCGCCGTGCTGGTGCAATGGTCGCTGGCCCATCCGGACTGGCATTGGGACAACGGCATGACGGCGCGCAATGCGCAGGTGATGACGCTGGGCTATACCTACAGCCTGTCCCCGCGCACGACGCTCTATGCCTTCGCCGGCTATGCGTCGAACTACACGCTGGACGACCAGTTCGATCCTGCCCATTCCCACACCACGCGGGTGGGCACGGGCATTTCGCACCGTTTCTGAGCGCCGGGGCAGGGCGGGCCGGGGTCAACTACAATCGGCGGGTGCGGCGCATGGCGCCCGTCCTCGTACAGCCCCGACGTTTTCCGGATGGTTTGCATGGATAGTCTCGAATGGCTCATACCCTGGGAGTTCTCTCCCACGCTGGTGGCCTCCTTCCTGGTGGCCATCGTGCTGTTCGTGCGCGGCCAAAAGGTCCATCGCGTGACCGCCGCCCGCAGCATCCTGTTCTGGACCGGCATGGTGCTGCTGTACCTGTCCATGCATACCCGGCTGGACTACTACGCCGAGCGCATGTTCTTCATCCACCGCATCCAGCATCTGGTGTTGCACCATCTGGGGCCGCTGCTGGTGATGGCGGCATTCCCGGGGCAGGTGATGCGCGCGGGCCTGCCCATGCGCTGGCGCATCCGCCTGCGCGACTTCCTGCGCACCGGCGCCGGCCGCGCCACGGTGGCGGTGCTGACCCACAAGATCTTCGTGCCGACGCTGTTTGTTTTCCTGGTGCTGGTCTGGCTGATCCCGTCGGTGCAGTTCTATTCCATGCTGGACTGGCGCCTCTACCGCCTGATGAACTGGTCGGTGGTCATCAGCGGCTTCATGTACTGGAACCTGATCCTGGACCGCAGGCCCGCGCCTCCCGCGGCCATGACGCCGGGCGGCCGGGTCATTTCTCCCGTGCTGACGATGCTGCCGCAAATGGTGGCCGGCGCGGTCATTGCCTTCACTGAAAGCGACATCTATCCGCTGTTCGAACTATGCGGCCGCGCCATCGCCATGTCGGCCCAGACCGATCAGACCATAGGCGGCCTGACCATGTGGATTCCGGCCGCGCTGGTCGAGGTGATCGGCCTGATGGTGGCCCTGGGAACCTTGATGCGCCTGTCGGCCAAGGGGCGCTTGCGCAAGGCGGATCGCGATGCGCTGGCCCGTTCCAAGGCCCGTGCCCGCGCCGCTTCGGCCTGAAAACCGCGGCGGGTGGCATACGCCGTCAGCTTAGAAGCTCTTCGGCGTATTTCATCTGCGCAGCCTTGCTGACGATGACGCTGGAGGGTACATACCGCCAGGAGGTGCTGTACACGTCCGCACCGGGCGCCGTGATCGTCCTGATGGGCGTGGCGGCACAGCGCTTTGGCATCGGCGGGCCGAAGGCCCATGAGCCCTCGGCGCGGAAGATTCTGGAACAAGGCTTCAACGGCCGGCGCGAGGCCGCGGCGCTTAAGCCTTGACGCGGCACGAATAGCCGCAGGCTTGTGGCTATTCCGGCAGCAGGCCGTGGTACTTCTTGCCCAGCGCCACGGTGGCCTGGAACATGCCGGCCTTGCTGCCACAGTCGTAGCGCACGCCTTCATAGCGGTGCGCATACACGGCGCGCTCGCGCATCAGCGAGGCGATGCCGTCGGTCAGCTGGATCTCGTTACCGGCGCCCATCTTGGTCGAGCGCAGGTGGTCGAAGATCGCGGCTTCCAGCACGTAGCGGCCCACCACGGCGAGCGTCGACGGCGCGGCTTCGGGGTCGGGCTTTTCGACGATATGGGTGACGCGTTCCGTGCGGCCGCTGGCGCTGGCCTCCCCCTGGCGGGTGGCCACGATGCCGTACTTGCGGGTATCCGCGCGCGGCACGTCCTGCACGCCGAGCACACTGGCGTTCTGCGCCACGGCCACGTCGATCAGCTGCTTCAGCGCGGGCTGGTCGGAGTCGATCAGGTCATCGGCGAGCAGCACGGCAAAGGGTTCGTCGCCCACGGCCGGCGCGGCCGACAGCACCGCGTGGCCCAGTCCCAGCGGGGCTGACTGGCGGATATAGAGGCAATTCACATGCGCGGGTAGAATGCCTCGCACCATGGCCAAAAGCTCGTGCTTGCCCTTGCTTTCCAGGTCCGATTCGAGTTCCGGCGCGGAGTCGAAGTGGTCTTCGATGGCGCGCTTGTTGCGCCCCGTCACGAAGATGAGATCGGTGATCCCGGCGGCCACGGCTTCTTCCACGGCGTATTGGATCAGCGGCTTGTCGACCACGGGCAGCATTTCCTTGGGCATCGCCTTGGTGGCGGGCAGGAAGCGCGTACCCATGCCGGCGACGGGGAAAACGGCTTTACGGACAGGACGCATTGAGACCTCGTTGGGGCTATCGATGAAACATTTTAAGCGCATCGCTATCATAGGCTTATGAACCGCAGGAAAATGCCATCCATTTGCTCGATTGCGAAACGGGGTGCAATCGTCGGGCTGTCCGTGGCCCTGGCCGTCCCAGCCCTCCCCATCGCCGCCTGGGCGCAGCCCGTAGGCCTGCCCTCGATGGGTGCGGCCTCTGCCGCTGAACTGTCCCCTGCGCTGGAGCGCAGCCTGGGCGAGGCCATCATGGCCCAGGGGCGGCGCGACCCGACCTATGTGGACGATTCCGAACTCAGCCAGTACCTCACCACCATGGGGCGCAAACTGGCTGCCTTCGCGCCCGGCGCGGTCCCCGAGGTCGAGATGTTCGGCGTGCGCGACCCCGAAATCAACGCTTTCGCCATGCCCGGCGGCTTCATCGGCGTCAATACGGGACTAATCGTGGCTTCCGCCAGCGAGTCCGAACTGGCGGCGGTGCTGGCGCACGAAATCGGCCACGTCGTGCAGCGCCACATCGCCCGCGGCATGACCCAGCAGAACCAGAACAGCATGGTGATGCTGGCGAGCCTGGCGGGGGCGCTGCTGGCGGCCCTGGCCGGGGGCGGCGGCAACCTGGCGGTGGGCGTGGCGGCATTCGGCCAGGCCGCGGCCATCAACCGCCAGCTGGGTTTTTCACGCGATGCGGAACGCGAAGCCGACCGGGCCGGGCTGCAGATGCTGACCAAGGCGGGCTACGACGCCGAAGGCATGGCGCAGATGTTCGGGCGCCTGATGAATGCGTCGCGCCTGAATGAAGGCGCGGGCGGCGGCTCATGGGCCAGCACCCACCCGCTGTCCATCGAGCGTATGTCGGACGTGCAGAATCGGGTGCGCAACCAGTCTCCGGTGGCGCGCCACGTGGATAGCGACGATTTCTGGTACATACGCGCCAAGATGCGCGTGGTGCAGGGCCGCGACGCGGTCAGCCTGCGCACCGCCGGCCAGCAATTGCAGGACGAGGCCCAGGCCCTGTCGGGCGTGCGCAAGTCGGCCGCCTACTACGGCCTGGCGCTGCAGGCGTTCCAGCGCAACAACCTGGCCGAGGCCGAGCGCAACTGGAACCTGGCGTCGGCGGACGGTCGAAGCTCGGCCCAGCTGGCCAAGCTCAGTGTGGATATCGCCCTGGCCCGCAAGGAGTACCCCCGGGCGCTGGAGCTCGCCCAGGCTGGCACCAAGCGCTGGCCCGCCCACCGGGCCCTGGGCATCGCCTACGCCCAGGCGCTGCAAAGCGTCGGCCGCCACACGGACGCGCAGGAATACCTGCGGGCCAAGATCAAGCAATGGGGCAGCGACGAGCCCAGCCTCTACCAGATGCTGGCGCAGAGCGAAGACCGCAACGGCAAGCCCGTGGCCGCGCGCCGCGACCAGGCGCGCTTTTACGTCATGACGGGCGCATACGCCGCCGCGGAATCGCAGCTGCAGCAGGCGCGCAACATGTCCACCGACTTCTACGAGCAGTCTCAGATCGACGTGCAGATCAAGGAAGTGAAGGACAAGCTGGCCGAAGAGCGCCAGTTGCTGGAACGCTTCAAGTCGGGCTGAGCGCCCGGCCGAGCCGGGCAGGGCGCAGGACGCGCCCTACAGGCCGGTTTCGAAGAAGCGTCCCAGCCGCTGGGGCAGCCAGTTCAGGTGGGCGGGGAAGCTGCCGGTCGGAAAACCGGCATGGCCGCCATCGGTAGGCTGATGCAGCAGGATGGTGGACGAGCATTCCTCGGGCGTCGGCAGCGACGCGGCCGGCACGAACGGATCGTTGCGGGCATTGAGCACCAGCGTCGGCACGGATATCTTCGGCAGCCAGGGCTTGCTGGACGCCCGCGTCCAGTAATCCAGCGCATTGCGAAAACCGTGCATGGGCGCGGTGTACGTGTCGTCGAATTCGCGCAGATCATGCGCATGGGCGATGCGCATGACGTCCACGGCGCCGGGATAGCGGTGCGCCTTCTCCAGCACCTTGTGCTTGAGCGTCTTCAGGAAATGGGCGGTGTAGACCCTGCGGTTGAATATGCCGGTGGACAGCGTCTTGCCGCAGGCCACCAGGTCCAGCGGCACGGACACGCCCGCGCAGGCCGTCAGCCAGCCGGTATCCTCCTGGTGTTCGCCCAGGTATTTGAGCAGGGCGTTGCCCCCCAGCGATACGCCGACCGCATGCCATCGAGCATGCGGGATGCGCTGGCGCACGGTATTCAGCATGAAGCCGACCTCGGCCGAATCACCCGAGTAGTAGGCGCGGGCCAGGCGGTTGGGCACGCCCGAGCAGCCGCGGAAATGCGCGATCACCACGATCCAGCCGCGCGCGCGGAAGTGATGCGCGATGGACTGCGCATAGCGGCTGTTGCTGCCGCCTTCCAGGCCGTGGAACAGGATCAGGGCTGGGGTATCGGGCGTATGCGGCAGGGACTTCCAGTCCGCATCCGTCATCCACCGGGCCGCGGCGGTCTTGCCATTGGCAACCGGACGCTGGCCGCTGACGGGCGCACCGTCGGCGGACTTGTGTGGGAACAGGCCCGGACCGGTCCAATCGAAATCGACGAAGTCGGTGTCGGGCGTGTCCACCCGTTCGCGTACGAATGCGATGCGGTGATACTGCGCGAACAGGGCGGCATAAACCGTCTGGCTGTCGCCTCCGGGCAACCAGGAGGGGACGGGACAGGGCGTTGTATCAAGACGAGCAGCGGCCAACTAAAAATCCACCCGATTCAGTGCAGCATGTCGGGTACGTCGTGCAAGTCGAGCACCCCGGCTTCGGTGGGCGCCGGCGAGGCATGGTGCATGACCATGCGCCAGCCGGTGGGCCCCTTGTGGTAGATGTTGGTGGCGTAGCAATTGGCGAATTGCGTGCCTTCCCGCGTCTGCACCGCCACCTGTTCCACCAGCACGTGCACCGCGCACATCATGCTGAGCATGACCAGCGGGCGCAATGGGCGCACGTGCAGCGGGCCGTTGGCCAGCACCTGCTGCCAGGAATCGTGCACCGCCGAGTGGCCGACGATGCGCAGGCCCCCCGGATGGATGCAGACGACTTCCTCGTCGTCCGCCCAGACTTGCATCAGGCGTACGACGTCCGCCTGGTCGAGGGCTTCGTAGAACGCGTGCTCTGCTTCTTCGGGCGTGGCGAACATGGCGGCGGAAACGGGTGGACGTTATAGAGCGGGTGACTCAGTGCCCGTGGCCGTGCAATACGGTGCCGGGCTTCAGGCGGTATTCGGCGCCGCAGTAGGCGCAACTGGCGGAGCCGGTGCGGGCCACGTCCAGGAACACGCGCGGATGCATGCTCCAGAGCGGCGCCTTGGGGCCCGGACAGAACACGGGCAGGTCGTCAGCGCCGACCTCGATGACTTCGTGGGGGTGGGGGACGGCGGCCGGAGCAGCAGCGGTCATGGATATTCCTGAAAAAAAACCGGTAATCGGCAGGTTGGGGCAATGATGCGGCCTGGTCATGGACCGGGCCGCGCGGATCAGACTTTACTCAGCCAGTGATGGTACTTCGGGTTGCGGCCATTCACCACGTCAAAAAATGCTTTCTGCAGCCGCTCCGTGATCGGGCCGCGCCGGCCGGAGCCGATCTGGCGGTTGTCCACTTCGCGGATGGGGGTCACTTCGGCGGCCGTGCCGGTGAAGAACGCCTCGTCGGCGATGTAGACGTCATCGCGCGTCAGGCGCTTGGTCACCACGCGCAAGCCCAGGTCGGCGGCCAGCGCATGGATGGTGGAGCGGGTAATGCCGGTCAGGGCGGATGCGATCTCAGGCTCGCAGAGCACGCCGTCCTTGACGATGAAGAGGTTTTCGCCGGAACCCTCGGCCACGAAGCCTTCCGTGTCCAGCAGCAGGGCTTCGTCGTAGCCGTCCTGCAGGGCCTCGGTATTGGCCAGGATCGAATTGGCGTAGGTGGTGGCCACCTTGGCGCGCGGCATCGTGACGTTTACGTGCTGGCGCGCGAATGACGACACCTTGACGCGGATGCCTGCGGACAGCGCCTCTTCGCCCAGATAGGCGCCCCAGGGCCAGGCGGCGATGGCCACGTGCACCCGGGCGCCCTTGGGCGACACGCCCATTTTTTCGGGGCCGTAGAACACCAGGGGGCGCAGGTAGCCGGCTTCCAGCTGGTTTTCGCGCACGACCGTCCGCTGCGCCTCGTTGATCGTGTCGCGATCGAAGGGCATCGGGATCTGGTAGATGTGAGCCGAATTGAAGAGGCGGTTGGTGTGGTCTTCGAGGCGGAAGATGGCGGTGCCGATCTCGGAGCGGTAGGCGCGCACGCCTTCGAATACCGACAGGCCGTAATGCAGGGAGTGCGTCAGGACGTGCGTGGTCGCGTCTCGCCACGGTACGAGCTTGCCGTCATACCAGATGAAGCCGTCGCGGTCTGCCATCGACATGGTCTACTCCCAAGCGCCCAAGAATCCCGAGGCCCGTATTGTATCAAGCAGCGAGGTTACAATACGCCCCTATTCGCGCCCCGGCGCGGCGCCGCCAGGCCCGCGCGTAGTGATCCCGGCGGGCGAACGGGTTGTCGTGCGTTCCTTTTCCTTAGAGTTTCCATGTCGTCCTGTCCGAATCGCCAGGGGCCAGCAGTTGTCCTCTGAATCCGCGCTTCCTGAATCCGAAGACCCCGTCGCGGTCCGCCAGGAGCGTATCGCTGCATTCCGGGCTGGCGTGCACGCCATCGTGCCCGCCCTGATCGCCACCGCAACTTGGGGGCTGGTCACCGGCGTGGCCATGGTCAAGTCGGGCTTGACCGAAACCATGGCGCTGGCCATGACCCTGTTGCTGTACGCGGGCTCGGCCCAACTGACGTCCCTGCCGCTCATCGCCACTGGCGCGCCGCTTTGGCTGATCTTCGCCGCCGGCTGCGTGGTGAACCTGCGCTTTCTCATTTTCGGCGCGGCGCTGCATCCCTATTTCCGCCACCTGTCCTGGCCCAAGCGGCTGGGGCTGGGGTATTTCACGACCGACATGGGCTTCGTGCTGTTCATGCCGCGCTTTGGCGATGCGGCCGTGCGCGGCACCCGCGAGCAGCTCTGGTTCTTCCTGGGCGCCATCGCGCCGGGCTGGTTCGTGTGGCAGACCTCGTCCATCGTCGGCATCTATCTGGGCTCCATGGTGCCCACGGACTGGTCGCTGGACTTTGCCGCGGTGCTGGCGCTGCTGGCCATCACGGTGCCGCTGGCCAGCACCAAGCCCATGCTGATTTCCATGCTGGCAGCCGGCGTGGTCGCCTGGACCGGGCAGGTCCTGCCGCTGCGCCTGGGCCTGGCCGCCGCCGTGGTGGCGGGCGTGGTCGCCGGCATTTGGGCCGAACGCTACTTCAAGGCCCGCGCATGACCCTCTGGCCTGCTGAAATCTACGTCTATTCCGCCATCCTGCTGCTGGCGCTGTGCAGTGTGCTGACGCGCGCCGGCTTCATGCTGTTCGGCGACTACATCCCCCTGCCGGAAGGCGTGCGCCGCGCCTTGCGCTACGCGCCCGCCGCCGCCCTGACCGCCATCATCGTGCCCGACCTGCTGCCCTGGAAGGCCGGCCTGGGGCCGGTGTTCGACTACAAGCTGGTCGCAGGCGTACTCGCCATCCTGGTATTCCTGCGCACCCGCAGCGCGGTGCTGGTCATCATCGTCGGCATGCTGGCGCTCTGGGGCCTGCGCTGGCTGGCCGGCTAAGAGTCATTACCCAAAACGTCCATCCAGTGGACGCGGCTGGTATGCCCGGCGGGCGCTTGCTGACAGCGGGCGGAAGGCGTTTGCAATGCCTTTCAGAAGGCGGCTGGACCGTGTGGTAATGCGGCTGCGCTAAAATCATGTTATCCACAGCAATCCGGGCCTGGTACTGCCCTCATAAGTATCGAATCCAGAATGCGCCGCCTGGCCAGCAAGGCAGGATGCAGATTGCGCGTGTTCAGGTTGTTCCGATGCATATGTAGTGCAGTGCGCGTAGCACTCTCGTTTTGTTCTTTTTCACTGGTCCCGGTATCTGCCTAACCCTGATGACTGAATCCACTCAATCCGTAGCACCTGCCGCGCCCGCGCCGACGTTCACCGATTTCGGGCTGCACCCTCTGCTTCTGCAGTCCATCGCCGAAACCGGCTACACCACGCCCACGCCGATCCAGGCGCAGGCCATCCCCGTCGTGGTGGAAGGGCGCGACGTCATGGGCGCAGCCCAGACCGGCACCGGCAAGACGGCCGCCTTTACGCTGCCCATCCTGCATCGCCTCATGCCGCTGGCCAATACCAGCGCATCGCCCGCGCGCCATCCGGTGCGCGCGCTGATCCTGACGCCCACGCGCGAACTGGCCGACCAGGTCTACGAAAGCGTCAAGCGCTACAGCAAGCAGACGCCCCTGCGTTCGGCGGTGGTGTTCGGCGGCGTGGATATCGGTCCGCAGAAGGAAGCCCTGCGCCGCGGCTGCGAAGTGCTGGTGGCCACGCCCGGCCGCCTGCTCGACCACGTCGAGCAAAAGAACGTGAACCTGAGCCAGGTCGGCATCCTGGTATTGGACGAAGCCGACCGCATGCTGGACATGGGCTTTCTGCCCGACCTGGAGCGCATCATCCGCCTGCTGCCCGCGCAGCGCCAGGGCCTGCTGTTCTCCGCCACGTTCAGCAATGAAATCCGCAAGCTGGGCCGCTCGTACCTGAATCAACCGGTCGAAATCGAAGTCGCGGCGCGCAACGCCACCGCCAACACGATCACCCAGATCGCCTACAAGATGCCCAGCGACGCCAAGCGCGCCGCGGTCGTGCATCTGGTGAAGTCGCGCGGCCTGAACCAGGTCATCGTGTTTTCCAACACCAAGATCGGCACGGCGCGCTTGGCCCGCGACCTGGAACGAGACGGCGTCAAGGCTGAATCCATTCACGGCGACAAGACCCAGGCCGACCGCATGAAGGCGCTGGAAGCCTTCAAGGCCGGCGAACTGGAAGTGCTGGTGGCTACCGACGTGGCCGCGCGCGGCCTCGACGTGGCTGGCGTGCCTTGCGTCATCAACTACGACCTGCCGTACAACGCGGAAGACTACGTGCACCGTATTGGCCGCACGGGCCGCGCGGGCGCATCGGGCGAGGCCATCGCCTTGTTCACGCCCGACGAAGAACGCTTCCTGCTCGACATCGAAAAACTCATCAAGCGCGAAGTGCCGCGCGGCACCCTGGATGTTCCTGCCGACCTGGTCGCGCGCAGCCACCGCCGCAGCGACGAGCGCCGCGGTTCGTCGTCGCGCGAAGGGCGCGAGGGTCGTGAAAGCCGTGACAGCCGCGGCGACCGCGGCCGTTCGTCCGACCGCCGCTCCGGCTATTCGTCCGGCGCGCCGCGCCAGCCCGTGGACGATTTCTTCCTGAAGCCCTACGAGCCCTCGGCGCCGTCCGCGCCCGCCGAAGAACCGGCGCCCAGGAGCAACGGCGCATCCTCGGGGCCGAAGCGCCAGATCGCCGTCCTGCTGGGCGGCAGCCGCAAGCCCTGAAAGGCGCCGGCATGAAAAAACCCGCAAGCCCTTAGGTTTGCGGGTTTTTTTATGGCTGGCGCGCGTGACGCCCGCTGCGGCTCAGGCGGCCAGCATGCGCGGCAGGTCCGGCAGCGCGGTGGCGACCGCAGGGCTGTTTTCATTCAGGCTTTCGAGCAGGCGTTCCAGGTGGCCGATGTGCGGCAGCATGGGGCCGTAGAACACCACCTTCGATCCGATCTGCACCAGCAGCGTGGGGAAGTTCTCCACGTCTTCGTCGCCCAAGAGTTCGGCGTGGTCCTCGATGTCGATCCAGGCGAAGACGTGCCGCGGCATGGCGGCGGCCAGCGCTTGCAGCTTGGGCTTGTATTGCTCGCAGGTGTCGCACCAGGCCGCGCAGAAGCAGGCCACCAGCCAGGCGTCGGGCGATGAGCCCAGCCGCGCGCGCAGCGCGGCCAGGTCGGTATCGGGTACAAGTAGGGACATGTGGGCAGATGAAGGCGTGTTTGACTATCATACCCGGGATGTCTACCCCCTCATTCCTCGTCCATGACTGCTTTGCGCACTGATTCCGCCACGCCCGACAACGGCCGATTTTCCGCTGCCGGGGCCGGCGCCGTCAGCGTGGGCCAGGCGTTCAAGCGCGCCCTGGTGTCCCAATGCCATCCCTCCATGCTGTTCGCGGTGCTGCTGCCGTTCCTGATCGCGCTGGTGGGGGCCCTGTTGCTGCTGTACCTGTTCTGGACGCCGCTGAACGAATGGCTGGCTGCCGAGGCGGCGCGCTGGGACTTCGTCAACCGGGCCGAGGACTGGATGCTGGCGATGGGGCTGTTCTCGCTCAAGGTCTACATGATCCCCGTGATCGCGGTGGCCATCCTGTTGCCGGTATCGGGCATCCTCGGCCTGGCGATTGCCGCCGTGTTCGTGATGCCGCTGGTGCTGAACCACGTCGGCAAGCGTGAGTATGTGAGCGTCACGCGGCAAGGCAAGCATGCGACGGCGGTCAGCGTATGGAACGCGATCTGGGTATCGCTGGCCTTTGCCGCGGGCTGGCTGCTGACGCTGCCGCTGTGGCTGGTGCCGCCCATGGCTATCGCCTTGTCGATCTTCTGGTGGGCGTTCGCGTTTTCGCGCATGATGCGCGTGGACGCCATCGTCGAACACGCCAGCCCCGCCGAGCGCAAGCTGATCCTGGAACGCAACAACGGCGGCTTCTGGACCATAGGCCTGATCTGCTCGCTGTTGAACCTGTTGCCGCCCGCGTGGGTCATCCTGCCGGTGTTCTCGGCCCTGGTCTACGCCCACTACGGTCTGGAAGCGCTCAAGCGCTTGCGCGAGGACCGGGTCATCGACGTCTGAATCGCGTCATTCTTCTCAACTTCTGGAATCGGACATGGCCGCAGAATCCGCCGCCCGCCGCATTGGCCTCATCATCGTAGGGGACGAAATCCTCTCGGGCCGCCGTCAGGACAAGCATTTTTCCAAGGTCGTCGAGCTTCTGGGCGCGCGCGGCATGCAGTTGGGCTGGGCTGAAATCGTGCCCGACGACCGCGACACGCTCATCGCCACCTACAAGCGCAGCTTTGCCACCGGCGATGTGGTGTTTTCCTGTGGCGGCATCGGCGGCACGCCCGATGACCACACGCGCCAGGCCGCCGCGGCCGCGCTCGGCCTGCCGCTGGCGCTGCACCCGGAGGCCGAAGAGGCCATCGCGCTGCGCACGGCCGAGATGGCTGCCAAGGGGCAGGGCACAGCCGACATGAGCGCGCCGGAAAACCAGCAGCGCCTGCAGATGGGCGTGTTTCCGGAAGGCTGCGAGATCGTCCCGAATCCCTACAACCGCATTCCCGGCTTCTTCATCAAGGACCACACCTTCGTGCCGGGCTTTCCCGTCATGGCGTGGCCCATGCTGGAATGGACGCTGGACACGCGCTATCGTGCGCTGCAGCATGTGCGCGCCCACGCGGAGCATTCCTTCCTGGTATTCAGCATGCCCGAATCGCGTATTGCGCCGGCCATGCAGGCCGTGGAAACGCGCTGGCCCGGCGTGCGCGCGTTCAGCCTGCCCAGCGTGGGCGAGGCCGGCGGCACCCCCCATATCGACCTGGGAGTGAAGGGCGAACCGGCCGCGGCAGCCGAAGCGCTGGAGTATTTGCGGGCCGAGGTGCTGCGCCTGGGAGGCAGGCTGGCGCCCCCGCCAGTAGCCTGAAGTCAGGGCCGCACCCGATGTGCGGCCCTTTTTTTGATACAAAAAGCGGTTGCCAAACGCGCCAGTAAATTTCACAATACGGGAAAGAACTGTTTGCTGCAATGCCGCAAGTCCGGTTCCCTAAGGTGGGGCCCTACAGGCGGCGCGGCTGTCCACGCCCCCCTTTCCATGTCCCGTCTCCCCACTACCCGCAACGCCCTGGACGCCGAGACCGAAGGCGCCTCCGCCCATCCCATCGCCATCCAGGTGATCGAACGCGCCATGCGTCTGCTCGATGCCCTGGCCGCGCAGCCGGATCCGGTTACGCTGAAAGAACTGTCCGCGACCACGGGCCTGCATGCGTCCACCGCGCATCGCATCCTTAACGACCTGGTCGTGGGCCGCTATGTCGAACGCGTCGACAACGGCCTGTATCAGCTGGGCATGCGCCTGCTGGAGCTGGGTTCGCTGGTCAAGGGGCGCCTGAACGTGCGCGAGGCGGCCATTTCCGCCATGCGCTCGCTGCACAAGCTGACCGGGCAGACCATCAACCTGTCGGTCCAGCAGGGCGACGAGATCGTCTACATCGACCGCGCCTGGAGCGAGCGTTCCGGCATGCAGGTGGTCCGCGCCATCGGCGGCCGCGCGCCGCTGCACCTGACCTCCACCGGCAAGCTGTTCCTGTCCACCGCCGATGCGCGCCAGGTCCGGGCCTACGCGCTGCGCACCGGCCTGGCCGGCCACACGCGCAACAGCCTGACCGACCTGGACCGCCTGGAGCGCGAACTGGCGCTCGTGAGGCGCCACGGTTATGCGCGCGACAACGAAGAACTGGAACTCGGCGTGCGCTGCATCGCCGCCGGCATTTTCGACGATACCGGCAAGCTGGTCGCCGGCCTGTCCATTTCGGCCCCCGCCGAGCGCCTGCAGGACGACTGGATCAAGGCGCTGGTCGACACCGCCGCCAGCATCTCGGAAGCGCTGGGCTACGAGCCCTCCGTTTCCACCGGCTTCAACGGTCTGGGCATGGCCGCAGAGGCTCTGCGCCCGTAATCCAGGGCCGGCCTGCAAAAAAAGAAAAGCCCCGGACGGGGCTTTTCTTTTTGCATGCGCCGCCAGGGCGCATGGTTTGGGTTACTGCTGTTCGACGCCAGCCTTCTTGAACAGCTCGCCCCACTGCGGGACTTGCTGCTTGACCTTGGCTTCCAGGGCTTGCGGGTTCGCTTCGGACGTCAGCACAGTCGCGCCCAGCTGCTTCATGCGTTCCTGGAATTTGGGATCGGCCAGGCCAGCCTGCAGGCTCTTGACCAGCTTGTCGACGACGGGCTTGGGCGTGCCCTTCGGCACCCACATGCCATGCCAGATGCCCACTTCGAAGCCCTTGTAGCCGGATTCGTCCATGGTCGGCAGGTTCGGCAGCGTGGGGACGCGCTTCAGGCTGGTGACGGCGTAGGCCTTCACCTTGCCGCTGTCGATCTGCTGGGTGGTGTTGGTGGTCTGGTCGCAGAGCAGGTCCACCTGCTTGCCCAGCAGGTCGTTCATGGCGGGCGCCGTACCCTTGTAGGGGATGGTCAGCAGCTGTACGCCCAGCGCCTCGACCAGCATGGTGCCGCACAGATGGCTGGCGGCGCCGATGCCGGCGTTGGCCAGGGACACCTTGTCCTTGTTCTGTTTGACGTACTCGGCCAGTTCCTTGATGTTGTTGGGCGGGAAGTCCGAACGCGCGATGATGGTCATCGGCACGTCGACCACCAGGCCGATGGGCTCGAAGCTCTTGTAGGGGTCGTACCCCGGATTCTTGTACAGCGAGGGCGCCGTCGAGAAGCCGGCGTGCATCAGCAGGACGGAGTAGCCGTCAGGCTGGGCGCGCGCTACCTGGGTCGTGCCGATGGTGCCGCCGGCGCCGCCCTTGTTCTCGACCACGACCGTCTGGCCCAGGCTCGGCCGCATGGCTTCCGCGAGCGAACGCGCGACGTTGTCCGTCGGGCCGCCAGCGGCGAACGGCACCACCATGTTGATGGGGCGATCCGGATATTCGGCTTGGGCGGCGCCGGCTGCGAGCATGGCGCTGGCCGCGAGCAAGGCCGAAAGCGTGCGGGGGATGAGGGTCATGGAGTCTCCAATTGCAGGGTTTGCTGCGATTTGCTGGTGCGCGCTGACTTGTGGGTTTATTTGTCTGTCATCAGCGTGAAAGCAGTTTAGAAAACAATTGATACGACGTCACTTCGGGTATTTCCTGAATCCTGGGAAACCTTTGTGCTGGATCAAACCCGGACAAGGCATGCACCGTCAAAGTGCAATTCTCTGTTGCGTCGCACAAAAACTCCTTGACAAGGATTTTTCTCAGCCTAGAATGTCAATTGTGCAGTGCATCAAACGGGCCGGCGGTAGCTTGTAGTACCAGTTTCCGCGCACGTTTCTATAGTTCGTCGCAGACAACCATTCCTTATTTGCCGGACAGCCTCCGGCTACCCTGAAGGAGCATTCTATGAGCGCTATCCCGCAACAAGTCCTGGACCGTCAAAAGGCCAGCATCAACACCATCGTGGCCGCCCAGTCGGCCGTGTTCGCCGGCTTCGAAAAGCTGGTCGAGCTGAACCTGAAGGTCGTCAAGGCCACCCTGGACGAAGTCGCCCAGAAGTCACAGCAAGCCGCTGAAGTCAAGGATCCGCAGGAAGCCGCCGCTTTCGCCTCGGGCCTGCTGCAGCCGGGCGCCGAAAAGGCCATGGCCTACACCAAGCACGTGTACGACATCGTTGCCGGCGTGCAGACCAGCCTGGTCAAGCTGACCGAGGAACAGATCGCCGAAGGCCAGCAGCAGCTGAGCGAAGCCGTCGACCAGTTCTCCAAGAACGCCCCGACCGGCTCCGAAAGCGCCGTTGCCCTGATCAAGTCCTCGCTGGCCACCGCGACCAGCGCCTACGATTCGATGACCAAGGCCGCCAAGCAGGCCGCCGAAGTCGCCGAGTCGAACCTGAATGCCGCCGCCAACGCGACCTTCAAGGCTGCCTCGGATGCCGCCGACGCCGCCACCAAGGTTGCCAGCCGCAGCCGCCGCAGCGCCTAAGTTTTTGGCGCGCAGTGCTGCGCAAACCGCAGTTATGTAGTACTGTTGAGTGACAGAGCAGAGCTGGAATTAGGGCCACCCACCGGGTGGCCCCTTTTTTTGCCTGCTTTTTTCGCTGTACGGCCGGCGGATGCCGGCCGCGTCTGGGCTCAGCGCGCCACGGCGCGCACGCACTCGCCTACCAGCGCCGGGCCGCGGTAGATCAGGCCGGTATAGAGCTGCACGGCGTCGGCGCCCGCATCCATCTTTTCGCGCGCCTGGCGGCCCGACATCACGCCGCCCACGCCGATGATCGCCAGGCTGCCGCCCAGCTTTTCCTTCAGGCGGCGGATGACGGCCAGAGACAGTTCATGCACCGGGGCGCCCGACAGGCCGCCCGCTTCCTCGGCATGCGGTTGGCCGGTGACGGCGTCGCGCGAGAGGGTGGTGTTGGTGGCGATGACGCCGTCGATGCCGTGGCGCGGCAGCGTTTCCGCGATGGAATCGATCTGTTCGTTTGTCAGGTCCGGAGCGATCTTCACCGCCATGGGCACGCGCCGCTGGTGCTGGTCTTCCAGCGCGCGGCGCTTGTCCGCCAGTTGCGCCAGCAGGGCCGACAGTTCGTCGCCGCCTTGCAGCGCGCGCAGGTTCTTGGTGTTGGGCGATGAAATATTCACCGTCACGTAGTCGGCATGCGGATACACGCCTTCCAGCCCGATCAGGTAGTCATCCGCGGCGCGCTCGATGGGCGTGTCCGCGTTCTTGCCGATGTTCAGCCCCAGAATGCCGCCTTGCTTGCGCCAGGTGCTGCGCTGCACATTGGCCAGGAAGGCTTCCAGGCCCTGGTTGTTGAAGCCCAGCCGGTTGATCAGCGCATTGGCGCGCGGCAGCCGGAACATGCGCGGCTTGGGGTTGCCGGGCTGCGCGCGCGGGGTCACGGTCCCCACCTCGATGAAGCCGAATCCCAGGTTGCCCAGTGCGTCGATATAGGCGCCGTTCTTGTCCAGGCCCGCGGCCAGCCCGATCGGGTTGGCCAGCTGCAAGCCCATCAGCGTGCTTGGCGCCTTCGGCTGCGCGTGCATGAGCTTGCGGGTGGCACCGCATTCATAGGCGCGTTGCAGGCCCGACAAGGTGACTTCGTGGGCGGTTTCCGCGTCCATGGCGAACAGCGCCGGGCGGGCCAGGGGATAGGCGTGGAAGAGGATAGACATGGGGCGGAATTGTAGAGCGAATTTTGCCGGCCCTGCGCCGCCCCTGGCGCTTCAAAGAAGGGGCGGATCAGGCGAGCGGCAACGCGGGCTGGTCGCCCCACACGCCGTCGACCAGGAACTGGGCTGGATGGAAGCTGGATTTGTAGGACATCTTGCGGCTGTCGGCGATCCAGTAGCCCAGGTACAGCCAGGGCAGGTTCAGCGTGCGGCATTGTTCGATCTGCCACAGGATGCTGTAGGTGCCCAGGCTGCCGGCAATGTCGGGATCGTAGAAGGTGTAGACGGACGACAGGCCGTCGTCCAGCACGTCGATAATGGACACCATGACCAGCTCGCCGGTCTCGTCGCGGAACTCGACCAGGCGGGTGTTGACACGGCTGGTGAGCAGGAATTGCGCATACTGCGTGCGGCTGTCCTCGTCCATGCCGCCGCCCGGATGGCGGCCCTGCTGGTAGCGCGTATAGAGCCGGTAGTGCTCGGGCGACCAGGCCAGCTCCGCCACGAATGACTGCAAACCCTGGTGATCGCGCCAGGCGCGGCGCTGGCTGCGATTGGGCGCGAAGCCCGCCGTATCCACGCGCACCGGGATACAGGCGTGGCAGTTGTCGCAATGGGGCCGGTAGGTGAACAGCCCGCTGCGCCGAAAACCTTGCTCCACCAGTTGCGAATACGTCCCTGCGTTGATCAGATGACCGGGCGCGGCAACCTGCGACCGTGCCTGGCGACCCGGCAGATAGCTGCAAGGGTAGGGAGCGGTGGCGTAGAACTGCAGGGTGGAGAAAGGGAGTTCTTTGAGCTGGCTCATCGGAGGTCCCGCAATGCGGCAGCAGGCCCGCAAGGGGAGTGGCTACATATTAACGCCGAACCCCGGGCCCGATGCTGTGTCGGGATGCAAGCGGCCAGCGCTGTCCAGCGTGCCCCGCGCCCACGCGACGGCAGGTAGCGCAGTGGCGGTGCGCACATGCTGCAGGAAAGCGGCGCGCGGGATGGGGCGCGCGCCCAGGCTGGCCAGGTGGCGCGTCTGCTGCTGGCAGTCGATGCGTTGCACGCCTTGCGCGGCCAGATAGCGCACCAGATAGGCCAGCGCGATCTTCGAGGCGTTGGGCGCGCGGGTGAACATGGATTCACCGAAGAACATGCGGCCCAGGCTGATGCCGTAGAGGCCGCCGGCCAGTTCGCCGTCAATCCAGGTTTCGATGCTGTGCACGTAGCCGGCCTCATGCCAGGCGCGATAGGCCTGCTGCATGGCTGCGGTGATCCAGGTGCCGGGCTGGCCGTCACGCGGCGCGGCGCATTGCGCCATCACCTCGGCGAAAGCGGTGTCCACGCGTACCTGCATGCGCGGCGCGGCGCCTTGCTCCTGGCTGGCGATCTGCCGCAACAGCTTGCGCAGCGAATGCGAGGGCGCGAAGTCCTTCACGGCGAGCACCATGCGCGGATCTGGGCTCCACCACAGGATGGGCTCGCCCTCGGAGTACCACGGGAATATGCCGTTGGAATACGCCTCGATCAGCCTGGCCGTGGATAAGTCCGCGCCCGCCGCGAGCAGGCCGTCGGGATCCGCAAGCGCAAACTCCGCGGGCGGAAAAGGGGTGTCGACGGCGAGCCAGGGCAGTTTCAACGGTGCGATTCTAGGGTGTAGTGGTGGGGGGGATACACGCCCAGCTTGCGGTCTTCAAAGTAGTGCCGCAGCGTCGTGGCCACGGTGCGGAACGCCAGGTCGTCCCAGGGGATCTCGGACTCGTCGAAAAAACGGGCCTCCAGGCTTTCGGGGCCGGGGTCCAGCGCGTCCGACAGCGCATCGGCCAGGTAGAACACGTGCACCTGATCGATCTGCGGCAGGTCGATGATGGTGTAGAGCTCGCCCAGCTTGATGCGCGCGCCGGATTCTTCCAGTGTTTCGCGGGCGGCGCCCTGCGCCGTGCTCTCGCCCAGCTCCATGAAGCCGGCGGGCAGGGTCCAGGTGTTGTAGCGCGGCTCGATCGCGCGCCGGCATAGCAGGACGCGGTTCTCCCAGACCGGCACCGTGCCGACCACCAGCCTTGGATTCTGGTAGTGGATCGCACCGCAGTGATCGCAGATGTCGCGTTCGCGGTTGTCGCCTTCGGGAACCCGGCGGCTGATGGGCGAGCCGCATTGGCTGCAGAAATGCGAACGGCGCGGCGCGGGGAAGTATTCGAGGGGCGATTTTGCGGTCATGGGTACGATTCTAACGGCTGCGGCGGGGGCTGGCGCGCCGGCCCGGAACGGCTGGGGAGGAGGCGCCGAAGCGGCCTTCCAGATGCTCCACGAAGGATCGTACCTTGGGCGACAGGAAGCGCCGGTGGGGGTAGACGGCGTACATGGAGATCGGGGTATGGGCGTAATCGGTCAGCAGCGCAATCAGGCGCCCGGCGCGGACGTCGTCGCCCACCAGGAAATCGGGCTGCAGGATGACGCCGTGCCCGGCCAGGGCCGCGGTCCGCAGCACATCGCCGTTATTGGCCCGCAGGGCCGCGTTCACGCGCACCAGATGGGTCACGCCGTCCTTCTCGAAATGCCATTCGTTGCCGGTGCTGGCATAGGCGTAATGCAGGCAGCGGTGCTGCTTCAGTTCCTCGGGCGTCTGCGGCGTGCCATGGCGTTGCAGGTAGTCGGGCGCGGCGCAGACCAGCAACTGCTGCGGCGCCAGCGGCCGCGCGACCAGCGAGGAATCCTGCAGCGGCCCGATGCGCACCGCCACGTCGTAGCCGTCCTCCACCAGGTCCACCACGCGGTCGTTCAGGTCCAGGTCGATGATCACGTCCGGGTAGCGTTGCAGGTACTCGGCTATGGCAGGCCCCAGGTGCAGGATGCCGAACGACACCGGCGCGCTCACCCGCAGCCGGCCGCTGGGCCGTTGGCCCTCGGCCTGCAGCGACAGCTCCAGGTCCGCCACCTCGGCCAGGATGGGCCGCACGCGTTCATAGAAGGCGCGTCCGGCGTCGGTCATGCTCAGTTTGCGCGTGGTGCGGTTCAGAAGGCGCACGCCGTACTTCTGTTCCAGATAGGCGATCTGGCGCGTGACCACGGAACGGGCCTGGCCCATCTTGTCGGCCGCGGCCGCGAATGAGCCCAGTTCCACGACCTTGGCATAGGTCTGCATGGCGGTGTGCGTGTCCAAGATTGTTTCCTATCGGGGAACAATAATTTGCAATTCTGCATGTTTATCTTTGTTTTTGGAATCGCAAGAATAGCGCTCATCAAGAATCTTCCCATCCTGGGCGATTCCCCTACCGCTCTAGGAGAGTGCAATGGTTGATACCCGTACCGCGCCCTATGCCGCGCTGCTGCTGCGCGTGGCGCTCGGCGTCATGTTCCTGGCCCATGGCCTGACCAAGCTGCTGGTGTTCACGCTGCCCGGCACCGCGCAGTTCTTCGCCAAGATCGGCTTCGCCGGCTGGCTGGCATACCCGGTGACGTTTTTCGAGGTCGGCGCCGGCGTGCTGTTGATCCTGGGCGTCGTGCCGCGTTGGGTCGCCGTCATTGCCGTGGTGCAGCTGTTCGTGGCGTCGACGGTGCATTTTCCCAATGGCTGGGGCTTTGGCAATGCGGGCGGAGGCTGGGAATATCCGATCTTCCTGACCGTGGCTGCGGCCGTACTGGCGTTGCTGGGCGACGGCAAGTACGCGCTGGTCAAGAGCGGCCGCGGCTGATCGCTGCGCGCACCAGACTGTCTACTGCCACGGACGTGGCCGACAGGACGGCCGGACCATAGAATGGCCCGGCCGTTTTTCCATTCCGGAGTTCTCCATGTTCTTCTCCAAGCCTTACTTCAAGCGCACCGCTGCCGCAGCCATGCTGGCCCTGGCCCTGTCTCCCGCCGTCCATGCGTCCGCCGAACAGGAAGCCGCCAACAAGGTGGCCGTGCTGGCCTTCTACGAAAAGGGCCTGAACCAGAAGGACGCGGATGCCGCCTTGAAGTACGTCGGCGACCGCTATGTGCAGCACAACCCGAATGCGGCGGACGGCCCCGAAGGCTTCCGCAAGTTCATCGCCTTCCTGCGCGACAAGTTTCCGCAGTCGCGCAGCGAGATCAAGCGAGTCTTCACCGATGGCGACTACGTGATCCTGCATGTGCATGCGGTGCGCCAGCCCGGCGATCGTGGCAGCGCCATCATCGATATTTTCCGCCTGGAGCAGGGCAAGATCGTGGAACATTGGGACGCGGTGCAGCCCATTCCCGAGCAGTCCGCCAATCCCAACGGCATGTTCTGAACGCGCCGTTCAGGCGCGGGGATTCGCTTCGAAGCCCAATTCCCGCGCCACATCCTTTTGCGCTATCAGCGCCAGCGGCGCGGCCGCATAGGTTCCGGGCAGGACGGCCTGGACTGCGCCACCGGGCGCAAGATCCGCCAGCGCATCCAGCAGCGGGGCGCCGTCCGCCGTGGCCATCTTCTCCAACAGCGGCTGCAGATCGCGGTCCAGCACGATGCCGGCGCCCAGGGGCGTCATCGCATACAGCTGTCCCGCGTCGTCCAGCTTCCACGTATCGACCGAATCGACCGCGACGTTCGTGTGCGTGAGCAGTCGGCGGCTGTCGTCGCTCAGCCGCAGCACATAGGGCGCGGCGTCCAGCCGCAGGAACACGCGCTGCGGACCATTCTGGAAGAACCAGCGGCCCGCTTCATCGTGTTCGTAATTGCGGTTGATGAATTCCAGGATCTGGGTATTGGTGATGGATTCGCCCGGGCCGCCTTCGGCTGATTGCCCTTGCGGATGCAGGCGCCAGCGGCCGCGCGCGTCCAGCGACAGCCAGCCGTATACCGCTGGCACGTCGGGCCAGCGGGCTAGCGCGTCCTTCACCGATTGATCCATGTTCAGGGGCGGATGATGATGGGGGGCGGGTTGATGACAATGGCGGGCGCCGGCATCACGGCCACCGGCTGCGGCACCTGCACATAGCCGTGGCGGTAGTCGTCCCGGCATTTGCGCTTTTCCTGGTAGTCGCCATTGCGCTTCCATTTGCGCTCGACCTTACAGGCGCCGTCCCAATACTGCTCTTTATACTCGCGCCCGTGGCGATGGCGGTGCTTGTCCGAATCGGCCTGCGCCGCAAGCGGGGCGAGCGTGAGCAATGCCGCCGTGGACAGCGTCAACAACGCGGAGGAGGGGCGGGCTCGAGAGTTCGGAATGGTACGCATAGGGTCCGTCATCAGTTGCAAACGGCGTCACCATAGCAATCATTTGATTGACGGCGCGTAGGGATGCGTAACCAGATGCTGGCAGAAAGCCGCAATCGTACCTGAGCCGCGGTTTACTGCGGCGCGGCAGGGCGCCGTTGCGAGCGTCTTTCGCGCCTTATGAATCCCAAGAGCGCTTCGGCAGCGGGTGAAAGGCTGCTGCCGCGGCGTTGCATCAGCACGAATGCCCGCGACACAGCGGGGCGCACCAAGGGCACCGCCGCCAGCATCGGATAGGCCCCAGGTTGCAGGGCGAGATCGGGAACGATGGCCACGCCCACTCCCGCCGCCACCATGCCCACCGCGGTCGTGCTTCTCTGGACCTCGAAGCGGGCCTGCAAGGCGATGCCCGCGGGCAGTTGATCATCGAGCAGGGGGCGGTTGCTGCTGCCCGCGCCAGGCAGGATCAGCGCTTCGTTCTCCAGCTCGGACCAGGGAACCGCCTTGCGCCGGGCCAGGCGGTGTTCATTTCCGCAAACCAGCACGAAACGGTCGTGCAGGAGTTCCTCGTATTCGATTTCGGGTACGAGTCTGTCCGCGATCCCTATGCCGAACTCGGCGGCGCGGTCCAGAACGGCCTGCTGCACGGCAGCGGAAGAGTGGTCCAGCACGCTGACCCGGTTGTCCGGAAATGCCGAGGCATAGGCTTGCAGCACGCGTGGCAGAAAGCGGACGCCCACCGTCGGCACGCAGGCCATGGTCACGTTACCCGCGAGCGCCTGCCGTTGTTCCCGGATCTGCTGCAGAGCGCTTTCCAGTTCACCCAGCAGGCGCCGCGCCTGCGGCAGGAAGCTGCGGCCCACGGTGCTCAGAGAGAGCGTGCGGGTGGTGCGATCGACCAGGCGTACGCCCAGGTGGATTTCCAGGTTCCGGATGCGGCGGCTCAGCGCCGCCTGCGAGAGGAACAGCGACTCGGCGGCCTTGCCGAAACTTTCCCGTTCGGCCAATGCCACAAATGCTTGAACGCCCAGGACGTCCAGTTTCATAGGTTTTTTGCATCAATGAACGAAATCATTTCATTTTACGAGGAGCCCCAGGCAGCGTAAAAATTGAGCACTCACTCTCACCCAGCAGGGTACCGCAAATGAAGATCGCTATTCTGGACGACTGGTTCGACACTCTCCGTCGCCTTCCTTGCTATGCCCTCTTGCGAGATCACGAGGTCACTGTCTGGACGGATCACGCCGAAGATACCGATGTGCTCGCGCAGCGCCTCGCCGATACGGAAGCGTTGGTCTTGATCCGCGAGCGCACCACCATACGTCGCGAGTTGATCGAAAAGTTGCCCAAGCTGCGCCTGATTAGCCAGCGCAGCGTCTATCCGCATATCGACGTCGCCGCATGCAGCGACCATGGCGTCCTCGTTTGCTCGGACCTGCACGCCGATACGCCCTCTTATGCCGCGGCGGAGCTGACCTGGGCGCTGGTGCTGGCCGCTATGCGCCAGTTGCCGCAACAGGTGGAATCCATGCGGCACGGCCATTGGCAAAGCGGCGTGGGCCACACCGTCCGGGGCAAGACCATGGGCATCTTCGGCTATGGCCGCATCGGCCGGGTGGTTGCCGGCTACGCGCGGGCGTTCGGCATGCGGGTGCTGGTCTGGGCCCGCCCCGAGTCGCTGCAGCACGCACGCGACGACGGGCACGAAGTCGCGGCCTCCAAGCAGGAGTTCTTCGCGTCCTGTGACGTGCTGTCGCTGCATATGCGCCTGGTCGCCGCCACCAAGGGCATCGTCAACGCGGCGGACCTCGCGGCCATGAAAGAAGGATCGTTGTTCGTGAACACCAGCCGTGCCGGACTTGTCGAACCTGGCGCATTGGAGCGGGCGCTGCGGGCAGGCCGTCCGGGTATGGCGGCGCTGGATGTCTTCGAGCAGGAGCCATTGACCGATACCGCGAATCCGTTACTGCAGATGCCCAATGTCCTGTGCACGCCTCACATCGGATACGTGACCTATGAGGAATGGGATCTGCAATTCAAGGACGTGTTCAACCAGATTCTTGCCTTTGCGGCAGGCCAGCCCGTGAACATGGTGAATCCGCAGGTGGCGTCGTCATGAACCTGTCCTTGGAACGCCTGGCGAAGCAGCTGGATCTGGCTGCCGCGAACCAGGAACGCCTGCGACTGGCTTTCGGCCTCGCCTGTGCGCAGCGGGTCGAGTATCTGCTCGAAGAACAGGAGGTCGTGGATTGCCTGGCGAGCCTGGGCCGTTATCTGGACGGCGCGATCGACCACGAACAGCTGGAGCAGATTTCCAGGCGGGCTGCGCGCCTGGCGAACCAGCACCAGGGATCGAAATCGTTGGACGGCTGCGGCCATGCCGCGGTGTCCGCGACCTATGCGGTTGCCAGCGCCCTGGCCGGCAAGGCGCTGCGCGCAGCCGAATACGCGGCTTACGCGGCGGTTTACGGACAGGGTGGTTACGGCGCCGTGTCTGATCCCGAAGCGTTCGGGGTGGAGTTCGCCTGGCAGACGAAATGTCTGGAGTCCTTGGCTGCCGGTAGGGTTGAATAGTCCGTATCGATGCTGTGGAACGGCGCCTTGTCGTGCGGAGCCCGGCATCTCGGAAAACAAAAAACCCGCAGATTTTCATCTGCGGGTTTCGGAAAATCGCTGGAGGCGCAAGCCGGAATCGAACCGACGTACACGGATTTGCAATCCGCTGCATAACCACTCTGCCATTGCGCCAGCACTTGCAAGAAAAAAGGAAGCGCGGTGTTGGCCGTTGCTTCCTTTTTGTATTTGGAGCGGGAGACGAGTCTCGAACTCGCGACCTCAACCTTGGCAAGGTTGCGCTCTACCAACTGAGCTACTCCCGCGGGGGTACTGCAATTTGGTGTGTTTTCTGACTTGGTTTTCAGAAAGGCCGTGTCCACCAAAGACAGCGATTATACACAGAATTTTGGGCTTGTGTAGCCTGGCGGGGCGGGGAAGTGAAAAATCCCCGCCCGCCGGGCCAAACAGTGTCCTCAGGGCGTATCGCTCGATGCCGGCGTTATGACGGCCGCGGCTTCGGGGGCGGCTTCAGGCGCGGGGGCGTCAGCCGGGGCGTCAGGGGATGCGGCAGCCGGCGCGGCGGCCTTTTTCGCGGGACGAGCCTTGCCGGCCGGCCGGCGCGAAGCCTGGCGGCGCGCGTAGGCGGCTTGTTCCGCCGTGACCGTGCCTGCAGGCTGGCCTTGCAGGTCGACGCGTGTAGCGTCCGCGACCATGCTGCTCCAGTAGCGGCTGCCCTTGCACCAGGTGGCGATGGCTTGTTTGAGCTGTTCTTCCGTCATGCCCAGCTTCTCGAGATGCTGGGCCGCGTCGGCCAGGATGCCTTGCTTGAGCGGCAGCTTGGGCGCGGGATTCTTGGGGAACGCCTGCGGGAAGTGCTTTTGCAGGCGCCAGATGGCCTCGACCGCGGGGTCGACGGGCTCGCGCTTTTGCTGAGGGCGGGCGGCAGCCTTCGCTTGACCCGACTCGCGCTTTTGCTGCGGCCGCGCCGTAGCCTTCGCTTGATCAGGCTCCCGCTTCTTTGTCCGGCCTGCCGCCTTCGGTTGGACCGGCACCGCCTTTTGAGCCTGTGCCCGCAGCTGCTCGCGCAGGTCGGCAAGTTTTTCAAAACCCATTGTTATTTCCAAGACCTCAGATTTGTTCAGGCTGAAGGTTACCGCATGTGCGCGAATGCAGCACAGCCTGGGCGTTACGCGTGTGGCGCCGACGCCATGGCCGCAGACGTCGGCGGATGCCGGTTTGCCGGCGGATCAGCGTTTGGAAGACGGGCAGGCGGGCTGGCCGGGCACCTGTATGTTTCTCTCGGTTTGCGGCGGGCCGGACCAGGCTGAGTCCGATCGGCGCGACGTCGATGATCTTGCGGTTCAGCGCGAGGCTGTCGATGAGCGCTGTCTGATGCCGTATCGCGGGCGAAACCAGCGTTTCCCTGATGTGGCGTACGCCCAGCTGGCGCCTTGGAAGCTGAAGGAGTCGCGGGCCAACCTTGCCGAGATCGAGCCGGTTGCGGAAGGAGAGGGGCCGCCGTGCAAGGCGACCCGGCTGTCATTGTCGTAAAGCGCATAGCTTGCGCCGTCGCTGGCGTGTTCCGCTGTGATGACGGAGGCGATGTCGTCGACTTCGAGTCCTACCCAGGTCTGCTCGTTGCCAGCCCCTTCGAGCGGCGTATACAGAAACAGATAATCGGTGGCGTCCGCTGTGGTGTCCGCCTAGCCGCGTGTCGTCCACCGCCAGGCGCGTCGAGCCGGGGCCTGCCAGCGTTGTGTAGACGATGCGCGCGTTGGCGGCGGCTACGTCCGCCCGGTTGCGGCGGGTAAGAATCAGCGCCCAATCGTAGGAGTCCGCTCCGTTCATCAGCGGGATGACGTTGACCTGTCCGGTCTGGCCGAAGGTCCTGGGCGTGTGCTGGGCTGGCATGCGGTCGGTGTTGCGCACTGACGAGGCGGCCACTGCCCGGAGCAGCGTTTCGCGCTGATCGAAGAATATCTGCGCGCGGTCAGCGGCGGCATTCATGCGGCGGCGGTAGCTGGAGACCTCGTCACTGAACGACCAGTACATCGACAGCATCGTGCCGATGAGTATGCATGCCTGCAGTGCCATGGCGAGCAGATGCAGCAGGATCATCGGCAATCTGGCGGTTGCCGGCGTGTATCCGTCGGGGAGGCTGGGGGCGGCCATCATGCCAGCGATGGTATGGGCCGGGCCGGGCTTCACGGATAAGAAAATTCTGGAAGCGCGATGGCGCCGGAGGCCTCGTTCCCCATATGGCTATGTCAATTTGTTTCCCGATTGCCTCGGAAATCGGGAAATAGTGCGCCAGTTGTGTCGGCGTGGATGGTATCCGACAAGAAAATTTAAATAAATCGGATATTGGTCATTTTATTTATTTTCTACGTGCGGATGGTATCCATATTCAGATTCTGCGATTTTGGATGGTATCCAAGATACTGAATTAATTAATAAAGATGGTATCTATTCATTAATTTTCGATATTGAAAGAAAAGGGGTATAAATTGCCTCCTTTTTTCGCGAAAACTTGTTTCGGCCATTAGGTTTACCCGGTTACTTAATAATACTTTTATAGCGATCCGGTAATGCCTTGGATATCAGATTTATTAATCGACATATGGAGGATTTACGTTGATACACGACACGAAGAAATGGCTGACGGCGACGCTCGCGCTGAGCGCGTCCTACTGCGGTGGCGTTACGGCTGCGGACCTGACGGTTACGTCGGGCAATACGCAGGTGTTCGACGGCTCGGCCAATTTCCCCGGCGGGGTGGATGTCAACGGCGGCACGCTGGTGATCGGCGGCAATGGCGGCGGCTCGGGCGTTACGTTGGGCGGTAACGTCAATGCGAACTCGAACGGCACCGTCGCGGGCTTTGGCTCGATCAATGGCGACCTCAACGTGTCCGGCGCGCGCGTGGCGCCCGGCTATGAAGTCGGCACGCCCACTGGCGTCTCCAACGGCAATCTGGTCGTCAACGGCAACCTGTCGATGAACAATGCCGTGTTCAATTTCGAGACCGGCTACGCGGGGCTGCCGATTACGCAACCCGGCACCGGCGACAACATCACCGTGCGCGGCGATGCCGCCATCAACAACACCACGCTGAACGTCACGGTCAACACCCTGGGCGTCAATGCCGGCTACTACCGGATCCTGTCCTACGGCGGCAATCTGAGCGGCAACGGCCTGACGCTGGGGTCGGTCTCGGGTGATTCCGCCCCTGCCGCGACCATCCAGAACCTGACTGGCGACAAGCAGATCAACCTCATCCTGGGGCCGAGCACGACCAATCTGTGGAACGGCAACGGCGCGGCATCTGCAACCCGCTCGGGCGGCGGCAACGGCACCTGGAGCGCGGCCAGCACCAACTGGAACAGCCCGAGCAATGCCACGGGCGCTCTGCCCGACGGCGGCTATGCGATTTTCACGGGCGCAGCCGGCACGGTGACCGTGGACGGCAGCGCCGGGCCGGTGCGCGTGTCGGGCATCCAGTTCGCCACCGACCGCTATCGCCTGCAAGGCGCTCCCATCACCCTGGTCGGCAGCGGCGGCAACCCGCCCGCGATCGTGGTCGGTGACGGCACCTATGCTTCGGGCCAATTCGTCGACACCATCGACAACCCGCTGCAAGGCACGCAGGGCTTCGTCAAGACCGGCCCGGGATCGGTGATCCTGACCGCGGACAGCAGCGGCCTCACGGGCCCCATCCTGATCGCCGACGGCGCCCTGGAAATCGACGGCAAGCTGAACGGCCCGATGGACATCGGCCGCGAAGTCGTGCTGGCGGGCGTGGGCCAGGTAGGCACCACCAACCTCTATCCCACCGCGGTCATTTCTCCGGGCAATGACGGCACGCCCATGGGCACGCTCACCGTCAACGGCAACCTGACCTTTGGCCAGAACACCATCTACCGCGTGCATGCCGATCCGGCCAGCAGCCTCAGCGACCGCATCCACGTCACCGGCGTCGCCTACCTCGACGGCACCGTGGCGCATGTGGGGCCAGACGGCAACTACGCGCCGCGCACGACCTACAACATCCTGACGGCCGATGGAGGCATCCAGGGCCAGTTCACCGGCGCTTCGAGCGGATACGCGTTCCTGACGCCCACGCTCAGCTACGACCCGAAGAATGCGTACATGACCCTGACGCGCAACGACGTGCCGATCGGCAGCATCGGCGGCTCGGGCAACGAGAGCAACGTGGGTGGCGCGCTGGACCAGGAAGAGCCGCCCGCGACGGGCAACGGTTCGTCCTCGAACGGCAACGGCTCGGCGTCGACGGGCAATGGCTCGTCTTCTGCCGGCAATGGTTCGACGTCGACGGGCAACGGTTCGACGTCGACGGGGAATGGTTCGTCTTCGACCGGCAACGGCTCGACATCGACCGGCAACGGTTCGTCCACAGCCGGCAACGAAACGCCCCCCGCCGGTAGCGGGTCCTCCCTGGTCGACAGCGGCGTCGCCGCGGGCAAGAACACCGGCGCCAGCCAGGTGGCGGCGGCCGTGCTCGCCATGACGCCGAACGAAGCGCGTTCGGCCCTGAAGATGCTGTCGGGCGAAGCCTACGCCAGCACCGCCAGCGTGCTGCTGAGCCAGGGCGACACCGTGCGCACGCTGCCGCTGTCGCATCTGCGCGGCAATCTCGACGCGCCGGTGCTTGCCGGACGGCCCACGGCCCAACTGGGCGCGCCGTCGTCCGACGCCATGCCGCAAAGCGGCGCCTCGCCGGTTTGGGCGCAAGCGTTCGGCAACTGGAGCAAGTTCGGCAGCGACGGCAACGCGTCCAGCGTGAGCCAATCGTCGGGCGGCCTCTTCGTCGGCGGCGATGGCGCGGTCGGCGGCGGCTGGCGCCTGGGCGCTGCGGTCGGCTACATCGGCAGCCACAACTCGATCGACGACGCGTCCTCGCGTACCAATGTGGATAGCTACACGGCCACCTTGTTCGGCGGACGGAACTTCCAGGCCGGCCCTGGTCACGTCCGCTTCATGGCCGGCGCGGCCTACACCTGGCATGACATCGACGCAAAGCGCGACGTGGCAGCCGGCAGCCTGAACCAGCGCCTCGAGTCGTCCTACCACGCCTCGTCGACGCAGGTGTTCACCGAACTCGGCTACAACCTGCCGCTGGGCGATGCCTACACCATCGAACCCTTTGCCGGGCTGGCATGGAACCAACTGCGCACGCGCGGCTTCGAGGAATCGGGCGGCACGGCGGCCCTGCACGGGTCCAGCAATTCCGATGACGTGACCAGCACCACGCTGGGACTGCGCGGCGGCTGGGAGTTCGGCTCTGACCGCACGCCGGGCCGTCTGACCGCGTCGCTGGGCTGGCGCCATGCCATGGGCGATGTCAAGCCCAAGCAACAGCTGGCCTTCGAAGGCGGCAGCACGTTCTCGGTGACGGGCGTGCCGATCGCCCGCGACGCCGCGGTGTTGGGCCTGGGCGCAGAAATGGCGATCACGCGCAACACGACGGCCGGCATTGCGTATGACGCGCAGTTCGGCGGCGGCAACCGCCAGCAATCGGGCGTGCTCAAGCTGGCTGTGCGCTTCTGATTGGACGCCGCACAGGCGCAACAGGCATCGCGATTGCGGCGCCCGTTGTGCCTGTGCGGGTTGGAATCCAGGCCAAATGAAAAGGGGCGAATCGAAAGATTCGCCCCTTTTTCCAGGACTTGCTCAAGAATGCGCGCTGAGCGGGGCCAGGGCGGACGAGACGCAGTTGGTCCTAGCGCTTATCGGCCCCTTGCCATCGCAGATAAGCCGAGCGGGTAACAGCAGACACTGAATCGAGGACTTTCCGGTGATCGACCTGATGCCGCAGCATCAGCCGTGCATCGGCCACGGCGCGGGATTTGCAGAACCAATGGCAACTGTGCTGCAGCAGATACAGCTCTGCCGAGAGGTGGTACGCGCGTTCTCTTGCGTCCCAGTGGCTCTCGTTGTCCACGACATGGCGCAAGCCGGATGCATGGATGTGCAGCAGTTCACGAAAATCCCGTGTCCTTGCAGGAAGAAAGCGCTCGATGTATGGCACGCAGAACGAGAGCGTGCTCACACGGGTAGCCTGCGGACTTTCCTTTTGCATGGCGTCGGCCAGCGACCGTACTTGTGCCGCCACGGCGCGTTCGGTCTGAGCGAAGGTTTCCAGCACCTGTAGCTGGCGTGTTTCGGCGTCTTCGCGGATGGCGCGTGTGTAGCCTTGCGTCAGGGTTTCCATGTGGCGCTCAAGCTGCAAACCGCCCAGATGACGGCCCAGCAGCGAGATGCGGGCGCGCTGGTAGCGCACGCGCAGCACCTGCCATGCAGCGACAAGCACCAGCAGGATCAATGCGGTATCCATTGCCCGTGTTCCTTCATTTTTCAAGCGGCGCAAACCGCAATGAAAAAAGGGCCCGTAGGCCCTTTCTCAAGGATTTTCAGAATTCCGAGAAGGAAGCTGGAAATCAAAATTTGGAGCGGGAGACGAGTCTCGAACTCGCGACCTCAACCTTGGCAAGGTTGCGCTCTACCAACTGAGCTACTCCCGCAATTTCTTGTCTGGAGCCAGCCCCAACTGGGCGGTTCCTGACAAGCGAGGCGGAAGTATACCCAATTTTTCCAAAGATGCACGCTGGCCGCGGAATGCCGCGATGCGGGCCCTCGAAGCGGCGCGCTGACGCTGCTTCGGCGCCCCGGTGGTCGCCATTGATTGAACATGCGGCGGCGCGGCATGCGCCGGATCGCCAGTCCGGCGCTATGAAAACTGGCAAATTATCTTCAAAAAATATCAACCAAATCCATATTGCTTCACTCATACGCGAGATTCAGAATTCTGTTCATGGGCGCAGCCTGTCGCCCGAGGGCGGAAAATGGATACCAAGAACTCCACGAATCAGAGACAACTCACGGTCCGCATTTCCCGGGGAACCGAGGACGGGGCCTACTCCACGTACTCGGTCCCCTGGCGCGAAAACCAGACGGTCCTGGATGTGGTAACCGAAGTCCAGCGCACGCAGGAGCCCAGCCTCTCGTATCGCTACGCCTGTCGCGTCGGCGTGTGCGGGTCCTGTGCCATGACGGTCAATGGCAAGCCGCGCTGGACCTGTCGCACGCATGTGAGCCGCGTCGAGGAAGGCGGCGTGATCGTGATCGAGCCAATGCGCAATATGCCGCGGATCAAGGATCTCGTCGTCGATATGAGCGAGTTCTTCCAGAAGTGGGCGCGCGCCGGGAACACCTTCGTCGGCACAGCCACACGCAACGATCCGCCGGCGTTGGTGTCGCCGCAGAGCAAGAAGCGCAAGCAGGCCGACGCGGCCATCGAATGCATCAATTGCGGCGTGTGCTACGCGGCCTGTGACGTGGTGTCCTGGGACAAGGACTATCTTGGCCCGGCCGCCCTGAACCGCGCATGGACGCTGTACAACGACGAACGACACGCCGACCCCAAGGACGTGCTGCGCAAGGCCACCTCCGGCAGCGGCTGCAATTCCTGCCACTCCCAGGGCAGCTGCATGAAGCACTGTCCGGTAAGCCTCAGCCCCACCGGCAGCATTGCCGGATTGAAGCGCAGCGCCATCTTCAGCCTGCTCAAGGGAGGCTGACATGGAAGCTCGTCTTTTCGCGCTCCAGCGTCTGACGGCGATGGTGATGGCGCCCTTTGTCCTGGTACATGTGGGCCTGGTCATCTATGCCGTGCGCGGCGGCCTGACCGCGGGCGAGATCCTCTCGCGTACCGAGGGCAACTGGTTCTGGATAGTCTTCTACGGCCTGTTCGTCGTGAGCGTCTCGGTCCACGTGCCGATCGGCGTGCGCAACATCCTGATCGAGTGGCTGCAGTTGGGCCGCGGCGCGGCGTCCGCGGTCGGACTGGCGTTCGGCCTGGGACTGCTCATCCTGGGCGTTCGCGCCGTCGCGGCGGTGGGAGGCCTGATGCCATGAGATCCGCGCGCAACCATCAGGCGTACTGGGCTTTCCTGGGGCATCGCATTTCCGGCCTGGCGCTGGCCCTGTTCCTGCCGGCGCATTTCTATGTGCTGGCGATGGCGCTGGACGAAGCGCGGCTGGACGGATTCCTGAAGCTCGCCGACATGCCGGCGATGAAGGTCGGCGAGTGGGGGCTGGTGCTGCTGCTGACCCTGCACATGTTCTTCGGGCTGCGCCTGCTCGCACTGGAGCTGCTGCCTTGGCGTTCGCCGCGGGACGCGCGCGTCGCGTGGATCGGCTGGGGCTTTGCGGTCTCCATGGCGACGGGCCTGGTTTTCATCGCGGGAGTGATCTGAGATGCGGATCGAGAACATCAAGACGGACATCCTTGTGCTGGGCACCGGCGGCGCGGGCCTGTTCGCGGCGCTGCACGCCAAGAAGGCGAATCCGTCGCTGCGCGTGACGGTGACGGTGAAGGGCCTGTTGGGCAAGTGCGGCTGTACCCGCATGGTCCAGGGCGGCTACAACGTCGCGTTGGCCGCCGGCGACTCGGTGGAACGCCATTTCATGGACACCATCGAGGGCGGCAAATGGCTGCCGCGCCAGGACCTGGCGTGGCGGCTGGTCGAAGGCGCCGTCGAGCGCGTGCGCGAACTGGAAAACGAGATCGGCTGCTTCTTCGACCGCAATCCCGACGGCACCCTGCATTCCAAGGCGTTTGCTGGCCAGAGCTTCGACCGCACTGTGCACAAGGCAGACCTGACGGGCATCGAGATCATCAACCGGCTCATGGAGCAGGTGCGGGCGCTGGACGTCGATGAACTGGAAGAGCATCGCGCCATCGAACTGATTCCCGCCGCCGACGGCTCTGGTATTTCCGGCGTGCTGTTCATCGACATGCGGACAGGCCTTTACCGCTACATCCAGGCCAAGGCCGTGCTGCTGGCAACGGGGGCGGGGCCGACCATGTACCGCTACCACACGCCTTCGGGCGACAAGACCTGCGACGGCCTGGCCATGGCGCTGCGCTACGGCTTGAAGCTGCGCGACATGGAGATGGTGCAGTTCCATCCCACCGGCCTGCTGGGCGGGCCGGACACGCGCATGACCGGCACGGTGCTGGAGGAGGGCCTGCGCGGAGCGGGCGGCTACCTGCTCAATGGCGACGGCGAGCGCTTCATGGCCAATTACGACAAGCGCGGCGAACGCGCCACGCGCGACGTGGTCAGCCGCGGCATCTACGCCGAAATGCGCGCAGGACGCACGGGGCCGATGGGCGGGGTCTACATCCAGATGAGCCATCTGGGCCCGGACAAGGTGGCCAAGACTTTTCCCGGCATGGTCAACCGGTGCAAGGACTGCGGCTTCGATCTGGCGGGCGGCAAGGTGGAGGTGGTGCCGACGGCGCACTACCTGATGGGTGGGGTCGAATTCAATGTGGACGGTTCAACCGCGTCGCCGGGCCTGTATGCGGCCGGCGAGGATTGTGGCGGCGTGCACGGCGCCAACCGCCTGGGTGGCAACGGCGTCGCCAATTCCACGGTGTTCGGCGGCATCGCGGGCGATGCGATGGCGGCCTACGTTGCGAAGTCCGGCCAGTGGCGCGACCCCGACCAGGGCGTCATCGCGCGCGGCATCGAACGCGCCGAGTTCCCGTTTTCCCGGCCCGCGGGCCGCATCCACGAGCTGCGCGACGCGCTCTCGCAAACCATGTGGGACGACGTAGGCGTGCTGCGCCGCCAAGAGGCCATGGCGCATGGCCTTGATGCCATTGCCGGCCACCGCGCCGCCTTGCGCGATATCGGCGTGGCGGACGGCGACCGCCGCTACAACCTGACTTGGCACGACTGGCTCAACCTGGAAAGCCTGGTCGACATTTCCAAGGTCATCACGGTCTCGGCGCTGGCGCGAGAGAACAGCCGCGGCGCGCACTACCGCGAAGATTTTCCCGAAGCTGGCGACCTGCACACCAGCTGCTACACGCGCGTGAGCGCGCAGGACGGCGAGGTAGCGCTGGAGATGGTTCCGGTTTCCTTCGACATCGTAAAACCCGGCGAATCGCTCATCGAGGGCGAGGCGGGCATTCCCCAGAGCTGAGGCACTCCAACCATGAGCATTCCTGTCCAGAAAGTTGAAGAGGCGGCGCTGGAGATCATGCGCCGCGCGGCCATCGAGATTCCGGCCGACTACAAGCGCGGCATCCAGGAGCTGCAGAAGAAGGAAACCGGCAAGCTGCCGCGTTTTGTCATCCACGCCATGGTGGACAACTGGGAAGCCGCCGATCAGGACCGGCGCCCAATGTGCGCCGACACCGGCCTGCCGCGCTACTACGTCAAGGTGGGCAACAACGCCTCGGTCGACAGCGGCTTCGTCGCCGTGGAACGCGCGCTGCGCCACGCCACGGCCGAGGCCACGGTCAGCGTGCCGCTGCGGCCCAACCGCGTGCATCCGCTCTGGCGTACCGACCATAACAACAACGTCGGCATCAATGCGCCAGAGGTCGAATGGTCCTTCGAGCCGGACTGCGACTGGATAGACATCACCACCGTGCACAAGGGCGGGTTGTTCGGCACCGACTACCGCATGCTGTTTCCAGGCGACGGCATAGACGGCATCAAACGCTTCGTGCTGGACACGCTGATCGCCTTCGGCAAGCGTGGGCTGGCCTGTCAGCCGGCCATCGTCGGCATCGGGCTGGGCGGCTCCAAGGACACCTGCATGCAGCTGGGCAAGCAGGCGGCCTGTCTGCGCACGGTCGGGGACCGCAATCCGGACCCCAAGGTGGCGGAGCTTGAACTGGAGCTGATGCAGCTGGGCAATTCCATCGGCATGGGCGCCATGGGTTTCGTCGGCTCCGGCATGGTGGTGGACTGCCATATCGAGTGCGGCTACACCCACACCGGGGGCATGCCCATCAGCCTGCACACTTTCTGCCTGTCTTCGCGCCGCGCCACTGCGCGGATCCATGCCAACGGGGAGATCGAGTACCGCACCGATCCCCAATGGTTCACGCCCTACATGCGCCGGGAGACGGTCGAATGGTAAGCAATGACGACGACATCAAGGTCTTTCATCTGGACCTGCCCGCCAGGCGCGAAGACATCGCCAAGCTGGAACTCGGCTCGGCCGTGTACTTGAACGGCGTGGTCTACACGGCCCGCGAAGGCGTATACAAGAAGGTGCTGGATCAGGGCTTGCCGCTGCCCGTGGACTTGCGCGCCATCAGCAACGTCAACTTCCATTGCTCGCCGGCGGCGGCGCCGGACGGTCGCGGCGGCTACAACGTGGGCGCCGTCACCGCCACCGCCTCGTTCCGATTCTCCAAGTGGATACCGCGTTGGCTGAAAGAGACCGGCTGCCGCATCCTGATCGGCAAGGGCGGGATGCCCGCCGACGATTACAAGCAGGTATTGGCGCCGGGCGGCGCGATCTACCTGACGACCGTGGGCTACGGCACGGGCGCACTTCTGGGCCGGGGCATCAAGCGCGTGCGCGAAGTGCATTGGCTGGACGAACTGGGCATAGCCCAAGCCATGTGGCTGTTCGAGGTCGAAAATTTCGGGCCCTTCATCGTCGAGAGCGACCTCGAAGGCAATTCGCTTTTCGCCCAGCACGCCGAGACCATCAATGCAGGCATCGAGAAACTCTACGCCGGGCTGAAGCCGCCCGCGCTGCACCGCTACGGCGAGACGGACGATCGCAAGGACGAAGTGATGTAGGCGTGCAAGCGCGGCCCGGGTAATTCCACCCCCTGACAAAGAGACTGCAATGATCATCGACTTTAGGCTGCGGCCGCCGGTAGGCGGCTTCCTGGATACGCTGATGTACTCGGCGGGAGAACGTCGCGATGGCTTTACGCGGACGGTGGGCTTCGAGCCCTCGGCCGCGGCGCAGCAGCAATCGATGGCGCTGCTGCTGAAAGAGATGGATGCCGCGCGGATAGACCGCGGCGTGGTCGTGGGACGCCTGGCCGGCGTGCTGGGCAGCGTGTCCAACGAGGACGTGCGAGGCATCGTGGCCGAGCATCCGGGCCGATTCATCGGCGCCGCCTCCATCGACCCCACCGACCGGCGCCGCGCGTGCCAGACCATCAGCCAGGCGCTGGAGGACGGCTTCAAGCTGATCAATATCGAGCCGGGCTCCTACCCGGTTCCCATGTACGCCGACGACAGACGCCTGTATCCGATCTACGGCCACTGCGAGGACCTGGGCGTGCCGGTGATCATGATGGTCGGAGGCACGGCGGGGCCGGACTTGAGCTATTCGGATCCGATACGGACCGACCGGGTGCTGGCGGATTTTCCCGCCCTGAACGTGGTGGTCGCCCATGGCGGGTGGCCCTGGGTCACTGAGATCCTGCACCTGGCGTTCCGGCGCCAGAACCTGTGGCTGTCGCCCGATATGTATTTTTCCCGCATGCCAGGCTGGGAGGAATACGTGAAGGCGGCAGACGGTTTTCTCTCGGACAGGATGCTTTACGCCAGCTCGTTCCCGTTCTGCCCGGTGCAAGGGTACAAAGAGTGGTTCGAGACCTTGCCGATCCGGGAAGATAATCTTGGGAAAGTCATGGGAGGGAACGCGCGGCGGCTGCTTGGCATCTGACGCGGCATACTCCTCCTTTCCGCAATGCCGTCAACACCAGGAACCTTCTTGCATGGATATCCGCACGCTCTACACGCTGATCGCGATTGCAGACCACGGCAGTTTCGCCGAGGCCGGCAATACCATCGGCCTGTCGCTGTCGGCGGTGAGCATGCAGGTTCGCGCGCTCGAGGACGAGCTGGGCATCACGATCTTCGACCGCAGCCGGCGTCCGCCCATCCTCACGGACACGGGGTTGGCGCTGGTGCACCGGGCGCGCGACCTGATCGCGCATTGGGAAAGCATGAGCGCCGCCTTGAAGAAGGGTACTTCGTCGGGATTGCTCAGGCTCGGCAGCGTCCATACCTGTGTGTCGGGCGTGCTGCCGCTGGCGCTGCGGCACCTGCAGAAGCAGGGCCACGGCCTGGAGGTCCATGTCACCACGGGACTCACGCACGACCTGGAGCGCGCCATCTATCACCGCCAGCTGGACGTGGCGATCGTGACCGAGCCCGATGCGCCGCGCTCGGGCCTGGATTTCCTGCCGTTCGTCGAGGAACAACTGGTCGTCATCGCCCACCGCTCGGTCAAGGGCGCCAGCGATCAGGAGATCCTGGAGCAGAATCCCTATGTCCGTTTCAATCGTTCGGCGCGCGTGGGGCATCTGGTGCAGGAAGAGATGGTGCGCAGGCGCATCACCGTGCGTTCGACCATGGAGATCGACAACCTGGAAGGCGTGATCGCCATGGTGGCCAATGGCCTGGGCGCATCGGTGGTACCGGCCTGCCGCGGCAGGAACGAGTTTCCGCCGGGCATCCGCGTCATTCCGTTCGGCTCGCCCACGGTCACTCGTCGCCTGGGCATCCTGGCGCCGAAGGAGAACCCACGGGCCCATCTTACGCAGTTGTTGCTCGACGCATTGAAGTCAGTCTGTGCCGGCCAGTAGTTCTTAGTCCGGTAGTTCTGTAGTTCAGCAGCCTAGTAGTCCGCAGAAAAACACCGCAACGTCCCGAAAAATCGAGCCATCGGCCCGAGGGTCAGTTGCTGCCTGGCGAATCGTCAGCCGGCCGAACGCCGACCCGCTACGCCGTCCCGCGAACTGAAGGAGACAAAGCCATGAAGAACCAAACTCAACCCAATATTGCGCGCCGCCGCATCGTCAAGACGCTGGGCTGTGGCCTCGCGCTTACGCCGTTTATCGCCCTTCCGGCGCGAGCCGACTGGCCGGCGGACAAGGTCATACGCATGATCGTCCCGTTTTCGGCGGGCGGGGCCACCGACCTGCTGGGCCGCGCGTTGGCGGCCGAATTGGGCAAGGGCCTGAAGCAGAGCGTAATCGTCGAGAATCGCGCGGGCGCTGGCGGCAGCGTGGGCGCGCAGGCTGTCGCCAGCGCGCCGGCGGACGGCTATACGCTGTTGCTTGCGTCGGGCAGCATGTTCACGGTCAACCAGTTCATCTACAGCAAGCTGCCTTACTCGCTGACGGATTTCAGTCCCATCGGCAAGGTGGCAAACGGACCCATGGTCATCACCGTCAATGCCAACCTGCCGGTCAAGAACACGCGCGAGCTGATCGAGTACGCCCGCGCCAGGCCTGGCAAACTCAGCTTCTCGTCCGCGGGCGTGGGCAGCCAGACGCACATGGCGGGCGAAGCTTTCAGCGATGCGGCCGGGATCGAACTCATGCACGTCCCGTACAAGGGCGAGGGGCCGGCCTACACCGACCTCATGGCGGGCGTGATCGAAGTCGCCGTGGGCAATATCAATGCCATCGTGCCGTTGCTCAAGGGAGGACGCCTGCGGGCGCTGTCGGTGACGGGCAAGGAACGTTCCGCGTTGCTGCCGGACGTGCCGACCACGGCCGAGGATGGAGTGCCGGGGTTCGAGTTCACGGGGTGGTTCGCCCTGCTGGCGCCGGCGGGCACGCCCCAGGCTTCGGTCGACCGGCTGCTGGCCGATGCCAGGACGGCGGTGGCGCAGCCCAACATGCAGCGCTATCTGGCTGACCAGGGGATGTCGGCGACCATCGTGCCTGCCGCCGCGCTCAGGGAGGAGATCGCCAGGGAGTCCGCCAAGTGGAAGGCGCTGGTGGAAAAGAAGAAGATCACCGCAAGCTGAATCCGCATGATGCCGCCCGATACGCTCGCCTTTGCCGCACCCGTCGTCCTTGCCGCCTATGTCGTCTTCGGGATGACGGGATTCGGCGCGGCCATGGTGGCCGTGCCGCTGCTGGTCCAGTTCATGCCCTTGCAGTTCGCGGTTCCGCTGGTGGTGCTGTTCGACCTGGCCTGCACCGCGCTGGTGGGCGGCAGCAACTGGCGGCGCGTTTCCCTGGTCGAACTCAAGCGCCTGTTTCCCTGGCTGCTGCTGGGGATAGGGCTGGGTGTGACGCTGCTGCACAATGCCGGCGCTCGCTGGCCTTTGATCCTGCTGGGCAGCTTCGTGCTGGCGGTGTGCATCAAGGGCCTGCGGGGCGCGCGCGGGGCCAAGCCGTCGGCGCCGCTGAATACTTTCTGGGCCTTGCCGTTCGGCGTGTTCGGCGGCATCTTCAGTGCGCTGTTCGGGACCGGCGGGCCGATCTACACCATCTATCTGTCGCGCCGGCTGGATGCGCTGGACCAGTTCCGCGCCACGATCTCGGTGGTCATCCTGGCCAGCGGCCTCATCCGGGCGGCGGCCTTCGGCGCCGCCGGACTGTATGCGCAGCCGGAAATCCTGTTCGCGGCCGCCGTGCTGCTGCCCGTGGCCCTGATCGGCCTGTACGGCGGATCCCGCCTCAGGGTTCGGGTGTCCCCGGAACTGCTGAAGCGGGCCATCTTCGTTCTGCTCGCGATAGCGGGCGCAGGCGCCATCTATCGCGGATGGGTCTCGCCTGCGTGAGACAGGCTGCCGTTACTTGGCCGTCGGCATGGCGAACTCGGCGCCCTTGCCAATGCTTTCGGGCCAGCGCTGCATGATCGACTTCTGCCGCGTGTAGAAGCGCACGCCTTCTTCGCCATAAGCGTGCATGTCGCCGAACAGGCTGCGCTTCCAGCCGCCGAATCCATGCCAGGCCATGGGCACGGGGATGGGTACGTTGATGCCCACCATGCCAACCTCGATGCGGCGGCCGAACTCGCGCGCGACGTTGCCGTCGCGGGTGAAGCAGGCCACGCCGTTGCCGAATTCGTGGGCATTGATGAGATCCACGGCTTCTTTCAGATCCTTCACGCGTACGCAGCCCAGCACCGGGCCGAAGATCTCTTCCTTGTAGATGCGCATGTCCGGCGTGACGTGGTCGAACAGCGTGCCGCCCATCCAGAAACCGTCGCCGCAGCCTGCGCCTGCCTGAGAACCCTGGAAGCCGCGGCCGTCCACCAGCAGTTGCGCGCCTTCCTGCACGCCCAGATCGATATAGCCGCTGATGCGCTCATGCGCGGCGCGGGTCACGATGGGGCCCATCTCGGCCGCGGGGTTCTCGCCGTCCAGCACCTTCAGCGTCCTGGTGCGCTCGATCAGTCTGGGCAGCAGCCGGTCGGCCACGTCGCCCACCAGCACCGCCACGCTGATCGCCATGCAGCGCTCGCCGGCCGAGCCGTAGCCGGCGCCGATCAGGGCGTCGACCGCCTGGTCGATGTCGGCGTCCGGCATCACGACCATGTGGTTCTTGGCGCCGCCCAGGGCCTGCACGCGCTTGCCATGGCGTGCGCCGGTCTCGTAGATGTAGTTGGCGATGGGCGTGGATCCGACGAAGCTGATGGCTTTCACGTCCGGGTGTTCCAGCAGCGCATCAACCGCCACCTTGTCGCCCTGCACCACGTTGAACACGCCGTCGGGCAGCCCCGCTTCGCGCAGCAGTTCGGCGATGCGCAGCGATGCGCTGGGGTCGGTGGGGCTGGGCTTGAGCACGAAGGTGTTGCCCGCCGCGATCGCCACCGGGAACATCCACATGGGTACCATCACCGGAAAGTTGAACGGCGTGATGCCCGCCACCACGCCCAGCGGTTGGCGCAGCGTCCAGTTGTCGATGCCGGTGGAAACCTGCTCGGTGTGGGCGCCCTTCAGCAACTGGGGAACGCCGCAGGCGAACTCGACGATGTCGATGCCGCGAGTGACTTCGCCTTGCGCATCGCTGAAAACCTTGCCATGCTCGGCGGTGATCAGGTGGGCAAGTTCGTCGCGATGCTTGTTCATCAGTTCAAGAAACCTGAACAGCACGCGGGCGCGGCGGATGGGAGGGGTGTCCGCCCATTGCGGAAATGCCGCCCGGGCGCTGGCCACGGCGCGGTTCACCTCGTCGGGCGTGGCCAGCGCCACCTGCTTGGCGACGGCGCCCGTGGCCGGGTTGTAGACGGGCTGGCGGCTGCCTGTCCCGTCGACGAGGCTGCCGCCGATATAGTGTCCGGCATCGCGGGATTGGGCGCTGGCATTGCTTGCGGTCATGGCTGGCTCCTGGGCTCATGCATGGTGTTCTGGAGCTGGCAATGTCGCGCATTGCCGCCCGGACGTCGAGACCGCAGGGCTGGAATCAGTGTTTGATGTTTCGAACAATGGAGCAAGGCATGACGAAAACCAGGCGTCTGGAAGATCTGTGGTCGCATATCCATTGCCTTGGGGTGCTGGCCGATACCGGCAGCTATACGGCGGCCGCGCGCCGCCTGCAGATCAGCAAGGCGTCGGTGAGCCAGCGCATCGTGGAACTGGAGCAGGCGGCTGGCGTCCCCCTCGTGCGCCGCACCACCCGCAGCGTCGGCCTGACCGAGGCGGGGCAGAGCCTGGTCGACCAGACCGCGGCGGCCTTTCTGCGCATCGAAGAGGGCTTCTCGGCCGTGCGGGACCTGTCCGAGGGGCCGCGCGGCGTGCTGTCCGTGACCGCACCCGTAGCCCTGGGACGTCAGGTCATTGCGCCGCTGATACCCGGATTCCTGAAGAATTTTCCCGACGTGCGGATCCAGCTGGAACTCAGCGACCATCTGGCGTCCCTGGCTACCGAAGGCTTCGACCTGGCTATCCGGCATGTGGCCGGCGTGCCGGACACGCACGTCGCGTCGGTCATCTGCGAGACGCGCTCCGTGCTGGTTGCGGCCCCGGAGTACCTGGCGCAGCACGGCACGCCGAAGACGCCGATGGATCTGGCCGCCCACAATTGCCTGCACTACCTGCGGCGCAGCGGCAGCGCTACCTGGTCGTTCGAGTCGCGTGACGGAGACAAGCGCGTGGCGGTTCCGGTGCGCGGCAGCTTCACCGCGAACAACAGCGAAGTGCTGCGGGAGGTGGCTGCCGGATCCCTGGGGATCGCGCTGGTGCCGGATTTCAGCGCCAACCAGGCCCTGCGCAGCGGAGAGTTGGTCGAGGTCCTGCGCGGGTGGCGCGTGGTGGGCGAATATGCAGAACGGCTGTACGCAGTCAGGCCCTACACGCCGCGCGTGCCGCTGACCGTATCCTCATTCGTCGGTTACCTGCGCGAGGCGATCCCGGCGTCCGCCGGACTTGGCGGACCGCCTGGAGCGGGCAATGAGGCGGGTTAATTGACTTGCAACCCGGCCTTGGCCACAAGGTCGGCATAGATCGCGGCTCCCTGGCTCACGTATTTTTCCGTTTCCGCGGGGGACAGGACGTGGGGGATGCCGCCGAAGTTGGCGTTGCCGGCGATCCACTTCGGATCCTGTGCGATCTGCTTGAGCACGTCGGCCCATTTGGCCACCGCTTCGGGACTCATGCCCGGCGGCCCGAACAGTCCGCTCCAGCCTACGACAGCTTCGAGTTGAGGCAGCCCCAGCTCGCGCGCGGTCGGGATGTCGGGGAACTGCGCCAGGCGTTCGGGCGTGGTCGTCAGCAGGGCGCGCAGCTTGCCGCTGGCAAGTATGCCCGTCATCGAACTCAGGTTATTGCAGGCGAAGTCCGCATCCTTGCTGAGCACCGCCAGCGCGACCTCGTTGCCGCCCTTGTAGGGGACGTTGACCACGGCCTCGGATTTCAGGCCGAGACTGCTGAGCAGCAGCTGCGGCGCAAGATTCTGCACCGTGGCCGGACCGGAATGGCTGTAGTTGAGCTTGCCGGGATGGGCCTTCAAAGCCTGTGCCAGATCGCCGATTGTCTTGTAAGGGCTGTCCGGATGCACCACACAGACCACGGGGTTCAGCTCCAGCAGTCCGATGTACGTGAAGTCCCGGGCGGTATAGGGCGTGGTCTTGGGTTGTAGCGCGGGTAGCAGGACCTGGGAGCCTATCCGGCCGACGAGCAGGGTGTAGCCGTCGGGAGCGGCGTTCTTCACGGCGGCCGAGCCGATCGCGCCGTTCGCCCCGGCCTTGTTGACGACGACCAGCGGCTGGCCAAGCAGGCCTTGCGCGGCGGCGGACAAGTTGCGGGCCGCCATGTCGGCGTCGCCGCCCGCGCTGAACGGCACGATGAGCTGGACGGGTTTGGCGGGATAGGCTTGGGCGGTTGCCAGGCCCGGAAGCGCGGCCAGCATGCAAATCGCGGCGCGAGCGAACGCGCCCGGCCAGAGGCCGGTAGGTCTCATCATGAGAAGTCTCCTGTCGTGCTAAGGGACGAAACCGGACTGCAGCTGGGCTCGATGCTTCGAGGTCAATGACCGGTCGCGGACTGCGTTGATGCGCTGAAAACCGGAGCGGGTTCGCCCGCCAGGGATACGTTGACACATGCGGGCAGCCCGCTGTCCGCCGCCGCGCGCAGCGCGGTGGCGAGGCTGTCGCGGTCCCGGGCGGCGTAGCCGGCTCCGCCAAGCGCCGCGGCGACTTCGTGGTAGCGCGCGGTCGGCGCGAGTTCGCAGCCGATCAGCCTTTGCGGACCGTAGGTGCGCATCTGGATCAAGTGTTCCGCGTTCCAGCGCAGGTCGTTGCCGATCACGGCGACGATCGCGGCGCGCTCGCGCACGGCCGTGTCCAGCTCCATCAGGTGAAAGCCCGCCGTGCCGTCGCCCATGAGCACGGCCACGGTGGCCTCTGGTTGTGCGATCTTGGCGGCGATGGCGTAGCAGATGCCTGCGCCGATCGCGCCCGACATGCCGTTGATGATGCGCACCGGCGCCTGGCAGTATGCCTGCGCCCACTGGCCGAATTCGCCGCCGTCGCAGACCAGGATGGGATTGGGGGCGGACGTGAGAAACGCTTGGACCGCTTCACATAGCGCGCGCGGCCCCAATGCTCCATCGGCGCAAGCCGCGGCGCCCAGAGTGTTCCGGTTGCGCAGCGCTTCGTCCACGCGCGCGCGCCACGAGGCGCGCGCGGCCGGGGCTGGCGCCGCTGGCAATGCCGGCAGCACGGTGTAGGGATCGCCCTGCAGGGCCAGAGCCAGGCGGTCGCCCAGCAGGCGGGCCGCGCGTTCCAGCATCGCGGGGTCGGGGTCTATCGCCACGACCCGGGCCGTCTTGCCCAGCGCGCCCGTGCCGCCGAAGCCCAGCGTGAAGTCCAGGCACTTGCCGGCCAGCACGATGAGGTCCGCCTGCGGAATGATTTCGGCCAGGGAGCCCAGGGAAGGGTCCTTCAGGCCGCGCGGGCTTTCCATGGGGATGAGGTGCACGCCTAGCGTTGCTTCCAGCTTCTCGCGAACCGCGCGCATGTGCGGACGCGCTCCGGTGGGGCCTGCCAGCAACAGGGGGCGCTGTGCCGAGTCAAGCAGCGCGGCGAGCTGTTCCAGGCCGGCTGCGTCCACTGCAGCGGGCTCGCGCTTCGGTGTAGTGGCGGGCAGTTCTGCCAAGCCCGTCTCCGCGGTCATCAGGTCGAAGGGCAGGGCCAGATGAACCGGTCCGCGCCGTGGGGCAAGCGCTTGCGCGACCGCGCGGTCGAGCGCGGGATAAAGCTCCTGCACGGTCCGCGGACGCAGCGATAGCTTGGTCAAGGAACGGGTGATGGAAACCTGGTCCAGTTCCTGGAACGCGCCCATGCCGTCTTCTCCTACCGAGGAGTCGCCGGAGATGAGGAGCACGGGGCTTTCCGCCTGCGACGCCGAGTAAAGCGGCGCCAGGCCATTGGTGATGCCGGGCGCGGCGGTCAGCATCGCGGCGCCAAGCTCGCCGGTGATCTGGGACCAGGCGTCCGCCATGAAGACGGCGGCCGCCTCATGCCGCACATGGATGATGCGGATGCCTGCGTCGATACAGGCATCGTAGAGCGGCATGATCTGATTGCCGGACAGGCTGAAGATGGTCTTGACGCCCAGGCGATGCAGCGTACGGATAATCAACTGGGATCCAAGCACCTGTCTCTCCGCTGGGGCTGCGTCGGCTGTGCGCCGCGCGCCTGTTTTTTACCGGCTATGGGAGAGTTCAGTGTATCGGCTATCCGTGGCGGGTTGGTTGATGTTTTTTGAACCTAGGGGGCGGCCCGCGGACGGTCTTGTTCCGTCTGCGCGACCGCGTCGCGCACGCCTTGCCCATAGGCCGGGTCTGCCCGGGTGCAGTTGGCGATATGGCGTTCGATGACTTCCCTGGAGGCGCCGCGGATCGCGCGCGCGGTGTTCTGGAACAGTCTCTGTTTTTCGTCCGCCGCCATCAACCGGAACAGGTTGCCGGGCTGGGAGTAGTAGTCGGTATCTTCCCTGTGATCCCAGCGGGCCGCAGCGCCGCTGATCTCCAGCGGCGGTTCGGAATAGTCCGGCTGCGCCTGCAGGACGCCATGGCTGTTGGGCGTGTACGCGGGCGTGCTGCCGCCGTTGCCATCCACGCGCATCGCTCCGTCGCGGTGATAACTGTGAAATGGGCAGCGAGGCGCGTTCACCGGGATCTGCGGGTAGTTCACGCCCAGCCGATAGCGCTGCGTGTCGCCATACGAGAACAGGCGGCCCTGCAGCATCTTGTCCGGAGAGAAGCCAATGCCGGGCACGATTGCTGCGGGACTGAACGCGGCTTGTTCGACCTCGGCGAAGAAATTCTCGGGGTTTCGATTGAGCTCCAGGACGCCGACTTCGATCAGCGGATAGTCCTTGTGCGGCCAGACCTTGGTCAGGTCGAAGGGGTTGAGATGATAGGTATGGGCTTCGGCGTCGGGCATGATCTGTACATACAGGGTCCAGCGCGGAAACTCGCCGCGTTCGATCGCTTCGTACAGGTCACGCTGATTGCTTTCGCGGTCCGCCGCGATGACCTGACCGGCCTCGGCGTCCGTCAGGTTCCGGATGCCCTGCTGGGTCTTGAAGGTGAACTTGACCCAGAAGCGCTCGCGGGCGGCGTTGATGAAGCTATAGGTATGGCTGCCGAAGCCATGCATGTGGCGATAGCTCTTCGGAATGCCGCGGTCGCCCATGATGAGCGTCACCTGGTGCAGGGTCTCGGGCAGCAGCGTCCAGTAGTCCCAGTTGTTCTGCGGGCTGCGCATGCCGGTGCGAGGATCGCGTTTGACGGCCCGGTTCAGGTCGGAGAATTTCAGCGGATCGCGCACGAAGAAGACCGGCGTGTTGTTGCCGACCAGGTCCCAGTTGCCCTCCTCGGTATAGAACTTGAGCGCGAATCCGCGGATGTCGCGTTCCGCGTCGGCCGCGCCGCGTTCGCCCGCCACGGTCGAGAAGCGGGCGAACATTTCGGTCTGCTTGCCTACCTGGCTGAAGATCCTGGCCTTGGTGTAGCGCGTGATGTCATGGGTGACGGTGAACGTGCCGAAGGCGCCGGCTCCCTTGGCGTGCATGCGCCGCTCGGGGATCACTTCGCGGTCGAAGTGCGCCATCTTTTCCAGGAACCAGACGTCCTGCAACAGCGCCGGCCCGCGCCGGCCGGCGGTCATCGTGTTGTCGTCGTCGGGCACGGGGGCGCCGAACGCGGTGGTGAGTTTGCTCATGATGGGCTCCTTGCGTGGTTCAACGGGGCAGCGGCCTTCAAGAGCGGGAGCGTCGCAACGGGCTCGGATCCGGCCGCGCCAATCTCAGACGTAGTGCTCGATGGGGGAATGGTCTTCCAGGCGCAGCACACGACCATCGATGACGAGGGACGGCAGGCGGGTGATGCCAAGCGCCCGGGCCTGGGCGGCGGACCCGGGCTGCCGCGCGAGATCGAATGATTCGTAGCGATGCTGAGGCGTCGCGAAGGCCGCGGCCATGCTGCGGTCTATGCCCAGGCAGAGATTGCAGCCGTCGTGGAACAGGGTGACTTGAATCAAGGCGATCTCCTTGGCGTGCCGCCAGGGCGGCTGCGTCCCGGCACCCGTGCCTCATGGGCCGACATGCCAGGCTGGTCTTGGAGGCGCGGGCTGGAATCGAACCAACCTCAGGAGATTTGCAATCTGCCGCATGACCACTCTGCCACCGCGCCGTTTTGTTTGTCCTAGGACGTAATGAATGGTACGGAAGCCGGGCAGGGCGCGGGCTTCCTCGAATCCACGAAAATTGTCCTGGCGTCCAGCATGAATGACGCAGGCCAAGGCCGCGTATGTCATAGGGCGTGTGACAGTGGGGGACGGAGAGGGCGGCGCAATATGGCCGCAGGCAGCGTGGGGAGATGCCCGCGTTGCGAGCAGAAATGAAAAAAGGGCCCGAAGGCCCTTTCTCAAGGATTTCCAGAAAGAATCTGGAAATCAGAATTTGGAGCGGGAGACGAGTCTCGAACTCGCGACCTCAACCTTGGCAAGGTTGCGCTCTACCAACTGAGCTACTCCCGCATGGGTTCTGCACTTGAAACAGCCAGAACCTGTTTTCTTATTCACTCTGATCAACTTGGTTATCGATCAGAAGGCGCGCATTCTACATGATTTTTTTGAGCTTGTCTTGGCCTGGACTTATTTGGGTCTGTTCACTGCAAGCAGTTTGCGAACAAAGCCTGAAATTCAGGGCAAGCACTCAATCAAGTAATATGAGCGAAGACAGAAACTATAGCAATCCGCAGCATCCATGTCAAATTCTCCCGCCAAAGTTCTTCCGTCCCCAGCCTTGTCGCCCGTCAGCCAGGATCTCACCCGGCTGAATACGTTGGGCCTGGCGTCGCGGGCCGGGGCCTTTGTGACCCTGGAAGATGCGGCGCAGTTGCCGGCGTTGTCGCAGCTGGCGCACGAGACGTCTTCCCTGCTGGTGCTGGGGGGAGGCAGCAATCTGGTATTGCCGAGCCAGGTGCAGGGATTGGTGGCTCGCGTCGCGTTCAAGGGCGTGCGCTTGCTGGAAGCTCGTCCGGATGCCTGGCTGATCGAGGCGGCGGGCGGCGAGACCTGGCACGGCTTTGTCGAAACCTGCGTGAACCAGGGCTGGGACGGGCTGGAAAACCTGGCGCTGATCCCGGGTACGGTGGGCGCGGCACCGGTGCAGAACATCGGCGCTTACGGCGTTGAACTGCAGGAGCGTTTCCACAGCCTGACCGCCTGGGACGTGCGCGCAGGGCGCCTGGTCGAAATGAGCGCGGCCGATTGCCGCTTTTCCTACCGCGACAGCGTGTTCAAGCACGACGAGCCCGGACGCTGGGTCATCGTGAGTGTGCGTTTCGCCTTGCCCCGGCCCTGGCGGCCTGTGCTGGGCTACCCTGATTTGCAGCGCCACGCGCGGCTGGCGGCGGGACAGCCGAGCGCCCGCGATATCTTCGACGCGGTGTGCGAGATCCGCCGCGCCAAGCTGCCCGATCCGGCGGTGACGGGCAACGCAGGCAGTTTTTTCAAGAACCCTATCGTGTCGGCGCAAGTGCGGGACAGGCTGCTGGACCGTTTTCCCGGTCTGGTGTCCTACGTCCAGCCCGACGGCGGCTACAAGCTGGCGGCCGGCTGGCTGATAGACCAATGCGGCTGGAAGGGCCGCTCGCTGGGGACCGCGGGCGTGCATGAGCGCCAGGCTCTGGTACTGGTCAATCGCGGCGGGGCCACGGCGGCCGACATCATGGGCTTGGCGCATGCCATCCAGGCCGCGGTGTCCGAGCGCTACGGCGTGCGGCTCGAACCGGAACCCGTGGTGGTGTGAGGCCGTTTGGGCCGGGCAAGAAAAAAGGACCCCGTAGGGTCCTTTTTTGCAGGGTAGGGCTTCAGAGGCCCAGCACCGATTGCATGTCGTACAGGCCGTTGTGCTTGCCTTCCAGGAAGCGGGCGGCGCGCAGGGCGCCTTCCGCGTAGGTGGCGCGGCTGGCCGAGCGGTGCGTGATTTCGATGCGTTCGCCGGTGCCGCAGAAGGACACGGTGTGGTCGCCGACGATATCGCCGCCGCGCAGCACCGAGAAGCCGATGGTGCCCGGCTTGCGCACGCCGGTATCGCCGTGGCGGCTCCAGGTGGCGACGTCCGGCAGGGCCACGTTCCAGGCCGAAGCGATGGTTTCGCCCATTTTCAGCGCGGTGCCCGAAGGCGCGTCGACCTTGTTGCGGTGGTGCGCTTCGAAGACTTCGACGTCGTAGCCGGAGTTCAGGATGCGAGCGGCCATGTCCAGCAGCTTGAGCGTGGCGTTCACGCCCACGCTCATGTTGGGCGCGAAGACGATGCCGATCTTCTGGGCGGCGACTTCGATCGCGGCGCGGCCGTTGTCGTCGAAACCGGTGGTGCCGATGACGGCGTTCACGCCGTGCTTGACGCAGGCCTGCAAGTGTTCAAGCGTGCCTTCGGGGCGGGTAAAGTCGATCAGGCAGTCGGCCTGGGCCAGGGCGTCGAGGTCATCGGTGATGGCCACGCCCGTCTGCTTGCCCAGCGGCGCGCCGGCGTCCTGGCCCAGCGCGGCCGAGCCCTGGCGGTCCAGCGCCACGGCGAGCTGCAGGCCGGAGGCGTTCAGCACGGCTTCGATCAGCATCTGGCCCATACGGCCGCTGGCGCCGGCAATTGCGATACGCATAGATAGTCCTTGGTGTTACTTGAGCGGCTCTGGGGCGTTGCCGGGCTGGCCAGGGTACTGGTTGAGGGGGCTGACCGGGGCGGCGGAGTCGCGCTTGCGCTGGTCTTCCTCTTCCTTCTGGCGGGTTTCTTCTTCGATGAGGCGCTTGTCTGCCTTTTCGTCGGCGACAGCGTTGGGCGTATTGATCTGGTAAGGCTGCAGTTCTGGCTGCTTGTCGCCTTCCCAGCGGGTCAGGCGGTCGTTTTCGAACCAGACGGTGAATTTGCGTTCCTGGGCGTCGCCGTAGCCAGGCTTGTAGTAGTAGGGGTAGTCCCAGCGGTTGGCGTGCAGCACGCTGGTCAGCGTGGGGCTGCCGAGGGCGAAGCGCACCTGCTCGCGCGTCATGCCGGGCTGCAGCAGGGCGACCTGCTCCTGGGTGATCCAGTTTCCTTGCTGGACGCCGGCCTTGTAGGGGAAGCCCCACTTGTCCCCCGAGCATCCAGCCAGGGCGACGGCCAGAGCGGCCACCGCCAGGCCGGTCTTCAGCGAGCGGGAGGGAATTCGTGCAATCATGGACACTACGCGCCCCTATTATTTGGAAGCAGACAAAACCGTTATCATAAAGGTTTCATAAGGATAGTTCCGCGTGGCGGCATGATTTCGGTGAGCCGGCTCGCGGTGAACCTATCCTGCCCATGCCAACGCGGACGGAGAGCGATTACACCATGAGCGACCAAAGCGAACTGAAGAACATGGGTTTGAAGGCGACGTTTCCCCGCCTGAAAATTCTTGATATTTTCCGGAAATCGGATCAACGGCACCTGAGCGCCGAAGACGTCTATCGCGCCCTGATCGGCGAAAACGTCGAAATCGGGCTGGCCACCGTCTATCGCGTCCTGACCCAGTTCGAACAGGCCGGCATCCTTGCCCGCAGCCAGTTCGACAGCGGCAAGGCGGTGTTCGAGCTCAACGACGGCGATCACCACGATCACCTGATCTGCACGAATTGCGGCAAGGTGGTCGAGTTTTCGGACCCCGAAATCGAAAAGCGTCAGCAAAAGATTGCCAAGGACAACTCCTTCGCGCTGGAAAGCCACGCCATGGTGTTGTATGGCATCTGCGGCAGCTGCATGAAGGGCCGCTGATCCGGCCCTGCCTACGGCCCGCGGCTACGCTCGCAGCGGGTCCGTGAGATCCAAATCCCCTTCAATGTGAAGGGGATTTTTTTATGGCGCGAATCGGCCCTGTTTTTGCCGGCGTCCCGCCGTAAAGCGGCGGGCCAGCGCTTCAGTTCTGCCCGAAACCTTCCAGCATTTCGCGGGCGTGTTCGCGGGTGGTCGCCGTGAGCTTGATGCCGCCCAGCATGCGCGCGATTTCCTCCACGCGGGAGGAAGCGTCCAGTTCCTCGATGCTGGAGCGGGTGGCGCCGCGCGATTCCGCCTTGCTGACCAGGAATTGGTTGTTGGCGCAGGCCGCGACCTGGGGCAGGTGGGTCACGCACAGCACCTGATGACGTTCGCCGAGCTCGCGCAGCAGCTTGCCGACGGCCTCGGCCACCGCGCCGCCCACCCCGCTGTCGACTTCATCGAAGATCAGCGTCGGCACGCGCGCAGCGCGACTGGCGATGACCGACAGCGCCAGCGAAATCCGCGACAGTTCGCCGCCCGAAGCCACCTTGGCCAGCGGCCGCGGCGTGGTGCCGGCATGGCCGGCCACCAGGAACTCAACCTGCTCGTTGCCGTGCGCGGACGGCGCCGATTCGGCTAGCGTGGGTTCGAACTTGCCGCCCTGCATGGCCAGCGTCTGCATGGCTTGCGTGACCTGCTTGCCCAGGTCCTTGGCGACCTTGCGGCGCGCCGTCGTCAGCTTGGCGGCCGTGGCGTCGTACTGCGCCTGCGCAGCTTGCGTCTGGGCGCGCAGGGCATCGATGTCGCCCGCGGCTTGCAGCGCCTTGAGCTGCGCATGCAGCGTGTCGCGCAGCTCGCAAAGCGCGTCGGGCTCGACGCGGAATTTGCGAGCGGTTTCGAATACCAGGCCCAGGCGCGCCTCGACCGCTACGAGCCGCTGAGGATCGAGATCGACTCGGCTGACGTAGTTGTTCAGGTCCGATACGGCCTCGCTGATCGCGATGCGGGCCGATTCCAGTTCATCGTAGACGCCCTGCAAGCCGGGATCGTGGCGCAGCATCTGCTGGATGCGGTGGTTGGCCGCGGTGAGCCGGTGGTGCGCGGAATCGCCTTCGCCGTCCAGCCCTTCGAGGATCTGGTTGGCGCCATCCAGCAGGGATTGCGAATGCGACAGGCGGGTGTGCTCGGACTGCAGCGCATCCCATTCGTCGGGACCGAGATTCAGCTGATCGAGTTCGTCGACCTGCCATTGCAGGCGGTCGCGTTCGGTAGCCAGGCTTGCGGCGTCCTTTTCGGCGGATTCCAGCTGGCGCGCCAACGCGCGCCATTGCTTCCAGGCCTGGCCGACCGAGTTGCGCAGTTCGCCATGGCCGCCGTGGGCATCCAGCAGGTCGCGCTGGGCGTCGGCGCGCATCAGGCTCTGGTGCGCATGCTGGCCGTGGATGTCGACCAGGCTGTCGCCCAGTTCGCGCAATTGCGCCACGGTGGCCGGCGTGCCATTGATGTAGGCGCGGCTGCGGCCCTGGGCGTCGATGACGCGGCGCAGGGACAGTTCCGTGTCGGCGTCGATCTCGCGCTCTTGCAGCCAGGCGATCAGGCCCTTGGGGGTATCGAAGACCGCGGTGATGTCGGCGCGCGGCGCGCCCTCGCGCAGCATGCTGGCGTCGCCGCGTTCGCCCAGCGTGAGCGCCAGCGCGTCCACCAGTATGGATTTGCCTGCGCCGGTCTCACCGGAAAAGACGGTAAAGCCGGGGCCGAAATGGATCTCGGTCTGTTCGACGATGACGAAGTCGCGGATATGCAGGGTGCGCAGCATGTCGGGGCGCTTACTACTCTACGTTGTCGGAGGCTTCGGGCATCAGGTTCCAGTGCAGCTTGCGGCGCAGGGTGGAGAAGAAACTGTAGCCTTCGGGATGCACGAAGCGGATGGTATAGGGCGCGCGCTGCACGACGATGCGGTCGCCCGGCTGCAGGTCGGACCAGGTCTGCATATCGAAATGCACGCTGGCGCCGACTTCCACGCGGCCCATGGCCGTGAGCGTCATGTTCAGCACGCCGGAGTCGGGAATGACGATGGGGCGGTTGGACAGGGTTTGCGGCGCCACCGGCACCAGCACCATGGCGTTCATGCCCGGATGCAGGATGGGACCGTTGGCCGACAGCGCATACGCGGTGGAGCCCGTAGGCGTGGCGATGATCAGGCCGTCGGCGCGCTGCGTGTACATGAAGGCGCCGTCCAGCTCCACCCGCACTTCGATCATGCCGCCGCGTCCCGCGCGGTTCAGCACCACGTCGTTCAGGGCCGACGCGGAATACATTTTCTGATCGCCGCGCCACACGCTGCCTTCCAGCAGCATGCGTTCCTCGATCTGGAAGCTGCCTTCGAGCACGCGCGCCAGCGCGCCATGCGCGTCCTGCAACGCGATGTCGGTGATGAAGCCCAGGCGTCCGTGGTTGATGCCGACCAGCGGCATGCCATAGGGAGCAAGGTGGCGGCTGGCGCCCAGCACGGTGCCGTCGCCGCCCATGACGACGGCCAGCGACGCGGTCTTGCCGATTTCCTCGAGCGTGGCGACGGGGTATTCGGTCAGCCCGGTGTTGCGCGCCGTGTCCGCATCGATGAGCACCTGCCGGCCCGCTTGCGTCAGCGCGTGGGCGAGTGCTCTCAGCGGTGTGTCCAGGCCGGTGTCCTGGTATCTGCCGATCAGGGCTACGGTAGGAAAATGCATGGCTGCTTGCGTATCAAAAAAGGCCGGACCAGAAGCCGAAACCTGCCCGGAATGGGCGGTTTAGCCGATTATATGGGGCCGCATATGTGCTTGCGGGACAAAAATCGCCTCAATTGAAAAAGATTCCCTAAAATACTTGTTATGGATGACCGCGCACGCGCACTACTGAAAGCGTTGATCGAACGCTATATCGCCGATGGGCAGCCAGTCGGCTCGCGGACGCTATCGAAAGTATTCGACTTGTCCCCGGCCACGATCCGCAATGTGATGGCGGATCTCGAAGAACTGGGACTGATCCACAGCCCGCACACCTCCGCCGGCCGCGTGCCCACGCCGCGGGGCTACCGCATGTTCGTCGATTCGCTGCTGGCGGTGCAGTCCTACCAGCTCGAACCGCACAACATGGGCGAGATGCTGGCGGCCGCCGAACCCACGCGCGCCGTCAATGCCGCCGCGGCCCTGCTGTCCAACCTGACCCAGTTCGCGGGAGTGGTGCTCACGCCCAAGCGCGCCCAGGTGTTCCGCCAGATCGAATTCATCCGCCTGTCCGATAAGCGCGTGCTGCTCATCATCGTCACGCCCGACGGCGATGTTCAAAATCGCATCCTTTTCGTTCAGCGCGACTATGCCGAAGCGGAACTGCTGGAAGCCGGCAATTTCTTCAACATGCATTTCGCCGGCAAGTCCTTCAATGTCGTGCGGCAAACCCTGTCGACCGAACTGGCGCAATTGCGCGAGGACATCTCGCGCCTGATGCAGGCCGCGGTCGAAGCCAGCGCGGAAGCCGCCGAGGACGGCGATGCCATGGTCATTTCCGGCGAGCGCAAGTTGCTGGACGTGACCGACATCGCCTCCGACATGGACCGCCTGCGCAAGATGTTCTCGCTGTTCGAGAAAAAGACCGACCTGCTGCAGCTCCTGGACGTGTCCACCCGCGCCCAGGGCGTGCAGATCTACATCGGCGGCGATTCGCAGCTGGTGCCGATGGAAGAGGTCTCGGTCATCACCGCGCCTTACGGCGTGGACGGCAAGGTCGTGGGCACGCTGGGCGTGATCGGTCCCACGCGCATGGCCTACGAACGCGTCATTCCCATCGTGGATATCACGGCGCGCTTGCTGTCCAACGCCCTCAGCCACAACCAGTAGGTCCATCCGAAGCTACGTCCTCCTTGCGGAGGAAGGGGAGTGTTTGTGTTTCTTCGCCTGTTCAAGTACCTGTGGCCTGAGCGCTATCTGCCGGAACCCGAGCAGGAGGACCCCTTCAACGAAGACCCCGCGCCTCGCGGGCCGGCCAAGGTCGGCGTGCTGCTGGTGAACCTGGGCACCCCGGACACCCCGGGTAAGCAAGACATACGCAAATACCTGGGCGAGTTCCTGTCCGACCCGCGCGTGATCGAGATCCCGCGCTATCTGTGGAAGCCCATCCTGCATTGCCTGGTGCTGACGATGCGGCCCAAGAAGCTGGAGCCGCGCTACGCCGGCGTCTGGATGAAGGAAGGCTCGCCCCTGATGGTGTACAGCCAGCGACAGGCCGATGGTGTGCGCGCGGCCCTGGCCGAGGCCGGAATCGACGCCGTGGTGGAGCTGGGCATGCGTTACGGCAACCCCTCGATCCCCGACGCCATTTCCCGGCTGCGCCGGCAGGGCTGCGAACGCATACTGACCGTCCCGCTCTATCCGCAGTACGCCGCCAGCACCACCGCCACGGTGGTGGATGCGGTCACCCGCCATGCCGGCCGCCTGCGCGACCAGCCCGAGCTGCGCTTCATCAAGCGTTTCCACGAAGAGCCGGCCTATCTGGACGCGCTGGCCGGTCGCATCGAACGCTATTGGCAAGAGCACGGCAAACCGCAGAAGCTGGTCATGAGCTTTCACGGCCTGCCGCGCTATTCGATCGAACTGGGCGACCCGTACTACCGCGACTGCATGGAAACGGCGCGCCTGCTGGGCCAACGCCTGTCGCTGCCGCGCGAACAGGTCGAGGTGACCTTCCAGAGCCGTTTCGGTACGGCCCGCTGGCTGGAGCCCTATACCGAACCGACCCTGAAGGCGCTGGCCGCCGCCGGGGTTACCGAGGTCGATGTGGTGTGCCCGGGTTTTGTGGCAGACTGTCTGGAAACCCTGGAAGAGATCAGCCTGGAGTGCCGCGACGCCTTTATCGGGGCGGGCGGCAAGCGTTTCCGCTACATCCCGGCGATCAACGACGATCCGGCCTGGATCGCAGGGCTGGCCGACCTGGTGGCACGCCACTTGCAGGGGTGGCCCACGCAAATCACGGACTTGAAGGAGAAGGCGCATGCACCATGATCCCAAGACTGGAAAGATCGTCAAAAAGGGGCAGGTCAGTACCCCGGTGGACGAAGATCAGGTGGAACACGAACTGGACGAGGCGCTTGCCGAGACCTTCCCCGCCAGCGACCCCATCGCGATCAGCCCCGAGCCGGACGAGGACCGCGCCGTGGACCGCGCCCTGAAGGACAGTTTTCCCGCCAGCGACCCGGTGGCGCCCGCACAGCCGCACAAGAAATAGCCTGGCGCAGAGGGCGTCCGCCATTTGCCGGATGGCGTCGAAAAGCGCTGAATCTATGCTTGCAGTCTGAGATTTGACGGCATTTGGCAGAAATTGGGCGGATTTCTGATTACATTCCGCCTGCCTCTGCTGGCTGGCGCCGTCAGGGAATATTTGCTTTCCCGGGCTTGAAATAGGGGTATTGGCCCCCATTCATGTCTGCGAAAGCCATACTTTTTGGAGGATTCCCCATGACGGCACCCAACGAGCCTGTAGATCAGACGCCCGAAGTCGGCCAGAACGCCGATGCGGCCTCCGCCGCCGAGGACGCCGTGCAGGCCGAGCTGAACGAGTTGCGCGCCCAGCTGGACGCCGCCCAGGCTACCGTCAATGAGCAGCAGGACCAGCTTTTGCGCATCCGGGCCGAAGCCGAGAACGTGCGCCGCCGTGCACAGGAAGACGTGTCCAAGGCGCGCAAGTTCGGAATCGAGTCGTTCGCGGAAAGCCTGGTCCCGGTCAAGGACAGCCTGGAAGCAGCGCTGGCCCAGCCTGAGCAAACCGTTGAAACCCTGAGCGAAGGCGTCCAAGTGACCCTCAAGCAGCTGACGGCCGCCTTCGAGCGCAATCTGCTCAAGGAAATCGCGCCGGCACAGGGCGACAAGTTCGACCCGCACCTGCACCAGGCCATTTCGTCCATCCCCGCCGAGCAGCCCGCCAATACCGTGGTCCAGCTGCTGCAAAAGGGCTACGCCATCGCCGACCGGACCTTGCGCCCCGCGCTGGTCGTGGTGTCCGCCGGCCAGGGCTGAGCAGGCGGCGCGCCATGACGGATCCCCGGTTCGACCCCGCCCAGATATTCCAGGTGTTCGGCATGCGGCACGTCGACACCGAGGGATTCGACGCGGCGGTGGTGCAGGCGCCGGGGACGGATCTGCGCTGCGTGTTCCTCTGGGGACAGGATTGCTATAACTGCAATATTTTCAAGCAGACCGCATTGCTGCACCGGGACGCGCTGCTGGAGCTGGGGCTGACCTGGTTCGAAGCCGACGTCTACGCGGACGAAGCGCTGGGAAGGCGCTTCTCGCTGCATGGTGTCCCCACTTTTGTGTTGTACCGCGCTGGCAAGCGGCTGGGCCGCGTCACCGGCTGGCCCGGCCTGCCGCAATTCACCGCGGCCATGCGCCGCCTGCAGGAAACGGCTGTAGAAAATTCCGGCCAGGCGTCTTGAAAAACCCTGCGGGCAGCCCCAGTTATGTGGGGACAAGAAGTTTCTCCCTATTTTCATAGATTCAATCAAGGTAACCGACCATGAGCAAGATTATTGGCATTGACCTGGGCACGACCAACAGCTGCGTGGCTGTCATGGACGGCGGGCAGGTCAAAATCATTGAAAACGCGGAAGGTGCTCGCACCACCCCCTCCATCGTCGCCTACATGGACGATGGCGAAACCCTGGTCGGCGCGCCGGCCAAGCGCCAGGCCGTGACCAACCCGCGCAACACCCTGTATGCGGTGAAGCGCCTGATCGGCCGCAAGTTCGAAGAGAAGGCGGTGCAGAAGGACATCAACCTGATGCCCTATGCCATCGTCAAGGCCGACAACGGCGACGCCTGGGTGGAAGTGCGCGGCAAGAAGATGGCGCCTCCCCAAGTGTCGGCCGACGTGCTGCGCAAGATGAAGAAGACCGCCGAGGACTACCTGGGCGAAGAAGTGACCGAGGCCGTCATCACCGTGCCCGCCTACTTCAACGACAGCCAACGCCAGGCCACCAAGGACGCTGGCCGCATCGCCGGTCTGGAAGTCAAGCGCATCATCAACGAACCCACCGCTGCCGCGCTGGCGTTCGGCCTGGACAAGACCGAAAAGGGCGACCGCAAGATCGCCGTCTATGACCTGGGCGGCGGCACGTTCGACGTGTCCATCATCGAAATCGCCGATGTGGACGGCGAAAAGCAGTTCGAAGTGCTGTCGACCAACGGCGACACCTTCCTGGGCGGCGAAGACTTCGACCAGCGCATCATCGACTACATCATTGCCGAGTTCAAGAAGGAACAAGGCGTTGACCTGTCCAAGGACGTGCTGGCCCTGCAACGCCTGAAGGAAGCGGCCGAAAAGGCCAAGATCGAGCTGTCCTCGGCGCAACAGACCGAAATCAACCTGCCGTACATCACGGCGGATGCCTCGGGCCCGAAGCACTTGAACCTGAAGATCACGCGCGCCAAGCTGGAAGCGCTGGTCGAAGAACTGATCGAACGCACGATCGAGCCCTGCCGCGTGGCCATCAAGGACGCCGGCGTGAAGGTTTCCGACATCGACGACGTGATTCTGGTCGGCGGCATGACCCGCATGCCCAAGGTCCAGGAAAAGGTGAAGGAATTCTTCGGCAAGGATCCGCGCAAGGACGTGAACCCCGATGAAGCCGTCGCCGCTGGCGCCGCCATTCAAGGTTCCGTGCTGTCGGGCGACCGCAAGGACGTGCTGCTGCTGGACGTCACCCCCCTGTCCCTGGGCATCGAAACCCTGGGCGGCGTGATGACCAAGATGATCCAGAAGAACACGACCATTCCGACCCGGTTCTCGCAGACCTTCTCGACCGCTGACGACAACCAGCCGGCCGTGACGATCAAGGTGTTCCAGGGCGAGCGCGAAATCGCTGCGGGCAACAAGGCCCTGGGCGAGTTCAACCTCGAAGGGATCCCGCCGTCGCCCCGCGGCATGCCGCAGATCGAAGTCACCTTCGACATCGACGCCAACGGCATCCTGCACGTGTCCGCCAAGGACAAGGGCACCGGCAAGGAAAACAAGATCACCATCAAGGCCAACTCGGGTCTGTCGGAAGACGAGATCCAGCGCATGGTCAAGGATGCCGAGGCCAATGCCGAGGAAGATCACCGCGTTGCCGAACTGGCCCAGTCGCGCAACCAGGCCGATGCGCTGGTGCATGCCACCCGCAAGTCGCTGACCGAATATGGCGACAAGCTCGAGGCTTCCGAAAAGGAAGGCATCGAAGCCGCCATCAAGGAACTGGAAGACACGCTGAAGGACGGCGACAAGGCCGCGATCGACGCCAAGGTGGAAGCCCTGTCGACGGTTTCGCAGAAGCTGGGCGAAAAGATGTACGCCGACATGCAGGCGCAGCAAGCCGCCGGCCAGCAGCAAGCGGCCGACAACGCGAAGCCGGTGGACGACAATGTCGTCGACGCCGACTTCAAGGAAGTCAAGCGCGACCAATAATGGCCGGGCGCTGACCTGCCTCTGCCGCCCGGTAGCCGGAGAAATCCGCCTACCGGGCGTACTCATTCTGTAGCACTGAAAAGAAGGCTCGTTTTCGAGCCCACGGATCATGGCAAAACGTGACTATTACGAAGTCTTGGGCGTAGCGAAGAACGCCTCGGACGACGACCTCAAGAAGGCCTATCGAAAGCTGGCCATGAAGTACCATCCGGACCGCAATCCGGACAGCAAAGAAGCCGAAGAGAAGTTCAAGGAAGCCAAGGAAGCCTACGAGGTCCTGGGTGACGATCAGAAGCGCGCCGCCTACGACCGCTACGGCCACGCGGGCGTGGACCCCAACTCCGCCGGCATGGGCGGCGGCATGGGCGGCGGTTTCGCCGATGCGTTCGGCGACATCTTCGGCGAAATCTTCGGCGGCGGCGGCGGTGGCCGCCGTGGCGGCGGCCCGCAGGTTTACCGCGGCGCCGACCTGAAGTACGCGCTGGAAATCACGCTGGAGCAGGCCGCGGCCGGTTTCGACACCGAGATCCGCGTGCCCAGCTGGGAAAACTGCGACACCTGCCACGGGTCCGGCGCCAAGGCCGGTACCTCGCCCAAGACCTGCCGCACCTGCGGCGGCTCGGGCGCCGTGCGCATGCAGCAGGGTTTCTTCAGCGTGCAGCAGACCTGCCCGACCTGCCACGGCAACGGCAAGGAAATCACCGATCCCTGCCCCGCCTGCGACGGCGTGGGCCGCATCCGCCGCAACAAGACGCTGCAGGTCAAGATTCCGGCCGGCATCGATGACGGCATGCGCATCCGCTCCAGCGGCAACGGCGAACCGGGCATCAACGGCGGTCCTCCGGGCGATCTGTATGTGGAAATCCACATCAAGCAGCACAAGATCTTCCAGCGCGACGGCGACGACCTGCATTGCGAACTGACCATTCCGTTCACGTCGGCGGCGCTGGGCGGCGAGCTTCAGGTACCGACGCTGGGCGGCAAGGCCGAAATCTCGATCCCCGAAGGCACGCAGTCGGGCAAGACCTTCCGCTTGCGCGGCAAGGGCATCCGCGGCGTGCGCGGCAGCTACCCGGGCGATCTGTACTGCCATGTAGTGGTGGAAACGCCCGTGCGCCTGAGCGACGACCAGAAGAACATCCTGCGCCAGTTCGAGGCTTCGCTGAACGATGGCGGCGACCGCCATTCGCCGCAAAGCAAGTCCTGGACCGACCGGGTGAAGGAATTCTTCAGCTGAATTGGCTGAGGCATGCAAAAAGCCGCGATCATGATCGCGGCTTTTTTTTGCCCGGCGAGGGCGTGGGGGCGGGGGCAGCGCGCATATGAAAAGACCGCGGCTTGCGCCGCGGTCCAGTGCTACTGCTACTGCGAGTACTGCAACTGCTGTATCGACTGCAACTTCAACTTCAACTTCAACTTCAACTTCAACTTCAACTTCAGCTTCTACTGCTACTTTCACAGCTACTGCTACTGCTACTTCTACTTCTACTGCTACTTCGACCGCCGCTGTCGCCGATAAAAACCGGCCTCAAACCATGATGCCGTCCGAGGCCGGCCGGGCCACAGCAAGCAGCTCACCGGGTGATCGGCGGGTACTCGAGTTCGCCGAACGTGTATTGGCCGCTGGCCTTGGCTTGCGCCAGTTCCTGCTGGACTTCAGCGCTGGTCTTGGCGCTGGCGGGGGCGGATACAGCCGCCGGGTATTCCAGTTCACCGAAGGTGTACTGGCCGCTGACCTTGGCTTGTTGCAGCTGGGCTTGCACTTCCTGCGAGCTCAGGCTGGTGGTCTGGGGCAGGGCGGGCGGATAGTCCAGCTCGCCGAAGGTGTACTGGCCGCTGATCTTGGCTTGCTGCAGTTCAGTGGCGACCTGGGCGCTGCTCTTGGCTTGTTCAACGCCGGCGGCTTGGGCGCCAACGCCAACCAGGGCCAGGGATAGCAGCAGGGTGGTGGTTAGGGTTTTCATGGTAGACCTCCAATTCGTCTTGGTTGGGGACCGAATCCGGCGGCCCTCCGTCGTGGTTCGTTGTGTGTTCCCGATGACTGAATTGTGCTCGTTATCCCACCTGGGATAAACCCGTATTCCTTGAAAACATCTTTCCAAATAATCGAGTAATCACGTTCGCTTTTATGATTTCATCCATTTTTGGCATAGTCGGGGGGCGTTCTGGTGAATTTTGGTGAGCTGACCAGCGCCGGAAAGCCAAAAAAAGCCCCGCCGCAGCGGGGCTTGAGCGAGGCGGGCCTGGTCAGGGCGCCGGCTTCTTCTTGAAGTCGCCGGCAACCGCGGTGCTGAAACCGTCCGCGCGCAGATACTTGCGCAAAGCCGCATTGACCGAATCGGCCGTCAGCGCGGAGATCTTCTTGTCCATGTCGGCCGACCAGGCGAAGGTGCGGCCGCGCTGCATGTAATCCAGCCAGGTGCTGGCCAGGACGTCGTCCTGGGCGCGGGCCAGATTGCGGTAGTTCAGCAGGGCCGTGATGCCGTCCGAGATTTCCTTGTCCGTGAAGCCGTCCTTCAGCACGCGCGCCAGTTCTTCGCCGATGGCCTTTTCCAGGCGCTCGCGGTTTTGCGGCGCGTAGATGGCGTACATGGTCCAGCTGGCGGAGGGCTCGAACGACGAGACCGACAACGAGCTGCGCACGTTGTACGAGAGGCCGTCGGTTTCGCGTACGCGGTTCCACAGGCGCGAGGTTTCGGAGGCGCCGAACAGGTAGTTGGCCAGGTACAGCGCGGCGTAGTCCGCGTCCGTGTCCTGCAGCTTCAGCGGCATGCGCGAAATGTAGAACGCATTGGCCTTGTCGGGCGTGTCGATGTCGAACTGCTTGGCGGGAATGTCGCGGTACGGATTGGGCACGCGCGTGTAGCCAGGAGCCTTTTTCCAGCCGGCCAAACCGGTCTTGAGCGCCTTTTCCACGGCTGCGGGCTCGAAATCGCCCACCGCCGAGTACTCGATGTTGCCGGCGCCGTAGAACTTGGAATGGAACTTGACCAGGGCGTCGCGGTTCAGGGCGCGCACGCCGGCCAGCGATTCCTCGAAGGTCGGCACGTAGCGCAGGTCATTGGCGGGCCACGGATTGTCCTGGCGGGCCAGCGCGCGTCCGGCCAGTGCCGACGGTTCGGTCATGGCGTTCTGGATCGAGGTTTCGAGCTGGCGCTGATATTCCTCCAGTTGCTCCTTGGGGAAGTTGGCGTTGCGGACGATGTCCAACGCCAGCGCGGTGAGTTCGGGCAGGTTTTCGCCCTTGGTCGACATGGCGATCTTGAGCGTGGTGCCGCCGCCGCTGAAGCCGAGTTCGGCCTGCAGCTTGTCCAGGCGGTCCTGGATGTCCTGGCGCGACAGCTTGGCCGTGCCGCGGGTCAGCAGGTCGGCCACGGCGCTGGAATTCACGCGTTGGCCGAGCAGGTCTTTTTCGTTGCCGAACTGGATCAGCATCTGCGCCTGCACCCGGTTGCCGCGCGTGGCCTTGGGCAGCAGCGCCAACTGCACGGAGCCGTTGGGCAGATCCAGCTTCTTGCGCTGCGTCAGCTTGTCGATGTTCTCGGGCGTGGGGTCGAAGGCCGATGCGGCCTTGAAGTCCGGATCGCCCTTGTAGTCCTTGAAGACGGCCGTCAGGTCCACCCGTTGTTCTTGCGGCGCGCGCACGGGCTTCTCGGTGGGGATGTAGCGGCCTTCGATGCTGTTGCTTTGGACCAGGTAGGTGGTCGCGGCGCGCTGCACTTCGGTCAGCGTGGCCTTGCGGGCGCGGTCGCGCTGCAGGAAGAACAGGCGCCAGTCGCCGGCGGCGATGGCCTCGGACAGCGCCACGCCGACCTGTTCGGGATCGCTATAGGTCTGTTCCCAGGCAGTCAGCCATTTGCTGCGGGCGCGGTCCAGCTCCTGCTGTGTGAAGGGCTTCTTGTCCAGGGTCTCCAGCGTGCCGGTCAGCGCCTTCATGGCGGCGTCCAGGCTCTTGCCCGGCGTCAACTGGGCGGCGAACATCGCCAGGCCCGGATCCAGGTTTTCCATGGTGAAGCCGAACACGCCCGAGGCCAGCTTGGTCGGGACCAAGGCATGGTAGAGACGGCCGGAGGGCGTGTCGGCCAGGATGGTGGCGGCCAGGTCCAGCGGCACGAAGTCGGCGCTGCCGGCGGCAGGAATGTGGTACATGGCCGCGACCAGCGGCGTGCCGCCCGTGCGGCGCAGGGTTACGGAACGTTCACCATCCTGCACGGGTTCCACCGTGTATTCGGGCGGGAGCTTGCGTTCGGGCTTGGGCAGCTTGCCCAGCGTTTCCTCGATGTCGGCCAGGGTCGCCTGCGGGTCGAACTTGCCCGCCACGATCAGCACGGCGTTATCGGGCTGGTAGTACTCGTGATAGAAGGCGCGCAACTGGCCGATGTCCACGTTCTCGACGTCGGAACGGGCGCCGATGGTGTTCTTGCCGTAGCTGTGCCACTGGAAGGCCGCGGCCTGCATCTTCTGCATCAGGATGCGGAAGGGGCTGTTTTCGCCGCTTTCCATTTCGTTGCGGACTACGGTCATTTCCGAGTCCAGGTCTTCCTTGGCGATCAGGGAATTGACCATGGCGTCGGCCTGCCAGCCCAGGTACCACTTGAGCGTGTCGGGGTTGGCGGCGAAGCTGGCGAAGTAGTTGGTGCGGTCGCTGGAGGTCGAACCATTGGCCTGCAAGCCGCGGCGCGAGAACTCGCCCATGGCGTTGCGGGTGGTCGAGGTGCCCTTGAACAGCATGTGCTCCAGCAGGTGAGCCATGCCTGTCTGGCCGTAGTTCTCGTTGCGCGAGCCCACCAGGTAGGTCATGTTGACGGTGGTGGACGGCTTGGATTCATCGGGAACCAGCAGCACCCTCAGGCCGTTGGCCAGGCGGTATTCGGTGATGCCTTCGATCGAGGCGGCCTCCGAGACGCCCGCCGGCAGGCTGGCGGCGCCGGCCTGAAAGGCCAGGAAGGAGGAAAACAGCAGCACGCTCAGCGGGCGCGGCAGCTTCGACAGGGACAGGCGCATGGCAGACAATTCCTTTGGCATGGCAGAATCCGTTGGAGTGTATACGTTGGCAATGGTTCAGGGGCGCGGCGCGGCGTTGTCCGCGGCGCGCGGCCCGGGACCGCAAGCAAGGAAGTCCGTCATGTCTCTATCCCTGGAAGTCGAAACGCCACGCCTGGTGCTGCGCCAATGGCGCGCCGCCGACCGTGAACCTTTCGCGGCGCTGAACCAGGACCCCCGCGTCGCCGAGTACCTGCTGCCGCTGAATGCACAGGAAAGCGATGCGCTTGCCGACCGGCTGGCAGCCGGCATCGACGAGCACGGCTGGGGCTTCTGGGCCGTGGAGGCGCCAGGCGTGGCGCCCTTCATCGGTTTTGTCGGCATCAAGCCGCTGGCGCCCACCCTGCCGTTCGCGCCAGGCGTGGAGATAGGCTGGCGCCTGGCGCAGCGGCACTGGGGCAAGGGCTACGCCAGCGAAGCCGCCGAGGCGGCCTTGCGCGCGGGGTTCGAGCAGGTAGGACTGGATGAGATCGTGGCCTTCACGGCCACGGGCAACCAGCGTTCGCGCGCGGTGATGGACCGCTTGGGCATGAGGGAGGATCCGGAAGGTTTCGACCATCCCGCCGTTCCACAGGGGCATCCGCTGTGTCGACACGTGCTGTACCGCATTGGGCGTGAGGAGTGGCGATTGCGGCAAATTGGTGACACAGGTGAAGCAGCCGTGCCAGTTGCGGCGGCATAAGGGTCCAGGAGGGGCGTCCGGCTGTGATGTTGCGGCGCAATATGACGAAATGACGGGGCTGATTTGAGCTGTCCCGGCCCGCGGGTGTAAGCTTTTCAAGACGCAGTACCCAGTTGCAGACGGGATGCGCGACAGCCCGCCCACAGGTTTCCCGTCCAACGCCAGACGCCGTTTTCTGCCCGGCGCCGGTGCTTGTCGTTCGCGCCTTCGCCGCCGGCATTGTGCCGGCGCACTTACCGGAGGAACGACCCATGCTGACCGAGATCGTCACGCGTGCCTTGTCCCAATTGACCGGCAGCCCATTGAGCGGCGACGGGATCAAAGGACAGTTTCAGTACGCCTATGCCAGTGATGACGGCCAATTCGTGGCCATATTGACCCATGACATGACCACCTATGTGGTGGACTTGAGCACACAACGATATTTCGCGGAGTGCGGCGGCTCGCCACGGGGCTTCGCCGGGCACGTGCTGGAAATGGAAGGCGCGGCGGCGCGCAGCCATCCCTGGCCCGCCGCCAACGATCTGTTCGACCTGGACATGGATGCGGATGAGCTTGCATGGCGCAACTGCCCTGGCTTGCGTGGCGAGCCGCCCGCCGCCCGATCTGCTGAGAGCCGCGCCGCCTGAGAGTGGCCAGAAGCGGCAAGATCCAATTGAACCGGCGGCTCCGCCGGTTTTTTTTGCCTGTAGCGGCCGAAAGCCGAATCGCCGCAAGGCCTTGCGGGTCGCTACAATTTGCGCCATGACTACGCACGCCGAAACCCGCGCGCCGGATGGCGCAACCCTGGTCGATTGCACGCATGAGCGCCATGCCGACCAGATACTGGCCATATTCAACGACGCCATCGTCAATTCCACCGCGCTGTACGACTACAAGCCGCGGCCGCGCGAGGCGATGCTGGGCTGGTTCCAGACCAAGCAGCAGGGCGGTTTTCCGGTGCTTGGGTACGAGAATGCCGACGGCGAACTGATGGCCTTCGCCAGCTACGGCACCTTCCGCGCCTGGCCGGCCTTCAAGTACTCGGTGGAGCATTCCGTGTACGTGGACGGACGTTTTCGCGGACTGGGCTTGGGCGAGGCGCTGATGCGCGAGCTGATCCAGCGGGCGCGCGCCAATCAGGTGCACGTGCTGGTCGGCGGCATCGACGCGAGCAACCAGGGCAGCATCCGCCTGCACGAGAAGCTGGGCTTCACGCATGCAGGCACCATCCGCGAGGCAGGCTTCAAGTTCGGACGCTGGCTGGATCTGGCGTTCTATCAGCTGACGCTGGATACGCCTGAAAAGCCGGTCGACGGGTGACCGGCAGTCCTACTTCGATAGCACACGCATGGCCTGTTCCAGGCCGGCGACCGTCACCGGGTACATGCGGCCCTGCATGATGTCGCGCATCAGCGCGATGGACTGGCGGTATTGCCAGGACGCGGTGGGCTCGGGATTGAGCCAGACCGATTTGGGCCAGGCGTCCAGCAGGCGGCGCATCCATTCGGCGCCGGGCTCCTTGTTGTAGTGCTCGACGGAGCCGCCCGGCTGCAGGATTTCGTAGGGGCTCATGGTGGCGTCGCCGACGATGATCAGGCGCCAATCCGGGTTGTACTTGCGCAGCACGTCCCAGGTGTCGAAGCGTTCGTTCTGGCGCCGGCGGTTGCTTTGCCACAGGCTTTCGTACGGGCAGTTGTGGAAGTAGTAGACCTCCAGGTTGCGGAATTCGCTGCGCGCCGCCGAGAACAATTCCTCGACGCGTCCGATGTGGTCGTCCATGCTGCCGCCCACGTCCAGCAGCATCAGCACCTTCACGGTGTTGTGGCGTTCGGGGACCATGCGCAGGTCCAGATGGCCGGCATTGCGCGCGGTGCTGGCGATGGTGTCGTCCAGGTCCAGTTCCATTTCGGCGCCTTGCCTTGCGAAGCGCCGCAGGCGGCGCAGCGCCACCTTGAAGTTGCGCGTGCCCAGCTCGACCTGATCGTCGTAGTCCTTGAACTGGCGCATGTCCCAGACCTTGACCGCGCTGCGGTTGCCGGCAGAGTCGCCGCCCACGCGTATGCCTTCGGGGTGGTAGCCGCCATTGCCGAAAGGCGAGGTGCCGCCGGTGCCGATCCATTTGCTGCCGCCGGCGTGGCGTTCCTTCTGCTCTTCCAGGCGCTCCTTGAAGAGCTCCATCAGCTTGTCCCAGCCGTGCTTTTCGATTGCGGCTTTTTCTTCCGGGCTCAGGCTTTTTTCGAACTGCTTGATGAGCCAGTCCAGCGGGATTTCCTTGCCTGGGGGCAGGGCGGCCGCGATGCCCTTGTAGTAGGCGCCGAAAGCCTTGTCGTAGCGGTCGTAGAGCGCCTCGTCCTTGACCAGCGTGGCGCGCGCCAGGAAGTAGAACTCGTCCAGCGTGGGCGCCATGAGATCCTGGCGCAGGGCGTCCACCAGGGTCAGGTATTCCTTGACCGAGACGGGCAGCTTATGCGCCCGGAGGTGATAGAAGAAGTCGATCAGCATTTGCGGGCTGCCGGTAGTTGCTGGCGGATCGTTGCTGGCGGATCAGCGGCGCTGGCCGCCGCGCGTCATGGCCGCCAGGCGTTCCAGCAGGTGCACGTCCTGCTCGTTCTTGAGCAGCGCGCCGGCCATCAGCGGTACGGCCGTGGCCGTGTGCGCGTCGATCTCGGCGGCGGTCGAACCCTCGGCCAGCAACAGGCGCAACCAATCCAGCAGTTCGGAGGTGGACGGCTTTTTCTTCAGGCCCGGCGCGTCGCGCAGCGCGAAGAAGGTGTCCAGCGCCGCGCGCAGCACGTCCTGCTTCAGGTGCGGGTAGTGCACGGCCACGATGTCGCGCATGGTTTCGCGGTCGGGGAAACGGATGTAGTGGAAGAAGCAGCGGCGCAGGAAAGCGTCGGGCAGGTCCTTTTCGTTGTTGGACGTGATGATGACCAGCGGACGGTGCCGCGCGGAGATGGTTTCGCGCGTTTCGTACACGTGGAATTCCATGCGGTCCAGTTCGCGCAGCAGATCGTTGGGGAATTCGATGTCGGCCTTGTCGATCTCGTCGATCAGCAGCACCACCGGCTCAGGCGACTGGAAGGCCTGCCACAGCGTGCCCTGCACGATGTAGTTGCGAATGTCGCGGACCTTTTCGTCGCCCAGCTGCGAGTCGCGCAGGCGCGACACCGCGTCGTATTCATACAGGCCCTGATGGGCCTTGGTGGTCGACTTGATGTGCCACTGCAACAGCGGCCGTCCCAGCGCACGCGCCACTTCCTCGGCCAGCATGGTCTTGCCGGTGCCGGGTTCGCCCTTGATCAGCAGCGGACGCTGCAAGGTGAGGGCGGCATTGACGGCGAGTTTCAGGTCATCGGTGGCGACATAGTTGTCGGTCCCGTCGAAGCGGTCTGGCGAGGCGGAAGTAGCGGACTGGGCTGCGGACATGGTCTGATGGCTTCTGAGATTTGACGGTGATCAATACCATGGTAAAGGTATTAATCCTGAGCAATTATCGTACAATCAGGCGGTTTTGCTTTGGGTTCGACCCGCAACGTGTTTGCCGAGGGCCTTTTCGTGTGAGCAGGCCCTAGTCCTTAGCCATACCAAGAAGAGCCATTCCAATGAAGTTGCGAACCTCTCTGAAGTACACGGTATCCGTGTTGGCCGCGATGGCATCCTGTGCGATCGCCGGCCAGTCTGTTGCTGCAGACGCAGCAGTGGTCGGTAATGTCCAGAACGCCCGCGACAAGGTTTCCATGTGCATCGGTTGCCACGGCATCGAAGGCTACAAGGCAACGTTTCCCGAGCTGTACCACGTGCCGATGATCGCTGGGCAGAACGCCAAGTACATCGAAACCGCCCTCAACGAGTACAAGAAAGGCGCGCGCAGCCATCCCACGATGGACGCCATTGCCGGCAGCCTGTCCGACCAGGACATCGCCGATCTGGCCGCGTACTACTCGAATCTCAAGTAAGGGGGCAAACACATGAATCGCTACATGCTTGCCCTTGCGGGCGCGACCCTGGCCATGACGGGCGTTGCCGCCCAGGCGCAGGACCTGGCGGCCGGCAAGGCCGTCTTCGACAAATTCAACTGCGCTTCCTGCCACGGCGCCGACGCCAAGACGGCCGTGGATCCGGCCTATCCGACGCTGGCTGGCCAGCACGCGGACTACCTGGTTCACGCCCTGAAGGCCTACAAGCGCGGCGCGTCCGGCAGCGCGGCCACGGCCAACGTGCGCAAGAACCCCATCATGGGCGCTTTCGCGACCCAGCTGTCCGACCAGGACATCTCCAACGTGGCGGCATGGCTGTCGGCGCAGCCGAGCGACCTGGGCGTGCGCAGGTAAGCCGTCCGGATCCGTTCCGCAAACAAGAAAGCCCTCGGTCGAGGGCTTTTCTTTTTCCGCCGGGCCGTCCCAAGGAAAAATAGCCCCCTCGGGGGGCAGCAAGCCGAAGGCGCAGCGTGGGGGCTTTTCTTTTTCCGCCGGGCCGTCCCAAGGAAAAAAAGCCCCCTCGGGGGGCAGCAAGCCGAAGGCGCAGCGTGGGGGCTTTTCTTTTTCCGCCGGGCCGTCCCAAGGAAAAAAAGCCCCCTCGGGGGGCAGCAAGCCGAAGGCGCAGCGTGGGGGCGGTGCTCAGCGGCTCGCGCGCTGGCGGATCAGGTCGATATAGGTGTCGCTGTCCAGCGGCGTGCCCAGGCGCTGCGCTTCCCACACCACCTGCCCCAGGCATTCCATGATTTCATGCGCGGCCTGGTGCGCGTCGCCGCGCGACACCAGCTGCTGGTAGGCCTGCCGGATTCCCGGCGGATGGTCGATGGACAGCTGCTCTGCAATGGCCAGATGCATGGACAGGTGCAGAAAGGGATTGGTGCGCCCCTTTTCCACCGAGTATTCGGCCGTCATGGCCTCGGGGTTTTCCAGGTCGCCGTGGTATTCGGGATGTTCGATGATCCAGTCCAGCGCGATGGCCTCGAGCGGCGTCAGCACTTCGGAGGCGCGATGCTTGCGCCAGGTTTCGATGAAGAATTCGCGGACTTGGTCGCGTGAGGGATTGAACATCTGATGGGGCTGAAAAGCGGGCTGGTGATGCATTATTTTACCGCCGCGCGCGGGCCGTCAGGCCCGCTGGCCCCTTTGCGATATAGAATTGGTTGCTATCGGCCATCCAGTGCGCGGTTCCCGTGGGCGATCTTCCCCGCCGGAACGGACGCTTCCCGATGCCGGCGCGTGCAGAAAAACCACTCGGAGCAAATGGAGCATTCATGTCCTACCAACATATCAAGGTTCCCGCTGGCGGCCAGAAGATCACGGTCAACGCTGATTTCTCGCTGAATGTGCCCGATCAGCCCATCGTCCCCTACATCGAGGGCGACGGCACGGGCGCCGACATCACCCCGGTGATGATCAAGGTCGTCGACGCGGCGGTGCAGAAGGCCTATGGCGGCAAGCGCAAGATCCACTGGATGGAAGTCTATGCCGGCGAGAAGGCCACCAAGGTCTACGGCCCCGACGTGTGGCTGCCCGACGAGACCCTGGACGTCGTCAAGGACTACGTGGTGTCGATCAAGGGCCCGCTGACCACGCCGGTGGGCGGCGGCATCCGTTCGCTGAACGTGGCCCTGCGCCAGCAGCTGGACCTGTACGTCTGCCTGCGCCCGGTGGCGTACTTCAAGGGCGTGCCCTCGCCGGTGCGCGAACCCGAAAAGACCAACATGGTGATCTTCCGCGAGAACTCGGAAGACATCTACGCCGGCATCGAATACATGGCCGAAAGCGAGCAGGCCAAGGAGCTGATCCAGTTCCTGCAGACCAAGCTCGGCGTGAAGAAGATCCGTTTCCCGAACACTTCGTCCATCGGCATCAAGCCGGTGTCGCGCGAAGGCACCGAGCGCCTGGTGCGCAAGGCCGCGCAGTACGTCATCGACAATGACCGTACGTCGCTGACCCTGGTGCACAAGGGCAACATCATGAAGTTCACGGAAGGCGGCTTCCGCGATTGGGGCTACGCGCTGCTGCAGAAGGAATTCGGCGCGACGCTGATCGACGGCGGCCCGTGGTGCAAGTTCAAGAATCCGAAGACGGGCCGCGAGGTCATCGTCAAGGACGTGATTGCTGACGCGTTCCTGCAGCAGATCCTGCTGCGCCCGGCCGAATACGACGTGATCGCCACCCTGAACCTGAACGGCGACTACATCTCGGACGCGCTGGCCGCGCAAGTGGGCGGCATCGGCATCGCCCCGGGCGCCAACCTGTCTGATTCGGTGGCCATGTTCGAAGCTACCCACGGCACTGCGCCGAAGTACGCAGGCAAGGACTACGTGAACCCCGGTTCCGAAATTCTGTCGGCCGAAATGATGCTGCGCCACATGGGCTGGACCGAAGCCGCGGACCTGATCATCTCCAGCATGGAAAAATCCATCCTGTCCAAGAAGGTCACGTACGACTTCGCGCGTCTGCTGGAAGGCGCGACCCAGGTGTCGTGCTCGGGCTTTGGCCAGGTGATGATCGAAAACATGTAATCGGCAGTGCGGCTCAAAAGCCGCCTCCATGAAAAAACGCAAGGCAAGCGCGCCTTGCGTTTTTTTTATGGGCCTTGCGTTAAATCAAACGCCCTCTGCAGTCTTGGTGAAAACCCTGGTGCTGTCCCTTATTCTGACGGAATGCATACATAAACCGTCACATTCTGCCTTGATTGGTTTCATTGGGCGGGTGAAGAAGGATGAGAGGACTATGAAGAATTCCAGCTTGCGCAGGGAACTGCTGTGGTTTGTGTTCGCGGTCGGCGCTGTCGTGCTGGCCCTGGGCGCCTGGGAGCGCCGCGCCGAGATGGTGGCCGAGCGCAGGAGCGAGCTGCGCCACGTCCTCGATCTGGCGTCCGGCATCGTGCGCAATGGCAAGCAAAGCGTGCGCGAGGGCATGCCCCTGGACGAGGCCAAGCGCAATGTGGCGCGCCGATTGGCGCAACTGCGTTATGGCGAGGACGGCTATGTGGGCGCCTTCGGCGACGGCTACGACCTGCTGGTGCATCCCGATCCCAAGCTGGTCGGCACCAACGTCCGGGCCGTCAAGGACAGCGCCGGGCAGCCGATCTTCGAAAACCTCTATGCCCAAGGCAAGGAGGGCGGCGGCTATACGCGCTACCAGTTCCCGCGGCCGGGAACGGATCAGGCGCTGCCCAAGATCAGCTATGCCACCTACGACGCGGATTGGGGCTGGCTGTTGTTCACGGGCCTGTACGTGGATGACGTCGATCAGGCGTTCTACGGCACTTTGTGGCGGCAAGGCGGTGTGACGCTGGGCCTTCTGGTGTTGCTATTGGCGGCGGCGCTGCGCTTTTTCCGCACGCATATCCTCGGTCCGCTGGACCAGGCGGTGGTGGTGTGCGAGCGCGTGGCCAATGGCGACTTGTCGGGCAGCGTGCCGCGCAATCAGCGCGGCGAGATCGGCCGCCTGTTCGACGCCCTGGCGCGGATGCAGCAACGCCTGGACGGGGCGGTGCGCAGCATCGTGCATTCCACGGCTTCCATTGCCGCGGCCTCGCGGCAGATCGCGGCGGGCAGCATGGACCTGTCGGACCGCACCGAGAAGCAGGCCGCCGCGCTGGAGCAGACCGCCGCCAGCGTGGAGCAGATCACCGCGACCGCGCAGCAGAGCGCGCAACATGTGCGTGAGGTCAGCGCGCTGGCCGGTCAGGCAGCGCAACTGGCCAGGCAGGGTAGCGATGAAACGCAGCACGCCATCGACGCCATGCGCGAGATTTCGCATAGCTCGCAGCGCATCGACGAGATCATCCGGCTGATAGACGAGATCGCGTTCCAGACCAACATCCTGGCGCTGAACGCCGCGGTGGAAGCGGCGCGGGCCGGAGAACAGGGCCGGGGCTTTGCCGTGGTGGCGGGCGAGGTGCGCGCGCTGGCTCAGCGCTCGGCCACCGCCGCCAAGGAGATCAAGACGCTGATCGAAGCGTCGGCGGATTCGGTGGCTCGTGGCAGCCAGCGCGTCGAGCAGGCCAGCGCGACGATGGGCAACGTGCTGGAGTCCGCCGCCACCAGCGCGCCGCTGATGGGGGAGATTGCCACGGCCTCGGCCGAGCAGAGCGTGGGCATCGAACAGATCAATCAGGCCGTGACGCATCTGGACGGCGTGACGCAGCAGAACGCCGCGCTGGTGGAAGAGTTCGCCGCATCGGCTGGCGCGCTGCGCGATCAGGCGGCCGAGCTGGCGAATGCGGTGTCCGTCTTCAGGCTGTCTGCAGCCGCCTAGGCGAGCCCTGCACCACGTTCATGGCCCGCTGCAGGCGCTGCCCAAGCTCTCGGCTGGCGCTGGTCATGGGCATGCGCAGCTCATCGGTGATCAGGCCCTGCATCGAGAGGGCGCGCTTGATCGGAGCAGGGTTGGGTTCGGTAAACAGCAGGCGGATCAGGCCGCGCAGGGGCTCGAAGAGTTCGCGCGCGGCGTCCGCGTGGCCGTCGCGGGCCAGCTGCATGACCTCGACATAGCGCTCGGGATAGACATGCGCGGCGGCCGGGATGGCGCCGAGGCCGCCGGCCAGGAAGTGGTCCAGCAGGGCCATATCTTCCCCGCATAGCGGCGTCAGCGTGCCGCGCCGGTTCAAGGCCGCCAGTACCGCAGGATTGCATTCCTTGATGGCGCTGAAGTTGGGCAGCGCGGCCAGCGCTTCCATGGTTTCGACCGTCATGGTGACGCCGGTGCGCTTGGGGATGTTGTACAGGATGATGGGCCGCTGCGTGGCCCAGGCAATCTGGCGGTAGTGCCAAAGGATGCCGGCCTGCGAAGGGCCCAGGTAGTAAGGCGGCGGCACCAGGTAGCCGGCCGGCTGGTACTTGTCGAGGCGCCGGATGGCGGTTGCGACGCCGCGCGTGTCCACGCCGCCCGCGCCGAACACCAGCGGCAGCGCGTGCGGATCGCTCGATATGGCTTCTATCATGTCGACCTTTTCCGGCACGCTCAGCAGATTGCCCTCGCCGGTGGAGCCAAACAGCACCAGGCCGGCGATACCTGCGTTGCGGTAATAGCGGGCCAGCGCCTGCGCGGCGTCCAGGTCCACATAGCCGCCGCGCATCGGCGTGACCATGGGCAGCCAGATGCCTTCAAACGCGGTCTTGCGTGGCGTGTCCATGGCTTACTGCCCCGTCATCGCGTATGCGGGAAGCACCGGACCGAACTCGGCGCGGGGCAGGCCCGACATCACCGCGTGCATCAGCGCATCCAGCTGTCCGCGTTCGCACTGCAGTTGCAGCACGCTTTGCGCATGGACGTGATCCACCGACAGCACGTAGACGCCGATGCGTTCGCCCAATGCGCGATGCAGCGCCAGCCGCACGTTCAGTGCGTCCAGCGTGTCTATCCTGATGGTCAGCGCGACTCGTTCGACGCGGGCGTGCGTACGCTGCGCGGGCAGGATGTCGGACATGGGGGCGAGGCAGGCTTGAAGTCGGGGGATCATGGCGGGTAGCGGGACCGGAGGCGCCGCTTGCGGCGTTCCGGGGATCCGGTTGGTTAATGACGGTTCCACTATAGGAAGCGCGCCGTAAATCCTGCCGATAAAAGCGGACGCAGCGCGTAAAAAACGCGTCAACGTCCGGGGCGCTCAGAACGTCTTGGTCAGCGACAGCAAGCCCGTTGCGCGGCCCATGTCGCGGCCGCGCGTATTGGTGTAGACGGCGCGGTCCGCGTTGGTGTCCAGATAGGCCAGCGAGACCGACAGGCCCCGGCCGAAGTCCTTCGTCAGCCCCAGCTTCCAGTCCGTGTAGTTGCCGTTGTCGACGTTGCGCACCAGTTGCCGGCCGACGTGCGCGTTGACGGTCAGGCCCCAGACGCCCGTATCGAAGTTGCCGGACAGGTCGAAGTACTGGCTGTGCTTGCTGTCGGCGAAGCCGAACAGGTTGGTCAGGGAGAGGGAGTACTTGAACATCAGAGGTCCATAGCCGATGCCGGCATACAGCTCGGTGGTGTCGGGACTGGTGTAGCCGGACGGATAGTCGCCAGGGTAGTAGTACTGCAGGACGCCCAGGTCGACGGGCACGTCCTGCGCGAGATTGCCCTTGTAGCCGCCGTAGAAGTCCATTTCCACGGGCGCGGACACGTCGCTGTTGCTGTCGTCGAGCCAGCTGATGCTGGAGTTCCAGTTGCCCAGGTAAAAGCCGCTGGAGTGGGCCAGGTCGAATCCGCCCTGGATGGCCGGCTTGTTATTGCTTTGCATCAGGCCGCGATAGCGGTATTGGCTGGCCAGGGTGACGTTGGCCGTCAATGTGAGGTCGGACGCGGAAGACGCCGCTTCGGCGGGCGCGTCGGCGGCCAGTGCGTTGCCGGCTTGCGAGGCGGCCAGGGTCAGCAGCGCGAGCGCGGCCAAGGTGTGGCGGGGCATGGAATTGCTCCTACTGTTGGATGGGACCGCAACAATAGGAGCAAGCGCGTAAAGGCCGAGACAAGACTTGCAGGCTGCGCGTAAACGCGGCGTCAATGCGCGCCCGGGACGCGCGCCTCAGCCGGCGAAGCGGTAGCCCACGCCGATCTCGGTGAGCAGGTAAACCGGCTGGGCGGGATCCGCTTCCAGCTTCTGGCGCAGATGGCCCATGTAGATGCGCAGGTAGTGGTTGCTTTCCACGTGCGACGGACCCCACACCTCGCGCAGCAGTTCGCGGTGCGTCATGACCTTGCCGCGATGCGCCAGCAGCGCCGCCAGCAGGCGGTATTCCATCGCAGTCAGGTGCACGTGCTGGCCGCTGCGCTCCACCACGCGTTTGGCGAAGTCCACGCGCACGTCGCCGAAGCTGATCTCGGAAGCATTGCCCGCGCCGCCTCTTGCGTGCCGCCGCAGCAGCACGCGCAGGCGCGCCAGCAGTTCACTGACGCCGAACGGCTTGGTGAGGTAGTCATCGGCCCCGGCGTCCAGCGCGGCGACCTTGTCGGCCTCGGCGCTGCGGGCGGACAGCACCAGTACCGGCACCTCGGTCCAGCCGCGCAGTTCTCGGATCAGGATCATGCCGTCTTCGTCGGGCAGGCCCAGGTCCAGCACCACCGCGTCGGGCTGCCGGGTGCCGGCTTCGATCAGGCCGCGCTTGACGGTTTCGGCTTCGTGGACGACGCAGCCCTCGCTTTCCAGGGCCTGGCGCACGAAGCGCCGGATGTTGGCGTCGTCTTCAATGATCAGGACGGTAGGCTGGTAATCGAACATGCGTTGCGGCGTTCAAGGGGTTTCGGATTGGATCGGAGGCGGCGCGCCCAGGGGCAGCGTAAAGACGAACTGGGCGCCGGATTCCTGGCCCGGCGCGTGTTCGACCCAGATTTTCCCATGGTGGGCGGCGATGATGGCCTCGCACACGGCCAGGCCCAGGCCGACGCCCGGGGTGGCGGACTCGCGGTCGCCGCGCGTGAATTTTTCGAAGATGCGGCGCTCATCGCCCGGCGGCACGCCCGGGCCGTTGTCGCTGACCGCCACGCGCAGTTCGCCCTCGTGTACGTCCGCATGCAGACGCAGGGCGCTGCCGGCAGGCGTGTACTTGGCCGCGTTCTCCAGCAGATTGCAGAGCACGCGTTCGATCAGTACGCCGTCGCATTCCACCAGCGGCAGATGCGACAGGCTGTCCACGGTGACGCGGTGCGCGGCCAGCGGTTCGCGCATGGCGGCAAGCGAAGCGCCGACCAGTTCTTCGATGGATTGCCATTCCAGGCGCAGCGGCGTGTCGCGGTTCTGCAGCCGCGCCATGTCCAGCAGATTGACCACCAGCGCGTGCATGCGCTGGGCCTGGTCGCGCATGGCGCGGACGGTGTCGTGGATGTCGGGCGGCAGCGTCGCCTGCTGGCGCATCAGCGTGTCCGTCATGCCGACCAGGCTGGTCAGCGGGGTGCGCAGATCGTGCGACACGGCCGCCAGCAGCGAGTTGCGCAGCTTTTCGGATTCCATGCTGACCAGCGCCTGCTGCGCCACTTCCACGTAGTGCAGGCGTTCCAGCGCGATGGCGATCAGGGTGGCGTAGGCCTCGATCTGGCGGCGCGAGTCTGGATTCAGGAACAGGCTGCGGCGCGGAGCGGCCAGGGCCAGCACGCCGCGGGTGCGCATCGGCGCCTTCAGCGGCAGATACAGCAGTTCGCTGTTGGACAGGGTGGAGGTGCCTGCGCCGGCCGGCTGTCCGTGGTCGTAGACCCATTGGGCCAGCGCGGATTCCAGCGGCGGCATGTCGTCCGCGGCGGGAGACGCCAGCTTCAGGCGGTCGTCCATGCCCAGGATGTATAGCGCGCAGCGCGAACCGAAGGTGGCATGCACGAAGGCGCCCGCCAGGGTGACGATCTGCTCGGGCAGCAGCGCGGACGACAATTCGCGCGCGAATTCGTAGAGGCTGCGCGCATCGGCTTCGCGCTTGACCGAAGCCTGCGCCTGCAAGCGCAGGCCGGCCGTCAACTGGCCGATCAGCAGGCCCACCGACAGCAGCACGCCGAAGGTCAGCAGATACTGCACGTCCGATACGGCGAAGGACGCCAGCGGTTGCACGAAGAAGAAATCGAACAGCCCTACGCTGATGACCGAGGCCAGCGCCGCCGGTCCGCGTCCGTGGCGCAGCGCAACGGCCACCACCGCCAGCAGGAACAGCATGACGATGTTGGTCTGGTGCAGCGCCGGGAAGGCCAGCATGGACAGCGCGGTGGCCGCGGCGCAATAGCACAGCGCCCAGGCGTAGCCCGCCAGCGGCCGCGGATTGCGCTCGTCGGCGGCCTGGCGCGTACGTTGTCCCAGCGTGAGCGGATCGCGCCCCGGCGCGGATGCGGCCGGCAGCGGCGGCGCGCCCAGGCGGATGATGTCGATTTCGGGGCAGCCCGCGGCCAGCATGTCGGCAAAGCTGTGGCGGCGCCACAGCCAGCCCGGCGAGATGGCCGCGGTCAGCAGCGCGGACAGCGACAGGCGCAGGCGCTGCAGGCCGCTGGCGCGGGTGCGGCCGATGATGGCCTTGGTGATGTTGTGGCGGCGCACATAGCGCACCACGGCGTCGACCATGTCGCCGCCGGCCAGGACTTCGCTGCGCGCGCCCAATGCATCCGCCAGGGCCAGGCTGCGCTGGATGCGCTCCTGTTCGGCCTGGGGCGGCGGGGCCGCGCGCGGTGTGTCGATGGTGACCACGTGCAGATCGCATTCCAGCTGCTGGCTCAGGCGGTGTGCGCTGCGGATGACGTACTCGGCGTCCACGTCCGGACCGATACACGCGACCACGGCTTCGCGCGTACGCCACACGGGTTCGATGGCGCGGTCGCGGCGGTAGGCCTGGACGTCGTCGTCGACGTGGTCGGCGGTGCGGCGCAGCGCCAGCTCGCGCAGCGCTATCAGGTTGCCCTTGCGAAAGAAATTGCGGGTGGCGTGGCGGGCCTGTTCCGGCAGATAGACCTTGCCTTCCTTCAGTCGGCGCAGCAGCTCGTCGGCCGACAGGTCCACCAGAATGACTTCGTCGGCCGCATCGAAGGCCTCGTCCGGCACGGTTTCCCAGACGCGCACGCCGGTGATGCTGCCCACGGCTTCGTTCAGGCTGTCCAGGTGCTGCACGTTCAGCGTGGTCCAGACGTCGATGCCCGCCGTCAGGAGTTCCTGGATGTCCTGCCAGCGCTTGGCATGGCGCGAGCCTGGCGCGTTCGAATGCGCCAGCTCGTCCACCAGCACCAGGTCGGGATGGCGGGCCAGTGCGCCGTCCAAATCAAATTCCTTCAGCACGTGGCCGCGGTACGGCACGTCCTTGAGCGGCAGGACAGGCAGGCCTTCCAGCAGCGTGGCGGTTTCGCGCCGGCCGTGGGTCTCGACGATGCCGGCCAGCACGTTGGCGCCCTGGGCGGCCTGCGCGCGCGCCGCCTCCAGCATGGCGTAGGTCTTGCCCACGCCTGCCGACGACCCGAAGTAGACGCGCAGCTTGCCGCGCACCGCCTGGCGCGCGGCGTCGTCCAGGGTCTTCAAGAGCGCGTCGGGGTCGGGACGCTCGCCAGCGATATCAGCCATGAACGCGCAGTAGGTGTGAGGGAACGGCTGGCAATACTATACGCCGCGGCATTAGCGGGCTGGACGCAATTGGTCCAGCGCCAGGTTCAGCGTCAGCACGTTGACCGCGGGGTCGCCCAGCACGCCCAGCCAGGGCTTCTCGGTATGGGCCTGGATCAGCGCGTCGACCTGCGCGCGCGGCAGGTCGCGGGCGCGCGCCACGCGCGCCGCCTGGTAGGCAGCGGCGGCCGGGCTGATGTGCGGATCCAGGCCGCTGCCTGATGCGGTGACCAGGTCCACCGGCACCGGGACCGGGTTGTCCGGATCGGCCGCCTTCAGGGCAGCGATGCGCGCCTGGATGGCATCGGCCAGCGCCGGATTGCGCGGCCCCAGGTTCGAACCGCCGGAGCCGGCGCCGTTGTACGGCATGGGCGCGGTGGCCGACGGGCGGCCCCAGAAGTAGGCAGGCGAACTGAACGACTGGCCGATCAGTTCGGAGCCGACGACGCGGTCGCCTTGCTTGATCAGCGAGCCGGCGGCCTCGTGCGGGAAGACGGCGGCGGCGATGCCCGTGGTCAGGAAGGGATAGGCCAGGCCGGTCACCAGCGACAGCGCGGCGAAGACGACCAGCGCGGGACGCAGGATGCCGCCTTGGCGCGGCAGTGTGGCGGAATTTTTCATGATGGGTTCCTTGCGGTTTCGGGGCTCAGGCCCAGCCCAGGGCGGCCAGGACCATGTCGACCAGCTTGATGCCGGCAAACGGCACCAGCAGACCGCCCAGGCCATAGATGAGCAGATTGCGGCGCAACAGCACGGCCGCGCCCAGCGCGCGATAGCGCACGCCCTTGAGCGCCAACGGGATCAGCACCACGATGATCAGCGCGTTGAAGATCACGGCAGACAGAATGGCCGAGGCCGGTGTGGCCAGGCCCATGATGTTCAGCACGTTCAACTGCGGATAGACGGTGGCGAAGGCGGCCGGAATGATGGCGAAGTACTTGGCCACGTCGTTGGCCACGCTGAAGGTAGTGAGCGCGCCGCGGGTCATCAGCATCTGCTTGCCAATCTCGACGATCTCGATCAGCTTGGTGGGGTTGGAATCCAGGTCCACCATATTGCCGGCCTCCTTGGCGGCCTGGGTGCCCGAATTCATCGCCACCGCCACGTCGGCCTGCGCCAGCGCAGGCGCATCGTTGGTGCCGTCGCCCGTCATCGCTACCAGCCGGCCCTCCGCCTGGTAGGCGCGGATCAGCTTGAGCTTGGCCTCGGGCGTGGCTTCCGCGAGGAAGTCGTCCACGCCCGCCTCGGCGGCGATGGATGCGGCCGTAAGCTTGTTGTCGCCCGTGATCATCACGGTCTTGATGCCCATGCGACGCAGCTCCGCGAACCGCGATTGGATGTCCGGCTTGACGATGTCCTTCAGCTCGACCACGCCCAGCGCCCGATTACCGTCGCTGACCATCAGCGGCGTGCTGCCGCGGCGGGCCACGTCTTCGGCCAGGCGCAGGGCCTGTTCCGGCACGGTAGAGTCCTGCTCGGCCAGCCAGGCCTGCACGGCGTCGACCGCGCCCTTGCGGATCATGCGGCCATTAAGGTTCACGCCGCTCATGCGCGATTGCGCGGTGAAGGGCACGAATTCGGCATGCGCCGTGGGCGCGGCCGGGGCGTGGATGGACTTGTCGGCCAGCGCCACGATGCTGCGGCCTTCCGGCGTTTCATCGGCCAGCGAGGCCAGGCGCGCGGCCTCGGCCAGTTCGCGCGCGGACACGCCGGGGGCAGGTAGAAAGGTCGAGGCCTGGCGGTTGCCGAAGGTGATGGTGCCGGTCTTGTCCAGCAGCAGCACGTCCACGTCGCCAGCGGCTTCCACGGCGCGGCCGGACGTAGCGATGACGTTCGCGCCCATCATGCGGCTCATGCCGGCCACGCCGATGGCCGACAGCAGGCCGCCGATGGTGGTGGGGATCAGGCAGACCAGCAGCGCGACCAGCACCGTGACCGTCACCACAGAACCGCCGCCAGCGGCGTTGACCGCGTAGATCGAGAACGGCATCAGGGTCACGACCACCAGCAGGAACACCACGGTCAGGCCCACCAGCAGGATGGTGAGGGCGAGCTCGTTGGGCGTCTTCTGGCGCTTGGCGCCTTCGACCATGGTGATCATGCGGTCCAGGAAGCTCTCGCCGGGGTCGGCGGCGATGCGCACGAAGATCCAGTCAGACAGCACCCGGGTGCCGCCGGTGACCGACGAGAAGTCGCCGCCGGACTCGCGGATCACGGGCGCGGATTCGCCGGTGATGGCGCTTTCGTCCACTGACGCCACGCCGGCGATGACCTGGCCGTCGCCAGGGATGATGTCGCCCGCTTCGACCAGCACTACGTCGCCCCGGCGCAGCAGGCCCGAAGGCTGGCTGACTGCCTGGTTGCGCCAGGCGCCGGGCGCAGCCAGGCTGGCGTCGGCATCGCGAAAGCCCTTCAGCAGACGGGCGTCGATGGTGGTGCGCAGGCCGCGCAGGGTGGCCGCCTGCTGCTTGCCGCGGCCTTCGGCCAGGGCTTCGGCGAAGTTCGCGAACAGCACGGTGAACCATAGCCACACGGCGATCGCCAGGATGAACCCGGCGGGCGCTTCGGCCCGGCCGCGCAGGGCCATGACCCACAGCACCGTGGTCAGGATGCTGCCGACGTAGACCACGAACATCACGGGGTTCTTCAACTGCGCGGCGGGCGATAGCTTGCGCAGGCTGTCCAGCACCGCCGGACCGATCAGGGCGCGCGACCACATGCCGAACTGGCGTTCACGCGCAACGTCAGTCGCGGCGCGGGCGGCGCCGCCGCCGGCGCCGGTAGTAGAAGTTTCAATCTTGGCCATTTTCATTCCTAGCCTTTAATTTGCAGGTGTTCCGCCACCGGGCCCAAGGCCAGTGCGGGCACGTACGTCAAAGCGCCTACCAGCAGCACCGCGCCGATCAACAGCACCACGAACAGCGGGCCGGTGGTGGGCATGCTGCCGGGACCGGCGGGCAGCCGGCGCTTGGCGGCCAGCGAGCCGGCCATCGCCAGGATGGCGACGATGATGGCGAAGCGGCCGAACCACATGGCGACGCCCAGCAGCACGTTGTAGAAGGGCGTGTTGGCCGACAATCCGGCGAAGGCGCTGCCGTTGTTGTTGGCGGCCGACGTCAGGCCATAGAGGATTTCGGAGAAACCGTGGATGCCCGGATTCAGCACGCCAGCCTGGCCGGCCGGCACCGAGACCGCCAGCGCCGTGCCGACCAGCACCAGCAGCGGGGTAGCCAGGATGACGATGGAGACCATCTTCATGTCATAGGCTTCGATCTTCTTGCCCAGGTATTCCGGGGTGCGGCCTATCATCAGTCCGGCGATGAAGACGCCCAGGATGGCGAAGGCCAGCATGCCGTACAGGCCCGAACCCACGCCGCCGAAGACCACCTCGCCCAATTGCATCAACAGCATCGGCGTCAGGCCGCCCATGGCGTTGAGCGAATCGTGCATGCCGTTGACTGCGCCGCAGGACGCCGCCGTGGTGACGGTGGCGAACAGCGAGGTGGCGGCGATGCCGAAGCGGGTTTCCTTGCCTTCCATGTTGCCGCCCGGCGAGAACGCGCTGAGCGCACTGTCGGCGCCGGCCTGCGCGGCCATCGGATTGGGCTGCTGTTCGAAGTAGGCGGCGGACAGGGCGAACACCGCGAACAACACGGTCATGGCCGCCAGGATCGCGATGCCCTGGCGCCGGCTGCCCACCATCTCGCCAAACGAAAAGCACAGCGCGGCGGGAATCGCCAGGATGGCCAGCATCTCAAGGAAGTTAGCCAGCGGCGTGGGGTTCTCAAACGGATGCGCGGAGTTGGCGTTGAAGAAGCCGCCGCCGTTGGTCCCCAGCAGCTTGATCGATTCTTGCGAAGCGACCGGACCCATGGCCAGGGTCTGGGTCTTGCTGACGGCGGGATCGGTCACGGCCTGTCCCTGGGCGTCCAGCACGGGCTGGCCTTGGGCGTCCACGCGGGGCTGCTCGTAATGCACCGCCTCGATCGTCTGGACTTCCTGATAGGGGCTGAAATTCTGGATCACCCCCTGGCTGACCAGCGCCAGCGCCAGGACCAGGGACAGCGGCAGCAGCACGTACAGCGTGCTACGCACCATGTCGGTCCAGAAGTTGCCCACCGTGGCCGAGCAATGGCGCGACAGGCCGCGGATCAGCGCGAACAGCACGGCGATGCCGGTGGCGGCCGAGACGAAATTCTGCACCGTCAGCGCCAGCATCTGCGTCAGGTAGCTCATCGTCGATTCGCCGCCATAGCCCTGCCAGTTGGTATTGGCCACGAAGCTGATGGCGGTGTTCAGGGCCGAGTCCGGTGACACCGCGCCCATGCCGGCGGGATTGAGCGGCAGCATGCCCTGCAGGCGCTGCAAGGCGTAGACGGCCGCGATGCCGATGATATTGAAGGCCAGCACCGCCACGGCGTAGCGCTTCCAGCCCATTTCGGCCTGCGGGTCTATGCCCGCCAGCCGGTAGATGCCGCGCTCGATTGGACGGCCCCAGGCGGTTAGCCGGGATTGCCCGTTTTCCATGGCGATGCGGATGTAACGCCCGAGCAGGGGCGCGATCGCAAGCAGGACTGCCAGGTACGCGACCAGCAATCCGACGAATTCGGCGGTCATCAGAATTTCTCCGGTTTGAACAGCGCGACCAGCAGGTACACGAACAACAAGGCGGCCGTCAGGCCGCTCAGCCAATAGAGCCAGTTCATGGCTGCTCTCCCGCAGACAAGGTTTCGCAGAACCGCAACAGGGCGAAAGTCAGCCCGGCCATGACGGCAAAGATGGCGATATAGAAGGCATCCACGTTTTTCCTCCCGGGAGCGGCGCTCCCTTCGAACGACGGGCCTGCTCGGCGAATAGGGATGCGCGCCGGGCAGGCGTAGTGACCAATCAGGACATCGGCAGGTTACGGAGCGGGGGGTAAAAACGGGGTATACGTTTGGGAGGGGGGTGTAAATGAAACGTAAAATCCCAATATTCAGTACGGGAATACCGAATTGCACCAAGTTGGTGCATGGAATATGTAAATGAATGCTCCTTCTTAGGGCATTCCCCTAGTGTGACAATCCCGCATCTGGTGCAGAATCTCTTCCCATGCAGGTGAGGAGACAAAGCCCTGCATGGGCAAATACCGGCGGCACCGGTACATAAAAAAAGTAAAGCAGTACCCAAAAAAAGCAAAACGCACAACGGCTGGCACCAGGTAGTGCCGGCCGTTGTCGCATAAAAAGCCGGCATTTCAAGCGCAAAGGCTTTTCAAGCGCCGCGTTTCGCGATAATCAGACAGGGTTCGCTCATCCCAGCTATGTCGGAATCGCGCCTTTCATCCTCGGCACCCGCCACGACTCCCTATTGGCGCCGCAATTTGTGGCTGATCCTGGTGTTGCTCGTCGCCTGGGCCGCGCTGACCTTCATTCCCGCTTTTTTTGCCCGCAGCCTGAACTTCGATTTCATCGGCTGGCCGTTCGCGTTCTGGATGGCGGCCTATGGCGCGCCGCTGGCCTACCTGGTCATCATCGGCATCTACGCCCGGATCATGAATCGCGCCGATGAGCGCTCCGACGACACGGGAGGGCACCGCTGATGCCGTTTTTCAGCGGAGACACGCCCCAGCAATTCAGAGTCCGGCTGCGCCGCATCTACGTGCTGTACACGGCGGGCTTCGCGTTGATGATCCTGTTGATGGCGCTGGCCGAGATCCTGGGCATGCCGCGCAACTGGATCGGCTATGTATTCCTGCTGGTCACGGTCAGCCTGTACGCCGGTATCGGCATCGTCTGCCGGACCTCGGATCAGGTGGAATACTACGTGGCCGGCCGGCGGGTGCCCGCGATCTACAACGGCATGGCCACCGCCGCCGACTGGATGTCGGTGGCTTCCTTCATCGGGGTGGCCGGCACGCTCTACCTGACGGGCTACGGTGGGCTGGCCTACATCATGGGCTGGACCGGCGGCTACGTACTGGTGGCGATGCTGCTGGCGCCTTATCTGCGCCGCTTCGGCCAATACACCATCCCCGACTTCATGGGTGCGCGCTATGGCGGCAACATGCCGCGCCTGGCGGGCGTGGCCTGCGCCATACTCTGTTCCTTCACCTACCTGGTGGCGCAGATCTACGGCGTGGGCATCATCACCACGCGCATGACCGGCATTTCCTTCGAGCTCGGCATCTTCGTGGCGCTGGGCGGCATGCTGGTCTGTTCGTTCCTGGGCGGCATGCGCGCGGTCACCTGGACGCAGGTGGGGCAGTACATCATCCTGGTCATTGCCTATCTGGTGCCGGTGGTCTGGCTGTCCATCAAGCACACCAACATGCCCGTGCCGCAGTTGTCGGCCGGGGTGGTGCTGCAGCAGGTCACTGAAAAAGAAATCTACCTGCAGAACGACCCGTCCGAAATCGAGGTGCGCAGGCTTTGGCAGGAGCGCGCCGACGAAATGGGCCGCCGGATGGCGGCATTGCCAGAATCCTGGACACTGGAAAAGGACAAGCTGCGCAGCCGGCTGGCGCAGTTGACGGCGAATGATGCGCCCATGGTCGAGATCCGCTCGGCCGAACGCGAGCTGGCCGGCTATCCCCCCAGCGTGGAGGAGGCGCGTGTCGCATGGGCGCAGGCCAAGGCCGCCTTCGAGGCGCGGGCGGCGCCCGCCACACCGCATGCGGAACCGTTCCCGTCCAAGGATCCGGAAGAGCAGCGCAATATGCGCGTCAACTTCCTGGCGCTGGTGCTATGCCTGATGCTGGGCACCGCCGGCATGCCGCACATCCTGATGCGTTCATACACCACGCCTTCAGTCATCGAGGCGCGTAAATCGGTGTGCTGGTCGCTACTGTTCATCCTGCTGCTGTATTTCATGGCGCCGGCGCTGGCGCTGCTGGTGAAGTACGAGGTCTATACACAGGTGGTGGGGTCCAGCTTTCTCAGCCTGCCCAACTGGGTGCATGCCTGGAGCGCCGTCGACAGCAATCTGCTGGACGTGACCGACGTCAACCGCGACGGCATCGTGCAGTTGAGCGAAATCAGCATGGGCGCCGACGTGGTGGTGCTGGCCATGCCGGAAATCGGCGGGCTGCCCTACGTCATATCGGCCCTGGTGGCGGCGGGCGGGCTGGCTGCGGCGCTGTCCACCGCCGATGGCCTGTTGCTGACCCTGTCCAACTCCCTGTCGCACGACATGTGGTACCGCATGGTGTCGCCGCGCATGTCGGCGGCGCGCCGCGTGATGGTGTCCAAGATCCTGTTGCTGCTGGTGGCGTTCGGTGCGGCCTGGGTGGCGGCGCGCAAGCCGGCGGACATCCTGTTCATGGTGTCGGCCGCGTTTTCCTTCGCGGCTTCGTCGTTTTTCCCGGCGCTGGTCATGGGCGTGTTCTGGCGCCGGGCCAACAAATGGGGGGCGACGCTGGGCATGGCGGCGGGGCTTGCGGCGACGTTCGCCTATATGACGCACACGCATCCGTGGCTGCGCGAATGGGTGCTGGGCATTTCACGCACCCAGCCCGTGGACCTGTGGTGGGGCATCCAGCCGATCGCGGCGGGCGTGTTCGGCGCGCCGGTGGCATTCCTGACGATCATTGTGGTGTCCCTGCTGACGCCGCCTCCCGACCGGGCCACGCTGGCGCTTGTGGACTACCTGCGGCATCCGGGCGCACCCAAACCGCAGGGCGAACGCGCCTAAGGCGCTGCGCAGGCGTCGGCCTTCCGGTTTTCCGGATCGACGCAGGAAGCCCATGCCGCCGCGGGCATCGTTTGCAGCAGGGTATAGGTCTGGCCGGGCGCCCATAGCCATTGCACGCCGCCAGGCGTCTGGCCGGCGGCCTCCCAGACCCGTTTGCGTTGCGCGCTGGTCATGGGGAACTGTCCATCGTCGCCGCTTTTGCCTTTTGCCAGCACCTGGGCGGGGTCCCGCTTGGCGTCATAGATGCTGACCATGCCTGCGGCGGTCTGCTTGGGTTGCACGATGGTCCAGTCGTAGTTGTACGAATCCAGCGCTGGCGCTTTCCAGGCCGGACCGGGCAACACTAGTACGGCATAGTGGCCCGGACTTTCGCGGTAGGGCAGTCCCAGAACGGCGGGCTCGTCCGCCCACGCCGTCCGCTGGCGCAAGTAGCGCTGCGCCCTGCGGCCCTGAGCGTCATACGTCACGACTTCGAACGCGTCTTCGGATCTGTCTTGATAGGAAATCGTGCGCAACAGCCGGCCCGCCGCGTCATGCACGTAGCGGGCCATGGGCCGGGAGCGCGCCGAGCAATCGTTGGCGCCCAGCTCGGCCAGCCAGCCGTGGGCGTCGTAGCGCAGGCAGTAGCGCGCCGGCCGGTTGCGGCGGCCGTCCCATGCGCGCGAGCGCTCCTCGTAGCCAGTCAGTCGACCGGCGGTGTCATAGTAGAAGCGCGTTTCAGCGTCTGGCGGGGGCAGCTTGGCCCTGCCCGATGCGCGGGTTTCGTGGACAGCGTTGGCACTGTAACGGGCGATGCCGCACAAATGCTGGCGACCGTCGGGGGCGCTTTCCCAGCGCAGCATCGTGACGCCGATGCGGGCGTGCGGCGCGGCGGCGTAGACGGACCAGTCCACCTGTTCGGCCCAGATGGCGGGGGAGGCGCGTCCGTCCGTGTCTATGGCGACGCCAGGCAGCCATGACCGGATGCGCGAGCCGTCCAGCGCCAGCAAGGTATTCGTGTCGTCCAGGGAAATGTCCATCACCCTGGTGTGGCGCTGCGCGGACGCCGCCAGTGGCTCGCAGAGCGCGCTGGCCAGCCCCGGCACCATGGAAAGTGCCGTCAGCGCAAGCAGACGCAGAGAGCAATCAAAGCGCGGCATTGTGCAGGTAGGCGATCAGCCCCCAGAGTTCGCTGCTGACGCCGCCCAGGCGCAAGGCGTTGTCGCGGGTGTCCATCAGCAGGAAGGGGTAGGCGTTGCGTTCCAGCTTGCCCGGAGGAGGTAGTCGGTAAGGCGTGAAGTGCTCGCCCGACAGCAGGTAGGTATTGGTCATGTCGCCGACATCCACATGCAGGTACCAGACGGTCAGCTCCGCGACGTTCAGGGCAGCATCCGCTTCCGGATACAGGCCGCCCTGGCCGGCGGGGATGGCACTGTCCAGCACGGCCATGAGCACGGCGCGCGGGCCAGGCTTCGGAAAGTTTGCGCCTTCACCGCCGCGCTGCGTGAACGCCTGGCGGATGAATCCCGCGCCGCGTGAGCCGGGCACCACCGTGCGGGCGAACATCGCCTCCAACTGGGCTTGCGACAAGGGGCCGGGCGTAGCGGACAACTGGTCCAGGTCCTGCTTGAAAGCGCTCAGCCAGGTGCGGTAGCGCACGAGCTCAGCCGCGCGGTTGAACTCCTGGGCCCAGGCATTGCCGGCCGGCAGCAAGCCCAGACAGCCCAGGCACAGCCAGGCCGCCAGCCAGCGGCGGATCCGGGAACTCGCCGTGGACCCGTCGCGGGGCTTCAATGCGAAACGGATTTCGAGAACACGTTCATCACCACCACGCCGGCGATGATGAGGCCGATGCCGATGAGCGCGGGCGTGTCCAGGTGCTGCTTGAACAGCACCGCGCCCACGATGGATATCAGCACGATACCCACGCCGGACCAGATGGCGTAGGCGATGCCCACCGGTATCTCGCGCAGGGTCAGCGACAGGAAGTAGAACGAGATCAGATAGCCGAACACCGTCACGATGGACGGCGCCAGGCGGGTGAAGCCTTCGGACCCCTTGAGCGCGCTGGTCGCGAAGATCTCGGCGATGATCGCTATGCCCAGATAGAGCCACTTCATTTGCGCGTTCCTTCGGCTTGTCGCAGCAGCACCAGCAGGGCGCCCGCGCCGCCTTCGCGCTCGGGCGCCTCGGAAAACGCCAGCACCTCGTTTTTCTGCACCAGCCAGGTGCGGGCCTTGTCCTTGAGCACCGGTTCCAGCCCCTGTGAGCCATAGCCCTTGCCGTGCACGATGCGCACGCAACGGATGCGGTGCTCCTGGCATTCGTCCAGGAACGACAGCAGGGCGTGGCGGGCCTGTTCCACCCGCAGACCGTGCAGGTCCAGTTCGGCGCCTGCGCGCCATTGGCCGCGGCGCAGGTTGCGCGCGGTGTCGGGCGCGGCGTCGCTGCGTACGAAGGCGGTGCCGCCTTCGGACAGCAGATGCGTGATTTCGCCGCCGTCTGAGACGCCGGCGTCGGCGCGCGTGGGCGTTTCGCCCAGCGCGTTGGCGCGGCGCAGCGCGGGCGCAGGCTGTGCCACGGGCTTGTGCTCCACCCGGGCGGCCTGCTTGATGGGCGTGACCGACTGCATCGTGCGCTTGAACGCCGCCATGTCGTCCACGGGGGCGGTGTCGGCTTTTTTCAGCACCGCCACCCGCTGGGCCAGGGCGGCGCGTTCGCGCTCGGCCTGCAGGTCTTTCTTCAGGCGTTTCAGGTCGGCCAGGCCGACCTTACTGCCCCGCATTCTCCAGCCACCGTTGTGCGTCCAGCGCGGCCATGCAGCCGGTGCCGGCGCTGGTGATGGCCTGGCGGTAGACGTGGTCCTGCACGTCGCCGGCCGCGAACACGCCCGGGACCGAGGTCATCGTGGCCATGCCGGACAGGCCGCTCTTGGTGACGATGTAGCCGTCCTTCATTTCCAGTTGGCCCTGGAAGATTTCGGTGTTGGGCTGGTGGCCGATGGCGATGAAGGCGCCGGTGGCCGCCATGTCTTCGGTGACGCCGGTGTCGACGTGGCGCACGCGCACGCCGGTGACGCCGCTGTCGTCGCCCAGCACTTCTTCCAGGGTATGGAACAGCTTGAGTTCCATGTTGCCGTTCTCGACCTTGCTCATGAGCTTGTCGACCAGGATGGGCTCGGCGCGGAACTTGTCGCGGCGATGGATCAGGGTGACCTTGCGGCAGATGTTCGACAGGTACAGCGCTTCTTCCACGGCGGTATTGCCGCCGCCGACGACGACGACGTCCTGGTTGCGGTAGAAGAAGCCGTCGCAGGTGGCGCAGCCGGACACGCCGCGGCCCATGAAGGCCTCTTCAGACGGCAGGCCGAGGTACTTGGCCGAGGCGCCGGTGGCGATGATGAGGGCGTCGCAGGTGTAGATCTTGCCGGTGTCGCCCGTGAGGGTGAACGGGCGCTTGGACACATCGACCTTGGCAATGTGGTCGAAGATCATTTCGGTGTTGAAACGTTCGGCGTGCTTCTGGAAGCGCTGCATCAGGTCCGGACCCTGCACGCCATCGGCGTCGGCCGGCCAATTGTCGACGTCCGTGGTGGTCATGAGCTGGCCGCCTTGGGCCAGACCTGTAACAAGAACAGGGCTCAGATTGGCGCGTGCCGCATAGACGGCCGCCGTGTAACCGGCGGGGCCGGAACCGAGTATCAAAACTTTAGCGTGCGTAGGCGTGGACATGGGCGGGTATCTTTAGGTTAACGCCCAATTATAATGAGCCGCATGCCGCGTATCTCGACTGCTTCTCCGCGCGCCTCGCGCAATACCCGTAACGGGCCTTCCCCCCTGCAGACGCGCTTGTCCGCCCTGCTGCGCGAAGCCCGCTGGATCCTCTTCGCCGCCCTGGCGGCCTGGCTGACGCTGGTGCTGGCCACCTGGAATGCGGCCGACCCTGGCTGGTCGCATTCCGTCCCCGCCGGCGCCATCCACAACAAGGGCGGGACCCTGGGCGCCTATCTGGCGGACATCCTGCTCTATCTGTTCGGCTTTTCCGCCTGGTGGTGGGTAATTTTGCTGCTGCACCGGGTGCGCGCGGGCTACCGCCGCCTGGCCAGTCATCTTCGCGTTACCAATAGTAAGCAGCCGGAAGTGTTGCCCCGCGTCCACTGGGAGGAGGGCATCGGTTTCTTTCTGCTGCTGGTGGGGTCGCTGGGCATGGAAGCCCTGCGCCTGGCCAGCCGCGGCACGCATCTGCCCGGCGCCTCCGAGAACACCAGCGGCGCCGGCGGCGTGATCGGCCAGACGCTGGCCGACCTGATCGGCCGCAGCATCGGTTTCACTGGCAGCACGCTGGCCTTTCTGGTCATGCTGGCCATCGGCCTGAGCCTGTTCTTCTCGTTTTCCTGGCTGTCCATCGCCGAACGCGTGGGCTCGTGGCTGGAGGGCCTGGTGCGTCGCGTGCGCGACTCCTACGCCGCCCGCGAAGACCGCAAGGTCGGCGAGGTCGCCAAGGCCGTGCGCACCGAACAGGTCGTGGCCAAGCAGGAAAAGCTGGTCCACGAGCAGCCGGTGCGGATCGAACCCGCCATTACCGTGGTGCCCAAGTCCGAACGCGTTGAAAAGGAAAAGCAGCAATCGCTGTTCTTCGCGCCCTCGGGCGGCGCCGAAGGCGATCTGCCCGCGATCAGCCTGCTGGATCCACCCCTGGCCAACCAGGAAACGGTGTCGGCCGAAACCATTGAATTCACTTCGCGCCTGATCGAAAAGAAGCTGGCCGACTTTGGCGTGTCGGTCACCGTGGTGGCGGCGCAGGCCGGCCCGGTCATCACGCGCTACGAAATCGAGCCCGCCACGGGCGTGAAGGGCAGCCAGATCGTCAACCTGGCCAAGGACCTGGCGCGCGCGCTCAGCCTGGTCAGCATCCGGGTGGTGGAAACCATTCCGGGCAAGAACCTGATGGGCCTGGAACTGCCCAACCCGCGCCGCCAGATGGTGCGCCTGTCCGAGATCCTGGGTTCGCAGACCTACCACGCCAGCCATTCCGTCGTGACGATGGCGCTGGGCAAGGACATCGCCGGCAATCCGGTGGTGGCCGACCTGGCCAAGATGCCCCACCTGCTGGTGGCGGGCACGACCGGTTCGGGCAAGTCCGTGGGGATCAACGCCATGATCCTGTCGCTGCTGTACAAGGCGGACGCGTCCCACACCCGGCTGATCCTGATCGATCCGAAGATGCTCGAAATGAGCGTCTACGAAGGCATTCCGCATCTGCTGGCGCCGGTGGTCACCGACATGCGCCAGGCCTCCAACGCGCTGAACTGGTGCGTGGGCGAAATGGAAAAGCGCTACCGCCTGATGAGCAAGATGGGCGTGCGCAACCTGGCGGGCTACAACACCAAGATCCGCGACGCCATCAAGCGTGAGGAACCCATTCCGAATCCGTTCTCGCTGACGCCGGACGCGCCGGAGCCGCTGTCGCCGCTGCCCACCATCGTGGTGGTCATCGACGAACTCGCCGACCTGATGATGGTGGTGGGCAAGAAGATCGAAGAGCTGATCGCCCGCCTGGCACAGAAGGCGCGCGCCGCCGGCATCCACCTCATCCTGGCCACGCAGCGTCCCAGCGTCGACGTCATCACCGGCCTGATCAAGGCCAACATCCCGACGCGCATCGCGTTCCAGGTGTCGTCCAAGATCGACTCGCGCACCATTCTGGATCAGATGGGCGCCGAAACCCTGCTGGGCCAGGGCGACATGCTTTACATGCCGCCGGGCACCGGCCTGCCGGTACGCGTGCACGGCGCGTTCTGCAGCGATGACGAAGTGCACCGCGTGGTGGAAAGCCTCAAGGCGCAGGGCGAACCCAACTACATCGAAGGCCTGCTGGAAGGCGGCCTGGACGGGGATGCGGGCGAAGGCGCCAGCAGCGTCACCGGCATCGGCGGCGACGCCGAATCCGACCCGATGTACGACCAGGCTTGCGAAGTGGTGCTCAAGCACCGCCGCGCGTCCATTTCGCTGGTGCAGCGCCACCTGCGCATTGGTTACAACCGTGCTGCCCGGTTACTGGAGCAGATGGAGCAATCGGGTATGGTGTCGGCGATGCAGTCCAATGGCAACCGCGAGATCCTGGTTCCCGCAGCCGCCGCCGCCCGAGAGGAAGCTTGATGAAGATGTTCCGCCGACTGGCCGCCGTGGCGGCCCTGAGCCTGGCGCCCGCCATGGTGTTTGCCGCCAGCGCGCAGGAGCAGCTGCGCGCTTTCGTGGCCACGGTGACCTCGGCCACCGGCTCGTTCTCGCAGTACACGGTGAACAATCAGGGCCGCACGCAGCCCGCCCAGACCGGCGTGTTCTCGTTCCAGCGTCCCGGCAAGTTCAAGTGGGCGGTGCAGAAGCCCTATGAGCAACTGGTGATCTCGGATGGCCGCCAGGTATTCCAGTTCGATCCGGACCTGGCCCAGGTCACCGAACGCAAGGTCGATGCCGCCATCGGCACCTCGCCCGCCGCCATCCTGTTCGGCTCGGGGTCGCTGGAGCAGTCGTTCGACGTTTCGGCCCTGCCGTCCAAGGATGGGATCGATTGGCTGCGGGCCAAGCCGCGCACCGCCGATGCGGGTTTTTCGCGCGTGGACATCGGCATGAAGGACAACCTGCCGGTGCGCGTGGAGCTGCTGGATTCATTTGGCCAGACCACCCGCGTGGATCTGTCCGGCATTGCCGCCAACCCACAGCTGCCGGCCAAGGAATTCCAGTTTGTCGCGCCCAAGGGTGTTGATGTCGTGAAGATGTGAAAAAAGCCTGGCAACGCCAGGCTTTTTCTTGTGTGGTGTCCGCTTAGGGACGCTTATACGCGATGCAGTCTACCTCGACCTTGGCGTCGACCACCAGCGACGACTGCACGCAGGCCCGCGCCGGCGGGTTCTCGCCGAAGTATTCCTTGAACACCTTGTTGAACGACGCGAAGTCGCGCGCGTCGTCCAGCCACACGCCGCAGCGCACGACGTGTTCGGGACCGTAGCCGGCTTCCTTCAGGATGGCCAGCACCTGCTGGATGGCCTTGTGCGATTGGGTCACGATGCCGCCTTCGACGACTTCGCCGTTGTCCATCGGCACCTGGCCGGACACGTGCAGCCAGCCGTCGGCCGCGACCGCGCGGGCAAAGGGCATGTGCGAGCCACCCTGGCCCGTGCCGCCGGCGACGCCGTAGCGGGTGATGCCGTTGCTGTCGGCGGTGGGAGCATTGCTCATGGTTCTCTCCTTGAAATGAATGGCCGGTTTTGCGCCGGGATTTCGCCCGTTGCTTACTGGAAGTTCTTGCGCAGGTCGCCGCTGCGCGGCAGCCAGCGGCCGGCGCGGTCGCCGGTGGCCTCGCCCTGGCGATAGGACAGGGCGCCATTGACCCACACCGCCTCGATGCCAGCGGCAGTCTGCACCGGCGCGGCGAAGGTGGCGCGGTCGATGACCGTGGCCGGATCGAACAGCACCAGGTCCGCGTGGTAGCCCTCGCGCACCAATCCGCGCTCGGCCAGGCCGAAGCGGGCGGCAGACAGGCCCGTCATCTTGTGCACGGCCTCCGTCAGCGGGAACAGCCCCACGTCGCGGCTGTAGTGGCCGAGCACGCGCGGGAATGCGCCCCAGAGCCGGGGGTGAGGCATGGGATCGTTGGGCAGGCCGTCGGAGCCCACCATGGTGAGCCGGTGCGACAGCACGCGGCGCACGTCGTCTTCATGCATGTTGTGGTACACGGCGCCGGCCGGCTGCAGGCGCGCGGCCGTTTCGAGCAGGCTCAGGCCCCAGTCGGAGGCAATGTCGGCCAGCTTGCGGCGGGCCTGCTCCGGATGCGGCACGGACCAGGTGATGTCGATGTCGAACTCGTCCGTGACCTGCTTCAGGTCCAGGGTCGAGGAGCTGGCGGAGTAGGGGTAGCAGTCGCAGCCCACGTGTTGCAGGCGGCCAGCGGTCTCGAGCGCGGACAGCACTTCTTTCGTGCGGCCCCAGTTGCCGGCGCCGGCGCATTTCAGGTGCGACACCACCACCGGCACGCGGGCATGCTGGCCGATGTCGAAGGCTTCCTGCATGGCCTCCAGGATGGCGGCGAACTCCGAGCGCAGGTGGGTGGTGTAGAGCGCGCCGAATTCATCCAGCGCCTCGGCAAGCAGCTTGACCTCTTCGGTGTCCGCGTCGAACGCGGAGGCATAGGCCAGGCCGGTGCTCAGGCCGATGGCACCATGGGCCAGCGCGTCGCGCAGCTGCTCGCGCATGGCCAGCACTTCCTCGCGAGTGGCGGCGCGGTCGAGCCGGTCCATGTGGTTGCTGCGCAGGGCAGTGTGGCCGACCAGCGCGGCCACGTTCACGGCGGGGCGCGCGGCCTCGATGGCGCGGGTGTAGTCCGCGAAGGTGGGGTAGCTGAAGTCCGCGCGGGCGCCCAGCAGGTTCATCGGGTCCGGCGGTTCGCCGCGCAGGGCCACGGGCGACGCGCTGATGCCGCAATTGCCCACCACCACGGTGGTCACGCCCTGGGACAGCTTGGGCAGCATGTCCGGCGTGCGGATGACGTTGGTGTCGTCATGCGTGTGCACGTCGATGAAACCCGGGGCCAGCGCCAGGCGGGTGCCATCGATGATCTGGCGCGCCGCCGCGCCGGGCAGGTCGCCGATGGCCGCGATGCGTCCGTCGGCCAGCGCCACGCTGGCGCGGTAGGCGGGTTCGCCGGTGCCGTCCAGGACCAGCACATTGCCTATGAGGGTGTCGTACATCTTGTGTTCCAGTTCAATCGCCCAGCGGCAGGCGGTTCGGACCGCCGCGGTGTTCGTCCAGCGCCAGCTTGATGCGGCGCAGGCGCTCCCGGTTTTCTTCCTGGTTGAGCATGGCCAGTTCGGTCGAGAGCAGGTCTATGGCCAGCATCATCGCGTAGCGCGATGCCGAGGGCTTGTAGATGAAGTCGGTTTCGTCGGTGCGGATGGGCAGCACCACGTCGGCCAGTTCAGCCAGGGCGGAGGTGGCGTCGGTGATGGCGACGATGCGCGCCTGGTACTGCTTGACGATGCGGGCCGCGCCCACGATTTCCGGCGTGAGGCCCGAGGCCGACAGGATCAGCACCGCGTCGCGTTCGTCCAGCGTGGCCGCGACCATGCGCAGCAGCACCGCATCGCTGTACACGGCAATGGGATAGCCCAGGCGCACCAGGCGCGACTGCACTTCCTGCGCCAGTACGGCCGACGCGCCGCCCATGCCGAAGACGTAGATCATGCGCGCGCCGTCCACAATGCCGGCGGCCGCCTCGAACAGTTGCTCGGTGAAGTTGGGCAGGTGGGCGCGCAGCGTGCTTTCGATGTCGGCGTAGATGCGGGCGTAGAAGGTGCTTTCCTCGGTTGGCGCGCTGGGGTCCAGGAAGCGGCTGCCCACTGTGCTGGCCTGGGCCAGCTTGAGCTTCAGGTCGCGGGTGTCGTCGCAGCCGACCGTGCGCGCGAAGCGCGAGATGGTGGCGATGCTGACGCCGGCCTTGGCCGCCAGCTGGTCGACGGTGGCGCTGGCGCCCCAGATGATGTCGTCCAGGATGGCGTCGGCGACCTTGCGTTCGGTCACGCTCAGCGAGTCCCGCCGACTGCGTATCTGGAAGACGATGTCGCGGATGATGTTCATGTGGGCTTCCTGGATCTGTTCTGGACTGGGCGGTTATCAGGCGGCCAGCTCGGCGTCGCCGATGCGCGAACACGCCACATAGTGGCCCGGGCCGACATTGGCGGCCTGCGCCTCGGTGGTTGCGCAGCTTTCGATGGCGTAGGGACAGCGGGTGCGGAACACGCAGCCGGAAGGCGGGTTGACCGGGCTGGGGATGTCGCCCTTCAACAGGATACGCGAGCGCGGCGCGCGCGGGTCCGGCACCGGCGCGGCGGACAGCAGCGCGCGGGTATAGGGATGGCGGGGGCGGGCGTAGACCTCACTGGTCGGGCCGCGTTCCATGACACGGCCCAGGTACATCACCACGACCTCGTCGCACAGGTAGTCCACCACCGCCAGGTCGTGGGCCACGAACAGCATGGTCAGGCCCAGGTCGCGCTGCAGGTCCTGCAGCAGGTTCAGCACCTGCGCCTGCACCGACACGTCCAGCGCGGACACCGGCTCGTCGGCCACGATGAAATCGGGCTCGACTGCCAGCGCGCGGGCGATGCCGATGCGCTGGCGCTGGCCGCCGGAGAACTCGTGCGGATAGCGGCGGCTGTGGTCGGCGTTCAGGCCCACGCGTTCCAGCAGCTCGCCGATGCGGGCCATGCGGCGGTTCTGGGCAAGCCGGTGGGTGTCCAGCGCTTCGCCCAGGATCTCGGCCACCGTCATGCGGGGGTTGAGGCTGGCGTAGGGATCCTGGAACACGATCTGCATGCGGCGGCGCCAGGGCAGCATCTGCTTTTCGGACAGCTTGGTGATGTCCTGGCCGTCGAACAGGATGCGGCCGGCGGTGGGCGCGAACAGGCGCAGCAGGGCGCGGCCGGTGGTGGTCTTGCCCGAGCCGGATTCGCCGACCAGGCCGACGATGGTGTTGCGCGGCACGTCGAAGCTGACGCCGTCCACGGCCTTCACGACCGGCGCATGGCGCGCCTGCGAGGTGGGGAAGTGGACCTTGAGGTCCTGGATCCGCACCAGCGGCTCCTCGGCGCGGATGGGAATGGGGCTACTCGTCATATCGGATTCACCTTGATGCAGCGCGCGCGGTGGTCGGTCTGCACCGGCATGAGTTCGGGTACGGCGGCGCGGCAGTCGTCGGCAGCCAGCGGGCAGCGCGGCGCGAAGGTACAGCCGGCCGGCAGCGACAGCACGCTGGGCACGTTGCCCGGGATGGCGCGCAGCCGTTCGCCGGAGGCCAGCAGGGCGGCCGTGGGGATGCAGGACAGCAGACCGCGGGTGTAGGGGTGCGTGGGCTTTTCGAACAGGTCGTAGACGCCGGCGTCCTCGACCACGCGGCCCGCGTACATGACCGCCACGCGATGCGCGATCTCGGCCACCACGCCCAGGTTGTGCGTGATGAACAGGATGCTCATGTTCATCTCGGCCTGCAGCCGGCGCAGCAGGTCCAGGATCTGCGCCTGCACGGTCACGTCCAGCGCGGTGGTCGGCTCGTCCGCGATCAGCACGGCGGGGTTGCACGCCAGGGCCAGCGCGATCATCACGCGCTGGCGCATGCCGCCCGACATCTGGTGCGGGTACTCGTTGATGCGCCGCTCGGCCGCCGGGATTTCGACGCGTTCCAGCATTTCACGGGCGCGCCGCATGGCCGCGTCGCGGGAGCCGCCCTCGTGCTGCAGCACGGCTTCGGCGATCTGGTCGCCCACCGTGTACAGCGGATTCAGGCTGGTCATGGGCTCCTGGAAGATCATGGCGATTTCGGCGCCGCGGATCTTGCGCAGGGTGGCGGGCGAGGCCTGGGCCAGGTCGTGCTGCGCGCCCTGGCGGTCGCGGAACAGGATCTTGCCGGCCTCGATGCGACCCGCCGGCTTGGGCAGCAGGCCCATGATGGACAGGCTGGTCACGGACTTGCCGGAGCCGGACTCGCCGACGATGGCCAGCGTTTCGCCGCGGGCCAGGTCGAAGGTAACGCCGTCCACGGATTTGGCGATGCCGTCGCGGCTGTGGAACCAGGTCTTCAACCCTTCCACGGAAAGCACGACGTCTCGGGTGCTTGCGGTCATGATTACAGCTCCTTGCGCAGGCGCGGATCGAGGACGTCGCGCAGGCCGTCGCCGACCAGTTGCAGCGACAGCACGGACAGGACGATGGCGATGCCGGGGAAGATCATGATCCAGTCGGCCGAGCCCATGTACTGCTGGCCGGCGTTGATCATGGTGCCCCAGGTGGGGATGTCGGGCGACACGCCCACGCCCAGGAACGACAGGCCGGCTTCGGCCAGGATCGCGTAGGCGAAGATGAACGTGCCCTGCACCAGGATGGGCGACACCAGGTTGCGCAGCACGTGCACGGTGACGAGGCGCCAGGTGGGCACGCCCAGCGCGCGGGCGGCTTCGACGAAGGGCAGTTCGCGGATCACCAGGGTCGAGGCGCGCACGATGCGCGCCAGGCGCGGCGTGTAGACGATGCCCAGCGCGATCACCACGTTGACCAGCGACGGCCCCAGCGCGGCCACCAGCGAGATCGCCAGCAGGATGTCGGGAAAGGCCATCATGGCGTCGATCAGGCGCGACACGAACTTGTCCGCCGTGCGGAAGAAGCCCGCGATCAGGCCCAGCGCGATGCCCAGGATGCTGGACACGATCACGACGGAGAAGCCCACCATCAGCGACAGGCGGCCGCCGTGGATGACGCGGCTGAACACGTCGCGGCCGAAGTCGTCGGTGCCGAACCAGTGCGCGGCGCCCGGCGCCTTCAACCGGTTCATGATGGACAGCTTGAACGGATCGTAGGGGCTGATCCAGGGCGCCAGCAGCGCAGCCAGGACCAGCACGACGATCACGATCAGGCTGATCAGCACGGTCTTGCGCGACACCAGCAGGCGCAGGACCTGCCAGCGGTCGGCGCCCGCGCCGGAATTAGCGGTAGTTGCGATAGCCATATCAGTAGCGGACCCGGGGATCGACCAGCAGGTAGAGCAGATCGATGAAGAGATTGATCAGGACGTAGATGGCCGCGATGATCAGCAGCGCGCCCTGGATGACGGGGTAGTCGCGGCGCAGCACGGCCGACACCACCAGGCTGCCCACGCCGGGCAGGCCGAACACGGTTTCGGTCACGACCGCGCCGCTGATCAGCAGCGCCGTGGTCAGGCCCAGCACTGTCAGGATCGGGATCAGCGCATTGCGCACGGCGTGCTTCAGGATCACCTTGCTTTCGGGCAGGCCCTTGGCGCGCGCGGTGCGCACATAGTCGTCGCGCAGCACGTCCAGCATGCTGGCGCGGATGAAGCGGGTGATCAGCGCCGAGTTCACCAGGCCCAGCACCACGGCGGGCAGGATCAGGTGCGACAGGCGGGTCATGAGCGAGGCGTCGGGGCCGCCATAGCCGGCCACGGGCAGCCAGCCCAGCTTGACCGAGAACACCTGCATCAGCAGCAGCCCGAGCCAGAAGCTGGGCACGCTGGAGGTGAACATCGAGAACGACAGTACCGACTGGTCCAGCGTGGTGCCGCGTTTGACCGCGGACAGTATCCCCACCGGCAGCGCGATGGCGCTGGCGATCAGCAGCGACATGAGCGTCAGCAGGATGGTGGGTTCGGCGCGGTCGGCCAAGGCCGACAGCACCGGCTTGTTCATGAAGATGGATTGGCCCAGGTCGCCTTGGGCCAGCTTGCCCAGCCACGAAACGTACTGCACGGCCATCGGCTGGTCCAGCCCGAGCTGGGTGCGCAGGGCGGCGATGTCCTGCTGGCTGGCCTGCGGACCCAGCATCACGGCGGCGGGATCGCCTGGCGTGACGCGGATGATCACGAACACGATGGTCGCGACGATGAACATCACGGCCACCAGCCCGACCAGCCGGTTTAAGAGATAACGCAACACGATGGATGTCCTAAAAAAGCGTCGTATCGTGGGGAGGGGCGGCGCGCTTGTTGGAAGGGCGCGCTCTGCGGGTCATGCATTGATGCGTGGAGCGCGGCAGGAGGTCTTGTGTGCGCCTTTGCCCTGCCGCGCTACGCCATTACTTGGACTTCCAGGCGTTCCAGAAGTAGGGCCACGGCACGGCCTTGGTGCCTTGCAGCGACGGCGAGCGCGCGGCCTGGGCGTTGAAGTCGCCGACCTTGATGAAGGGCACTTCGTCGTACACGGCCTGCTGCACATCGGCCCAGCGCTTGATGCGCTCTTCCTGGTTGCTGGCCTGGTTGAAGGCGTCCAGCGCCTGGTTGCGGCGGGGGGTGTCCCACCAGCCCGGCGCGTCCTTGGACGGGAAGTCGATCAGGGCGGGTTCAGGCAGGAAGGGGCTGTGCGTGATGAAGACGTCCCACAGGGCCGGGTCCTGGCGGCGCTGCGTCAGCGTGGCCCAGTCCACCACCTGCATGTCCACGGTGAAGCCCGCGGCCTTCAGGTATTCGGCGGCGACCAGCGCCATCTTGTAGTGGAACTCGTACTGCTGGCTGGTCAGGATGCGGATCTTGCGGTCCTGCACGTTGGCGCCATCCACCAGCTTCTTGGCGCCGGCGGCGTCGCCCTTGTTGTAGACCTTGCCGCCCAGGGACGTGGCCCAGGGATAGCCCTCGGGATACAGGTCGCCGTTGAGCTTGTAGAAGTTCTTGTCGCCGAAGGCGGCGTACAGCATGTCTTCTTCGTTCAGCGCCAGCTGCACGGCCTGGCGGACCGCCAGGTTCGACATGATGCCTTGCTTGGTATTGAGCACCAGGCGCGGCCAGCCGAAGGGCTTGAGCATGACGGGGTCGGAGCGGCCGTTCTTGAGCTTGGGCAGCGATTCCACCGGCAGCGAGTCGACGTAGTCGAACTGGCCTGCCACCGCGCTTTCGACGCGGGTGTTGGCGTTGCTGACCGGTACGAAGCGGATCTCGTCCAGGTACTGCTTGCGCGCGCCGCCAAAGCCGTCAGGCTCGCCTTCGCGCTGCTTGTAGCCTTCGAAGCGGACCAGCTGGATGTACTGGTCGGGCACGCGCGCCTTCAGTTGGTAGGGGCCGGTACCGACGAATTCGGTCAGGGCCGGAGCGATCTTGCCCTTGGGCATGATGACGGCGGCGCTGTTGTTCATGGCCAGCAGCGCGGTCAGGGGCGCATAGGGCTGCTTGAGCGTGATGCGGATGGTGTTGGCGTCCGGCGCTTCCATGCCGGTGATGATCTTGGCGGCCATCTTGCCGCGCGTGGCGGTCTCGGTCCAGCGCTTGAGCGAGGCCAGCACGTCGGACGAATCCATCTTGGATCCGTCATGGAAGGTGATGCCCTGGCGCAGCGGGATCGTATAGGTCAGCCCGTCGGCCGAGACTTCCGGCAGCTTGTCGGCCAGGAGCGGGGTCAGGTTCCACTTGCCGTCGAAGGTGTACAGCGTTTCGAAGAAGTGCTGGGTCAGGATGCCCACCAGGTCGGCCGTGCTGGTCATCGGATCCAGCGTGGGCGGCTCGCCTATGGTGGCAACCGAAATCGTGCCTCCCTTGATCGGCGTGGCACAGAGGGCGGGGGTCGACAATGCGGTCAAGCCAATTGCGCCGGCCAGCAGCAGGCTATTGAGCCCACCGCCTCGCCGGGAGGTACGGAAGTTCATGATTCTCTCTCCAGAGGGTCAAAAACGGGTTTTGCTTGTAGTAATTAGAGGTTTGCGCCGGAATCCCGCGATTCCTCCTGCCCGCCGGGTACCGGCGCGGTGCGGCGGGCAGGGCCGTTCAGAAGAAGGTTTCGGCCACGTCGGTAACGCGGTATTGCTCGTCCACCAGCAGCACCTGGCGCCACTTGTCGAAGGTCAGGCAGGGGTGGGAAATATCGAAGGCGATCATGTCGCCGACCTGGATGTCGTCGCCTGCGCCGATCTGCATGAAGGCGTGCTGGTCCATCATCGCGCTCAGCTTCCAGTGGCCGGGAGCCTGGCCGGGCGCGGCGTCACGGCCGGGGCGGTACAGCGCGGCGGGCGTGGGCAGGCCGGCGTCGAAGGCGGCGTCGCGCTTGCCCATGGCGACGATGGCGCGGCCCGGTTCGGGCAGAGACTGCACGTAGGCCCAGACCTGCAAGGCCGGCTGCAGGCCGGGTTCCATCTTTTGCGCGACCGGATTGTGGGCGTTGATGCGCTCGGCGGCCGAGCGGTAGATGCCGACGTCGTGCGACAGGTAGCAGCCGGGGCGCAGCACGATTTCCAGCGGCGCGCCGATGTCCAGTTGCGAGAATTCTTCGGCCACCACGTCGAACCAGGCGGAGCCGGCGCCAGAGATCAGGGCGGGGCCGTTCTTGCGCAGGCGGCCGGCGGCGGCGAGGCCGCGCAGGGCGTCGGCGGCGCGGCGCAGGAAGGCGCGGATGGCGTCTTCTTCCTGCAGCACGCCTTCGTAGACTTCGATGCCGGCCAGGGCCAGGCCGGGCCATTTGCCGATTTCGTCGACCAGCGCCCGCAATTGGGCGTCGTCGCGCACGCCGGTGCGGCCACCCTGCGGGCCCAGCTCGATCAGCACCGGCAGGGTCAGGCCCTGTTCGCCGAAGTAGGCGCCCAGCTGGGCCGCGTTGGCCGGGGAGTCCACTATGCAGAAAAAGGTGAAGGCCGGGTCGCGCAGCACGTGCGCGATGATGGCCATGTTGGCGCGGCCCACCAACTGGTTGGCCATCAGGATCCGGCGCACGCCGTGCTGGTAGGCGGCCCGGACCTGCGGGGCGGTTGCCAGCGTGATGCCCCAGGCGCCGCCTGCGATCTGGCGCTGGAACAGCGCCGGGCTCATGGTGGTCTTGCCATGGGGCGCAAGCTTGACCTTGTACGCTTCCATGAAGCGCTGCATCCATTGCAGGTTATGGCGCACGCGGGCTTCGTACAGCACCGCCACGGGCAGGCTGACGTCCTCATTGAGCAGGTTCCAGTTCAGCGCCGCCACGCCGGCGGTGGTACAGGATTCCGGAAAGGCGCCCAGGCCTTTGCCGTTCACGTCCAGGGGGGCTGCGGGGAAGGAGGAGTTCGTCATGGGGCGCCTGCTATGGAAAATATTTACGTCAAACCTGGTTTTTTTCATTATCGTGAAAAGAATTTACAAGCGGGAGTTAGGAGTTTCCCGTAGTCGGCGCTGGCCGGCGGTTGGCGCGACAATAGGAAAAACCTCCGACACAAGGAAGCGTCATGCTGAAAGTTGCTTTGGGCCAGTTCGCCGTCAGCCGCGTCTGGGAAGAAAACGCCCAGGTCTGCATAGACTTGATGGAGCGCGCCCGCGCCGGCGGCGCCGGCCTGCTGGTCTTGCCCGAAGGCATCCTGGCCCGCGACATCACCGATCCGCAGATCGTCCTGAAGGCTGCCCAGCCGCTGGACGGTCCCTTCATGAGCCGCCTGCTGGAAGCCAGCCGCGGCTCGCAGTTGGCGACCATGATGTGCGTGCATGTGCCGACCGGGGAAGGGCGGGTCTGGAACACGCTGGTGACGCTGCAAGACGGCAAGATCCTGTCGCAATACCGCAAGCTGCACCTGTACGACGCCTTCAACATGAAGGAATCCACCAACGTCACGCCCGGCGTCGACATCCCGCCGCTGCTGGACATCGGCGGCCTGCGCGTGGGCCTGATGACCTGCTACGACGTGCGCTTCCCCGAACTGGCGCGGCGCCTGGCGCTGGACGGCGCCGACCTGCTGGTGCTGCCGGCGGCCTGGGTTCGCGGCCCGTTGAAGGAAATGCACTGGGAAGTGCTGGTCACGGCGCGCGCGCTGGAAAATACCTGCTATGTGGCTGCCACCGGCGAATGCGGCGAACGCAACATCGGCTGCAGCATGGTGGTGGATCCGCTTGGTGTGGTGACGGCGCGGGCGGGCGAAGCCCCGGCTCTGGTTTTCGCCGATATCGACCCCGAACGCCTGGCCCATGCCCGCAAGGTATTGCCGGTGCTGGTGAACCGCCGCTTCGCGCCGCCGGGACTGGCCTAGGACCGCTAAGGGAGGCAGGCCCGCGCCATGGTGTAATGCTGGCTTGAATTACTTGCTGTCTCCCCTCATCTTCTGCCAATGAGCAACGATCTCTTCGCGGCCGATCCTGCGCATCGGCCCTATGTGCCCCTGGCCGAGCGGCTGCGCCCGCGGACCCTGTCCGACGTGGTCGGACAGTCGCATCTGCTGGGGCCCGACAAGCCCCTGCGCGTCGCCTTCGACTCGGGCCGGCCGCATTCCATGATCTTCTGGGGGCCGCCAGGCGTGGGCAAGACCACGCTGGCGCGCCTGATGGCGGACGGCTTCGACGCGCAGTTCATCGCCATCTCGGCGGTGCTGGGCGGGGTCAAGGACATCCGCGACGCGGTCACCGTGGCGCAGGTGGCGCAGGGCCAGGGACGACGCACCATCCTCTTCGTCGACGAGGTGCACCGCTTCAACAAGGCGCAGCAGGATGCCTTCCTGCCCTATGTGGAAAGCGGGCTGTTCACCTTCATCGGCGCCACCACCGAAAACCCCTCGTTCGAGGTCAATTCGGCGCTGTTGTCGCGGGCGCGGGTGTACGTGCTGCAATCGCTTACCGCCGAGGAGCTGCAACAGCTGGTCGACCGCGCCGTGCAGGCCCTGAACGACGGGCTGGAAGAGGGCGAGCGCATCCATGTCGAGGCCGACGCGCGCGAACAGCTGGCGGCCTGGGCCGACGGTGACGCGCGCCGCCTGATCAGCGCCGTGGAAGTGGTGGCCGAGTCGGCCCAGGCCGCCGGCCGCGATACGGTGGACGCGGCCTGGCTGGAGATCTCGCTGTCGCAGAACCTGCGCCGCTTCGACAAGGGCGGCGACGCGTTCTACGACCAGATCAGCGCACTGCACAAGTCGGTGCGCGGCTCCAACCCAGACGCCGCGCTGTACTGGTTCTGCCGCATGATCGACGGCGGTGCCGATCCCAAATACCTGTCGCGCCGGCTGGTGCGCATGGCGGTGGAAGACATCGGCCTGGCCGATCCCCGCGCCACCGACCTGGCCGTGAACGGCGCCGATATCTACGAACGCCTGGGCTCGCCAGAAGGCGAACTGGCCCTGGCGCAGGCGGTGGTCTACATGGCCTGCGCGGCCAAGTCGAACGCCGTCTACAACGCCTACAACCAGGCGCGCAAGTTCGCGGCCGAGCACGGCAGCGCGCCGGTGCCGATCCACCTGCGCAATGCGCCCACCAAATTGATGAAGCAGCTGGGCCATGGCAAGGCCTACCGCTACGCGCACGACGAGCCGCACGGCTACGCCGCCGCCGAGCAATATTTCCCCGATGGACTCAATCCCTCCTTCTATCGGCCGACCGATCGCGGCCTGGAGGCTAAAATCCAGCAAAAGCTGGCATTCCTGCGCGAGCTGGACGCACAGGAACGCGCCAAGAAACGGTAACGGGCGTCGCCCGTTGCTTCACGCAACCTCACCGATATCACCATGCTAGACCCGATACTGCTGCGCAAAGACCTGCAAACCGTCGTAGACCGCCTCAAGAGCCGTGGCGTGTCCTTCGACACGGAACGGTTCAATGAGCTGGAATCCCGCCGCAAGGCCGTCCAGACTGAAACCGAGTCCCTGCAAGCCCGCCGCAACGCGCTGGCCAAGCAGATCGGCCAGCTCAAGGCCAAGGGCGAGGACGCCAGCGCCGTCATGGCCGAATCGCAGGCCGTGCCCGTGCGCCTGAAGCAGCTGGAAGAAGAGCTGGCCGCCTTGCAGCAGCCGCTCAATGAACTGCTGATGTCGGTGCCCAACCTGCCGCACGCCAGCGTGCCGCTGGGCGAATCCGCCGACGACAACGTCGAAGTGCGCCGCTGGCTGCCGGGCGCGGCCGGCGCCGACGGCAATCCGCCGGCCCTGGCGTTCGAGGCCCGCGACCACGTCGCCATCGGCGAGCCCCTGGGGCTGGACTTCGACATGGCCGCCAAGCTGTCCGGCGCCCGCTTCTCGTTCATGCGCGGCCCGATTGCGCGCCTGCACCGTGCGCTGTCGCAGTTCATGCTGGACCTGCAGACGGGCACGCACGGCTACACCGAGTGCTACACCCCCTACATCGTCAATGCCTCGACGCTGTACGGCACGGGCCAGCTGCCGAAGTTCAAGGACGATATGTTCGCGGTGTCCAAGGGCGGCGGCGACGACGATCCCAAGGTCGATGACCAGGGCAAGCCGTACGTGCGTGAAGACCAGTACCTGATCTCCACCTCGGAAATCACCTTGACCAGCGTGGCGCGCGACACCATCCAGGCCGCTTCCGACCTGCCGCTCAAGCTCACGGCGCACACGCCGTGCTTCCGCTCGGAAGCCGGCAGCGGCGGCCGCGATACCCGCGGCATGATCCGCCAACACCAGTTCGACAAGGTCGAAATGGTGCAGATCACCCAGCCCGATCAGTCCTACGAGGCGCTGGAAGACATGGTGGGCCATGCCGAGCGCGTGCTGCAACTGCTGGGCCTGCCCTACCGCGTTGTGCTGCTGTGCACGGGCGACATGGGCTTCGGTTCGGCCAAGACCTATGACCTGGAAGTGTGGCTTCCCGCGCAGAACACCTGGCGCGAGATTTCCTCGGTGTCGAACTGCGAAACCTTCCAGGCCCGCCGCATGCAGGCGCGCTTCCGCAATGCCCAGGGCAAGCCGGAATACGTGCACACGCTCAACGGTTCGGGCCTGGCCGTGGGCCGCGCGCTGGTCGCCGTGCTGGAAAACCACCAGCAGGCAGACGGCAGCGTGCTGATTCCGGAGGCGCTGCAGCCTTATATGGGCGGCCTGACGGTGCTGAATCCGGCACCGAAAGCCTGACGTTTTTCAGCTGTCCATCCGTCATTTGGCGGAGTAAAAGACGGAGCCTTCGGGCTCCGTTTTTTTTTATTATCTGTACATATTCCTGTCGCCTCGGGCCTTTAAGCTGCCTGCGCGAGTGTTTGATTATGATGTGAGCAATTGTGTATTCCAATAAAAGGGCCGGATAGTTACGGCACAATATGCCCCGTGTGCTACACGCTTCATTCACTTAAATAACAAGGAGTTGCCCATGACTTCAAGAATGATTGGAGATTTTCGTGTGAGATGCTCCGTAGCTCAGGAAGACGAGCAGGGCTACCGTGTGCAGATATGGACGCGCCGGGTTGGCGGCACCGCGCCGGAAAAGTGCTGGACCGTGCCCGGACAGGCGCCGTTTTCGAGCCTGCACGAAGCCGAGCAGGAAAGCCTGCAACTGTTCCAGGGCATCAACGGCGTGCGTTTCAACGGTGAACCGGAGTTTGCCCATGCGTCCGCATAATGGTTGGTGGCGGTCGTCGAGCGAGCCCCGCCGTTGGATCGATCTCGTTCAGGAAACGCCGCGGTGGAGCGATGCCAAAGCCAGCAAGGCTCCGCAGCAACCGGTGGTGTTGGTCGGCAAACCCGTGCAGGCTCCTGCAGCCTGAGGTGCTTTCCGCGCGGCACCGGACATTGCCCCGCAGAAAAAAAAGGCCACTCGCAAGAGTGGCCTTTGCTTTTTCCGGCGCCTGGCGGCCGTCACGCGTTAATCGCGGTCATGTCCGCGGCCGCGGCCGTGGTGGTGGTCATGTCCGCGTCCGCGGCCATAGTAATAGCCGCGGTCGTAATAGCGGCCGCCGCCGCGGTAATACACCGGCGCCGGGTAGACCACCGGCGGCGCGACATACACCGGCGCGGGGCGGTAATAGACGGGCGGCGGGGGAGGCACATACACGGGCTGCGGCGCGACGTAGACCGGCGCGGGGTATACGATCCCCGGTATGCCGATCGAGATGCCGACGTCCACGCGAGCCAGGGCGACGCTGGAGATCAGCAGACCAGCGGCACCAGCACCAGCGATAAGCCATTTTTTCATCTTGCACCTGCCTGCCGCTTGACGCAGCAAAGTTGAGTATTCGTTGATGCCATTTTCGGGCTTTTCGATCAGGCAGACGTAAGCGGGCCCGCGTCAATCGCGACAATCCGCAACCGTCCCCGCCCATATGGCATGCGGCTTGCTGCTACGCAACAGCGTGAGTCCGCTCTGATGCGGCCGCGATTGAAATGGATTGAAATCGCCTGGAATCAGGTGAAGCCGAGTGGCCAGGTTACAGGCAGTCACCATCCGCCCCTGTTTCCGCGTAACGACGTTGCGCGGGCGCACCAGTTTTTTGGGGCAGGAGCTAGGCGTCCCGCTCCCCATCGGCCTGTTGGCGACGGAATTCGACCACCCAGACCCACGGGTTCGCTGCCCAGGCGTGCGAGCCGTAACGCTCGCACCAGGTCAAGGCGAAGGCGGTCTGCAGCGGCACGCCCGGCAATAGGGCGGAGCTTTGGTACAGGGCTTGCGTGCCTTCGGCGCGGGCATCGGCTTCGGACAGCGTTTGCAGGCGCTGGACGCGCACGCCCACGATAACGGCGGTGGCGAAGGTATTACCGGCTTCGTCGGTCAATTCGATACTGTCGCCGGATTTTCCAAATGGGCACCTGACCCAGCTTGAGGTCTTGCGCAATTCGGATGGATTATCCAGCGACGGGCCCATGGCCACCCATCTGCCGGAATCCGCGGCGTCCGCATACCAGACCGTGGTCAGTTTGGTCGGTTGCGGCTTCAGGATGCGCCGGCTCTGCACTTTACGGCCGTCCAAAACAGCTTGTTTAAGCGGCTCGCTGAATTGAAGAGACTGCCTTTTCATACGCTCGCGGTTCCTCCAACGGTCAAAGCATATGCGCCAATGCGGCGACAGCCTGGTCGACGCATGCCTACTGTGCGGGCGGTTTGGGCCTGGAATCGGGAAGTATGCCGCCTCAAGGCCATCATGTCAGGCATGAGCTGGATTTATGTGTCTTTTTGAATACGGCGCGGGGATGTTTGTATACTCGAAACATGACTACGAACCTGCATGATCTCAAGCCGGGTTACTACTGGTACACCATGGCAAATGACCCGCTCGCCATCATTCATATCCATGAGGATGGCGGCGCCACGCTGATGGGTACGGATTACCGCATCGGCGCCGAAGGCGTGGCCGACATGGTCCGCCAGGGTGAACGTTTCTTCTGGATAGAACCGCCCCAAGCCTGAGCTTGATGGCGCGTGCCGCCTGGTCTGCGCAAGGCCGGCCGCCACGCGCGGCGCCTGGAATCCTGCCATGACCAATCTGTTTTTGAAGAATGTCCGCGCCCCGCAAGGCGGCGCGGTGGACGTGCTGGTGCGCGACGGGCGCATTCAGGGTATCGGGCCGGGCCTCGCCGCCGCGCCCGGCATGCCTGTCGAGGACGGCGCAGGCGCCTTGCTGCTGCCTGGCCTGGTCGAAGGCCATACTCACCTGGACAAGACCACCTGGGATTCGCCCTGGTACGTAAACGAAGTGGGCCCGGCGCTGACCGACCGCATCGAGAACGAACGCGTCTGGCGCGCCCGCAGCGGCCATGACGCGGCCAGCCATTCGCGCGCCCTGGCGCTGGCCTTCCTGCGCGAAGGCACGACCCGCATCCGCACGCACGTGGACATCGATACCGACGCCGGGCTGCGCCATCTGGAGGGTGTGCACGCCACGCGCCAGGAGCTGGCCGGACGCGTCGAGATCCAGACCGTGGCCTTTCCCCAGTCGGGCCTGCTGGTCCGGCCCGGCACGGCCGAGCTGCTGGACCAGGCGCTGGCGCAGGGCGCGGATGTGCTGGGCGGGCTGGATCCCTCGGCCATCGACCGGGATCCGGCGAGGTCGCTCGACGTGCTGTTCGGCCTGGCGGACAAGCATCACAAGCCCGTCGATATCCATCTGCACGAGCCGGGCGAACTGGGCGCCTTTACCCTGGACCTGATCCTGGACCGCGTCCAGGCGCTGGGTATGCAGGGCAAGGTTGTCATCAGCCACGCCTTCTGTCTGGGCGGCGTCGACGCCAAGCGGCTGGACGGCCTGCTGCGGCGGCTGGCCGCGCTGGACGTGGCCTTGCTGACGACCGCGCCGCCGTCGCGGCCCGTGCCGGCCGTGCGCGCCTGTCGCGAGGCGGGGGTGACGATCTTCGGCGGCAACGATGGCATCCGCGATACCTGGACGCCTTACGGCAGTCCCGACATGCTGGCGCGCGCCATGCTGATCGGGCTGCGCAACGACCTGCGGCGCGACGACGAGGTCGAATGGGCGTTCGATTGCGTGACCGCCGCCGCGGCCCGCGCCTGTGGTTTCAGGGACTATGGCCTGGCGCCGGGCGCGCGCGCCGACCTGGTGCTGGTCGACGCCAGCTGTATTGCGCAAGCCGTGGCAACGCGCGCGCCGCGCCGCCTGGTGGTGTCGGGCGGCGTGGTCGTGGCGCGCGACGGCCGCGACGCAAACGCACAGGGCTGATCTTCCGCGCTCAGTCCAGGCCGAGCTGGGTCTCGGCCATTTCCACGAAGGCCTGCATCAGCGCCGAACGCACGCCGGAGCGCAGCCAGACCGCGCCCACGGTGCGCACCGGGCAGGGCGGCGGCAAGGGCCAGCGCCTGACGCGGGCTGACGGTTCACCGGTGGTCGCCCAATCCGGCAGCAGCGCCACGCCCAATCCTTCCGACACCAGTTTGGCAATGGAATCGATTCCATCCAGCTCGAAGCGCACGTGCGGCCGCAGGCTGCGCGCACGCAGGTAGTCGTCGGCCATCTTGCCGCCCACCACGCTGCGGTCATAGCAGATATAGGGTTCGCGAGCGATGACTTCCAGCGGATCGCGCACCTTCATGTCGGCCGGCGTGACCAGCACCAGCGGTTCTTGCCGCAGGTCGCGCCAGGCGCAGGTCTTGGGGATGGCGAATAGCGGATGCACCAGCAGCGCGCCGTCCAGTTCGCCGGACAGCACCTTGCCGTAGAGCAGGGTGGTGGGCGCGGGTTCTATGTAGATTTCAATGTGGGGATGGCGCGCGGTCCAGGCGCGCAGCACGGGCGGCATGATGCCGGTCAGCGCGGTGGGCGTGGCGCCCAGGCGCAAGGGGCCCGCCGGCAGTTCGGTGTCGGACGCGGCCGAACGCAGGTCGCGCACGTCGCGCAGGATGGCGCGGGCGCGCTCCAGGATCCGCATGCCGGCCTGGGTGGGCTTCACGGTGCGGCCGGAGCGCGCGATCAGGGCGCTGCCCATATCCGTTTCCAGCGCGCGCAGGCGCTGCTGCACCGTGGCGGGCGTCAGCCCCTGGTGGCGCGCGGCCTGGGCGATGGAACCCAGCTCCACCACGTGCACATAGGTTTGCAGAAAGCGCGAATCCACGAACCAGCTTCTCCTGAAAAGATGCTTTTTCCATATTCTAAAGATGGATGAAGATAATTGTTGTTTTCTTTTGCCGCGGCAAGAATACGTTCAGAGCGTTGAGGCCCCGCAAGCCGCGCAGGCCCCGCCCGACCATCCCGATTACCAAGGAGCCAGTTGTGCCCATCATTGAATCCATAGACGTGTGCGCCGCCGCGGTGCCCCTGGACAAGGTCACCTCGTTTTCGAACCGCACCGTGTCCACGCGGCACTACGGCCTGGTGAAGGTCCGTTCCTCCGACGGCGTGGAAGGCATCGGCTTCTGCTACGTGGGCAGCGCCGGCGGCGCCATCTTCGAAGCCGCGGTGCAGAACCTGCTGGGCCCCGTGCTGCTGGGCAAGGATTCGCTCGCCGTCGAAGGCCTGTGGCAGGCGATGTACCAGGAAGCCCTGCTGCAAGGCCGGCAAGGCACGGTAATGCGCGCATTGAGCGCCCTGGACATCGCGCTGTGGGACCTGAACGCCAAGACCGTCGGCCTGCCGCTGCACAAGTACCTGGGCGCGGTCGAGCTCGAAACCGTGCCGGCCTATGCCAGCGGCGGCTATTACCTCGACGGCAAGACGCCCCAGCACCTGGGCGAGGAAATGGCGAGCTACGTGGACAAGGGCTTTCGCGCCGTGAAGATGAAGACCGGCCGCCTGTCCCCGGCCGACGAAGAGGCGCGCCTGAAGGCGGCGCGCGAGGCCATCGGCCCCGACGTCGAGCTGATGATGGACTGCAACAACGCCTGGCAGGACGTGACCCAGGCCATGCAGTACATCCGCCGCTTCGAACAGTACGATCCGTACTTCATCGAAGAACCCTTCGGCCCCGACGACATCGACAGCCACGCCAAGCTCGCGCGCCTGACGCGCCTGCCCATCGCCACCGCCGAGATCGGCTATGGCCGCTGGTATCACAAGGAGCTGCTGGACAAGGGCGCAGCCGGCATCCTGCAGACCGACGCCGCCGTCTGCGGCGGCATCACCGAATGGAAGCGCATCGCCGCTACCGCTGCCAGCTACGGCGTCGTGGTTTGCCCGCACTGGTTCCATGACGTGCATGCGCCGCTGGTCGCCGCGACGCCGAATGCACGCTACGTCGAATTTTTCTGGGACGATCAGGTCCTGAACTTCCGCAGGCTGGTCGACCGCCAGTTGACGCACAAGCAGGGGCGCGTGGTGTTGCATCAGGAGCCCGGCCTGGGCTTCGGCTTCGACGAGCGCATGGTCGAGCGCTACGGCAAGTGGAGCCGGGTCGCTGGTTGAGGGCAGGGCGCGCGGCCTGCGGGCCGCGCGCAGCAGCGCAGGAGCATCGCAGCCTGGCCGCGCCAGACGGCCGCTTGCGGTGAGCGGTGACAGAGTTTCGAGAACCAGTCGCCGGCCATCGGACCGGCGCGCGAGGAGACAGCAATGCAACGTAGGCAATTCATGACCGGCGCCGCGGCGCTGGGAGCCGCGCTGGTCCTGCCGGCGGCGGCGCGGGCGCAAGACCTGCCGCAGGGGCCGGTGAAGATCGTGGTGGGCTTTCCCGCCGGCGGCGGCACCGACGTGCTGGCGCGCCTGCTGGGGCAGAAGCTGGGCGTGATGTGGAATATTCCCGTCATCGTCGAAAACCGCGCGGGCGCGGCCGGCATCATTGCCGCCGAACAGGTGGCGCGCCAGCCCAACGACGGCAACACGCTGTTGATGGCGCACGTCAACAGCCACGGCATCGCGCCGGGCCTGCAGCCCAAGCTGGCCTATTCGGTGGACCGCGACTTCACGCCCATCGCGCTGGTCGGAAAGACGCCCACCATCCTGATCGGCGGCGCCTCTCAGCCCGCCAAGACGCTGCCCGAGCTGGTCGCGCTGTGCAAGGCGCAGCCGGGCAAGATCGTGTTCGGTTCGGCCGGCAGCGGTTCGGCGCAGCACCTGGCGCTGGAGATCTTCAAGGCCCGCGCCGGGATTGATGTGCTGCACGTGCCCTACAAGGGTTCGGCTCCCTTGATGAACGACCTGCTGGGCGGCCACGTGCAGTACTGCTTCGAAGGCATGACCACCGCCACGCCGCTGGTGCAGTCCGGCAAGGTGATCGCGTTGGCGCAGACTCTGCTGCAGCGCTCCAAGAGCCACCCCAATGTGCCGACCGTGGCCGAACAGGGCTATCCCGGCTTCGAGGCCAGCATCTGGTTCGGCATGGTCGGTCCGGGCAAGATGCCGGCCGCCATGGTCCAGCGCATGAACCAGGACATCGACCGGGCGCTGGCGATGCCGGATGTGCAGGAAAAGCTGGCGCAGGTGGGCGCGGAGGATGGCGGCGGCAGCGTCCAGCGCTTTGCCGACTTCATGAAGCAGGAGCAGCAGAAGTACGCCCAGACCATCCGCGACGCGAAGATCGTGGCGGAAGGCTGAAACGGCGGCTGCGAGCGGAAATTGATGGAGACACTGCCCCCTCAAAAAGTGTAAAAAGATATAACCTCGCCAGCCGGCGATCCCTGGGGACGGCCTCGATGCCGCGCAAGTTTGTAATCGGCATCGCCATCGCTCTCGCCGCCGCCGCGGCGCTGTTGCCCATCGGCTTCGCGCTGCACATGTCCTGGTCCCGCGCCGTCGCGGGCGAACAGCGCTATCTGGACGACCAGGCCCAGCGCATCCTGAGGGACACGCAGGACTTGCTGGACCAGACCGTGACCACGCTGCGCGATCTGGACGGGCTGGCATTCGAACCCTGTTCACCCCAGCACATCCGCCATATGCGGGCCCTGGCCCTGAGGGACCGGGCCGTGGACGATCTGGCCTACGTGGCGGGCGGCATCGTCCAGTGCACCACCTGGGGCGTGCCCAGCTACGAAGAGCCGCTGGTTCCGGCCCAGGTCGAACTGGCCAATGGTGGACGCCTGTTGCTGGACGCAGTGCCCGTCTTGAGCCCCGGCATCAGGATGGTGGCCGTGCGCCACGGCGATTACAGCGCCTTGTTCGAACCAGGCCGGTTCACCGAAAAGGCGCTCACGGACGGCGCGCAACTTGCCGTGGTCCTGCCGGGCGTGGGCATGCTGGGCACCCGCAACGACCCCGATCTCGTGCTGGTATCGCAGGCGCTGAATGGCGGCAAGCTGGACATCGACGAGGCCTATCTCAGCGCCGTCGCCCGCAATGCGGACCTGGCCGTCGTCCTGCTCGAACCTCAAACCGAAGCGCTGGACATGCTGCCGCGCGAACGCCTGTTCTGGTTGCCCATGGGGACGCTGGTCGCGGCGGCCATGATCGCGCTGGTCGTCTGGCTGTCGCGCCGGCGCCTGTCGATCGCGGGCGAATTGGCCGCCGGCATCAGGCGGCGGGAATTCGTCGTCCACTACCAGCCCATCATCGACCTGCGCACTGGCCGCTGCATCGGCGCGGAGGCGCTGGTGCGTTGGATCAGGCGCGGCGGCAAGACCCTGAGACCTGATCTGTTTATCTCGATCGCCGAGGACAACGGCCTGATGGCCCGCATCACCGAAGAGGTGTTTCGCCTGGTGATCCGGGATATGGAGGATCTGCTGGGCGAGGACCGGGGGGCGCACATCTCGGTCAACCTGAGCGCCAGCGATCTCAAGGATGGCGGGGCGTTGCGGGTGTTGCAGCGCATGCTCGAAGGCACGGTCATCGATCCCCGGCAGATCTGGCTGGAAGCCACCGAACGCGGCTTCATGGACGTGGACAAGGCCTGCAGCGTGATCGAACAGGCCCGGGCGCAAGGCCATGCCGTGGCCATCGACGACTTCGGCACGGGTTACTCCAGCCTGTCCTATCTGCAGCGGCTGCCGCTCGACTCGCTGAAGATCGACAAGTCCTTCGTCGACACCATCGGCACCGATTCCGCGACCCACAAGGTCACGGACCACATCATCGACATGGCCAAGTCGCTGAACCTGCTGACCGTGGCCGAAGGCATCGAACGTCAGGAACAGGAAGACCACCTGAAAGCGCGCGAGGTGGATTTCGGCCAGGGCTGGCTGTACGGCAAGCCCATGCCGGCGCCGGAGTTCATCGCTTACTACAAGAAAAACGTGGCCAGCACGCCGCCGCCCAGCCGGCTGCCCGACGCGCGGAGGTGAGGGCGGCAGAAGCGCCTAGCGCGCCTGCGGCTCCACCCAGCCTGCCGTTGCCGAGATCGAGCGGGCTTTTTCACTGAGCAGCCGCGCCGTGTCGGATTGCAGGTCGTCGTCGATGGCGCCCACCGGGCCCATCAGCGTGATGGCCGCCTTCATCTCGCCCAGCATGTCGAAAATGGGCGCGGACAGCGACGTGAAGTGCGGTAGCAGCGCGTCGCGGCAACGGCTGAGGTGGTGTTCGAGCACTTCCTCGCGGATGGCCTGCACGTCCTTTTGCGTGTAGGACTTGCCGCCATATCCGTCCGAACCGGCCGAGGCCATTTCCTGTTCCAGCAGTTCGCGCGTGCTGGCTTCCGGCAGGTGCGCCAGGAAGTTGCGGCCCAGCGCCGAGGACAGCAGCGGCAGCACGCTGCCCACGCGCAGTTCCAGCAGGGGGCGGCTGCGGGCGCCTTCGACGCGGTAGACGATGGTCGGGCCCTTGTTGCCCCACACGCCCAGGAACACGGTGTGGCCGGTGACCGCGGCCACTTCGGCCATGATGGGCCGGGCGGTGGTGAATACGTCGAACTGTTCCAGGGCCGCCAGGCCCAGCCGCAGGGCATAGGGACCCAGGCCGTAATGGCCCGTATCCGCGTGCTGCTGCACCACGCCCACCTTCTGAAAGCTGACCAGGTAGTAGTGGACGTTGGGTACCGTCAGTTCACAGGCATCCGCGATTTCCTTCAGGGGCAGGGGGCGGCCGGCCTTGCGGATGACGTCCAGGATCCGGAATCCCACTTCGATCGACTGGATGCCCCTGCGCGCGGCGGCAGGCGCCTGTTCCGCGTTCTTTTCCATCTTGCCGGCGGGCCTTGCCATTGCTGCCTCCACTGTTTTTCTGGCGGGAGTGTAGCAGCGGGGCGGACCCTTGCCGCCCGGGCGCGCGGGCGGCTTCGCCGGGTTTCCCCTAGTTTTTCAGGTCCTGGGTTAAGTTTGATAATAGTTAATGAATACAGCATTATCAATCTAAAGCGATTGGGGAAAGCAAGCATGGAAGCGAATGTGGCAATGCCGCGGATCGACGCCGGTCCGACGCTCAGCAGGAAAGAGGAACGCCAGGTGGTGGTGGCCTCGACCCTGGGCACCTTGTTCGAGTGGTACGACTTTTTCATTTACGGGACCCTGGCCGTCTTCATGAGCCAGGTGCTGTTCCCGCAGGACAACCCCACGGTGGCACTGCTGGCCGCGCTGGGCGCGTTGGCGGTGGGCTTCATCATCCGGCCCCTGGGCGCCGTGATGTTCGGCTACCTGGGCGACAAGCTGGGCCGCAAGTACACCTTCCTCATCACCGTGGTGATGATGGGCGGCGCAACCGTCCTGATCGGCTGCCTGCCCACCTATGAATCGGCCGGCCACTTGTCATGGATCCTGCTGCTGACCCTGCGCGTGGTGCAGGGCCTGGCGGTGGGCGGCGAGTACGGCGGCGCGGTCATTTATGTGGCCGAGCACTGCGAGCCCAAGCGCCGAGGCCTGCTGACGGGCTGGATCCAGATCACGTCCTCGGCGGGCCTGATCCTGTCCCTGATCGTGATCCTGTGCACCCAGGCATCCATGAGCGCCGAGGATTTCCGCCAGTGGGGCTGGCGCCTGCCGTTCATCCTGTCGATCGTGATGCTGGCGATTTCGATCTACGTGCGCGCCAAGCTGCACGAGTCGCCCGTGTTCACGCGCATGAAGCAGCAGAACCGCCTGTCCAAGAACCCGGTCAAGGAGACCTTCGGCCAATGGTCCAGCCTGCGGCTGGTGCTGCTGGCGCTGATCGGCGTCACCGCCGGCCAGGGCGCTACCTATTTCACCGGCCAGTTCTACGTCATGATCTTCATGCAGCAGGCCGTGCAACTGGACCAGACCAGCGTCTACACGCTGATCCTGATCGGTTTCATCATCGGCGCGCCGACCTTCGTGCTGTTCGGCTGGCTGTCGGACCGCATCGGCCGCAAGTGGATCATGATGGTCGGCTTGTTCGTCGCGGCGCTGGGCTACCACTCCATGTTCGACGTGCTGCTCAAGGCGGGCAACCCGGCCCTGGCGCAAGCCATGCAGACCACCCCGGTGCGCGTGCATGCCGACACCAGCGGCGGCGCCTGCGACTTCGGACTGCAGGCCGCCATGATAGGCAGCCATGCCGACCACAAGAAGGTCTGCGTGCAGGCCAAGAAATTCCTGGTCGGCAAGGGCATCAACTTCGAATACGCCGCGCCGCTGCCCGGCCAGAGCATCGCCATGAGCGTGGGCGGCACGACCGTCAACGGCTTTGACCGCGCTGCCTACACCAGCGCGCTGACGGCCGCCGGCTATCCGGAGCGCGCCGATCCCGCGCGCGTCGACCGCACGACCATCATTCTGATCCTGGTGCTGATGACGGCCGTTGTCGCCATGGTCTACGGCCCGGTGGCGTCCTATCTGGTCGAACTGTTCCCGGCCCGCATCCGCTATACGGCGCTATCCTTCCCGTACCACATCGGCGCCGGCATCTTCGGCGGCATCGTGCCCTTTACCGCCACCTACCTGGCTCAGGCCAGCGGCAATATCTTTGGCGGCCTGATGTATCCGGTCGTCGTGACCGCGGTGGTCGGCGTCATCGGCAGCCTGTTCCTGCCGAACACCCGCGCCCGCGCCATCGACGAAGACGCTGCACACTGAGAAAGAGGAGAGACATGTCCACGCAACAGAGCTTCAAGGCTGCCGTCATCCAGGCGGCCTCCATTCCCACCGACAGCGTCGCCTGCGCCGAAAAGGCGGCATCGCTCATCCGCCAGGCGGCCGAGCAGGGCGCCCGCGTGCTGGTGTTCCCCGAGGCGTTCCTGGGCGGCTATCCCAAGGGCAACTCCTTCGGCGCGCCCATCGGCATGCGCAAGCCCGAGGGCCGCGACGCCTTCGCCAGCTATCACAACCAGGCCATCCGGCTGGATGGCGAAGAGGTCGCGCTGGTGGCCCAGGCCGCGGCCGACACCGACAGCTTCGTGGTCATGGGCTGCATCGAGGCCGATGGCGGCACGCTGTACTGCACGGTGCTGTACTTCAATGGCCGTGAAGGGCTGGCGGGCAAACACCGCAAGCTCATGCCCACCGCCGGCGAACGCCTGATCTGGGGCTTCGGCGATGGTTCCACCATGCCCGTCTTCGACACGCCCTACGGCAAGATCGGCGCGGTCATCTGCTGGGAAAACTACATGCCCATGCTGCGCATGTACATGTACAGCCAGGGCGTGGCGCTTTATTGCGCGCCGACCGCCGACGACCGCGATTCCTGGATTCCCAGCATGCGCCACATCGCGCTGGAGGGGCGCTGCTATGTGCTCACGGCCTGCCAGCATCTGCGCCGCGATGCCTATCCCGACGATTTCGAATGCGCGCTGGGCGACGCACCCGACACCGTGCTGATGCGCGGCGGCAGCGCCATCATCGATCCGCTGGGCGAAGTGCTGGCAGGGCCGGATTTCTCAGCCGAGACCATCCTGTACGCCGACATCAACCCCAACCAGATCCTGCGCGGCAAGTACGACTTCGACGTCTCGGGCCACTACGCCCGCCCCGACGTGTTCCAGCTGCAGGTCGACACCCGTGAAAAGCGGGCCGCCTCGGCGCTGAATGCCGGGGAGGCTTGAATCATGCATTTTGATTTCAGCGCCTTGCCGACGCAGACGGTCTACAACGTGCTGACCTCGACCGTCACCCCGCGCCCGATCGCGTGGCTTACCACCATTTCGGACAAAGGCGTTGTCAACGCGGCTCCCTTCAGCTTCTTCAATGTCATGGGGCCTCAGCCGCCGACGGTCGCCATCGGCCTGATGCGCCATGCCAGCGGCGAACTGAAGGATTCCGGCGCCAACATCATCGAGAACGGCGAGTTCGTGGTGAACCTGGTGCCGGAGTCGCTGGTTGCGCAGATGAACCAGACCTGCGCCGATTACCCGGCGGACGTGGACGAGATGGCGGCGGCCGGCCTGACCGCGCTGCCGGCTACACACGTGCGTCCCCCGCTGATCAAGGGCAGTCCGGTGTCGCTGGAATGCGTCAGCCAGGCAACCATCGTGACCGGCCCGCGCCAGCTCGTGGTGATCGGCCGGGTGCTGGGCGCGCACGTAGACGATGCCTATGTGCAGGACGCCGAGCGCGGCTACATGGACACGCCGGCCATGGGGCTGATCGCGCGCATGCACGGCGGCGGCTGGTACGCGCGCAGCACGGACCTGTTCCAGTTGGCGCGGCCGACGGCGCCCTTGTGATAGTCAGGCGGGCGGCCCCGCCTTCGCTTGCTGCAATGGATGCGCAGAGCGTAGTGGCCCGCGGGGCGACGGGAGCGCTCACAGGAAGTCGGAAACTTCGCACGGTCTGCCAAACAGAAAGCCTTGAAAGGCTGAGCAGCCAATGTTCCGTAGATAGGCAAATTGCTCGGCCGTTTCCACGCCCTCGGCGACCACATCCACCTCCAGGGCCTGGGCCAGCATGACGATGGCCCCGACTATGCCCTGATCCTTCTTGCTCACGACAACTTCGTCGATAAAGGTCTTGTCGATTTTTATTCGGGAGATCGACAGGTATTTCCGGTTGCTCAACGCATCCTGCAGCGCATGGAATGACTGAATGGCAGCATGGTGATACATGGGCCCTCTCTAGCTGTTGGAGGGATTGCGGGCGTCGAAAGAACTGGGCGTCGGCCTAGGTTAGGAGAATGCCGCAGCCGGGTCTTGCCATTCGATGCCAAGTACGAAGCAGCCGTTCAAGCCGGTCTCGAAAAGGCATGGGAGACGCCGATCTTCCTGTCTTGACAGGTATTGCCTCGCTCTGAATACTCCTGGCGCGCCGATGGGGGGGCTCGAGTCTGCGGCTTGCAATATGGTGCCAAAGTGACATGGGTCCATATCTGGCGATGGGGCGCTGTCGGGCCATTTCGATGCTCGCCCCGGTGGGGCTGCACTTCGGATCCCTCCGTCCGGCCACCGGCTCAAGGCATCTACCCATGAACGGGGTCCAAACCCAACGCATTAGGCAACTGCCAGCCGAGGACCCCGGAGCCATCCGAAGCGCAGCCCCACCGGGGCGAGCATCGGAATGGCGCAGGGCAGCCTCGGCGGCTAAAGGACTCTGGCATCCGCAAGCTCGAAGCCCTACCGCCCCGCACTTCGGTTTTGTGAGGCAGCGTTCTTGAGTCGCCGCCGTCCGGACTGCGGAATTCCGATGCTCGCCCCAGTGGGGCTGCGCTTCGGATCCCTCCGTCCGGCCACCGGCTCGCGGCATCTGCCCATTACGGGATCCAAAACCAACGCATTAGGCGCCTACCAGCCGAGGACCCCCGGGGCCATCCGAAGCGCAGCCCCACCGGGGCGAGCATCGGAATGGCGCAGGGCTTGCCTACACGCAAGCCGGCGCGCGCCGAGCCTGTGCGTTTTTAGTTTTTATGAAGTCCGAAGGAAAAAGAAAAAGGCCAATCCCGAGGGAATGGCCTTTTTTGCAATACTTGGCGGAGAGGGTGGGATTCGAACCCACGGTACGGGGATACCGTACGCCTGATTTCGAGTCAGGTACATTCGACCACTCTGCCACCTCTCCGTGGCTGGGTTTCGTAACGGCGGTGTTCCTGGCTGGCCTGGGTTACCCCAAGGGCCGGGTCTTCCACTAAAGATCCCTGGTCGGAAGGATCTTCGTTGTCGAAGCAGCGAAGCCCGCAATTCTACAGGATTTTTTTTGTTTGTGTAAAGGGGGTGGTTGAAAGTCCCCCACAGCGGGTTTCAACCGGCTTTCAGCGGCGGCGATCTTTGCCCAGAATTCCGACATGCCCGGCGTCCCTGCCCGGCACTCTTCTCTTCTCGGCGCTCATCCCGGAACCGCTAGTCCCATGGATCTCATCCTTATCCTTTTGCTTGCGGCCGTGCTGTGCGTGCCCCTGACCCAGCTGCTGGGCCTGGGCGCGATCCCGGGCTATCTGCTGGCCGGCGTGCTGGTGGGGCCGTCCTGCCTCAGGCTCGTCACCAATGTGGACACCATGATCAATGTGTCCCAGTGGGGCGTGGTGATGATGCTGTTCATCATCGGGCTGGAGCTCTCGCCCAAACGCCTGTGGGCCATGCGCAACGAAGTCTTCGTGCTGGGTTCCTTGCAGATGCTGGCCTGCGGGCTGCTGCTGGCGGTGGTGTTCGGCGCGGCGCTGCGGCATCTGGCCGGCATGGAATGGCAGGCGGCAATCCTTTGCGGGCTGTCGCTGGCCCTGTCGTCCACGGCGGTGGCCTTGCGGCTGCTGGACGAACGCGTGCTGACGCGCACGCCGCTGGGCAGGTCGGCGCTGGGGATACTGCTGTTCCAGGACATGGCGGCGATCCCGATGCTGGTGGCGGCGGGCCTGCTGGGTTCGGATGGCGCCTCGGCGCCTTCCTTCAAGGAGGCGCTGATCGCCGTGGTGGTGGTCGCGGCGGCGTACCGGCTGCGGCTGCTGGGCTGGGCTGCCAAGGCGCAGTTGAATGAATTGTTCACGGCCGCCGCCCTGCTGATGGTGGTGGGCGCTGCTCAACTGTTCGACTACGCCGGCCTGTCCGCGGGCCTGGGCGGGTTCCTGGTGGGCGTGCTGATGGCCGAGTCGCGCTATCGGGATGACCTGGAAAAGGCCATCGACCCGTTCAAGGGGCTGCTGCTGGGCCTGTTCTTCGTAGCCATCGGCATGTCCGTGAATCTGAAGGTGGTGGCCAACCACTGGCCCTTCATTCTTGTAGGCGTATTCGCGCTGCTGCTGGTCAAGGCCTTGATTCTGTACGGCTTTTCGCGCTTTCTGGGCCTGCCGCGCTATCACCGCCTGCTATTCGCGCTGGCGCTGGCGCAGGGCGGGGAGTTCAGCTTCGCCATCTTCAACGAAGCCTGGGACAACAATCTGATGAACCTGGAACAGCGCGACTTGCTGTCCGTCATCGTGGCGATTTCGATGGGCGTGGTGCCGATGCTGATCAAGCTGCTGGAACGCATACCCGAGAACCGGGGCGGCATGGCCGATCTGCCGGCAGCGGAACCGGTCCAGGACGAGGCGCCGAAACCTCCCGCGCCGCGCGATCCTCCTCCCGCTGCTTGACCCTGCGTGCCGTACGGGCATGGCATGATTGCCGTCATGCCGGGCAGCTACACTTGACCCTTGCTTGGCCCGTCCAATGTGCTCGACCACAGGAGAATGCTCATGCTTAAAGGAAAAGTCGCCCTTGTCACCGGTTCCACCAGCGGCATCGGCCTGGGTATCGCCACTGCCTTCGCCCAGCAAGGCGCCGATATCGTCTTGAACGGCTTCGGCGATGCGGCCGAAATCGAAAAGCTCCGCGCCGGCCTGGCCGACAAGCATGGCGTGAGGGTCATCTACGACGGCGCCGACCTGTCCAAGGGCGCGGCCGTGCGCGAGCTGGTCGAGAACGCCGTGCGCCAGTTGGGCCGCATCGACATCCTGGTCAATAACGCCGGCATCCAGCACACCGCGCTGATCGAGGATTTCCCCGCTGAAAAATGGGACGCGATCCTGGCGCTGAACCTGTCGGCAGTGTTCCACGGCACCGCCGCCGCCTTGCCGCACATGAAGAAGCAGGGCTTCGGCCGCATCATCAACATCGCCTCGGCCCATGGCCTGGTGGCTTCGGCGAACAAGTCGGCCTATGTCGCCGCCAAGCACGGCGTGGTCGGCTTCACCAAGGTCACCGCGCTGGAAACGGCCGGCCAGGGCATCACGGCCAACGCTATCTGCCCGGGCTGGGTACGCACTCCGCTGGTCGAAAAGCAGATCACCGCGCTGGCGGAAAAAGATGGCGTGGACCAGGAAACCGCCGCGCGCGAACTGCTGAGCGAAAAGCAGCCGTCGCTGCAATTCGTGACGCCGGAGCAACTGGGGGGCACCGCCGTGTTCCTGGCCTCGGACGCCGCCGCGCAAATCACAGGTACGTCCGTCTCGGTCGATGGCGGCTGGACGGCACGCTAAAAAAGGAATTCCCGAATGCTGTTTTTGCTTTCTCCCGCCAAGAAGCTGGATTACGACTCGCCGCTGCACATCGAGACGCATACCCAGCCGCTGTTCGTGGACCAGGCCGCCGGCCTCATCAAGGTGCTGAAGACCAAGTCGGCCGAGGACATCTCCGAGCTCATGAGCTTGAGCCCGGCGCTGTCCGAACTCAACGTGCAGCGCTATGCCCACTGGAAGCGCAGCTTCACGCAGGCCAACTCGCGCCAGGCGGTGCTGGCCTTCAACGGCGACGTCTACGAAGGGCTGGAGGCCGCGACCCTGTCGGCCAAGCAGCTGGACTGGGCGCAAGAGCACGTGGCCATCCTGAGCGGCCTGTATGGCGTGCTGCGCCCGCTGGACCTGATGCAGCCCTACCGCCTGGAAATGGGCACGCGCCTGGCCACGCCCAAGGGCAAGAACCTGTACGAGTACTGGGGCCCGGCCATCGCTGACTATCTCAACGAACGGCAGGCCGGCCAGAAGGCGCCCGTGATCGTCAACCTGGCGTCCGAGGAATACTTCAAGTCGGTCGACCTGAAGACGCTGAAGGCGCGCGTCGTGCAATGCGTATTCCAGGACTGGAAGAACGGCGCCTGGAAGGTCATCAGCTTCCACGCCAAGCGCGCGCGCGGCCTGATGGCGCGCTACGCGATCCTGCACAAAGTGTCCAAGCCCGAAGGCCTGCAAGGCTTCGACCTGGAAGGCTACAAGTTCGACGCCTCTGCCTCGTCGGAAGACAAGCTGGTGTTCCGCCGCAAGGTCTGATCCGGTCCCGGGCCTTGCGCCCGGGACTCCCCATTCCCGTCAGAGCCATCCACGCCGGTCACGCTGCCGCCGCCACCGGCGGCGCGTGCGTGGGATCGGCCAGCGCGTGCAGTTCCTGGCGGATCATGTGCGCCGCCTTCAGCATCTGCTTGACCGGATAGACCAGCGCCGCCTGTTCGCCTTCCGTGTCGAACTGGGTCGGCAGGCCGGCCGGCGCCTGCGCCCGGTTCTCATCCAACAGGTCCACCATGCCGGTCAGCGCCCGCTGTACCGCTTCGGGCGTAGCCGGCAGGCTGGCCAGAATGGGGATGGCCGCTGTGATCTGCGAAGCCAGGATGTGGTTCTGGATCAGCAGGTTGTTCAGCTCCGGCACGCTTACCTGATGCGACGTGGGCTCGCTCATCATCCGGTAGAAAGCCTCGGCGAAATTGCTGAAGGAGATGTGCACGTTCTTGCGCGCCAGCCGCCAGGCCAGGTCGGCGTCCGTGACCGCCGGAGTCTCGCCGGCGGCGGCGCCCACGGGCGCGCCGTGGGCCTGCATGGCCTCGACGTAGCGCAGGCCGGCGATCAGGTATTCGCGGTTGGCGCGCGTGGCCGCGGCCGCCAGCGGTTTCAGGTAGCGGGCCTCCCACCAGGGCAGGATGTAGCTGCAGATCAGCGCCAGCGCGCAGCCGATCAACGTGTCGATGGCGCGTTCGCCGATCACCGACATGGACACCGTGCCCGGCGACACGAAGTGGAACACCAGCACCACGAACAGCGTGTTGAAGGTGGCGCTGGCCATGTAGTTCAGCTGCACCAGGCTGTTGCCCATGATGCAGGCGCCCAGCAGCGCGGCGAACAGCAGTTCGGGCCGGTCGGTCAGGTTGAACAGCAGCAGGGCCAGGATGCAGCCGATCAGCGTTCCCGTCAGGCGCCAGCTATTGCGCTGGCGGGTCAGCGCGAAACCCGGCTTCATGATGATGACGATGGTCAGCATGATCCAGTAGTTGTGCGCGGAAAACGCTGGCGAAAGCCATTGGCTGGCCAGCGTCATGGCGATGGCCGCGGCCGCGGTGACGCGCAGCGCATAGCGGAAGTGCGGCGAATCCAGGCGCAGGTTGCTGGTCAGGAGCCCCACGCGAAATTCCTGCCGCGAAATGAAGCGCGTCAGCGACTTGTTGATGCGCAGCACGTCGGTGGGCTTGGCGTCGGGCGAAGCCGCGGTGTGGTCGGCCAGGCGGTCGACGATGCGCGCCGAATTGCGCAGCCGGCGCAGCACCTGGACGATCAGCGCCAGCATCTCGGGCTCGCGCTCGCCCAGGCCCTGCTGCTTGAGCTGTTCGATCTCGTATTCGATGGCGCGCAGTTCGGCCTTGGCGCTGCTGCGGTACTGCACCTTGCGCCCGCGCGACACGTCCAGCGCGATGCGGTTGAGCTCCAGCGACATCTTCACCAGCGCATCGCGCATGAACATCAGGCAGTCGCTGCCGGCCAGCGCGCGGCGCAACGCCGCGTAGTCGGTATGCGTGGCCACCAGCGTATCCAGCAGCTGCAGCATATCGACGAACATGTTCCAGATCATCACGCGCTGGCGGTCGCCCAGGCCTTTGCCGCGGGGCAGGGCGCGCAGCACCATGTCGCGCGCCGCCTGGTGCTTTTCCGTCATGACGGATTGGCGCTGGATCAGCTCGCGGTAGGCGTCGTCCAGATCGGCGGTTTCATCGTAGAAGGTGGCGCGCGCCGCCACGTAGTCGGCGGTGGCGAAGAGCGCCACCGACATGGCCTGCTGCTCCTCGCGCAGCCAGAACAGGCGCGAGAACCCCAGGCTGAATGCGACGTAGAACAGCGCCCCGCCCAGCGTGGCCGTGGCGTGCGCCAGCACCTCATGGGGCGCCAGCGGCGAATGCATGGTCAGGGTCATCAGCAACAGGCCGGCAAAGCCGATCAGCCCGCCGCGTTTGCCGAACACCGTGAACATCGAATAGACGAAGCACTGCGCGATGACCGCCAGCCAGATCAGCACGGGGTGCGATGACGCCAGCCCTGTGATGATGACCGTCAGCGTGCCCAGCGCGGCGCCGCCCAGCATCTCGTTGGTGCGGTGGCGCTGCGGCCCGCCCGGCTGGTCGATGATGGCCAGGCATTGCGCCCCGAACGTTGCAACCAGACCCGTGGTGTAGTTGCCGAACAGGCCGCCCAGCACCAGCACGGGCAACAGCATCCCCACCCCCTGACGCACCCCTCCGAAGAAGTAGTGGCTGTAGAGGAAGCGGCGGATGCTGGCAATGCGCAAATCCATGAGGCGGCGGCTCGGTTTCGGATGACGAAACAAGTATAGAGAGACTGCCTAAATTTTTGGGGTCGGATAGTTACCGAACCTTCCAAGCAACGGTCGAAGAAAAGTCGATTTGCTACCTTTGACGCAACGCGGTAAATTGCTCCACTTGCATCGGTCTGCCTATCCGAAACCGGTGCGTTGAGGCGGATTGCCAGGGTCACCTCCCAGCCATCCCGCAGCAGTTACACCTGCCGTTGGCCGCGCCACAAGCGTGTGTTGCCAAGGCTTCCATTTCGACCTCCAGCGTCCCCCAGGGGCGTTTGCACTGCGTTCTGTCGAGCGTGTGCCGGGTCGGCAAGGTGTCCGGGTGGCGTGGCTCCGTGAGCCGCAAAGCGCCGGATCATGTTGTCGGGACCGGTATGGGTTCAGTTGCCGCCGTATCCGGGCGAGCAGCAGTCAGGGTTGCAGGGCCGGTACTGAAAGGAATGACAACATGGAACTGAATGGCGCCGATATCGTCGTGCGCTGCCTGGCCGATGAAGGCGTGGAACACGTTTTCGGCTACCCCGGCGGCGCGGTGCTTTACATCTACGACGCGATTTTCAAGCAAGACAAATTCCAGCATATCCTGGTTCGTCACGAGCAGGCCGCCGTGCACGCCGCCGATGCCTATTCGCGCTCGTCGCAAAAGGTCGGCGTCTGCCTCGTGACCAGCGGACCGGGCGTGACCAATGCCGTCACCGGCATCGCCACCGCCTACATGGATTCCATCCCCATGGTCATCATCAGCGGGCAGGTGCCCACTGCGGCCATTGGCGAGGACGCCTTCCAGGAATGCGACACCGTCGGCATTACGCGTCCCTGCGTCAAGCACAACTTCCTTGTGCGCGACGTCAAGGACCTGGCCGAAACCATGCGCCGCGCGTTCTACATCGCGCGCACCGGCCGTCCCGGCCCGGTGCTGGTGGATATCCCCAAGGACATCACCATCGCGCAGTGCAAGTACACGCCGCCCAAGGGCGAGATCTCGATGCGCTCCTATGCGCCCGTCAACAAGGGCCACCAGGGGCAGATCAAGAAAGCCGTGCAGATGCTGCTGGCCGCCGAGCGGCCCATGATCTACACGGGCGGCGGGGTCATCCTGTCGAACGCCGCGCCCGAGCTGAACAAGCTCGTGTCGCAACTGGGCGCGCCCTGCACCAGCACCCTGATGGGTCTGGGCGGCTACCCGGCCAGCAGCGGCCAGTTCGTCGGCATGCCCGGCATGCACGGCACGTACGAGGCCAATATGGCGATGCAGCACTGCGACGTGCTGCTGGCCATCGGCGCCCGTTTCGACGACCGCGTGATCGGCAACCCCAAGCACTTCGCCCAGAACGCCCGCAAGATCATCCATATCGATATCGATCCCTCGTCGATCTCCAAGCGCGTGCGCGTGGACGTCCCGATCGTCGGTAACGTCAAGGACGTCCTGGCCGACCTCAGCGCGCAGTACGACATCGCCGCGGCCGAGCACAAGCCTGCTCCGATCGCCAAGTGGTGGGAGCAGGTCGAGTCCTGGCGCGGCAAGGAATGCCTGAAGTTCGCCAACTCGGACGAGGTCATCAAGCCGCAGTTCGTGGTGGAAAAGCTCTGGGAAGTGACTGGCGGCGACGCCTTCGTGACTTCCGACGTGGGCCAGCACCAGATGTGGGCCGCGCAGTACTACAAGTTCGACAAGCCGCGCCGCTGGATCAACTCCGGCGGCCTGGGCACCATGGGCGTGGGCCTGCCGTACGCCATGGGCGTGCAGATGGCCAATCCTGGGCACGACGTCGCCGTCATCACGGGCGAAGGGTCGATCCAGATGAACATCCAGGAACTGTCGACCTGCCACCAGTACCGCCTGACGCCGAAGATCATCTGCCTGAACAACCGCTTCCTGGGCATGGTCCGGCAGTGGCAGCAGATCGACTACGGTTCGCGCTATTCCGAGTCCTACATGGATTCGCTGCCCGATTTCGTCAAGGTGGCCGAGGCCTATGGCCACGTGGGTCTGCGCATCGAACGACCGGCGGACGTCGAGCCGGCGCTGCGCGAAGCGTTCAAGAAGCACAAGGATCGCCTGGTTTTCCTGGACTTCATCACCGACCGCACCGAAAACGTGTGGCCGATGGTCAAGGCCGGCCGCGGGCTGACCGAAATGCTGCTCGGCTCTGAAGACCTGTAAGGAGGCCACCCATGAAGCACGTGATTTCCGTCCTCCTCGAGAACGAACCCGGCGCGCTGTCGCGCGTGGTGGGCCTGTTTTCCGCGCGGGGCTACAACATCGAGACCTTGACCGTGGCGCCCACCGAGGACTCCACGCTGTCGCGCATGACCATCGTGACCACCGGTTCCGATGAAATCATCGAGCAGATCACCAAACACCTGAACCGCCTGGTGGATGTGGTCAAGGTGGTCGACCTGACCGAAGGCGCGCACATCGAGCGTGAGCTGATGCTCGTGAAGGTGCGCGCGGTCGGCAAGGAGCGCGAGGAAATGAAGCGCATGGCGGATATCTTCCGCGGCCGCATCATCGACGTGACCGACAAGTCCTACACCATCGAATTGACCGGGGTGCAGGAAAAAGTACAGGCCTTCCTGGAGGCCCTGGACCGCAGTGCAATCCTTGAAACCGTGCGCACCGGCGTGTCCGGCATCGGACGCGGTGAACGGATTTTGAAGATTTGACCGGCCTTCCAGGCCAAGCCGCACCCTACATCTGAATTAAACAAATATCCAAAATACTGGAATCTGGAGCACAACCATGAAAGTTTTCTACGACAAAGACTGCGATCTCTCCCTGGTCAAGGGCAAGACTGTTGCCATCATCGGCTACGGCTCGCAAGGCCACGCGCACGCGCAGAACCTGCATGAATCCGGCGTGAAGGTCGTGGTCGGCCTGCGCAAGGGCGGTGCCTCGTGGAACAAGGCCGCCAACGCCGGCCTGGAAGTCAAGGAAGTCGCCGACGCGGTCAAGTCCGCCGACATCGTCATGATGCTGCTGCCCGACGAGAACATCGCCTCGGTCTACAACAAGGAAGTGCACGCCAACATCAAGCCCGGCGCCGCCCTGGCGTTCGCCCACGGCTTCAACGTGCACTACGGCCAGGTCGTGCCGCGTGAAGACATCGACGTCATCATGATCGCCCCGAAGGCCCCGGGCCACACCGTGCGCAACACCTACAAGCAAGGCGGCGGCGTGCCCCATCTGGTGGCCGTGTACCAGGACAAGTCGGGCGCCGCGCGTGACGTGGCCCTGTCGTACGCCAGCGCCAACGGCGGCGGCCGTGCCGGCATCATCGAAACCAACTTCCGCGAAGAAACCGAAACCGACCTGTTCGGCGAACAGGCCGTGCTGTGCGGCGGTACCGTCGAACTGATCAAGGCCGGTTTCGACACGCTGGTGGAAGCCGGCTACGCGCCCGAAATGGCGTACTTCGAATGCCTGCACGAACTGAAGCTGATCGTCGACCTGATCTATGAAGGCGGCATCGCCAACATGAACTACTCGATCTCGAACAACGCCGAGTTCGGCGAGTACGAAACCGGCCCGAAGATCGTCACCGACGAAACCCGCAAGGCCATGCGCCAGTGCCTGACGGACATCCAGACCGGCGAATACGCCAAGAAGTTCATCCTGGAAAACACCGCCGGCGCTCCGACGCTGACCTCGCGCCGCCGCATCAACGCGGAATCGCAGATCGAGCAAGTGGGCGGCAAGCTGCGCGCCATGATGCCCTGGATCGCCGCCAACAAGCTGGTGGACAAGTCCAAGAACTGATCCATGCCATTGCGCGGGGCCTGCCCCGCGCAATCAGGGTCGAAGCGGCATGCCTGCGAGGGCATGCCGCTTTTTTTTGCAGGCTTCCCCTCGATTGGCCAGGCACGCGGCTTGCTCCGCCCCGCAAGCGGGGCCAGATGGGTTAACCTTTCAATGTTCGTTGTAAGTTATTGAGACCATGCCCAATTTTTCCATGCGCGATTCCGAGAACCGCCACCGCAGCATCTACCTGCTGCCCAACGCGTTCACCACCGCGGCACTGTTCGCGGGGTTCTACGCCGTCGTGCAGGCCATGAACGACCGCTTCGAAGTGGCCGCCATCGCCATTTTCGCGGCCATGGTGCTGGACGGCATGGATGGCCGGGTTGCCCGCCTGACCAACACCCAGTCCGCCTTCGGCGAGCAGTACGACTCGCTGTCCGACATGACCTCCTTCGGCGTTGCGCCCGCGCTGGTCATGTACGAATGGATCCTGAACGACCTGGGCCGCTGGGGCTGGCTGGCCGCGTTCGTCTATGTCGCCGGCGCCGCGCTGCGCCTGGCGCGTTTCAACACCAACATCGCCGTGGTCGACAAGCGCTACTTCCAGGGCTTGCCCAGCCCGGCTGCCGGCGCGCTGGTGGCGGGTTTCGTCTGGCTGGCCGTGGACAACAAGCTGCCCATCCATGACAGCCTGATGGCCTGGGCGGCGTTCACGCTGACCATGTACGCGGGCATTTCCATGGTGTCGAATGCGCCGTTCTTCAGCGGCAAGAGCTTCGCCCTGGGCCGCAGCGTGCCGTTCTGGGGCATCCTGCTGGTGGTGGCCGTGTTCGTGTTCGTGTCCAGCGATCCTCCGGTCGTGTTGTTCGGCCTGTTCGTGCTGTACGGCCTGTCGGGCTGGATCATGTGGGCCTGGCGCTGGAACCGCGCGCGCCGCCTGACGCAGGAACGCCGCAACCAATCGTCCTGATTGGTGAACGCCTTGAAAACAAAACCCGCCTGATGGCGGGTTTTGTTTTTTAGAGAGGCGGGGGAATCAGCGCCACATGAACCTGTCGTCGTCGTACATGGGGTCCGGGCCGGGATGGAAGTGCGTCAGCTTGCTGCCGTCGCGGCTCATGTAGACATACATCAGCGAGTTCCAGACGCCGTTTTCCTTGTAGCGGTAGGACCAGACCACCTCGCGCTTTTCTCCCAGGCCGGCTTCCTCGATCTTGGCGGGCGGGCCGAATTCGCAGCGCACGCGGTCGGGACCCCATACGCCTTCGCTCAGCACCTTGAAGTGTTCGTCCGTCAGCAGCGGCACCACCTGGCCCACGCGTCCGTCGGCGCCGACGTTGGTGCCCCAGGCGTACTGGCCCATGGGCTGCTGGGTCCAGATCACGCGCCGCCCGCCATTGGCTTGCGGGCATTCGAAGTTGGGCCGGCCGAACTGGGCTTGCACGTCGGCGTAGGGCGTGCCGGGAGGAATCTGGGCCATGTTTGCGCAGGCGGCCAGGCCGGCCAACGCGGCGGCAGCCAGTGCCAGGCGCGCGCTTCTGTAATATTTAGACATATCTTCTCCTTACGTGGCATCGCGGCCTGCGGCGGGGCAGGCGGCCCTCATTGGGGTAATTCTAGCGAATCGGCTATAATCATCGAGCTTTATCAAGTGTATTGATCTTGCAACATCCTTTGCGCTGGCCGCAGAGCTGGTCCAGGTGCCAGGCCCCGGTGTCGAAACACCGCGTCCAATACCCGGATTCCAGGCTTCTGTTTGAGTCATCAATGGCAGCAGTGAGAAAGCGAATTCCGCCAGGTTCGCGCAAATTTTTTCCAAACCACGTCAGGGCGCCTCGGCCCTGTCGCATGTCCGAAGAGGTCATAAATGTCTGTAGCTGACATCAAGAAATCCGATATCGTCGCGCAATTCCAACGCGCTCAAGGCGATACCGGCTCCCCCGAAGTTCAGGTGGCTCTGCTCACCGCCCGCATCAACGAACTGACCGGTCACTTCAAAGAACACATGAAGGACCATCACTCGCGCCGCGGTCTGCTCCGTATGGTCAGCCGTCGCCGCAAGCTGCTCGACTATCTCAAGGGCCGCAATCCCGATTCGTACCGCGCACTGATCGAAAAACTCGGTCTGCGCAAGTGATCGACGGGGCTGGCTCCCCATGACGCAACCGTGGTCGGTGCGACGTATGTCGCGACGGCCACGGTTTTTCATTTGTAAGGAATAATCGTCATGTTCAACAAAGTGACAAAATCGTTCCAGTACGGCCAGCACACGGTCGTCCTGGAAACTGGCGAGATCGCTCGCCAGGCCTCCGGCGCCGTTGTGGTGTCGATCGAGGACACCGTCGTCCTGGCCACCGTCGTGGCTTCCAAGAAGGCCAAGCCGGGTCAAACGTTTTTCCCGCTGACCGTTGACTACATCGAGAAGACCTACGCCGCCGGCCGCATCCCGGGTGGCTTCTTCAAGCGCGAAGGCAAGCCCTCCGAGAAGGAAACGCTGACCTCGCGCCTGATCGACCGTCCCCTGCGTCCGCTGTTCCCCGAAGACTTCTACAACGAAGTCCAGGTGGTCATCCACACGCTGTCGGTCAATCCTGAAATCGATCCCGACATTCCCGCCATGATCGGCGCCTCGGCCGCGCTGGCCATCTCGGGCATCCCGTTCAACGGCCCCATCGGCGCCGCGCGCGTGGGTTACATCGATGGCCAGTACGCCATCAACCCGACCGCCTCGCAGCTGAAGTCGTCCAAGCTGGACCTGGTCGTCGCCGGCACCGAAAACGCCGTGCTGATGGTGGAATCCGAAGCCGACCAGCTGTCCGAAGAAATCATGCTGGGCGGCGTGGTCTACGGCCACCAGCAAATGCAGGCCGTCATCAACGCCATTCATGAACTGGTGAAGGACGCCGGCAAGCCCGATTGGGACTGGCAAGCGCCCGCCAAGGACGAAGCCCTGATCGCCGCGGTCACCGCCGCTGCCCAGGAAGGCCTGAACGCCGCCTACCAGATCCGCGAAAAGCAGGCCCGTACGACCAAGCTGCGCGAAGTGTCGGCTGACGTGTCGGCCAAGCTGGCCGCCGCCGCCGCCGAAAAGGGCGAAGCGCTGCCGGACGCCGTCGCTGTCGACAACATCATGTTCTCGCTGGAATCCGCCATCGTGCGCGGCCAGATCCTGAACGGCGAGCCGCGCATCGACGGCCGCGATACCCGCACCGTGCGCCCCATCAGCGTGCGTCTGGGCGTGCTGCCCCGCGCACACGGCAGCGCGCTGTTCACCCGCGGTGAAACCCAGGCGCTGGTCGTGGCCACGCTGGGCACCAAGCAGGACGAGCAGATCATCGACGCGCTCATGGGCGAATACCGCGACCGCTTCATGCTGCACTACAACATGCCTCCGTTCGCCACCGGCGAAACGGGCCGCATCGGTGTGCCCAAGCGCCGCGAAATCGGCCACGGCCGCCTGGCCAAGCGCGCGCTGATCCCGCTGCTGCCGGCTCCGGAAGACTTCCAGTACACCATCCGCATCGTGTCGGAAATCACCGAGTCCAACGGCTCGTCGTCGATGGCTTCGGTCTGCGGCGGCTCGCTGGCCATGATGGACGCCGGCGTGCCGGTCAAGGATCACGTGGCCGGCGTGGCCATGGGCCTGATCCTGGACGGCGGCAAGTTCGCCGTGCTGACGGACATCCTGGGCGACGAAGATCACCTGGGCGACATGGACTTCAAGGTTGCGGGCACCGAGAACGGCGTCACCGCACTGCAGATGGACATCAAGATCCAGGGCATCACCAAGGAAATCATGCAAGTGGCGCTGGCTCAGGCCCGAGAAGGCCGCCTGCACATCCTGGGCAAGATGAAGGAAGCGCTGGACGGTTCGCGCGGCGAGCTGTCGGCTTTCGCTCCGCGCATGCTGACCATCAAGATCAACCCCGAGAAGATCCGCGACGTGATCGGCAAGGGCGGCGCCACCATCCGCGCGCTGACCGAAGAAACCGGCACGCAGATCGACATCTCGGACGACGGCACGATCGTGATCGCCAGCGTCGACGAAGCGCAGGCCAAGGAAGCCCAGCGCCGCATCGTCGAACTGACCGCCGACGTCGAAGTGGGCCAGATCTACGAAGGCGCCGTGCTGCGCCTGCTGGATTTCGGCGCCATCGTGCAAGTGCTGCCGGGCCGTGACGGCCTGCTGCACATCTCGGAAATCGCCAACTACCGCATCGCCAACATCAACGATGTGCTGAAGGTCGGCCAGCAAGTCCGCGTCAAGGTCATCGAGGCCGACGACAAGGGCCGCCTGCGCCTGTCCATCAAGGCGATTGGCGGCATCGAGCAGCAGCAAGCCGCTGCGGCTCCCGAAGCTGCCCCGCAATCGGAACCGCAAGCTGAATAAGCCTGCTTGACCGGTAGCATGAAACGGCGCCTGCGGGCGCCGTTTTTCATGGGCCGGCGCGCACGCTTGGGGCCGGCATGATTCATCTTCTTGCTTCTTCAGACCCCGGACATCTCCCAACTGCGCTTACCTTCCTGTAAAGTCTTGCGCGAGAGCAAGGCCCCCCGACCACGGAGGATGGCCTGCGCGACGTGGCAAAGAAGGGGGAAACGGATGGGCAAGGCATGACGGCGTGGGCCAGATCCGCCAGTGCCGCGGCGCTGCTTGCGGCCGTGCTGAGCGGCTGCATGAGCAGCCCCGCGCCGGGCAAGGGCGGTCCCAAGAGCGAGGACATGTCCGCCGACCAGTTCGGCCAGACCGACTTCAACCGCACCGTCACGCTGGAGGTGCGCGACAACCTGGCCAGCCTGTATGTCCTGCTGGACAAGCTCTACCGCCGCAATCCGCGCGAATGGCGCAAGTCCGGCGCGCCCGACCTGGCCAAGGCGGTGTCGCTGGTCAAGCATTCCATCGAAGTCCGCATCCCGCCCAAGGACCTGGCGGGACTGCGCGACATCCAGATTCTGGCCGTGTCCCTGGACCCCAACTATTCGGGCGACCGGGTCGGCGCTTTCATCTACGGCCTGGCCGACACCATCATCGCCGCCCACAACGGCAAAACCCGCCTGTACGCCACCGACGCGCTGGACGGGCAGCGGGTCTACAATGCCGCACGGAACGTCGAGGCAGCCGCCTGGCTGCTGGCGTCGCGCCGCAATACCCAGGGCGAACCCTTGCTGCTGGCCAACGAAATGTCCCAGAACGCCACCAACCTTAGCTTTGAACGCGAATTCGGCGCCATCATCGGCCGCCTGGATCTGATCGCGAACCTGCTGGGCGAGAACACGCGGCGCATCGGGATCAACTACGCGCAGGGCCTGCTGCTGTTCAATTTCCTGCCGGTGCGCTAACAGGATTTCCATCGTGATCGATATCGCCTCCATTCAGACCGCCCGCGAGAACCTGCGCGGCCAGGTGCTGAAGACCCCGTTTACCCTGTCCCGCACGCTGTCCGACATCTTCGGCGCGGAGATCTGGCTGAAGTTCGAGAACCTGCAGTTCACGGCTTCGTTCAAGGAGCGCGGCGCGCTCAACCGCATGCTGACGCTGTCGGAAGCAGAACGCGCCAAGGGCGTGATCGCCGTGTCCGCCGGCAACCACGCGCAGGGCGTGGCCTACCATGCCCAGCGCATGGGCGTGCCGGCCGTGATCGTGATGCCGCGGTTCACCCCCACCGTCAAGATCGCCAACACGCGCCGCTTCGGCGCCGAGGTGGTGCTGGCCGGCGACACCTTCGACGATGCCAAGGCGCGCGGCTACGAGTTGGCGCAGGAGCGCGGCCTGATCATGATCCACCCGTACGATGACGAGGCGGTCATATCGGGGCAGGGCACGGTGGCGCTGGAGATGCTGGAAGACCAGCCGCAGCTGGACACCCTGGTCGTCGCCATCGGCGGCGGCGGCCTGATCTCCGGCATTGCCACCGCGGCCAAGGCGCTCAAGCCCGGCATCGAGATCATCGGCGTGCAGACCGAGCGCTTTCCGTCCATGTACGCCGCCGTCAAGGGCGTGTCCATGCCGCAGGGCGCCTACACCATCGCCGAAGGCATCGCGGTGAAGTCGCCGGGCGCGCTGACCCAGCCCATCGTCACCCAGCTGGTCGATCGACTGGAGCTGGTCAGCGAAAGCGATATCGAGCACGCCATCGTGGTGCTGCTGGAGATCGAGAAATCGGTGGTCGAAGGCGCGGGCGCCGCCGGCCTGGCCGCGCTGCTGCGCGCGCAGGAAGAGGGCAGCGACCGCTACAAGGGCAAGCGCATCGGCCTGGTGCTGACGGGCGGCAACATCGACCCCCTGATGCTGGGCGAACTGATCGAGCGCGGCATGGTGCGCGCCGGCCGCCTGGCGCGCATCCGCGTGGACCTGCGCGATCTGCCGGGCGCGCTGGCACACGCCACCAAGCTCATCGCCGACGCGCAGGCCAACATCACCGAAGTGCACCACCAGCGTGCGTTCACGTCATTGCCGGTGCGCAATGTCGAGGTGGATTTCGTGCTGCAGACGCGCGGCCACGAGCACATCCAGGAAGTGATCGACATACTGAACGCGGCGGGCTTTGCCGCCAGCAACCACGACCACTGAGCACGCTGGCGCGGTTCAGGCGCCGCCGTTCTGCGCGGCGTCGCGCGCCAGCAGGTTCTTCAGGCCATACAGGCGCTCGCGGTGCAGCGTCGCCGACAGCGGCTCGGGTTCGCGCCCCAACGCCACATAGTCCGCGGGCACCTGTGCCGCCGCCGCACGGATGGCGTCGGGCGCGGCCTGCCACCATTGCGTCAGCATGCGGTCGGGGTTGTAGACGTCCAGCCCCTGGCGCCGCAGTTCGGAACGGTTGAAATCCTTCAGATTCCAGGTCAGCACCTGCACCACCGGCGGCTGTTGCAGGCCGCAGCGCGCGCGCCGCGCCAGGCCGGCCGCGATCACGTGGAAGTCCTTGGGGTCGCTGTAGCGCAGGGATGCCTCGTAGACCTGGGTGTCCGTCTCGCGGGCGCCGGGAAAGCGCGCGTTCATGTCGTCCCACATCTCCATCATCACCTCGGGCGGGATCTCCCAGATGCGCGAGGCGTTGCGGCGCCATTCCTCGCCGATGCGGTCGGTCCAGACCGGCGTGTACACGCCGGCTTCGGCCAGCCTGAGCAGCAGGCGGCGCAGGATGCCTGACATGAGGACGCAGGCGTCGAGGACGATGAAGGGCGGGGAGGAGGAAGCGGCGGTCAAGTGAGGTCTGAAGCCCCGCCGGCGCATGGCGGGCAGGGCTAAAACGTGGAAAACGAGGCGCAAGAATAACGTTTTTGGAAGCCGTCCGGGGCGGGCGGCCGCGCGCGGGAAGGGCGTCAGGCCTTAACCGAGTTCGGCGCGCACGGCATTGCACAGGCTCACCAGGTTGCGCCGCGACACCAGGCACTGTTTGAGCGGCGTGTCGATGGCGTAGAAATAGATATTGGCAAGAAAGCCGTAGAGCCCCGCGTCCACGCTACCCGGATTGGGGCCGAACATGAAGCCGTTGTCGCCCAGCAGGCTGGAGACGGCCTCCAGGTCGGCGATCCCGCGCGCATAGGCGTCTTCGGGGGCGTAGCGGCCTATGCCTTGGTAGTGGTAGCGCTGGAAGTTGTATTGGCGGGCGGCTTCCAGCTGCTCGGGCGTGACGTCCGGGTGGGCGTCCAGCAGCGCGCGGCGGAAGGTCGGCCAATAGCGGTCATCGCGCCAGCGCGAATAGGACATGACCCAGTACAGGTCGTCCAGCGCGCGGCGCACCAGCAAGTCCTGGCGCTGCTGCTCGGGCGTGAGGGAATCGTCGATGGTCAGTTCGTACTGGCGCTTCAGGTAGGCGATGATGGCGTCGCTGTCGCCGATACGCAGATCGCCGTCGGCGATGTAGGGCAGCTGGCCACGCGGGGCGGACTGTACGTCCAGCGTATGCCGGTGGTCGAACGGCAGCCGGCAGAGCTTCAGGAAGGCGTAGATCTTCAGGCCGTAAGGGTTGTTGTCTTCCAGCCCATAGAGTCCGGGGTACGAGTAGAGGGTGATCATGGCGCGCTCCCTGGTTACCGGACTAGATTAGATCGGCGGGGGGAATTTTGCGCGCTTCAGTTTGACGAGGCAGGCGTTCGCCGGTTTGCGACGAAGGATGGACGCCTGGCCTGTGGCGGGGTGGTGCCCGAGACCGGAATCGAACCGGTACGGCCGCGAGGCCGAGGGATTTTCTTACCACTTCGGCTTTCGCCGCCAGCGCGGATGCGCTGTTCGTGGTCTGGAGCACGCCTTCACCATAGCCTTGCGGCCTTAGGTGCCCGCCGTCTGCTCTCTACACCTTCCCCGGCCGTGCGGCCAGGGCTTGGCTCGGCGTTGGCTCGGAACGGGTCCAGGGCATTCGCCGAGTTTGACGGGCTACACCTTTGGAGTTTCCCCCAAAGGGCTCAAATTAGTTCAAGTCCCTTGTGTCTACCAATTTCACCACTCGGGCGTTGCGCGGCCCGGAAGGGCCGGCAGCGGGCGAGACTATACCATCCCGGCGCCAGGTGCCCGGATTGCGGGCTCCCGTCAGCCGGGGCGTTCAGGAGACGAAGCGCACGGCGGGGCGCGGGCGCTCGTCCACGGTCAGGGAAAAGACGTCGGGGCGCGAGTAGTGGCCCACCACGTCGAAGTCGTAGCGGGCGCGCACCAGTTCCGCCGTGTCGACCTGGGCGGTCAGCAGGCCGGCCTTGCCGTGCAGCGGGCCCGCCAGCACGTCGCCCAGCGGGCCGACGATGACCGAGCCGCCGTTGATCAGAGGGCGGTTGGCGTCCCAGCCCGGCACGTCCTGGCCCAGTTCGGCGGGCGAGGGTTGCACCTGGCAGGCGCTGACCACGAAGCAGCGGCCTTCGTGGGCGATGTGGCGCATCGAGCACTGCCAGATGTCGCGTTCGTCCACGGTGGGCGCGCACCAGATTTCCACGCCCTTGGCGTACATGGCGGTGCGCAGCAACGGCATGTGGTTTTCCCAGCAGATGGCGCCGCCGATGCGGCCGGCTTCGGTGTCGACGACCGGCAGGGTCGAGCCGTCGCCTTGGCCCCAGATCAGGCGTTCGGTGCCGGTGGGCATGAGCTTGCGGTGCTTGGCGGCGAGGCCGGTAGCAGGTTCGAAGAACAGGGCGGTGCAATACAGCGTGTTGCCGCCGCGTTCGATCACGCCCACCACCAGGCTGGCCCCGGTGCGCTGCGACAGGGCGGCGAGCGCTTCGGTTTCGGGGCCGGGCACGTCGATGGCGTTGTCGTAATAGCGGGCATAGGCCTCGCGACCTTCGGGCAGGCGGTAGCCCAGTCGGGTGCCGAAGATCTCGCCCTTGGGATAGCCGCCCAGCAGCGCTTCGGGCATGACCACGAGCGAGGCGCCAGAGGCGACGATCTCGCCCTCGTAGGCGAGGATGTCTTCCAGGGTGCGGGCTTTGCCCTCGGGGGAGGAGCCGATCTGCAGGGCGGCGACGGTTTTCGTGGTCATGGCGGGGGTCTCGGAACGTGGCAATGGGCTTCAGTGTCCGGCCGGCCCTAAAATCAATCAATCCTGGTCAGAGATAAATGATATGAACCAGATTGATATCGAGTCAGCCGACCTGAACCTGCTCAAGATCTTCGAGGCCATCTATGACGAGGGCGGAGCGGGACGTGCCGCGCTGCGCCTGGGCGTGACGCAGTCCGCTGTCAGCGCGGCGCTGGGCCGCCTGCGCGCGCTTTACGGAGATCCCCTGTTCACGCGCACCGGCAGAGGGCTGACGCCCAGCCTGCGGGCGCGCGAACTGCGACCCGTCATTGGCGAAGCCCTGGACAAGTGCCGTCAGAGCCTGTCGCTGGCGCGGCCTGGCGCGGCGGGCTTTGCCGGCAGGTCGGTGACGCTGGGGCTATCGGACGATTTCGAGATCGCGCTGGGACGAGACGCGATCCACGCGCTGGCACAGAGCGCGCCGGGGCTGCGCCTCATCTTCCGCCAGACCCACAGCCGGCTGGCGGCCGACATGCTGATGGCGCGCGAAGCGGACCTGGTGATCGCTTCGGGCGGACTGGCCTCGCAGGCCTTGCAGCGCGTGACGGTCGGGCAGGGCGGCTATGCCTGCCTGCTGGATCCCGCCAGCGTGGCGCCAGGCCAGACCACCTTGTCGCTGGAGGAATTCATCCGCCGCCAGCACATTCTGGTGTCGTCCGGCGGCTTCATCGGGGTGGTGGATGAAGTGCTGCACGGGCTGGGACTGACGCGCCGGGTGCAGGCCTCGACCACGCATTTTTCGGCGTTGGCGTTCCTGTTGCGGGGCAGTGATGCCTTGTCGACCTTGCCCGCGCACGCGGCGCGCGGCCTGGCTGCCGCTTCCGGCCTGCGCATGCTGCCCTGCCCGGTCGCGATGCCGGGCTATGCCATCGAAATGGGCTGGCGCGCCGACGCCTTGCGGGATGAGGCAGTGGCCGTGGTCAGGCGCGGTTTGCTGGGCTTGCTGAATGGCTACGCATGGGAGGGCGGTATGGGCGTGCGGGGTTAAAGGCGCAAGGCGCCCCGGACCGGGAAAACCCCGATCCCTGCGCAGGCGCGCAAGGCACGACACTTCCCGGCATGAAGCCCGTCCCGTCTCCCCCGCCGCATCCCCGCGATATCGATCCCGTCTCGCTCCGCCTGTTCCTCGCAGCGCTGGAGGAAGGCAGCCTGGCGCGCGCCGCCGCCCGCGAGAATATCGTTCCTTCCGCCGTCAGCAAACGTATGTCGGAGATGGAGGATGCCTTCGGCGTGCCGCTGCTGGAACGCGGGGTCAGGGGCGTGCAGCCCACGCCGGCAGGCAATGCGCTGGCCACGCACGTGCGCATGGTGCTGCAGAGCATGGACCGCATGCGCCGCGAGATGGCGGGCTTTGCGACCGGCGTGCGCGGCAGTATCCGGCTCGCGGTCAGCGTGGCGGCGCTGTCCGGCGAACTGCCGGCGCAGATCCAGTCCTTTCGCCGCGCCTATCCCCAGATCGATATTTCCCTGGAAGAGGGCACCACCCAGGAGGTGTTCCGCGCGGTGCTCGACGGCCAGGCCGACGTGGCGGTGGGTTCCGATTTTGGTCATGACGGTTTGCAGGTCTTTACCTGTGGCCGCTGCGATCTGGCGGCGGTCGTGCCCGGCCAGCATCTGCTGGCCGACCGCGACACGCTGGACTACGCGCAATTGCTGCCCTTCGAGCAGATCGAACTGAACCGCGACAACGGCATCAGCGCGGTGTTCGAGCAGGCGGCGCAGGATGCGGGCGTGGCGCGGCGGATCAGCGCGCGGGTCAGCTCGCATGAAACCATCTGCATGCTGGTGGCGCGCGGCATGGGCGTGGCCGTGGTGCCCATGTATCTCAAGGCGCGCCACACCAACCTGGACATCCGCTTCATTCCGCTCTCCGGAGCCTGGTCCAGCACTTCCTTGTGCATCGCCGTGTTGGGGCTGGACGCCTTGCCGCCCGCCGCTCGCGTGCTGTTGGCGCATCTCGGCGTGGCGGAGGCCGCCTGAAACGACGGGCCTCAGGGCTTTCCCGGACGTTCCCAAGCGAGAATGCCCCCGTGCTGAAAGAGCGCTACCCGCTGATCCGGCTTGCCGCCGATGATGGGGCATGGGGCGGCGGCATGCATCGATCTTGCCGTTGCCTGTTTTTCAGCGCATCAGGCCCGAGGATATGCAGATGGCAGCAACACCGGCTTCACCCTTCATGGACCACACCGAATTACCGCTGCGCGGCATCAAGGTGCTGGAGCTGTCCCACATGATCATGGGCCCGGCGGCCGGCCTGGCGCTGGCGGACCTGGGAGCCGAGGTCATCAAGGTGGAGCCGATCGAAGGCGACCGCACCCGGCGCCTGAAGGGCTCGGGCAGCGGCTACTTCCCGGTCTTCAATCGCAACAAGCAAAGCCTGGCGATCGACCTGAAGGCGCGCGAGGGGCAGGCCGTGGTGCGCCAGCTGGCCTTGCAGGCGGACATGGTAGTGGAGAATTTTCGCGACGGCAGCCTGGCCCAGTACGGGCTGGACTATGAGTCGCTGTCGGCCGAGAACCCTGGGCTGATCTACGTATCGCTCAAGGGCTTTCTGTCCGGCCCCTACAAGCAGCGCACCGCGCTGGACGAAGTGGTGCAGATGATGGGCGGGCTGGCCTACATCAACGGCGGCGCGGACACGCCCCAGCGCGTGGCGGCCTCTGTCAACGACATCCTGGGCGGCACCTTCGGCGTGGTGGGCGCGCTGGCGGCGCTGCACGACCGCCACGCCACGGGGCGCGGCAGGCATGTGCGCTCCGGCCTGTTCGAGAACAACCTGCTGCTGGTCGCGCAGTTCATCGCGCAATACCAGCTGACGGGCGCGGCGCCCAAGCCCATGGGCGCGGAGCGCCGGCCGCCCTGGGGCGTGTATGACGTGTTCGAGACCGCCGACGGCCGCGTGTTCGTCGCCGTGGTGGGCGATGCGCAATGGCGCAACTTCGCCCAGAAATTCCTGCCGCCCGAGTGGGCCGCCGATCCGCGCCTGGCCACCGCCGTCGACCGCGAGGCGGCGCGGCCCTGGCTGGTGCCGGGCGTGGGCGAGATCCTGAAGACCTGGAAGACCGACGAGCTGTGCGCGGCACTGGAAGCCGCCGGCCTGTCCTATGGCCCGATACGCCAGCCGCACGACCTGCTGGACGATGCGCACCTGAACGCCGGCGGCGCGCTGCTCAAGACCCGGCTGCCGGACGGCGGGGAGATATCCGCGGCGGCGCTGCCCATCGAGTTCGACGGCCTGAAGGCCGGCAAGCGTTCCGATCCGCCGCGGCAGGGCGGCGACACGCAGGCCATCCTGCAGGGCCTGGGCTGGGATGCCGCGCGCATCGAGGTCCTGCGCAGCGCAGGCGTTATTGCATGAACGGGCGATAGCGCCCGATATCGGTCGAGGCGGCGCAGACCGCCAAGACTTCCATCAAAGAGGAGACAAGATGATCCGCAAACTGTTCGCGGTGGCCGCGCTGGCCGCCGCCTGTGCCGCACACGCCCAGGACTATCCCAGCAAGCCCATCCGCATCATCATCCCGTCCACGCCGGGCGGAGGCACCGACTACATCGGCCGCCTGATGAGCACCAAGCTGCATGAACTCAACGGCTGGTCAGTGATTCCCGAGAACAAGCCGGGCGCGGGCACGGCGCTGGGCCTGGCCGAAGCGGCGCGCTCGCCTGCCCAGGGTTACGACCTGGTGATCGGCCAGTCCGACAACGTCACCCTGATTCCGCTGCTGATGAAGGTGTCGTACGACCCAGTCAAGGACCTGGCGCCGGTGGCGCTGGTGGCCACTACGCCCATGGTGTTGCTGGTATCGGACAGCTCGCCCTACAAGACGCTGCCCGAAGTGATCGACGCCGCCAAGAAGGATCCGAACAAGATCTCCTATGGCACCTCGGGCACGGGTGGCGGCGTGCACATCGCCATCGAAATGCTGCAGCACGCGGCCGGCTTCAAGATGCAGCACGTGCCGTACAAGGGCTCGGCCCCGGCGCTGGCGGACCTGATGGGCGGACACCTGCAGTTCGCGGGCTCTTCGATTTCGTCGGCGGCCACGCTGATCAAGTCCGGCAAGGTGCGCGCGCTGGCAGTCACTTCGCCCAAGCGCAATCCGGCGCTGCCGGAGGTGCCCACGGTCGCGGAGCTGGGCTACAAGGATTTCAGCGTGGTGACCTACTACGGCGTGCTGGCCCCGGCCAAGACGCCGTCCGCGGTCGTGTCGCGCCTGAATAGCGACTTCAACAAGCTGCTGGCGCGCAAGGACGTGCAGGAGGCGCTGGCCTCGCAAGGCCTGGAAACCGATCCGGTGTCCACCGAACAGTTTGCCGCGTTGATCAATTCGGACATCGCCAAGGCGCGCCAGACCATCGAAAGCGCGGGCATCGTGGTGCAGCAGTAGGCCGGCCGGGAAAGGACAGCACATGAACCAGGAAATCAGGCTTTGCGAAGTGGGTCCGCGCGACGGGCTGCAAATGGCCAAGGGCATGATGTCCGCGGCCGACAAGCTGCGCTGGATCCGGCAGCTGGCCGACGCCGGCCTGCGCGAGATCGAGGCGGGCAGCTTCGTGTCGCCGCGCTTGGTGCCGCAGATGGCCGATACGGGTACGGTCCTGCCCGACGTCCTGAAGATCGAGGGCTTGACGGTGGTTGCCCTGGTCTGCAACCTCAAGGGCGCCATTGCGGCCTACGAGGCTGGCGCGCACGCGCTGTCGTTTCCTGTCTCCGTTAGCGACACGCATAGCCGCGCCAACGTCGGCAAGGGCACCGACGCACAGGTGGAGGTGCTGGCCTCCATCGTCGATTGGGTGCGGGCGCAGCCGCGGCCCGTGCGCATCGATGCGGCGGTCGCCACCGCCTTCGGATGTTCGATGGAAGGCGTGGTGCCGGTGCGCCGTGTCGCGCAGGTGGCCGCCGCCGCCGCGTTGGCCGGCGCCGACGAGATCGCGCTGGCCGACACCGTGGGCTATGCCCATCCGGCGCTGGTGCGCGATGCGGTGCGCGCCGCGCAGGACGCCGTGGGCGCGCGCCTGGTCAAGCTGCACCTGCATGACACGATGGGGCTGGGCCTGGCCAATGCGCTGGCCGGGCTGGACGAAGGCATCCGCGCTTTCGATTCCTGCCTGGGAGGCCTGGGAGGCTGTCCCTTCGCGCCTGGCGCGTCGGGCAATATCGTCACCGAAGACCTGGTCTTCATGCTGGAAAGCATGGGCTACCGCACGGGCGTGGATCTGTCGCGGTTGCTGCAGGCGCGGCCCTTGCTGGCCCAGGCGCTGCCGCAGGAAAGCCTGCGCAGCGGCGTGGCCGCCGCTGGCATACCGAAGACCTACGGAGCGCGCGCCGCGGTCTAGTCCAAGCGCCGGTCTTAGCGGTAGACGATCACCGGCAGCGTCGAATGCGCCATCACCTTCTGCGTCTGGCTGCCCAGCAGCACGGCCGCCAGTCCGCCGTGGCCGCGCGAGGCCATGGCGATCAGGTCGCAGCCTTGCGTCATGGCGATATCGATGATGGTCTGCGCCGGGTTGTTGCTTTCGCGCATTTCGGTGGTGCAGGGCACGCCCGCGGCGCTGGCTTGCGCGGTCGCTTGCGACAGGTACGACTTGGCGAGTTCCTGGGCCTCGCGCTCATATTCCGTATGCACGCCCTCCAGGTGCACCGTTTCCATGGAGGTCGGGCGGTAGGCGCTGTACACCGTCAGCACCGTGACGCTTGCGCCCAGGGCGCTGGCCAGGCCCAGTCCTTGCGCCAGGCCGGCATAGGAACGCTCGGATCCGTCGATGGGGATGAGTATGTGCTTGTACATGACAACCTCCTGAGGGTGTGGAGGGCGGCGCGAGTCCGCGCGGCCCTAGGAGCGTGAACAGCATCTATCCCCATACTACGCCTAGTGGTGCCCTTAGCCCACCTTTCTCTCCTCATGCGCCCAGTGCGCGTCCCTCAGTTGCTTGCGCGCGAGCTTGCCGTTGGCGTTCTTCGGCAACTCCGCCACCAGTTCGATGCTGCGAGGCTTCTTGAAATCCGCCAGGTGCTTGCGGCAATGCTCGATCAGATCGGCCGGGGTGGTGGTGTCGCCAGGCTTGAGCACGAGCACAGCCTTGACGGACTCGCCCCACACCTTGTCGGGCACGCCGAAAACGCAGGCTTCGTACACGCCCGGATGCTGATACAGCGCCTGTTCGACTTCAGTAGGGTAGATATTGAATCCGCCCGAGATGATCATGTCCTTCTTGCGGTCCACGACATAGAGGAAACCTGCATCGTCCATCCGAGCCAGGTCGCCGGTATGCAGTCGGCCATCGCGCAGGGCTTGCGCGGACAGCTCGGGTTCGCGCCAATAGCCTGCGAAGATGTCGGGGCCGGTGGCGGTGATCTCGCCGACCTCGCCGGGCGCGACCTCACGGCCGTCTTCGTCCAGCAGACGAACCTCGCTTTCGCCGAATGGACGCCCGCAGGAGAGCAGCCGTTCCGGGTGGCCCGACATGGCTGCGGCATGGTCCAGGGCACTCAGCAGCACCAGGCCGCCGGTGGTTTCACCCGCGCCATAGCCCTGGCTGAGCTTGGGTCCCAGGGCTTCCCAGGCTTCGCGGATGCGGGCCGGCGCCATCGGCGCGCCGCCATAGGAAATCTGTCGCAGCGCGCTCAGGTCGTGCTGATGCAGCCGCGGATGCGCGATCAGCATGTTGACCATCGTGGGCACCATGAAGCTGAAGGCGGCGCGATGCCGGGCAGCGGAGGCCAGGAAGCTCTCGGGGTCGAACCGGTCATGCAGCAGGATCGTTCCGCCCTGGAACAGGAAGGGCTGCATGAACATGCCGCTGGCGTGGGTAATGGGGCCGGCGAGTGCCAGCACTTCGCCGGGATTGGCGCGCATGCGGCCCATCACGACCTTGCGCAGCGACGCCAGGCGGTTGCCTACCGTCTGCATGGCGGCCTTGAGCTTGCCCGTCGAGCCCGACGTAAAGTGCAGCACGGCCAGGTCGCCGGGTTGCATCGGCACGTCCGGGTTGCTGTCGGCGGCCGATTCCAGCAGGCGTTCGTATGAGCGCCAGCCTTCGATGTCGCTGGCGCCCATCACCAATCGATGCCGCACGTTCTCCAAGCCGTCCAGCAGGGATTGCGCTGCTTCCACATGGGCTGGGTCCACAATGAAGGCCGCCGCATCGGCATTGTTGACCGAATCCAGCACCTCCTGGTTCGACAGGCGCGCGTTCAGGGCCACTTTCACCAGTCCCGCCTTGTACAGCGCGCATTCGAGTTCGATGATCTCCGGGCAATTCCAGGCCAGAATGGCGACGCGGTCGCCTTTCTTCAGCCCCAGGCCCAGCAAGGCGTTGGCCAGGCGGTTGGAGCGGGTTTCCAGCTGTCCGAAGCTCAGCGTCCTGTCGCCGAAAATGACGGCGGGACGGTCGCGCCAATAGCGCGCATTGCGGGTGGTGTATCGGCCTTGGTTCATGGTGTGTCCGTGTCTGGGGTTGGCTTGCCGCTATCCTGCGGGGCGGCAAGGCGCCCGCGGATAACCAGGACGCGAATCCTCATGCCGCGCCGTTATCGTGCGGGTGCGATTCCCCTGCGTTATGGAAATCGTTGGATGCGGCATGACGTTCAGGCGGCCTGCGGGTTACCTCTATGCGAAAGCGGGGCCAGCATCGGTCCCGCCTTGCACAAGAACAGGAGACAACATGAACCAGCGAAATTTCCGCCTGCGGGACAGGGCGGCCCGTTGCCTGGCGGCCGTCAGCCTGGGGCTTGCCGCGCTCATGGCGGGACCCGCGCAGGCGGCTGGCGCCGGGGCTGCCGGCTACCCCGACAAGCCCATACGCTTCATCGTGCCGTTCTCGGCTGGCGGCCAGTTCGACTACATCGCCCGCCTGGTCGCCGTGCCCCTGGGCAAGGAACTGGGCCAGACCATCATCGTCGAGAACGTGGGCGGGGGCGGCGGCAATCTGGGCGGCGCCAAGGTCGCGAACGCGCCTGCGGACGGCTACACCCTGCTGGAGTACGGCGGCAACTTCGCGATTGCCAAGCATCTTTCGCCCAAACTGTCGTTCGACCCCATCGCGGATCTGGCGCCTGTATCCGGACTCAGCATCGCTCCGCACGTGGTCCTGGTCAGCAGCGCCTTGCCGGTCAAGACATTCCAGGAGCTGCTCGCATACGCCCGCGTCAATCCAGGCAAACTGAGCTACGGCAGCCCGGGGGTGGGCTCATCCATGCATCTGACGTTTGAAACGCTCAAGCAGCATTTCGGCCTGGACGCCATACACGTGCCCTATCGGGGTGGCAGCAACGCGCTCAATGACCTGGCAGGCGGCCAGATCGATATCGGCATCGTCGCGGTCGCGCCCGCCATGCCCTTTATCGCCTCAGGGAAGATCCGCGCGCTGGCCGTCACCAGCGCCAAGCGCGCCGCTTCCCTGCCAGAGGTGCCTTCGGTGGCCGAGCTGGGATATGCCGGCTTCGACAGCGGCAGCTGGGCGGGAATCGCCGTGCCGAAAGGCACGCCGCAGGAAATCATCGACCGGCTGAATGCCGCCGTCGGCCGCGCGATGCAGGATGCCCAGGTGCTGGAGGCCTTGGCGTCGCAATCGTTCACGCCCATACCCGGCACGCCGCAGCAGCTGCGCAAGCTCATCGATGATGAGTCCGCCCGCTATGGGCCGCTCATCGACAAGCTGGGCTTGCAGGCGGATTGAGGGCTAGGCGCCCGCCCGGGCCCGGGCATGCTCCCGCAGGATTTCCAGCAGCCGCTGCGTCAGCGGCGACTGGTAGCTGTTGCGCCGCGTCAGCACGCCGATCTGCCGATGCCATGTCATGTCGTCCAGGGGCAGGATGCTCAGGCCCTGGCCGGCATGCGCGGACAGGGTGATTTCGCTGACCAGCGTCAGCAGGTCCGTGCTGTGCAGGATGCCCAGCAATCCCGATACCGACGCGTTGGATTCGATCGTCACGTTGGGCGGCGCCGACCCGTGTTGCTCGAACTTGGCTTCCAGCCAGCGCCGTGATGCCGCCTGCGGTCCCGGCAGCATCCACTGGCACCCCGCCAGATCGGCAAAGCGGATCTTGCGGCGGCCCAGCAAGGGATGGCCCGGGCGCACGGCAACGAAAAGCTTGTCTGCGAACAAGGGTTCCCGTTCGAACTCCGCCGCGGAGGCGGATTCGAACAGCGAACTGATGGCGAAGTCCAGGTCTCCCTGCCGTAACGCTGGAATCAAGGCATCGTTCAGGCTGACCATGACCTGGACCTTGGCGGCGGGTCGTTGCGCCAGCAGTTCGATGCAGGCCGGATTGAAGAACGATTCCGCGAGCAGCGGCGTGACGCCGACGCGCAGCAAGCCGATGCTTCCGCGGTGCAGGTCACCCGCTTCCTGCATGGCGTCGTCGAGTTCCCGCCTTGCCTGCATCGAGCGCTGGTAGAACGCGCGTCCTGGAATTGTCAGCTCCATGCCCTTGGGCGTGCGGACAAAGAGCTGCAGTTTCAGTTCTTCTTCCAGGCGCCGGATGCCCTTGGTCAGTGCAGGCTGGCTGACGCCTATGCCGTCGGCGGCCCGGCCGACATGGCCCAGCCGCGCGACCGCCAGGAAATAGTCCAGATCTTCCAGCCTCATGATTCCGCCAGGTTATTGAAAACGAAGAAAAGATAATTGCGAGGATGCCGGGCGCTGTCAAGCTGGGGACTACTCAAAGGAGACGACATGGCCCAAGACGACAAACAGGCGCTGACCGGCCTGCGCACCCGGTTGCAGCAGTACCTGCAGGACGAACTCATACCGTTGGAACAGTCGCTCGGCCTGGGGTACGAGGACAAGTTCGGGCGCGACCTGGTGCAGTCCGTGTGGAAACGATGCCGGGCGCTGGGATTCTATGGAGCGCAGCTGCCGCGCGAGCTGGGCGGGCAGGGGCTGTCCTACCGCGACCTGTGCGTGCTCAAGGACGACGTCGCGGCATCCGGCGCCATCCTGTTCCCCCATGTGCTGGGGGATTGGGGCGGTCCTTCGCGCATCGGCAACCTGGTCCAGTATGCGACCCCGTACCAGCACGACCGCTACATCATGCCCGTGGTCAACGCCGAGCGCGGCGCCTGCTTCGCCATGACCGAGCCGCAGTCGGGCTCCGACGCTACCCGCTTGCAGACCGTCGCGGTGGCCGACGGCGACGATTACATCGTGACCGGGGTCAAGCACTACATTACCGCCTCGACGTTCGCCGATTTCGCCATCACCATGTGCGTCACCGATCCTGACCGGGGCGCGGAAGGCATATCCGCGATTTTCATCGATCTGGACAGCCCCGGCGTACGGCTGGTGCACGATTGCGTGCCGATGACAGGCCAGTATGTCGATGCGGACATCGTGCTGGATCAGGTCCGGGTGCCGAAGAAGAACCTGATCGGCAAGGAAGGGCAGGGTTTCAAGATCGCCATGAACCGCGTCAGCGTAAACCGCCTGCTGCATTGCCCGACCATGATAGGCCTGGCGCGCCAGGCTTTCAGGCTGGCTGTGGACTACGCCAAGCACCGTCAGCAGTTTGGCGGCCCCATCAGCCGCTTCCAGGCCATCCAGCACATGCTGGCCGACATGGCGACGGCCCTCTATGCCTGCGAACAGATGGTGCTTGCCACGGCAGAGCGTGCCGACTCGGGCGAGGACGTGCGCGATGCGGCGTCGATGTGCAAGCTGTTCGTGTCCGAGCGTTGCTTCGAAATTGCCGACAAGGCCATGCAGATCCATGGAAACGTGGGAGTGACGAAGAACCATCCGGTGGAGTTCATCTTCCGCCGCCTGCGCCTGTACCGCATCGTCACTGGAACCAGCGAAATCCAGCGCAATACCATCGCAAAGGGGATACTCGCATGAGCGCCGGCGCAGAGCAGGGGGCGGCGGGCTACCTGAGCGGCATGTCTGTGCTCGACCTGGGCCAACTGCACCCTGGGCCGTACACCGCCATGTTGCTGGGACAGTTGGGGGCGACCGTGATCAAGGTGGAAAAGCCGCAGGGCGACACCGCTCGCCAGTTGGGAGCCGAGACCTTCGCCAAGTACAACCGGGGCAAGCAGTCCATCTGCCTCGATCTGAAGCGCGAAGAAGACAAGCGCGTCCTGCTGCAACTGGTGGCAGGCAGCGACGTCGTGGTGGAGGGTTTCAGGCCTGGCGTAATGGCCAATCTGGGACTGGACTACACGCAATTGGCGCGCGTCAATCCGCGGGTGGTGCTGTGTTCGATTTCGGGATTCGGGCAGACAGGGCCCTATGCGCAACGGCCCGGCCATGACGTGAATTACATGGCCCTGGCCGGATACTGGGCCGTGCCGTCGCAGGTGCGCGATGTCATGGCGCGGCCGCGATTGCGTCTGTCGGATTACTGCGCGGCCATGCACGCCGCGCTCGCGATACTGGCTGCCGTGCAGGACGCGCGCGAGTCCGGCGTGGGGCAGCATTTGGACGTGTCGATCCATGACACCATGACGGCATGGATGGCCCCTGCATTGCAGGCGATGAACGGTCCCGCTGGCCCGGAGGTGGCGCATCTGCCGCATGTCATGCCTGACAACGACGTCTTCGAGACGGCGGACGGCCGGCATCTTGCGCTCGGCATTCTGGAGGAATCGTTCTGGCGCAACCTTTGCGTGGCGCTGGCCCCGGTCTGCCCGGATCTGAACGCGCCGGGCTACCAGACGAGGGCGGGGCGGATGCGCGAAAAGCGGGTCTTGAACGATCGACTGCGTGAATTGTTCAAGAGCCGCAGCCTGGCGGATTGGGAACGCCTGTTCGACGGTCACGATATCCCCTGGACGCCAGTACTGCGGCACGATGAAGTGTTCGAGGACCCGCACGTCAGACATCGCGGGGTCGTTGCCGATACGCCGGCAGGACGCGTGGTGGGCTTCCCGGTGAAGTTCTCCAAACCCCTGCCGTCGATGGCGCGGGAGGTCCCCGGCCTGGACCAGCATCGCGCACAGATCCTGGCGCGTTTGCGCGCCCAGGCGTCCTGAACGCCCCTGGCGCACCCATTGCACTTGCGTCGACCGTACCTATTGCAGCCGCCTGTCGCTTCCTACACTTCCTCCTGAAGCCTTATTTTGCGCAGCCTGGCTGCAAGGGAGGGAGTAGTGAGCGGAACGGTTTACCTGGTTGGCGCCGGTCCGGGCGATCCCGAATTGCTGACGGTGCGCGCCTTGCGGCTATTGCAGCAGGCCGATGCCGTGGTCTGCGACAGGCTGGTAGGCGGCGGCATCCTGCCCCTCATCAATCCCGCCGCGCAGTTCCATGACGTAGGCAAGATGGCGGGCGACTGCCGCCACCGGCAGGAAGACATCCATCAGCTGCTGTTGGCGCTGGCGGGGTCTTGCTCCCGCGTCGTGCGCTTGAAGGGCGGCGATCCGTTCATTTTCGGGCGCGGCGGCGAGGAGCTGCTGTTCCTGTCGCGGCACGGCGTGCAGGTTGAGGTCGTGCCGGGCATCAGCGCCGCCAACGGCTGCGCGGCAGCGCTGGGCATACCCCTGACGCATCGGGGCGTGGCGGCCAGCGTGCGTTTCATCACGGGCCATCTGCGGGACGACGCCGGCCTTGAACTGGACTGGAGTTCGCTGGCCGATCCCACCTGTACCCTGGTGTTCTACATGGCGGTGGCCAACGCCGCCGAGATCGTCGCGTCCTTGCAGCGGCATGGGCGCGGCGGCGACACGCCGGCCGCGCTGGTTCATTCCGGCACCACCGAAGCCCAGGACTGGACGGTGGCCCCCTTGCGCCAGATTCCGCAGCTGGTGGCCGGCTTCAAGCCGCCCACGCTGCTGGTGGTCGGCGACGTGGTGCGTCTGGCGCAGCGCGCCTGGTCCGCCGCCGCGGCGGGACAGCTGTTGTTGCGTGACGCGGCCGAGCCATGCGCCCCGGTCGCGGCCTGACATGCCTGGCGCTGTCCTGTTGCACGGGGCTGGGAGCGGCGGTGGGCCGGACGCAGGCGGCGCCGGACCTCGATCCCGCCGATCAGCAGCGACTCATACACCTGGTGCGGCAGGACTGCGGCTCCTGCCATGGATTGCGCCTGAATGGCGGCCTGGGGCCGGCGTTGACGCCGCAAGCGCTTGCTGGCAAGCCGCCGGCCTATCTCGAACAGGCGATTCTGCACGGGCTGCCCGGCACCGCCATGCCCGGGTGGCGCGGCATGCTTGCGCCCGACGAAGCCGCCTGGATCGCCGCGCGGCTGCTCAAGGGCTTTCCAGAGGAATAAAGCGTTCATGAAACTGCGTTTCCTGCTCGTCCTGGCCGCCGTTGTGCTGGCCGGCTGCGCCGCGGCCACCGACCCGCGCGGCACCAACGACCTGGGCATGGTGATAGAGCGTGCCGACGGCGCCGTCTCCATCGTCGAAACCAGCGGACAGACCCGGCTGGCGCGGGTCGAAGGGCTGGGCGACCTTTCCCATGCGCACATCGCCTATTCCCGCGATGGCCGCTACGGCTACGTCTTCGGCCGGGACGGCGGGCTGACCAAGGTGGATCTGCTGCGGAAACGCGTGGACCGTCGCATCATCCAGTCCGGCAATGCGATCGGCGGCGCCATTTCGCAGGACGGGCGGCTGATCGTGGTGCAGAACTACACGCCCGGCGGCATCAAGGTCTTCGACGCTGTGACCTTGCGCCAGATCAGCGAAGTGCCCGCCGAGTATGCGCCGGGCAGGCGCTCCAAGGTCGTCGGCCTGGCGGACCTGCCTGGACAGAAGTTCGCCTACGCGCTGTTCGACGCGGGCGAGATCTGGATCACGGATCTGTCGGACCCCGCCCGGCCGGCCACACAACGCCACAAGGCCGGTCGCCAGCCCTACGACGCGCTGGTCACCCCGGACGGCCGCTATTACATCGCCGGGTTGTTCGGCGAGGATGCGCTGGCCATGATGGACCTCTGGCATCCGGAGGCCGGCGTGCGCAAGATCCTGCAGGGCTATGGGCGTGGCGAGGAAGCGTTGCCGGTCTACAAGATGCCCCACCTGCGAGGCTGGAGCGCGGCGGGCGGACGCCTGTTCCTGCCCGCCATCGGCAGGCACGAGGTGCTGGTGGTGGATACCGCCACCTGGCAGGAGACCGGCCGCATCGCCACGCTGGGCCAGCCGGTGTTCGTCATGGCGCAGCCCGATGGCCGCCGCGTCTGGGTCAACTTTGCGGTGCCGGACAACGGCCAGGTACAGGTCATCGACACCGAAACCCTGGCCGTGGTCCGGACGCTGGCACCTGGCCGCGGCGTGTTGCACATGGAATTCACGCCGCGAGGAGAGGCGGTATGGCTGTCGGCGCGCGACGATGACCGGGTGGTGGTGTATGACACCCGGACGCTGCAACGCGGCGCCACGCTGGACATTCCCAAGCCCAGCGGCATTTTCTTCACCAACAGGAGCGGCCGCATTGGCTTCTGAACTGTCCGATTCCGATCTGCGTCTGCTCGATGGCTGGCAGCGGGACTTTCCGCTGGTCTCGCGGCCCTACGCCTTGCTGGCCGAGCGCGTCGGCCTGGATGAAGACACGGTGCTGGCGCGCTTTCAGCGGTGGCAGCGCGAGGGGCTCGTGAGCCGTGTCGGTCCGGTGCTGCACCAGTCCTGCTTTGCCAGCGCGCTGGTCGGCATGCACGTGCCGTCCGCCCGCCTGGATCAGGTTGCCGCCTACGTCAGCAGCCTGCCACAGGTCAATCACAACTACGAGCGCGAACATGCCTTGAACTTGTGGTTCGTCGCCGCCTGCCGCAAGCCTGGCGCGTTGGCGCGCTTGCTGGCGCGGATCGCACAGGCCTCCGGCTGCGAGCCGCTGGCCTTGCCCATGGAGGCCGAGTACCACATCGACCTGGGTTTCAGTCTGAGCGCGCCACAACAACGCACGACGCCGCAGCGCAGCGGCGGACGAGCCGTGCTGCCACCCGCCGGCAGCGCGCAAGAGGCCTTGCTCCATGCCGTGCAGGATGGGTTGGACCTTTGCGCGCACCCCTATCGCCGGTTGGGACTACTTGCGGGGCTGGATGAGGACGAGACGCTGCGCCTGCTGGAGCGCTGGCAGCGCGCAGGCCTGTTCCGCCGTTTCGGCGTGGTGCTGAGACATCGCCAGCTGGGCTTTCGCGCCAATGCGATGTGCGTCTGGAACGTGGACGACACGCGGGTGGATGCGCTGGGGCAGCGGCTTGGCGCCGAGCCCGGCGTCACGCTTTGCTACCGGCGCACGCGGCGCTTGCCGCAATGGCCCTACAACCTCTTCTGCATGATCCACGGCAAGGAGCGGAAAGCGGTGCAGGCGCTGCGCAATGCCATCGCCGGCCGTCTTGGACTTGATGCCTGGCCGCATGCGGTGCTGTTCTCGACCAGATGTTTCAAGCAGCGCGGTGCGAGGTTCGTGCCGGAAGAGGCGACGCATGGTTAGGTCCAAGGACATTGCCGCGGGCATGCCGCTGGGCTTGGACGCTGCCGACCGCAAGCTGATCAACCGCCTGCAGGGCGGCTTTCCGATCAGCCCGCGTCCGTTCGCGGACGTCGCGCGGGCGCTGGGGCTGGACGAAGACGCCGTGATCGCGCGGGTAGCCCGCTTGCGCGAGTGCGGCGCGCTGAGCCGTTTCGGCCCGTTGTTCCAGATCGAGCGCGCCGGCGGCGCGTACTGCCTGGCGGCGATGGCCGTGCCGCAGGCGCAATGGGAGCGGGTCGTGGCCCTGGTCAACCGCCGGGTCGAAGTGGCGCACAACTACCGCCGCGAGCATGCGTTGAACATGTGGTTCGTGCTGGCGGCGGCTGATCCCGCCGAAGTTGCCGCCTGTTTGCGCGCCATTGAGCAGGAGACGGGCCTGCCCGTGCTGGCGTTTCCGAAGGAGCGCGAGTACTTCCTTGAAATGAAGCTGGAGGTCTGAGATGGACGCAGCCGGCCTGACTCCGTTCGAACTGTCCCTGGTCCGCGCCACGCAGGAGGGGCTGCCGATCCGGCGGGATCCATACCGGGCCGTGGCCGCGCGGCTGGGCGTCACCGAAGCCGAGGTGATGGCGCAGTTGCGCGACATGCTCGCGCGCGGCGTGATACGGCGCATCGGCGTGGTACCCAACCACTACGCGCTCGGATTCGTGGCCAACGCCATGTCGGTCTGGGACGTGGAAGACGGTCAGGCCGACGCTGTGGGAGCCTGGTTGGGCCAGCGCGCGGACGTGAGCCATTGCTACCGGCGTCCCCGGCATCCGCCGCTGTGGCGCTACAACCTCTACGCCATGCTGCACGGGACCGATCGCGCGGCGGTGCTGGCGCGCATCGATGAAGTCGCCGAGGCCTTGCACGCGCGCTTTCCGGACGCCCTGCGTGCGCACGACGCGCTGTTTTCCTCGGCAATCCTGAAAAAGACCGGTCTGCGCCTGAAAGAAGGCCAGGGGCCGGCAGCATAGCGAGGAATTCCGCATGTTCCGCATCTCTGCCTTCGTGTCTGAACTGCTGCGTCCCACGCCGCTTGCGCCGCGCCGTGGGGCGGCCGGGCCCGTGGTGATCTGGAACCTGATCCGGCGCTGCAACCTGCATTGCCGGCATTGCTACTGCGCTTCGGTCGACAAGGACTTCGCCGGCGAATTGGACTACGCCGAGGTCTGCGCAGTCATGGACGATCTGCATGCCTACGGTGTGAGGGCGCTGATCCTGTCTGGCGGCGAACCGCTGTTGCGGCCGGACATTTTCGATATTGCGCGCCGGGCCAAGGCCATGGGCTTCTACGTGGGCCTGTCGTCCAATGGCACTCTGATAGACGGGTGCAACATCGAGTCCATCGCCGGTTGCGGCTTCGACTACGTGGGCATTTCGCTGGACGGCCTGGGCGCGACGCACGACCGCTTCCGGGGCGAGGCGGGCGCCTTCGATGCCTCGCTGGCAGGCATCCGGCTGTGCAGGGACCGCGGCCTTAAGGTCGGCATCCGCTACACCCTGACCCAGGGCAACGCCGACGATCTTCCCGGGCTGCTGGCATTGCTGGACGCCGAGAATGTCGACCGCTTCTACTTTTCACACTTGAACTACGCCGGCCGCGGCGGCCGCAACCGGGGCGAGGACAGCCATCACCGCATGACGCGCGCGGCCATGGAGCGGATCTTCGAAACCTGCCTGGAACAAGCCGCGGCCGGCAGACCGCGTGAGTTCACGTCCGGCAATAACGATGCCGACGGCGTGTTCTTCCTGCACTGGGTGCGTCGCCGGTTCCCGCAGAGCGCGCCGCATATCGAGGCCAGGCTGCGCCTGTGGGGCGGCAACGCCAGCGGCATGAACGTCGCGAACATCGACAATCGCGGCAATGTCCATGCCGACACCATGTGGTGGCACTACACTCTGGGAAATGTGCGCTTGCGGCCCTTTTCGGAGATCTGGTCGGATCCCGCCGAACCCTTGCTCAAGCTGCTGCGGCTGCGGCCGCGGCCCGTCAAGGGACGCTGCGCCAGCTGCGCCCACCTGGATATCTGCAACGGCAACACCCGCATCCGTGCGCAGAAGCAGTCGGGCGACCTCTGGGCCGAGGACCCCGGCTGTTATCTGACCGAAGACGAGACAGGAGTGTGAATGGAATTCCCGCCCAACCCGGTGGATGCAGAAGACGCGCCGCTGCAGCGCGCCTGGCAGCTGTTCGATGAGTACAACCGGCGCGATCCCAATCTGGTCGCCTGGAATGGCGCGATGCAGCCGCGCGAATGGCTGCACGCCCAATTCCTCCACGCCTGGGTGACGAAGCTGGCCCCGCAGGCCGGTTCTGCCTTGCGGCTGGCCGCCCGCTGCCAGCACATCGGCCGCTGGGAGGTCCCGCGCGAGGCCTGTCCGGCCGGCAGGGCTGGCTATCTGCAATGGCGCAATACGCTCAAGGAGCATCACGCGGACGTCGCCGCAAGGCTGTTAGCCAGCGCAGGCCATGACGCGCAAACCATACAGGCGGTGCTGAAGATCGTGCGCAAGCAGGGCATCAAGCGCGATGCCGACGTCCAATGCATGGAGAACGCGCTGTGCCTGGTGTTTTTGGAGCACCAGTACGAGGAATTCTGCGAACGCTATCCGGACAAGGTCGTCGCGGTGTTGCAGAAGACCTGGCACAAGATGGACGAAGCCGGCAGGCAGGCGGCTGCGTCGCTGTCCTTCAGCGAGCGGGGCCAGGCTTATCTGGCGGCTGCGCTGGCGGGTGGCGAGGAAGCGGGGACCTGACTTCCTGATCGCGGCGCTGGTCCGGGGCCGGACGTTCACAGGACGTTGCATGCCACGCCGCAAGCCGATATTCGTCGCGCCAGCAGCTTCGCGTCATGCGCGGTTCCCAGCAGCAGGACGGCGCGCTGGCCCGCATGCACCTGGCGGGCCAGCCAGTCCAGTCCCGCGCCTGCGGCCACCGCCGGATCAGGCTGCAGGCCAGGGCCTTTCAGCTCGATTCTCGCCGCGTCCCGCCGTGCCTTGTCCAATATGGCCGGATTGACCGCCGGCACGTGCGCGACCAGGTCGGCCTGGTTCAGCAGGCGCAAAGCGCGCAGGGTCAACAGATCGGCGGGACCGTCGGCGGCTGCCAATATCGCCGCGCTGCCTGTGCGGGGCAGGGTATCGGCCTGCATCGCGGCTTCGAGGGCCAGAACGGCCTGCCTGCCGTCGCCGGTCGCCAGCAACGAGGGCAGCGGGCCGTCCAGCATCCAGTCGTAGAAGTCGCGACGTTGCTCCAGGTCGCGGAAGCGCGCAACGATGCGGTTGCGATAGCGTGCCGCGAGCCGGGCCAGATCTCCCGTGCTTTCGTCGAGCAAGGCTTCGAGCCGTTCGCGGATGCGCCGCGCCAGCACGGGCGCACAGCCTCCTGAAGAAATCGCCACCACCAGCGGAGAACGGTCCAGGATGGCGGGCACTTGTATCGTCGAAAGAACGGGATCGTCGACCACGTTGCAGGGAATGCGGCGCGTAAGCGCCGCCGCGGCAACCGCCTGGTTCGTGCCGCCCTGATCGGTCGCGGCCACCGCCAGCCAGGCGCCGTCCAGGCAGGCCGGCGAGAAGACGGCCGGCATATGCTGGAACTGGTCCTGGTCCGCGGCTGCGCGCAGCCAGGGCGTCAGGGCCGGCGCCGCCACGGCAACGGCGGCGCCGGCCCTGAGCAGCAGCCTGATCTTGCGTTCGGCCACGGCCCCGCCGCCCACCACGACCACCCGCCGGCCGGCCAGGTTGAAGTACACCGGGAAGAGCATCGCGGATGGCGCGTCCATGGCGGCCTGCTCCCTTACTTGCGGCTGGAGAAGTACTGGGCCAGTTCCTGGATGGCTTCGGGGCTCAAGGGCTCGGCCATCGAACTCATGACCGGGTCATTGCGCTCCCGGGTCTTGAAGGCATTGAGCTGTTTGACCAGGTACTCCATCTTCTGCCCTGCAAGATTGGGGTACAGGCCGACGGCGCTGATGCCGTCCGCGCCATGGCAGGAGGCGCATAGCGGCAGCATGGCGGAGACGCGGGGCGAGAGCGTGTCGGGATTGCCGCCGGCGACCAGGGCGGGCTGCCCGTCGGCGGCCAGCGCGTGCGCGGCGGCCTGGGACAGCAGCAGTGCCGTGAGTATGCGGAATAGCGTTTTCATATGTGGGTTCCTCGGCTCAGAATTTGCGCGTTTCGGACAGGCCGATGGTCAGCCAGCGGGTGCGGGCGCGGGAAAAAATGCCCGAGGGGCTTTCCATCTTGTGTTCCGCCACCAGCTCCAGGGTCTTGCTGTCGTAGATCTTGATGCGGTCGCCCCAGTAGCCCGAGCTGACATAGAGGTAATTGCCGGTGCGGTTGTAGTCGGGGAAGAAGGCATGCCCGCCCACGTCCAGCGTCTTGGCCACTTCCAGCGTGTTCTTGTCGATCAGCTGGATCCAGGCCGCGCGCTTGTCCTTGTCGACGATGTCCACCGCCACGTAGGGCGCGTTCGGATGCGCGGCGGGCGATTCGGTGGCTCCGGCCACCGGGATCTGCTTGACCACGGAAAAGTCCTTGGTGTCCCAGACCGTGACCACGGAGCCCTTTGCGCAGGTGCCGATGTTGGTGCCGAAGGCCAGGAAGCGGCCGTTGACTTCGGTCACCGCGCCCGATCCGACGTGAGGCTGGCAGCCGGCGGGTATGTCGCGCACCACCTTGTCGTCCTTGAAGTCGATCGCGACGATCTTGTTGTCGTCATAGGACGCGACCATGGAGTAGCGCCCGTCGGGCGTGAGGAAGGTGTCATGCAGCATGCGGCCGACCTTGGTCAGCTTGGTCACGGGCATGTCGGGCTTGTCGGGGTCGATGATCCAGATCTGGCCAGCCTGGCGCAGCGTCAGCGCGAACTTATTGTTGATCCGGCTGCCGATGACGGGCCCGCCGGCCGATTTGACGAACTTGCCGTCCGGATCTTCGCCCTCAAGGTCCATGTACTTGACCGGTTCCAGCGTGTCCGCCTTCAGGATGGCGACGCTCTTGGGCACGAACGAACTGATGGCCAGCCACTTGCCGTCGTTGGACAGGGCGATACCGGGGCCGGTCAGGCCGACCTTGGCCTTGCGCACGATCTGCAGCGAGTACAGGTCGATCTTGTAGACCATGCCGTCGTCGCTCTTGAGCCAGGCCCAGCGTTCCGCCACGGGGCTGAAATCCATGATGTGCGGCGCCACCGGCGTGGCGATCTCGCCGACCACCTTGTTGGTCTTGCCGTCCAGGAACACGGTGCGCGCATTGTTGCCCGCGTCGCCACGCCCATAGCGTCCGCGCGCCATGACCACCATCAGGTCGTAGACGGTGTCGATGGCGTAGGTCGGCTTGGCGGGCAGGGTGGCTTCGTCTACCACCACCTGCACGCTGGCGCGGATCTGGTCCAGCCCCCATTTGGGATCGTCCGCCGTCTGCGTCTTGATGAGCCGGGCCAGCGCCCGGATCTCTTCGTCGGACAGGCGGCCCACGAAGGGCGGCATCAGCGTGTCGGGGATGCCGGTCATGATGGTGCCGCGCAGCGCCGCCTCGCTCTGGACCAGGCGGTCGCTGGTCAGGCCCGGCGCGATGTAGCCGCCGCGGTCGGCGCCATGACAGACGGCGCAGTTCTGCTGGAACAGCTGATTCGCCTTGAGGTGCTCCCCGGTCGGCGCACTCCAGGCGGCGCCGGCCGAGACGAACAGCAAGGCCGCGCTCAATAGCTTGGTGTGCATGTCGATCTCTCCCGTAAGGTTTTGCCGAAACTGCGGCACATGCACTGTGTCATCGCGGCGCCGGGCCGATAAGGCACGGCTCACGCCTGCGCAATGGTTACGGTCCAATCTGTTTTTTGACATAGGACAAAGTGATGCCGTGGCCAAAGCACTACCGTGATAGCAAACGGAGCGCGGCCGGCCCGCGCCGCTTCGAAAGGCCGGCGCCATTTTTTGTCCTGTGGTTGTCCGCCATGTTTTCACTCCCGCTCTCTCTATCCCGCCAGGATGCAAAACCCTACAAGCAGCAGATCGCCGACCAGATCGAGGCGTTGATACGCGCCGGACGGCTGCAGGAAGGGGACAGGCTGCCGGCCATCAATCGGATGTCATCGCTGCTGCAGGTATCGAAGAACACCGTGCTGGGCGCGTATGAACTGCTGATCGATTCCAGCCTGATCCAGAGCAAGCCCAGCCGCGGCTATTTCGTGACGTTGAACCGCAGCCTGGTCATCAATCCGCGTTGCCCCGATTTCGTCCAGGACCGTCCGCCGGTCTACGCCGACGCCGTCAGCCAGGCTCTGTCCAGCGGCGTCTGCGGCCAGTCGCCGCCGATGCCCCTGCGCTATGACTTCAAGGTCGGCCGTCCCTCGGTCCACGCCTTTCCGCTGCGCCAGTTCATCACGCTGTCGAACCAGCTGCTGCGGCATGCGGGCTGCGCCATGGCCGAATATGCGCCACCGGCCGGCCTGTGGGGCTTGCGCGTGCAGATTGCCGATTACCTGTCGGCGGCCAAGGCGTTGAAGGTCGAACCGGAACAGGTGCTGATCACGGCCGGCAGCCAGGAGGCTTTGAGTCTGATCGCCTCGCATTTCCTGGACCGCCACGGCAGGGCGGTGTTCGAGTCGCCCTGTTACGCGGGATTCAGGAATCTGGTGCGGCGGCATGGCGCGCAGGAGGCGCCGGTTCCGGTGGACGGGCAGGGACTGCGCACGGATCTGTTGCCGGAAGGGCCGGCCAGGCTGGCCTATGTGACGCCGTCGCACCAGTACCCCCTGGGCCACGCCATGTCGCTGTCTCGGAGACGGCAGTTGCTCGAATGGGCGGGCCGCAGCGGCGCGCTGATCATCGAGGACGACTACGACGGCGACTTTTGCTATGAGTCTGTACTGCCCATGCCGCTGGCCGCGATGAGCCCGCGGCAGGTCGTGTACCTGGGGACGTTCTCCAAGACGCTGGGGCCCGGCCTGAGGCTGGGATACATGGTTTGCCCGCCTGCGCTGGTCGACGATTTCGTCGAACGCAAGGCCTTGCTCAACAACGGCAGTCCATGGCTGACGCAGGCCGTGCTGGCGCGCTACTTCGATGAGAACAGTTTCGCGCGCCACCTGCAGACCTTGCGGCGGCGCTACCAGGCGCAGCGCGACGAACTGCTGCGCGGCATCCGCAAGGTCTGGGGCGGACGCGGCCGGATCAGCGGACAGAATTCAGGGATGCACCTGGCCTTCGAACTGCCGGCGGACAGCCCACCCGCCGACGCGGTCGCCGCGGCCGCGCTGGCGCAGGGCGTGAGGCTGTATCCGCTGGCCCAGGCCGCCGCCTGTGCGGCCGAGGGCGCCGAGCCCCGACATCTGCTGTTCGGCTTTGCCGGTCTGGATACTGGCGAGATCGCCCAGGCCATGGCGCGCGTGCACGCGGCTTGCAAACAATTGCAGGAATCCTGTCCGGACCGGGCGGCGTCTCGCCCGTCTTTGGACGAAGCGCGCTGCGCGGGTGTCTAGCACGCCTGCCGCGTTTCCGGTAGGGACGGTGGCGCAGCGCGGGGACCGGCGGCATCGCTATGCGGCGCTGCCGCGTCGTTCGTAGAATCAATTTGTCCTATGACAATATAAGATTCGTTCGGCCTGTGGGCAACCTGGGGCGGACGGTCACGCATGGAGATGCTGCGATGCCGATTACCGCTACCGGGTCCGTCCCGCTGACTTCCCGCCGGCCCGTGCCGGAGGTTCCGAATGCCGCAGCCCGGACCGGCAGGCGCCTGAACCGGACCGATGCCGCGTTCCTGCTGATCTGCCTTGCCGGCTGCGCCTATGCGTTGGCGGAGTTCGGCCCGTTCCTGAACGGCTACGAGAAAGCGATGCTGATCGGCGCCGTGCCGGCCCTGGCCTGGCTGGGATGGTTGTGGCGCCCCTTGCGGACTCTGGCCCTGTCCAGCGGCGCCAGCGCGCTGCTGGCCGTGTGGCTGTATGCGGGCGGGGCAGGGCTGCTGCAGGGCGACCTGGGGCGCGCCGAAAGCGTCTTCCTGCTCAAGTACCTGCTGTCGTCGCAGTCGTCCATACTCTGGATGAGCTGCCTGTTCGTGCTGGGCACGCTCTGCTATTGGGCGGGACTGGCCCGGCCCGCGATCGCCTGGCTGGGCACTGTCCTGACGTGGGGCGGGGTATGGGCAGGGCTGACCGGCCTGCTGGTGCGCTGGCGCGAAGGGCATCTGCTGGGACCGGATGTCGGACACATTCCAGTCAGCAACCTGTACGAGGTATTTGTTTTTTTCGCGCTGGTCACGGCGCTGTTCTACCTCTACTACGAGGCCCGCTACGCCACGCGGGCGCTGGGCGGCTTCGTCATGCTGGTGGTCGCCTCGATGGTCGTCTTCCTGTCCTGGTATTCGCTCGCGCGCGGCGCCCATCAGATCCAGCCGCTGGTCCCCGCGCTGCAAAGCTGGTGGATGAAGCTGCACGTGCCGGCCAATTTCATTGGCTACGGCACGTTCTCGCTGGCGGGCGCGGTGGGTTTCGCCTACCTGGTCAAGCTGCACGGGCAGAGCGCCGCAGGCAAGCGCCTGATTCCGGTTTTCCTGCTGGGTGCGCTGCTATGCGCCGAGCCGATGATCTTCGGCTCGCGGCGGCTGCCGCCTGTGTGGATGCTGTATTTCGGCGCGGGCGCCATCCTCGTGGGCGCGGTGCTGGCGCTGCGCCGGCCGATTGCCCGCCGGCTGCCGTCCCTGGAGGTGCTGGAGGACATCATGTACCGGGCCATCGCGCTGGGTTTCGCCTTTTTCACCGTGGCCACCGTGCTGGGCGCGTTGTGGGCCGCCGACGCCTGGGGCGCGTACTGGCAATGGGATCCCAAGGAGACCTGGGCGCTGATCGTATGGCTGAACTATGCCGCCTGGCTGCACATGCGGCTGCTAAAGGGATTGCGGGGAGAGGTGGCGGCCTACTGGGCGCTCGCCGGCCTGGTGGTGACGAGCTTCGCCTTCCTGGGGGTGAACATGTTCCTGTCGGGGCTGCATTCGTACGGCAGCCTGTAGGCCCCTGCCGCCTTGCGGGCGGCGATGCGCGCTGGCATCGGGTTTCTTGGCGGAAGCGGTGAGATTCGAACTCACGAACGGTTGCCCGTTGCCGGTTTTCAAGACCGGTGCAATCGACCACTCTGCCACGCTTCCTGGTATTGCGTATATTCCGGCGATCCGGCCATCAGGCAAACAATCTGCCAGTCCGGGAACACGATACGCCGTAAAGGGCGCAATAATAATCCATTTGCTGCAAAGGAGGCACGCGATGCACGCCGTAGAAATCTCTCGCCCTGGTGGCCCCGAGGTCCTGGTCCCCGTGGAGCGCCCCACGCCGGAAACCGGCGCGGGTGAAGTTCTGATCAAAGTCAGCGCCGCAGGCGTCAATCGTCCCGACGTGTTCCAGCGCAAGGGCAACTACGCGCCGCCGCGCGGCGCCTCGGACCTGCCGGGCCTGGAAGTGGCCGGCGAAATCGTCGGCGGCGACCTGGCGGGCAGCGGTTTCGCCATGGGCGACAAGGTCTGCGCCCTGGTGGCGGGCGGCGGCTACGCGGAATACTGCGTGGCGCCCGCGGCGCAATGCCTGCCCATCCCCAAGGGTCTGTCCGACATCGAGGCCGCCGGCCTGCCGGAAACCTATTTCACGGTCTGGAGCAACGTCTTCGACCGCGGCCGCCTGTCCGAAGGCGAGGCGCTGCTGGTGCACGGCGGCGCCAGCGGCATCGGCACCACGGCCATCCAGCTGGCCCGCGCCATGGGCCACAAGGTCTATGCCACCGTCGGCAGCGACGACCGGGCCCGCGCCGTGGAAGCGCTGGGCGCCGAACGCGGCATCAACTACAAGACCCAGGATTTCGTGAAGGAAGTGCTGGACGCCACCGGCGGACGCGGCGTGGACGTGATCCTGGACATGGTGGCCGGCGATTACATCGGCCGCGACATGCAGTGCCTGGCCGACGACGGCCGCATCGTCATCATCGCCCAACTGGGTGGTTCCCACGCCAATGTGGACACGGCCCAGGTCATGCGCCGCCGCCTGACCATCACCGGCTCGACCTTGCGTCCCCGCCCGGTCGCCTTCAAGGGCGCCATTGCCCGTGCGCTGCGCGAACAGGCCTGGCCCTTGCTGGAAAAAGGGGCCATCAAGCCCATCGTGCACGCCACCTTCCCGCTGGCCGAGGCTTCCCGCGCCCATGCCATGATGGAAAGCGGTGAAAACATCGGCAAAATCATCCTGACCATGTAAGAAATGGGGGGCGCTCGGCGTAGCGTCCCGCAACAGGATACAATCACGGGTTTCGCCTGGAATTTTTTCCAGGCAGGCCCGTGGGCGGTTGCTACGCAGCCCTTGGCTCGCCCCAGTCCAACCGATACAGATACCTCGCCATGACTTCAGTCGAAAACCGCGCCCGCCTCGTGCTGGGCAACTGGAAGATGCACGGCAACCTGGCCGAGAACGCCGCGTTGCTGACCGAGCTGCGCGCCGCGGATGCTGCGAGCCACTGCGAAATCGGCATCTGTGTGCCGTTCCCCTATCTCGCGCAGGCGGCGTCGGCCCTGACCGGCAGCAGCGTGTCCTGGGGCGCGCAAGACGTCAGCGCCCATGAAAAGGGCGCCTACACCGGGGAAGTCTCCGGCGCCATGCTGAAGGAATTCGGCTGCCGCTGGGCCCTGGCCGGCCACTCCGAGCGCCGCGTGCTGCACGGCGAGACCGACGAAGCCGTCGCCGCCAAGGCCCAGGCCGCGCTGGCCGCCGGCCTGACGCCGGTGGTGTGCGTGGGCGAGTCCCTGGCCGACCGCGAAGCCGGCAACACGCTGGCCGTGATCGAACGCCAGTTGAAGCCCGTGCTGGCGCTGGGCGCCGAGGCGGTTTCGCGCATGGTCCTGGCCTATGAGCCCGTCTGGGCCATCGGCACCGGCCGCACCGCCAGCCCCGAGCAGGCGCAGGAAGTCCATGGCGCCATCCGCGCCGCCCTGCGCGCGCTGGGCGCCGCGCAGGTGCAAGTGTTGTACGGCGGCAGCGTCAAAGCTGCCAATGCCGCCAGTTTGTTCGCCATGACTGATATCGACGGAGCCCTGGTCGGCGGCGCGTCGCTCGTGGCCGAAGAATTTTTGCGAATCGCCGCTATCTAAGTTTCCGTTCCGGAGTCTGTAATGCCCTTGATGCTCAAAATCCTGCTGGCCGTCCAAGTGATCTCGGCGCTGGCTATCATCGTCCTGGTCCTGCTTCAGCAGGGCAAAGGCGCCGACATGGGGTCCGCCTTCGGCAGCGGCTCGGCCGGCAGCCTGTTCGGCGCCACCGGCGCGGCGAACTTCCTCTCGCGCGCGACCAAGTGGGCCGCCGTGGTCTTCTTCGCGTCCACCGCCGGCCTGGCTTATGTCAGCCACAAGGGCAATAGCGGCCCGGCCGTCGACTCGGGCGTGATGCAGAGCTTCCCGGCCGACCGTTCGGTGCCGCAAGTGCCGGGCGCGGCGCCTGCTCCCGCTGGCTCGTCGGTTCCCGGCGCCGCCTCGGTTCCCGGCGCGGGTTCCGTGCCCGCCGCTCCGGCCAAGCCCGACGCGTCGGTGCCCTCGGCCCCGGCCGGTCCCGCCACCCCGGCCGCTCCGGCCGCAGGCGAAAAGCCCGCCGAAACGCCCGCGAAGTAAGGCACAGCAAACGGAAAGGCCGGCACATGCCGGCCTTTTTCATGGGCGGCGCGCGCCTGCCCGGACATCCTGTCATCGGCGGCCGTTAGCATGCGTCGTCGCCGCGCCGGCAGCGGGTAGGGTATCGTTGCCTGCGCACCCGGTTCCCGTCTCTCGATCTCCGCCATGGCCACATCCAAACGCACTCCCCGAACCCCGACCGCCGCCGATCAGCAGCGGGGCTCGCCGCAGGCCATGCTGGCGCGCATCCAGAGCCTGTTGCCCTCGATGGGGGCGGCCTCGCAGCGCATTGGCGAGTTCGTCATACGCAACCCCGCCGAGGTGGTGCACATGTCGGTCAGTGAAGTGGCCGAGCGCACCCAGTGCAGCGAAGGCAGCGTGGTGGGCTTTTGCAAGCTGCTGGGGGCCACGGGCTTTCAACAGCTGAAGATCGCGCTGGCGCAGCAGATCGTGCAGCCGGTGCAGTACATCCACGAAGACCTGGCCGCCCAGGACACGCCCGAGCAGGTCGTCAGCAAGATCTTCCATAGCAATATCCAGACCCTGCAGGAAACCGAATCGGTGCTGGACGTGGCAGCGCTGTCGGCCGCGGTGGACCTGATACGCGGCGCCCGCCGCGTTGAAATCTACGGCATCGGCAGCTCGGCCGTCATCGCGCACGACGCGCACTACCGCATGCTGCGCATCGGGCTGCATGCCACCGCAGTGACCGATTCCCACGTGCAGGCCATCAGCGCGTCGCTGACCGGGCCGGACGTCGCTGTGCTGACCATTTCGCACTCGGGCAGCACGCACGAGACGGTGTTGGCGACGCGGCTGGCCAAGGAAGCCGGCGCGCGCACGATCTGCATCACCAATTTCGGCAAATCGCCGATCCAGGAGCATGCGGACGTGGTGCTGCACACCATGTCGCGCGAGACCCGTTTCCGCACCGAGGCCATGACCAGCCGGCTGGCCCAGCTCGCCATCATCGACACCCTCATCGCTTGCCTGGCCTTGTCCGACTACGACAAGGCCGTCTCCACGCTGCGCAGCACCTTCGACGTGCTGTCGAACAAGCGCTACTGATCGTCTTCAATGCCCGCCGGCAGCGCATGTCGGCGCGGGCACGCGCTGTCCAGCAGCCTCGCCACGTCCGGCGCATCCGCGCAGGGCGCATTGCCCACCAGCAGGTAGCCGATACCCAGGCGTACCGCACCCAGCCCATCGGTGCGCACGTTGTCGCCGATGACCGTGACGTCCGCAGGCGCCAGGCCCAGCCGGCGCAATCCTTCCTCCAGCAGCATGGCTCCCGGCTTGCCGAGTATGTGCGGCCGCGCGCCGGGCGCGCAGGCCAGCACCGACTGCAATAGCGCGCCCGTCTCCGGGACGATGGCGCCTTGCGGGCCGGGATGGGTGAGGTCGCCGTTGCTGACCATCAACGCCGCGCCCCGCGCCAGCTCGCCTGCCAGGGTCTGCAGCGTCCCGTAGCCGAAGGACAGATCGCGCGCCAGCAGCACGATGTCCGCATCGCGGTCGACCAACGCCAGCCCCAGTCCGGCCGCGAAACCGCGCAATGCGTCCGAGGCGCAGAGCAGCACCGCGGCCCGCGGGTTTTGCCGGGCGATATGGCGCACGGCCTGTTCACCGGCCAGGACCAGCATTCCGGCCTGCACCGGCAGGCCCATCGCCCGTAAACGCGGCGCCAGGTCCGCCGCCGTGTCGGTGGAATTGTTGGACACGATGACGCAGCGCCCTGCCCAGCGGGTCAGCAGCTCGCTGGCGCCCGGTATCACTTCATGCCCCCGGATCAATGTCCCGTCCAGGTCCAGGATCAGGCCGCGTGATCGGGCGGTCCAGGGCGGTTCTGCCGTCGGCGCTTGGGGGAAGGAAGCGAGGGGAGTGCGGGCAATGCGGGTCATGGATCGGCGTGGTGGCGTCGAAGCGCGTGCAGGGTTGAAAGAAGTGGGCGCCCGCTACGGTTCGGGCCTGCCCGGCGGCTGTGATTCTATCTGAACAAAATTCAAAAATTCATTTTTTTGATTTGAGAAATTTTCATTTGCCTGTCATGTGCGGTGACTAATCTGCGTTCCGGAATCAGGGCCGAGCACGCTGCGCCCCGATGGCAACCTCAACAAGACTAGGAACAGAAAAATGAAGATCCGCACCTGCGCGCCCGCCCTGGCGCTGGTTTCCCTGCTGGCCGCCGCGCCTCTCGCACAAGCCCAATCCCTGGCAGACGGCTCGCAGCAACGTCCGCTGCGCGTGTTGCTGATACCCGCCGACGGCGGCACCGAGTCGGGCACCAAGGCCGACTACGCGCCGATCTTCAACGCGATCACGCGCAGCACCGGCCTGCATTTCCAACTGACCGTGGGCCAATCCTACGGCGCCGTGGTCGAAGGCATGTGCAACCAGTTGGCCGAGGTCGCGTTCCTGGGTCCGGTTTCCTACGTGCAGGCGCATGAGCGCCAATGTGCGCAATTGCTGGCCGTGGGCGTGCAGAAGGGCGAATCCGCCTACTACGCCGCGATGTTCGCCAAGGCTGATTCGCCGATCAATACGTTGGCCGATCTGAAGGGCAAGCGCGCCGCGTTCGGCGACGTGAATTCGGCCTCCAGCTTCACCTTCCAGGTGGCATCCATGATCAAGGACGGCATGGACCCGGCCAAGGACCTGGCGGCGCTGCAACTGACCGGCAGCCACGCCAGCAGCCTCGCCGCGCTGGTACAGGGCCAGGTCGACGCGGCCGCGCTGTCGTTCGATTCCTTCGACAAGGCGGTGCGCCAGGGCGCGGTGGACCCGAAGTCCGTGAAGGTGATCTTCAAGAGCGAACCCATCCCGTATCCGCCGTTGGCGATGAACACCAAGCTGCCCGAGACGCTGAAGGCCACGCTCAAGCAAGCCTTTGCCACGGTCCATCAGGCGCCCGGTGTAACGCCTGACATGGTGCGCGGCTATGGCGGCGCCAAGCTGGATCGTTTCGACACCGAGTTCTCCGAGGCGCAGTTCGCCGGCCCGGCCTCGAAGATGGCCCTGCTGACCGACGAGATCAAGGGTGAAATCCTGCAGAAGGCGGCACAGCGGTGATCGGCGGAGCAAGCGAAATGGACATGCTGCGCTATGACGCTGTAGGCATGCGCTATGCCGATGGGACCGCGGCGCTGAACTCGGTATCGCTGCAGGTGCCGCGCGGCCAGTTCTGCGTGATCCTGGGCGCCTCGGGCGCGGGCAAGTCGACTTTGCTGCGCATGGCCAACGGCTTGACCGCGCCGACCCAAGGCGAAGTGTGGGTCGATGGCACGCAGGTGCAGCCCTCGACGCTGGCGGCCGTGCGGCCACGGATCGGCATGGTGCATCAGCACTTCAACCTGGTGTCGCGCGCGACGGTCGCGACCAATGTGCTGTCGGGCGCGCTGCCCGGCTTGCCGGCATGGCGCGCCTATCTGATGCGCTTCCCCGCGGAATTGCGCGAACGGGCCTGCAAGCTGGTGCGCGAAGTCGGCCTGCAGCCCGAGCACCTGCAACGCCGCGTGAGCGAATTGTCCGGCGGCCAGCAGCAGCGCGTGGGCATCGCCCGAGCGTTCATGCTGGCTCCGGCCTTGCTGCTGGCCGACGAGCCGGTGGCCAGCCTGGACCCGCGCATCAGCCGCGACATCCTGGAGTTGTTGCGCAATCAGGCACGCGAACGCGGCGCCACCGTGCTCTGCAGCCTGCATCAGGTCGACCTGGCCCGCGAGTTCGCCGACCGCATCGTGGCCCTGCGCCATGGCGTCATGGTGTTCGACGGACCGGCGGGCGCGTTCGATGAGGCCACTGCCCGTGCGCTGTATCAGGCGCCGCAGGCGGAAAGCGGCATGGCCGCGCTTGCGGGCCGCGGCCATGCTGAACCTCGCATGGCCAGGCCGATCCGGCCGGCGGTGCTGTCGGCGGGAGGCGCGCAATGAACACGCATGCATTGAAGACGCCGGCCGACAACGCGGCCTGGCGCCTGGATCCGCCCTATGGCGCCCGCGCGCTGCTGATCGTGATCGCCGCGCTGATGCTGTTCCTCTACACCGGGCAGCGGGTCGAGATGGGTCGCATGGCGGCGCTCACCCTGGACGGCGCGCTGGCGGCGGTGGGCCTGAAGGAGCAGTCCCAGGTCACCTCGGGCCTGGGCGCCCTGGCCGACAACCTGTTCCCGCTGCAGGTCTCGTACCGCACCGAGACTTCGCGCATAGAGGGCTTCGACCCGGACAGGCTGCCGTGGCTGGCGCATGTGGAAACGGTGCAGGTGACCGAGAGCCGGCTGAATCCGCACACGCTGAAGATGGAAGACGAGGTATCCACGCAGACCTATCTGGTCGAGCCGCTGGGCTATCTATGGCGGGTGGCGGTGAAGATGGTAGAGACCTTCGAGATCGCGATCTGGGCGACCTTGCTGGCCGTGCTGGGCAGTGCGCCGCTGGCCTATTGCAGCGCCCGCAACTACGCGCCCAACCGCCTGCTGTACGTGGCGGCGCGCGCCATCGTCAGCATGTTCCGTGCGATGCCCGAGCTGATCTGCGCGCTGTTCCTGGTGCTGGCCTACGGCTTCGGCCCGATTGCCGGGGTGCTGGCGCTGGCCATCCATTCGATGGGATTCCTGGGCAAGTTCTACGCCGAGGACATCGAAACGGCCGACACCAAGCCGCAAGAGGCGCTGGCCGCGATCGGCGCCAGCAAGCCGCGCGTGCTGGCCTACGCAGTGCTGCCGCAAGTCATGCCCAAGTTCACCGGCTACACCCTGTACATCCTGGACCGCAACGTGCGCATGGCGACCGTCGTGGGCCTGGTGGGCGCGGGCGGCATCGGCCAGGAACTCAAAGGCCGCTACGACATGTACCAGTACGCCCACGTCGGGACCATTCTCGTCGTGATCTTCATCACCGTGTTCTTGCTGGACCAGGTCGCCGCCCGCTTGCGGCGCCGCTTGAGCTGAGCCGGCGCGGCGGCCAGCCAGGCCGCCGCGCCCCGATAGGTTTTCTGCCGGACGGACCCGGCAACGTTCCCTGACCAGGAGTTTTCATGACCCCGTACTTTGCACTGGGCCGCGCCCTTGTTGCGGCCATCGCCTTGAGTTTGACCCTTGCCGCCTGCGGCGGCGATGACGACTCGGATGACGGCGCGACCACGCCGCCCGAGACCGGACAGCCAGAGACGCCGCCGCCCGCGCCGCAACTGCGCTGCGCGCCCTGAACGCCCGATCCGCCCAACCCCACGCAAGAGTAGCCCCATGACCAAGACCTATCCCTCGCATCCCGCCAGCGCGTCCCCGGCCTTGCCGGGCCGCCGGCAGTTTTTCCGCGCCTCGGCCCAGGCGGCCGGCGCCCTGTCGGCAATGGCCTTGCTGCCCGCCTCGATCCAGCGCGCGCTGGCGGTTCCGGCCGCGGTTGAAAGCGGCACCATCAAGGACATCAAGCACATCGTGATCCTGATGCAGGAGAACCGCTCGTTCGACCACTATTTCGGCACCATGCGCGGCGTGCGCGGTTTCGGCGACCGCTTCCCGATTCCGCTGGCCAGCGGTAAATCGGTGTTCTTCCAGCCCGACCCCAAGGGCGGCCAGGACATCCAGCCCTTCCGCCGCGATTCCAGGACCAGCAACGCGCTGATCGGATCGGGCACGCCGCACAATTTCCCGGACCAGCAGGCAGCCTGGAACCAGGGCAAGATGGACCAGTGGATCCAGTACAAGAACCAGGCCACCATGGGCTTCTTCATGCGCGAGGACATTCCGTACCAGTTCGCGCTGGCCGACGCCTTCACGGTCTGCGACGGCTATCACTGTTCCATCCTGACCGGCACCGATCCCAACCGCATCGTGTTCTGGTCAGGCGCCAACGCCAATCCCGAACTGCGCAAGCTGGGCGTGAACAGCACCGACACCGATTCGGAACCCGTCAACTCGCGCTGCTGGCCTAACCCGTCCAACTGGGTGGCGGGCCGCGCGCAGCTGGCCGACGGTTCGGGCCAGGTCGACCCCGCGACCGGCGCCTACAACTACAAGTATGTGAACAGCGCCTTCAAGTGGGACACCTTGCCCGACCTGCTGCAGCGCGCCGGGGTCAGCTGGCACATCTACCAGAACATGAACAACAACTGGACGGGCGCCATGCACGGCTGCCTGGCCTTCAAGAGCTTCCGCACCGCGCAGCCGGGTTCGCCGATCTATGAACATGGCCTGACGGGCGGCCCCGAGAAGAACGACGGCGCCGTCAACTTCCTAGCCCAGCTCAAGCAGGACGTGGCCAATGGCACTTTGCCGCAGGTGTCGTGGGTGTTGCCTACGCAGGCCCTGGCCGAGCACCCTGGCAGCAGCGAAGGCGTGGCCGGTGCCGCCGATTTCATCGCCGACGTGCTGGACGCGCTGACCTCCAATCCGGAAGTCTGGAGCAAGACCGCACTGTTCGTGACCTTCGACGAGAACGACGGCTTCTTCGATCACGCCGCCATGCCCGCAGTGCCGTCCTATGACGCCAATGGCGTGCTGATGGGCAAGTCCACCGTGCCGCTGGAGGGGGAGTATTTCGATGCCTCGGTGGGCAACTACCTGAAGGCCGACGACAAGATCACCGGCAACATCCGGCCGTGGGGTCTAAGCTCACGCGTGCCGATGTACGTCGTGTCGCCGTGGAGCAAGGGCGGCTGGGTCAATTCCCAGGTGTTCGACCATACCTCGGTGGGCCGGTTCCTGGAGCAGCGCTTCGACATCAAGGTCGACGCCATCAGTCCTTGGAGCCGCGCGGTCTGCGGCGACCTGACCACCTGCTTCGACTTCGTCAGTCCCAACGATCCGCGCGTGCCCACGCTGCCCGACACCAGCAACTATCCCGCGGTCAACGCGGCGCAGAAGCTGTTGCCCACCACCGCCGTGACCCAGGCGCCCGCAATCCCGCAGCCGCTGTTCCAGGAGACCGGCACGCGGCTGTCGCGCGCGCTGCCCTATGAACTGCACACCAGCGCCCGGTTGGGGGCGGATGGCGCGGTCGAACTGCTGTTCAGCAACACGGGCGAAGCCGGCGCGGTGTTCCATGTGTACGACAAGCGCAACCTGGACCTGATCCCGCGGCGCTACACCGTCGAAGCCGGCAAGACGCTGTCCGACACCTGGACCGGCGGCGACTATGACCTGTGGGTGTACAGCAGCAACGGCTTCGTGCGGACCTTCTCCGGCAATACGCAGCGTGGCGCGGCCTTGGAAGTGCAGGTCTGCTACGAGCCGGCAGGCAGCGCGCTCTACGTGAAGGTGTCCAACCGCGGCACGGCCAGCCTGCAGGCGAACCTGCAATCCAACGCCTACCGCAAGGACGGCCCCTGGACCCTGGCGGTCGAGCCGGGCAAGGTCGCCGAACACCACTGGTCCATCAAGGAAAGCGGTAACTGGTACGACTTCACCGTCACCGCCGAAGGCTTCGAACGCCGCTTCGCGGGACGCATGGAGAACGGCCGCGCGAGCGTCAGCGATCCGGCCATGGCGCTGCATCTGTGATGGCTCAGGCATGAGCGGGCCGGGCGCGCATCGGGGTGCGCGTCCGGCCGGTCCGCAACAACAATCGATCAACATACAAATGAAGCACACATACGCAATTCTGGCCGCCAACGGCTTGTCGGTGGCGGTTCTGGTGGGCGCGCTGGCCGGGGGATCGGCCGCGCAGGCGCAGACCGCGCCGCCTGTGAAGTGGGACGGCAGCAACCTCGGTTATGGGCCGGGCGCCGCTCAGGGCGTGACGGGCAAGGGCAATCACGCGATCGGCAAGAACGCTGGCGCCAACGTGAAAGGCAGCAACAATATCGGCCTGGGCAATGGCGCGGGCCAGGACGTGAGCACCAACTGGAACCTGGCGATCGGCGAGGGCGCGGGCTCCAAGGTCGGCGGCAAGAACGCCAACCAGGCCATCGGCTATTACGCCGGCACCAATGTGCAGGGCGGCTGGAACCAATCGTTCGGCCGCAGCGCCGGCCAGAACGTCACGGGCGACTACAACGATGCGTTTGGCTTCTGGGCCGGCACGGATACGGTGGGCAACAACAATGCCGCCTATGGCACCAACGCCGGGCGCAATGTCACCGGCAACGGCAATTCGGCCTTCGGCCAGGAAGCGGGCCGCAACGTCGTCGGTGACGGCAACCTGGCGCTGGGCCAGAACGCGGGGCAGAACGTGGAGGGCGAGGGCAATCTGGCGCAGGGCAAGAACGCCGGGCAGAACGTGACCGGCGCCAACAACACGGCTGCCGGCGCCTACGCCGGCTATGGCGTGCAGGGCGACGGCAATACGGCTGGCGGGCTGGCTGCGGGGCGCGACGTCGTCGGCAATAACAACGTGGCGCAGGGCACGGCCGCGGGGTCGGGCGTGCGGGGCAACGACAACGTGTCGATAGGCTCGAACGCCGGACGCGGTTCCGTTGCCGACCGCAGCGTGTCGGTGGGAGCGGATTCGTCCGCGGCCACGCAGAGCGTCGCGGTCGGCGCAGGCGCGGTGGCCAGCGCGGGCAACAGCGTGGCGCTGGGGGCGGGGTCCTCGGCGGCGCGCGGCGCGCAGGAGAACTACGAAGCCTACGGCATGGCGCAGCCCCAAAGCTCCACGGGCGAGGTGAACGTGGGTGGACGCCAGATGACGGGCGTGGCTGCAGGCAGCGAGGACACCGATGCCGTCAACGTGGGCCAGCTGCGCGCCGCAAGCAGCGCAAGCGAGGCGCGCGTGGGCGCCGTCGAGCATTCCCTGCAGAACCTGCGCAGCGATCTGGAGTCCCAGGAGCGCATGCTGAGCGCGGGGGTGGCTGCAGCCATGGCGACGGCTTCCTTGCCGCAGGCCTACTTGCCCGGCCGCAACATGCTGTCCATGGCTGGCGGCACCTGGAACGGCGAATCGGGTTACGCCCTGGGGCTGTCGCGCGTGTCTAGCGGCGGGCGCTGGGTCTACAAGGTGTCGGCCAACGGCACGTCCCGCGGCGACTTCGGCGGCGCCGCGGGGGTCGGATACCAGTGGTGAGGCCGGGCCTGCGATAATGCCGCAAGCGCGGCGGCCGGCGATGGAGCGCGGGCCGCCGCCAGCACAGGCATACCCGGATCGGCCCCATGGAAAAGCGTTTGATGCCATCGATGATGGCGCTGCAATGTTTCGAGGCGGTGGCGCGGCACATGAGCTTCACGCGCGCCGCCGAGGAACTGCACATGACCCAGAGCGCGATCAGCAAACAGATCGCGCAGCTGGAGGCGCTGCTGCGCAACCCGCTGTTCCTGCGGGTGCGGCGGCGCCTGCAACTGACGCCTGCGGGAGCCTTGTACCAGTCCGAGGTCAGGGCCATCCTGAACCAGGTGGACATGTCCTCGCGCTACATCCTGACCTACGGCAGCGAGACTCAGGTGCTGACCATCGGCACCCAGCCCACCTTCGGCGCGCGCTGGCTGATCCCGCGCCTGCAGGGCTTCATGGCCGCCCATCCCGACATCCAGGTCAAGGTGCGCAGCGAAACGCGGCCCTTCGACCTGATGCAGGCCAAGATCGACATCTCCTTCTTCTTCGGCCATGGCACCTTGCCGGGCGCCCAGTGCCGGGAATTGTTCGAGGCCGAGGTCGTGCCGGTGTGCGCGCCCGGCTTTCTTCCGGGTGACAGGGTCGACAGCCTGGAGGCGCTGAGCGCCCAGGCGCTGATCCAGTGCGCTTCGCGCCCGGAAGCCTGGCACGACTACTTCTCGCGCCAGCAGTTCCAGTCCGACCGCAGCTACCACGGTCCCCGCTTCGATACCTTCTACATGTGCGTGCGCGCTGCGGAGGGCGGTTGCGGCGTGGCGTTGACGCCGCGCCTGCTGGCCGAAGAAGAGCTGCAGGCCGGCAAGCTGGTGATTCCCTGGGACTACGTGCAGCCCAGCGACGGCGCGTACTTCGTCGCCTATTCCGAGCACTCGGCCGAAGTGCCCAAGATCAAGCAGTTCGTCGCCTGGGTTGAGGAAGAGGCCGCGCGCAAGCGCGAGCGCGACGCCCAGCGGGCGCGGTCCATGAAAAAACGGACTGATTAAGCCGATTTTTTTCATTTGATCGCACGCGCGGCGCATGATTTCATGCGGGCCATCCTTGTTTACCGATGTGCCGAGCCCGCCATGAGTCAGAATTTCGTCAATCCGGACCAGATCCGCGCCTGGTTCTCCCGCGCCATGTCCGACATGTACAAGTCGGAAGTGCCGCTGTACGACACGCTGCTGGACCTGGTCGCCCAGGTCAACGCCAAGACGCTGGCCGAACAGCCCGAGTTGGCCGCCCAACTGGCCCGCACGGGCGAGATCGAGCGCCTGGACATCGAGCGCCACGGCGCGATCCGCGTCGGCACCGCGCAGGAACTGGCCAACATGCGGCGCGTGTTCGCCGTGATGGGCATGCAGCCGGTGGGCTACTACGATCTGTCGCCGGCCGGCGTACCGGTGCATTCCACCGCCTTTCGCGCCACCCACGAAGCCTCGCTGCAGGCCAGCCCCTTCCGCGTCTTCACCTCGCTGCTGCGGCTGGAACTGATCGCCGACGAGGCCCTGCGCGAGAAGGCCGCGCGCATCCTGGCCGCGCGCCAGATTTTCACCGCGCGTACGCTGGAGCTCGCGGCCCGCTTTGAGGCGCAGGGCGGACTGGTTGAAGCCGAGGCCCGCGAATTCGTGGCCGAAGCCCTGCACACTTTCCGCTGGCACAGCGAGGCCACCGTCAGCCTGGAAGACTACGAGGAACTGCACGGCCAGCACCGCCTGATCGCCGATGTGGTGGCCTTCAAGGGCCCGCACATCAATCACCTGACCCCGCGCACGCTGGACATCGACGAGGCCCAGGCCGAGATGCCGCGCCGCGGCGTGTCCGCCAAGGCCGTGATCGAAGGCCCGCCGCCGCGCAAATGTCCGATCCTGCTGCGCCAGACCAGCTTCAAGGCGCTGGAGGAGGCGGTTCTGTTCGCCGGCGCCGACGGCCAGTCCGCGGCCGGCAGCCACACGGCGCGCTTCGGCGAGATCGAGCAGCGCGGCGTCGCGCTGACCCGGAAGGGCCGCGCGCTATACGACCAATTGCTGGATCTGGCCCGCAGCCGCATCAGCGGCGCGCCCAACGAAGGCAATGCCGCGGCCTACATGCAGAACCTGCAGGACTGTTTCGCCGCCTTCCCGGATGACTATGACGCGCTGCATGCGCAGGGGCTGGCCTATTTCCGCTATTTCCTGACCGGCAAGGACGGCGCGGATGCGCAAGCCAGCCTGCAGGACCTGATCGCCCAGGGCTACATCCGCTTCGAGCCGCTGGTGTACGAGGACTTCCTGCCCGTCAGCGCGGCCGGCATCTTCCAGTCGAACCTGGGCGACAAGGCCCAGGCCGAATACGCGCAGAACGCCAGCCAGGCGGCTTTCGAGCAGGCCCTGGGCGCCCAGGTGCAGGACGAGCTGGCGCTCTACCAGGACACGCAGGACCGTTCGCTGGCCGCCTGCATGCAGGCGCTGCGCGCGCAGGCCGGCTCGCCGGTGGCCGCATGAGCCGTCTGGATCGTTGCCTGTCCGTGCGCGACTTCGAACGCGAGGCGCGGCGCATCATGCCGCGCTGCGTCGAAGGCTACGTCTGCGGCGGCACCGAGGATGGCGCCTCGCTGGCCGAGAGCGTGCGCGCATTGAGCGACGTGGGTTTCCGGCCGCGCGGCCTGCGCGTGGTGGACCAGCGCAGCAGCCAGGTCGAACTCTACGGCCAGCGCTACGCCATGCCGGTGGGCTTCGCGCCTACCGGGTTCTCCGCCATCGTCATGCATGAGTGCGACCTGGCGCTGGCGCAGGTCGCCCAGCAGGCCGAGATACCGTTCATCATCAGCGGCGCTTCCAGCGTGCCGCTGGAACGCTTGCAGGAGGCCACGGGCAAGCGCTGCTGGTACCAGGCCTATCTGCCGGGCAATACCGAGCGCATCGGCAAGCTGATGGCGCGGCTGCGCCAGGCCGAGATCCCGGTGCTGGTGGTGACCATCGACACCTGCGTCGGCGCCAACCGCGAGAACCTGCAGAAGCTCTCGTTCACCGTGCCCTTCAAGCTCAGCCCCAGCGTGATGCTGGACGGCATGCGCCACCCGCGCTGGAGCTTCAACGTCTTCCTGCGCACGCTGCTGGGCAGCGGCATCCCCAGGTTCTCGAACCTGTACGAAGAGATCGGCCCGCCCATCACCCAGGACCCGCCCAACGGCTTTCGCGGCGAACGCGACAAGCTGTCGTGGGAACACATCCGCTGGATCCGCGAGAACTGGCCGGGCAAGCTGGTGCTCAAGGGCGTGATGCATCCCGATGATGCGCGCCTGGCCTGCGCGGCGGGCGCCGACGGCGTGATCGTGTCGAACCACGGCGGACGCCAGCTGGATGGCTGCATCTCGCCCTTGCAGGCGCTGCCCGACGTGGTGGCCGCGGTGCCGCCCGGCTTCCCGGTCATGGTGGATGGCGGTTTTCGCCGCGGCTCCGACGTGCTCAAGGCCGTGGCCCTGGGCGCGCGCATGGTCTTCACCGGCCGGCCCCAATTGTTCGGCGCGGCCGTGGCCGGCAGCGCCGGCATCCGCAAAGTGGCGGACATATTCCGCAGCGAGATCTCGACCAACATGGCGCTGCTCGGCTGCGCGACGCTGGCCGATCTCACGCCGGACCTGATCGCGCCCTTGCGGCCGGCAGGCGCTGCCTGACGCGGGCGGCGGTGCCGCCCCGGGCAGCAGTGCCTGCACAACAACAAAAAAACAGCGCGCATCCCCATGCGCGCCCATCCGTTTTCGACAGGAGGAAACATGAAGAAGATCTATACCAAACTGGCCGGCGTGGCGGCAGTGCTGGCGTGCATCGCCAGCGGACCGGCGCAGGCCCAGGCCGGCGCCTATCCGACCAAGCCGGTGCGGCTGGTCGTGGGCTACGCCCCGGGCGGCACTACCGACATCAGCGCGCGCATGATCGCCGACGTGCTGGGCAAGGAGTTCGGCCAGACCTTCGTGGTGGAGAACAAGCCCGGCGCCAACAGCAACATCGGCGCCGAGTCCGTCGCCCGCTCGGCGCCCGACGGCTACACGCTGTTCGTCGGATCGATTTCCACCGCGATCAACCAGTCGCTCTATTCCAAGATGTCCTATGACGCGCTCAAGGACCTGGACGCCGTCGCCCTGCTGAACGTGGTGCCCAACATCCTGGCTGTCAACGCCAGCGTGCCCGTCAAGTCGGTGCAGGAATACATCGCCTACGCCAAGAAGAACCCCGGCAAGCTCACCTGCGCTTCGCCCGGCAACGGCTCGTCCGCCCACCTGGGCTGCGAACTCTTCAAGATGAAGACCGGCATCGACATCCTGCACGTCCCGTACCGCGGCAGCGGCCCGGCCGTGGCCGACCTGCTGGGCGGACAAGTGGACTCGATCTTCGACAACCTGCCGCCGCTGCTGCCGCACGTGCGTGCGGGCAAGCTGACCGGCCTGGCCGTCACCACCGGCAGCCGCGTGCCGTTTGCCCCGGAAATCCCCACCATCGCCGAATCCGGCGTGGAGGGCTTCGACGTGGCGGCCTGGTTCGGCGTGTACGCGCCGGCCGGCACCCCGCCCGAAATCGTCCAGAAGGTCAACGCCGCCATCAACAAGGCCCTGACCTCCGACGCCGCGCTGGCCGCCAGCTACCAGACCAACGGCTTCCTGATGCCCCCGCCGCCCAACACGCCGCAAGCATTCAAGGCCTTCATGGAAAGCGAAACCCGCAAGTGGGGCGAAGTCGTCAAGGCGACCAACCTGCAGATCAACTGATCGGCGGGGAGAGGGGGCGTCCGCGGCTCCTCTGGATAATCCTTGGGGGGACGGATTGGTGGCATGCCAGCGACAAAGCGGCACGGAACCACCCGTTTCCCAATTTGCGTGATAGAATGTTCGACTTTCCAGGAAAGCACGCTTTTCTGGCTGAAGTTAGCCGACGTGGTGAAATTGGTAGACACGCTATCTTGAGGGGGTAGTGGCGAAAGCTGTGCGAGTTCGAGTCTCGCCGTCGGCACCAAGAATTTGTTCCAGGGGTTGCCCCTGGAAAATGCAAAAGACCCGCATTCCTTTGACCAGGATGCGGGTTTTTTCATTTCGCGGTGTTCCCAGCGCCGCGGCAACTATCGGGAACGCATGGCCAGCCAGCTGCGGCAGTCTACCCGCAATCAAAGGCGCTGCCATATGCCGCGAGCAGAGTCTTGCACCCTCAGACCGGCAATGTTTCGAAGCAATTGCCCGTGAATCCCTGATTCCAAGAGCCTGCTATAAAGTCGGCTACAGCTTTTCTGCAGGACCAGGAAATGTCCATTCAAACGTTGAGCCGCTGTGGTGTGGCGATTTTCGCGGCTGCGCTGATGGCCGGCTGCTCGTCCAGCGGTTCCAAGACTTCGGATCAGGCTGCCGCCAAGTCGTATTCCTCCTCTGCCCGCGCCGGCGGCGAGTGCGCGAGCCGCAGCAAGTGCATCTACAAGGGTGCCTACGAATCAGGGGAACGGAACTACGCCGAAGCGGAAGCCAAGCGCCTGAACATGGCCGAGCTGGAGCGCCTGCGTCGCGCTTTCGGCAATTGAGCCCGGCAGGAAACCGGCGCGCGCCCACGCCGGAAGAAATCATGCGGCACTACGACTCGGATCCGGACGAGGATCCCTGGGTCCGTGGCAAGCCGGCGCCGGAATTGGTCGCGGTCGTACCCTATGACCCTGATTGGCCGGTCCGTTATGGCCAGCTTGCGACGCAGGTGCGCGAGGCCTTGGGACCGGCGGCGCTTGCGGTCGAGCATATGGGATCGACGGCGGTTCCGGGCCTGCCGGCCAAGCCGGTGATAGATATAGACCTGACAGTGGCCGACCCCGTCCAGGAGGACTCTTATGTCCCCGCGCTGGAGGCGGCCGGTTACGCGCTGGTCTTGCGGGAGCCGTCCTGGCACCAGCACCGTCTTTTGCAGCTGGCCGCGCCGCGCGTGAACCTGCACGTGTTCGGCCCGGACTGCCCCGAGAACGTCCGCCACCGGATGTTCCGCGACTGGCTGCGCCAGCACGACGCCGATCGCGATCTGTATGCCCAGGCCAAGCGCGAGGCGGCGGTCGGCGCGATGCAGGTCATGGACTACAACAAGCGCAAGGAAGCCGTCCTGCGCCAGATCTACCAGCGCATGTTCCGCGCCGCCGGCTTCATCTGAGGCGCGCCGGCGCGGACTTTCTCCATCCGCCTCAGTAGTGGCTTTTGAGCGGCACGGCCGGGTCGGCCAGCACGTCGCGGGGCGGGTTCAGCCCCAGCTCCAGCAGCTTGCGCGCCGCCAGGTGGTCCATTGGGGCGTTGATCGATTCGACGCAGACCAGATGGCCGTCGGCAAAGTGCAGGATCGAGAAGCTGCCGGGCTTGGCGCCCGGGCGCAGGACGCGCTCGGTGTCCGGCGGCGCCAGGCCGGCGATCTGCAGGCGCAAGGCGCCCTGGTCGGACCAGAACCAGGGCAGAGCGTGATACGGCGTCTTGGTGCCGAGCAGCACGCCGGCCAGGGTGCGGGCCTGGTCGTTGGCGTTCTGCACCGACTCCAGGCGCAGGGTCTTGCCCCAGCGCGCATACGGAAACGAGGTGCAGTCGCCGATGGCGTAGATGCCGGGCGCCGAGGTTTGCATCAGCCCGTCCACCACGATGCCGTTCAGGCAGTCCAGGCCCGCGGCCTGCGCCAGCGTGATCTCGGGGACGGCGCCGATGCCGGCGACCAGCAGGTCCACCGGATGCTCCACGTCGTTGACGACTACGCTGCGCACGCGGCCGTTCTCGGTCCGGATGTGTTGCAGGTCGGAGGACAGGCGCAGGTCGACGCCGGACTCGTGCAGCACGCGGGCGACGTGGTCCGAGGCTTCGGGCGACACGGAGCGCGCCAGCAGGCGCGGCGCGGATTCGAAGACGGTGACCGGGCGTCCCAGGGCGCCGGCCGTGGCCGCGATTTCCAGGCCGATGAAACCGCCGCCCACGACCGTGACCGAAGGCGCGTCGGCGATCGCGGCGCGCAGGCGCGCGGCATCGTCGGCGTTGCGCAGGTAGATCAGGTTCTGGAGCTCATCAGGGACGTCCGGCAGCCGCCGCGCGCGCGTGCCGGTGGCCAGCACCAGCGCGTCATAGTCCAGCTGTTTGCCCGAAGCCAGCGTCAAGCGGCGCGCGTCGCGGTCTATGCCGACCGCGGGATCGGCCAGCAGCACCTGCACGCCGGCGTCAGCGTAGACCGCCTCGGCGCGCAGCAGCTGGATCGGGGCTTCCGGATCCTTGATGTAGGTCTTGGAGAGCGGCGGGCGGTGGTAGGGCAGCGAGGCCTCTTCGCACACCAGCGTCAGGCTGCCGGGAAAGCCGCCTTCTATCAGGCTGGCGCACAATTGCGCCGCCGCGTGGCCGCCGCCGACGATTACCACCTTCTGCATGCATGACTCCTGTTCTGCCTGGCCCGGTCTCGGGCCGAAGCGGCAATGCTACCGCAGGTGGCAGCTGGAAGAAGTGCATGAAAGTGGGCACTGCGCGTCCGAACGAGATCGGGTCGCAGCGATTGAGGACGGGTTCAGGCGCCCGGCAGCATGTAGCGGGCGGAAACGGCCAGGATGCGCTGCGCGGATTCGCGCAGCCTGCGCGCTTCGCGGTGGGCGTGGAGGGAAACCACGGCGTCGTAGCGGCGCGCGCTGAGCGGGCCGGCCAGCAGCACCGGGCGGCGGGTAAGTATGGGGGATATCAAGCGTTGCATGTGGAGCATTCCTGCGGGCGTCAGGCCCTGTCGATGCCAGGTATCGTAAGGCGGCCAGGGGCGGCGGCCAACGAAATACCTTTTATATGAATATCCGGCGCGCGCCCGGGATCGGGGGCTGGCGGATATCCGGACGCCAGTATCGCCCGCGAGTATGACAGCCATATGCCAGTGCTGCGCGCGGCCGCCCGGCAGGGAACGGGCAGGCCGGCGCACAGGCGTTCCGGGCGGCCGCGCCCTTGGCGCGGCCGCCGCCTCAGGGCGCCTTCAACCGCGACGGCACTTCGCCCACGTCGCTGCACACCGCCAGCACTTCGGCGGGCTTCTTGCTCATGGACAGGTACACGTGGCCGATGCTGCTGTCGAAGTAGGCGGTCTCCAGCTTGCCCAGCACGACGCTGTCGCCATTTTCGAACTGGATGCGGACCTTGCCCGACAGCACCAGCGCGAATTCCTGGCCCGGGTGCCGGATGTAGTCCTCGAACTCCACCACCTTGCGCGAGTCGATGAGCGCCAGCATGGGCGTCATCTTCTTGCCGGGGTATTCGCCCATGAGCAGGCGGTAGTGGTAGTTCTCGGTGACGTAGTCGCGGGCGTCGCTGAGCTTGTTCTTGACGAAGGTGGGGGCGACGGCGGCCTGCGAGGCGTCCGGCAGCATGAACATGCGGGTCATGTCTATGCCGAGCGCGCCGGCCAGCGCGGCGAACTTCTCGTAGCTGAGGGCAATCTGCCCCAGCTCCGCCTTGGACAGCGTCGAGACTGCGATGCCGCTGGCGCGGGACAGCGCCTGCAGGGTCATCTTGCGCGCCTTGCGCTCGGCCCGCAGGCGAGCGCCCATTTCTTCCTTGCCGACGATCTCGGGCGGGGATGTAGTGCCGGGTAGGGCCATGTAGCGATCTGGCAGGTAGGAGGTGGTTGGGGCAGGGCCCGCAAGCCCCGCTGCGTATGCCGGATTGTAAGGGCTGGCCGGGATCAGGCACCCGCCCGGTTGAGGACGCGGCCCGCGTGCTGGCCGGTGAAGGCCTGGCCTTCCCATACGGGCGCGCCGTTGACGTACACCGAGTGGATGCCCGCGGCGCGCTCGGTGGGACGATCGAAGGTGGCCGAGTCGGCCACGGTGGCGGGGTCGAAGACCACCAGGTCGGCGTAGTAGCCGGGCTGCACCTGGCCGCGTTCGGCCAGGCCGAACTTGGCGGCGGTCAGGCCGGTCATCTTCCAGACCGCGGTTTCCAGCGGGAACAGGCCCAGGTCGCGTGAGTAATGGCCCAGCACGCGTGGGAAGGTGCCCCACAGTCGCGGGTGCGGACGCTCGTCGTGGGGCAGGCCGTCGGAGCCGATCATGGTGGGGCCGAACGCCAGGATGCGCTGCACGTCGGGCTCGTCCATCATGAAGTAGATGGCGCCGGCGGGCTGCAGCTCCGGCACCACGTCGTACTTGGATTTGCCGCGCTCGGCGGCGATTTCCTCCAGGTCGCGCCCGCTCAGTTCGGGAAAGGGCTTGCACCAGGTGATGAGCGTGCGGCCAGCCAGCAGCACGCGGTCCTGCTTGAGCATGGTGGAGCCGGCCACGTAGGGATAGGCGTCCAGCGACACGTCCTGGCTGGCCATGGCGGCCTCGATCAGCGCCAGCGTTTCCTTGGAGCGGCCGAAGTTGGGCTTGCCCATGACCTTGTGGTGCGAGATCACCACCGGCACGTCCAGTTCGCGGCCGATGCGGAAGGTCTCTTCCAGCGCCGCCACGATATGTTCGCCTTCGTCGCGCATGTGGGTGGCGTAGACGCCGCCATGCGTGCCCAGCGGGCGGCACACCGCGATGATTTCCTCGGTGCTGGCATGGGCCGCGGGCGGATAGAACGCGCCGGTGGAAATGCCGATGGCGCCGCTGGCGAGCGCGTCGTCGGCCAGCGCCTGCATGGCCTGGATTTCCGCCGCCGTGGCTTCGCGCTTCAGATCGGGCATGACGGCGGCGCGCAGGGTGGAATGGCCTACCATGCAGGCGGCGTTGACCGCGGGCGGCGCGGCGCGCAGGGCCTCCAGGTAGTCGGAGAAGCGCTCGAAGCGGAACGAGCCGCCTTCGTCCAGCAGGTCCAGCGGCGCGGGCGGGTTGGCATGCGCCAACGGTGCCAGGCTGATGCCGCAGTTGCCGGTGATCACGGTGGTGACGCCCTGCGAGATCTTGGGCGTCATGTCGCGGTGCTTGAGCAGATAGTTGTCGTCGTGCGTGTGCGAGTCGATGAAACCCGGCGACACCACTTTGCCGGCCACGTCGATGCGCCGCCGGGCACTGCTGGCGCTCAGGTCGCCGACGGCGGCGATGCGGTCGCCGCGCACGCCGACATCGGCCAGCCGGCCCGGCGAGTTGGTGCCGTCGATGACGGTGCCGCCGGCAAGGATGTAGTCGAACGGGGTGGCGTCGGTCTGGGACATGCGTATCTCCGGCTAAACGGGGGTGGCGAAGTGGCAGGCGACCTGCTGTTCGGGGGCGATCTGGCGCGGCTGCGGCGCTTCCTCGGCGCAACGCGGCTGCGCCATCGGGCAACGGGTGCGGAAGGCGCAGCCCGAGGGCGGCGATAGCGGGCTGGGAATCTCGCCCTTGAGCACTTCCACGGGCTTGCGCTCGCCCTGGCGGGCCGAAGGGACGGCGGCCAGCAGGGCGCGGGTATAGGGATGGGCGGGCCGTTCGAAGATGGCCTCGCGGGTGCCGGTCTCGACGATCTTGCCCAGGTACATCACGGCGACGCGATGGCTGATGTGGCGCACCACGCTCAGGTCGTGCGAAATGAAGACATAGGTCAGCCCCAGGTCGCGCTGCAGGTCCATCAACAGGTTGATGACCTGCGCCTGCACCGACACGTCCAGCGCCGACACCGGTTCATCGCAAACGATCAGGCCCGGGTCCAGCGCCAGCGCGCGGGCGATCACGATGCGCTGGCGCTGGCCGCCGGAGAACTCGTGGGGATAGCGGTCGGCGGCGTCCGGGCGCAGGCTGACGCGGGCCAGCAACTGCGCGACTCGGTCGCGGATGGCCGCGCGGCTGTGGCCGAAGGCGCGCAGCGGCTCGCCGATGATGTCGCGCACCCGCATGCGCGGGTTCATCGACGAGAACGGATCCTGGAAGATGAACTGCATGCGCTGGCGCATGGCGCGCAGCTCGCGGCTGTTCATGGCGGCCAGGTCGCGGCCTTCCAGCAGGATGCGGCCTTCGGTGGGATCGGTCAGGCGGATCAGGCATTTGCCGGTGGTCGATTTGCCGCAGCCGGATTCGCCCACCAGGCTCAGCGTCTGGCCGCGTGGCACCGACAGGGAAACGCCGTCGACCGCGCGCAGCACCTTGGCGCCGCTGCCGCTGTCCACGGGGTAGTGTTTCTTCAGGCCGACGACTTCCAGCATGGGCGGGGCGTCGGCGGCGGGCGCGGACACGGCGCTCGCAAGGGGGATGTCGTGCAGATTCATGGCGGGCCTCAGGCGGTCAGGGCGGCGGGGGCGGGTTCGGCCGCGCGGGCCCAGCACCAGACGCGGTGGCGGCTGCCGGCATCGGCGGCGGGAGGCGCCTGCTCGGAACAGCGCGGTTGCGCCTCCGGGCAGCGCGCCGCGAAGGCGCAGCCGCGCGACTCGGGCGTCATCACCGGCACGATGCCGGGCAATTCGGCCAGCCGCGCCGTATGGTCCTGGCCGTCGGCGAAATCAGGCAACGAGCGGATCAGCGCCTGGGTATAGGGATGCTGCGCACGGTCCAGGATGTCGTCGACGCTGCCTTCCTCGACCTTGCGCCCGGCGTACATCACGATGACGCGCTGGCACATCTGCGCGACCACGCCCAGGTCATGGGTGATCAGCACGATGGAGGTGCCCAGCCGCTGCTGGATTTCCCGCAGCAGGTGCAGGATCTGCGCCTGGATGGTGACGTCCAGCGCGGTGGTGGGCTCGTCGGCGATCAGGACCTTGGGCTGGCACGCCAGCGCCATGGCGATCATGGCGCGTTGGCGCATGCCGCCCGACAGCTGGTAGGGATACTCGCGCACCCGGCGCGCCGGGTCGGAGATCTGCACCAGCTCCAGCAGCGATTCGGCCTGCGCCATGGCCTCGCGCCGCGACAGGCCCTGGTGCAGCATGAGCGATTCGCTGATCTGCCGGCCCACCGTGAACACCGGGTTCAGCGAGGTCATGGGTTCCTGGAAGATCATCGAGATCTGGTTGCCGCGGATCGCGCGCATGGCCTTTTCTGGCAGCGCCAGCAGATCCTGGCCGTCGAACTCGATGCTGCCGCCGGCCACTCGCCCGGGGGCGCGCAACAGGCGCATGATGGACAGGGACGTGACGCTCTTGCCGCAGCCGGATTCGCCGACCAGGCCCAGGGTTTCACCGGGCATCAGGTCGAAGGACAGGCGGTCCACGGCAAGCACTGTGGTTTCATCGCCATCGAAACAGGTGGTGAGGTCGTGCACGCGCAAGACGGGTTGGGTTTGCATGGGCGCTCCTACAGCTTTTTCGCCAGACGGGGATCGAGCATGTCGCGCAGCCCGTCGCCCACCAGATTGACGGCCAGGACGGCCACGCCCAGGAACAAGCCCGGATACAGGATGATGTGGAAAGCCACGGCCACGAAGTTGCGGCCTTCGGCCATGATGTTGCCCCAGCTGGGGATCTGCGGCGGTATGCCCACGCCCAGGAAGCTCAGTACGGCCTCGGTCAGGATGGCGGACGCCGCGATGAAGGTGGCCTGCACCATCAGCGGGGCGAACAGGTTGGGCAGGATGTGGCGCAGCAGAATCGCGGGCACGCGCGTGCCGGACGAAATGGCGGCCTCGATATAGGGCTGCTCGCGTATCGTCAGCACCAGCGCCCGCACCAGCCGCACCACGCGCGGCACCTCGGGGATGACGATGGCGATGATCACGGTGCCCAGGCCGCCCTTCAGCGTGGCCATCAGGGCGATGGCCAGCAGCACGCCCGGAATGGCCATCAGGCCGTCCATGATGCGCATGATGAAGGCGTCGATGCGCCGGAAGTAGCCCGCGGCCATGCCCAGGGCCACGCCGGCGACGGTGGAGACCATCGCCACCACGATGCCGACCACCAGCGAGACGCGGGCGCCCCAGACGGTGCGCGAATAGACGTCGCGGCCCAGCGCGTCGGTGCCGAAGAAGTGTTCGGACGATGGCGGCTTCATGCGCGCCAGCGGATTGATGTCCTGCGGATCGACGGTGGCCAGCCAGGGCGCGGCCAGCGCAATCGCGGCCAGCGCCAGCAGGATGGCGCCGCCGATGTAAAGCATGGGATGGCGGCGCAGCGAGCGCAGCACGCGGCGATGGCGCGGCCGGCGCGCGGGCAGGGACAGGGTAGTGGTCGTCATGCGTAGTCCCCGTTCAATAGCGGATGCGCGGATCGAAGAGCCGGTAGCTCAGGTCGACCAGCAGGTTGATCAGGACATAGATGCCGGAGGCCACCAGCAGCACGCCCTGGATCACGGGATAGTCGTGGCGCAGCACGGCGTCGATGGTCAGGCGGCCCAGGCCGGGAATCGCGAATACGGTTTCCGTGACCACGACGCCGCCGATCAGCAGGGCCACGCCCACGCCGATGGTGGTGACGATGGGATTGGCGGCGTTCTTCAGCGCATGCCAGACGATGGGGCCGGCCGCCAGGCCCTTGGCGCGGGCGGTGCGGATGTAGTCTTCGGACAGGGCTTCCAGCATGGTGGCGCGCGTCATGCGCGTGAGCAGCGCCATGTAGACCAGGCCCAGCGACAGGCAGGGCAGCACCAGATGGCGCAGGTAGGGCACCACGCCGTCGGCCAGGGGCTTGTAGCCCTGCACCGGCAGCCAGCCCAGCTTGATCGAAAAGCCGTAGACCAGGCTGTAGCCGATCAGGAACACCGGCACCGAGAATGCGCAGACCGCGCCTATCATGACCAGCCGGTCGAGCCAGCGGCCCGCGTGCCAGGCCGCCAGCACGCCCAGCGGAATCGCCGCGATCACCGCGAACAGCATGGTGAAAATGGCGATGGACAGCGTCGGCCCCATGCGCTGGCCGATCAGCTGCGAGACCGGCATCTGTGTCGACATCGACGTGCCCAGATCACCAGTGGCGATGTGGCTGACCCAGATGCCGAACTGCTGCAGCAATGGTTTGTCCAGCCCCAGGTTCTGGCGGATCTTCTCCACGTCGTCGGCGGTGGCGTTGTCGCCCGCGATCACCGCCGCGGGATCGCCCGGCGACAGGTGGATCAGCAGGAACACCACGACCGCGACCACGGCCATGACAGGAATGACGGCCGCGATGCGGCGCAGTATGTATTTCACGCTGGTTTTCCCCCGGCTTGTGGCCGGGCGCACATGGCGCCCGGCGCCCGCCTTACGGCTTCTCGATGTTCCACATCACCGGGATGCCGGTCTTCAGCAGCTCGGTGTGCTGCAAGCCGCGGAACGCGGACACGGGCTTGAATTCCCCCCACATGACATACGGCACGCTCTGGTAGGCGCGCGCCTGCATCTGCGCGGCGATGTCCTTGCGCTTGGCCGGGTCCGTTTCGCGGATCCAGCTGGTGCGCAGCGCGTCGAGTTCCTTGTCGCAGGGCCAGCCCGGCAGGCTGTTGCCGCAAGCGGCGGACATCCAGGGATTGGTCACCGGCGTGCTGGCGTCGTAATAGCCGCCCCAGGTCAGGAAGACGTTCCAGCCGCCTTGCGCGGGCGGATCCTTCTTCAGGCGGCGTCCGGCCAGGGAGGCCCAGTCCATGGATTGCAGGTCGACGTTGATGCCGGCCTTCTTCATGTTCTGCGTCAGCACCATGACGGCGGGCGCGCTGAGGTGGTCCGTGGGGTACAGCACCACGACTTTCTCGCCCTTGTAGCCGGCTTCCTGCAGTAGTTGCTTGGCGCGCGCCGGGTCGGTCTTGGCGTACGGCGCCGCGCCCGCGTCGCTGGCCAGCGGCGAGCCGCAGACAAAGAGGCTGGGGCAATAGTCCACGCGGTATTTCTCCGGGTAGCCCATGGCCGACAGCATTTCCTTCTGGTTCACCAGGTGGTAGAGCGCCTGGCGGGCAAGCTGGTTGTCGAAGGGCGGATGCAGCGAATTGAGGATGACCATGCCCTGCGTCGCGACGGACGTGTTCAGGGTGATGTCCTTGTTGGTCTCCAGCACGGGCAGGAAGTCGGGCGTGGTCTGTTCGATCATGTCGACTTCGCCGTTCATCAGGGCGGCGGTGGCCGTGTTGCCGTCGGGAATGTAGACCCACTCGACGCGGTCCACCTTGACGTTCTTGCCGCCCGCCAGGCCGTCGGCAGGTTCCGTGCGCGGCACGTAGGCCGGGTTTTTCACGTACACGACCTTGTTGCCCGGCACCCATTCATCGCGCTTGAAGAGGAAGGGGCCCGAGCCGACCATTTCCGTGACCTGGGTGTTCGGGTCCGTCATGGCCAGGCGCTTGGGCATGATGAAGGGCGGCATGCCGGAAGGCTTGGACAGGGCGTCCAGCACCAGGCCGAAAGGCTCCTTCAGCGTCAGCGTGAAGCTGTTGTCGCCGGTCACCGCGAGTTCGGCGCCCGCGGCCATCATGGCCTGGCCCAGCGTGTCCTTCTTGGCCCAACGCTGGATCGACGCCACGCAGTCCTCGGCCTTGACGGGCGTGCCGTCATTGAACTTCAGGCCTGGGCGCAAGGTGAAGCTCCAGCTCTTGCCGTCCTCGGACACGGTCCAGCTATCCACCATCTGCGGCTTGACCTGGCCCTTGCTGTCCTGCGAGAACAGGGTGTCGAACACCATGTAGCCGTGGTTGCGCGTGATGTAGGCCGTGTTGAACAGCGGGTCCAGCGTCTTGAGGTCCGCGTGCGGCACCAGGCGCAGGGTCTTGGTCTGCGCCAGCGCGCCGGTGGCGGCCCCCATGGCCAGCAGGGCGGCTGCGCCCAGCAAACTGAAACGTCTGATCATTGTTATCCCCTTCGTTATTCCTAAGCCCTGGTCGGGCGGCGATCGTTGAGCCTCAGGCCTTGAACGGCCACTTCGGCAATTTGCGCTTGGTGTAAGGCAGCGCGTTGTAGTCGGTGGTGATGGCGCCCGGCGTTTCCACGTAGATGACGTGGCGGCCGACCTGCGAATACGAGGCGTAGAAATGCTGCGACGATTTCACGATGATGAGCCTCATGGCCTGCAGGTCCACGCCGAACTGCGTGAACAGGTCGGTGCCCATGGCCTGGGTGCGGTTGGTGGTCAGGGCGATGGTCACGCCCTGGCTGCGCACGATGGCCACGTCGCCCAGCAGGGCGGGCGTGCCGGCCAGCCCGGTCATGATGGCGTCGCGCTTGAGCGCCACGATTTCGCAGTCCAGGTCCAGCGGCTGTCCCGATACCGGCGCGACCTTGCCGCCGATGCGCAGCTGGATGCGCGCGCCTTCGCCAGCTTCGAAACAGAGCTGCACCGCCACCGGATCCCAGAAGGGGCCGGTCGCGACGTCGGTGATGCCGCGCGCCAGCACGCGTTCCAGGATGAAGGTGGCGTCGCTGGGGGCGCCGCCGCCCGCGTTGTCGGCGGAATCGGCCAGCACCACCGGAAAGTCGTTCAACGCCAGGGCCTGGTCCAGCGCTTCGTCGGCGCCGGGGTAGGGTGGCGTCAACTGGTCGCGAAAGCCGATGATCTCTTCGCCCAGCGCGCGCGCCAGGGCGTTGGCCTGGGCCTGGTCGCCGTCGGTATAGACCAGCACCTTGGAACCCATGTCGGGGGTGTCGCCCCACGGGAAGCCATGCGCGATCGACACCGACAGCACGCCTTCCTTGCCTTCCATCGCGAGCAGGCGGTCGACGAAGCTGCGCATGGGTTCGCGGCTGGTGTGCATGATGGAGATCATCTCGCAGTCGTACACGGCGCGCGTTGGCTTGATGCGGCCTTCGGCGCGCGCCACGCACAGGTCCACCAGGTCGTAGGCGCGTTCCAGGATGTCGGTGTGCGGATATTCCTTGAAGCACACCAGGAAGTCGGCGCTTTCCACCATGTCCGCCGTCATGTGGCAATGCGGGTCCAGTTCGGCGCCGATCACGGTGTCGGGGCCCACGATCTCGCGCGCGCGGCGCAGCAGGTCGCCTTCGCAGTCGTCGTAGCCGTCGGCCACCATGGCGCCGTGCAGGCCGAACAGGGCGATGTCGACGCGGCCCGCGCGCTTCAGGTCGCCCAGCAGTTCGTCGCGCAGGGTTTCGTAGGCGTGGCGGGTGGTGATGCCGGCCGGCGTTGCGCCGGCGGTCAGGCCTTCGATCAAGGTCCAGTTCTTGCCTTGCGCGCGCTGGCGCGCCGCCCACAGCGGCCCCGAGAACATCTGCATGCGGTCCGGATGCTGGCCTGCGGGGTAGTAGCCGCGCGCCCGATAGGCCGACAGCCCGGTCGGGATGGGAGAGAAGGTGTTCGTCTCGGTCGCCAGGGACCCGGAAAAGATTTTCATGCTGCCGCTCCGCGTAAGGATGTGCACATGGGGGCGCAGGCGTTGCCGCGAGCGCAAGGAAAAGACCGCACCGCCTGGCGCGAGGGCCGGGCAGTGTCAAACCATCGGACAGGCCCGCGGGGCGGGATCAGGCTTCGGACACGGGGCCCGGCGTGTAGCCGCCGTGCGCGACTGCCGCGCCCAGCCAGGCCTGCACCTCGATTTCCACGTCCACGCCCATGGCCAGCTTGGCCTCGACCGTCGAACGCGAAGGGAAGTCGGACGAGAAATGGCTGCGGTAGGCGTCGTTGAACTGCGCAAAGAGCTCCAGGTCCGACAGCCATACCGTCACGCGCACCACGTCCTTGAGGGTGGCGCCCGCCAGGGCCAGCGTTTCCTTGATGCGCTCGATGGCGGCATGGGTCTGGGCGGTGATGTCGCCGCGCACGACCTGGCCGTTGGCGTCCATCGGGATCTGGCCCGACAGGAACAGGAAGCCGCCGGCCTGGGTGGCGCGGGAGAACGGCAGGGGCAGGGGGCTGGGGTAGCGGGCAATGGTGGTCATGGTGGACTCTCGCAGGCAAGGGGGTGGGTTCAGCGCAATCGCGCAGGACGCACGGCTTCGGCATTCACGCCGTGCGCATGCAGATGGGCGGGCAGCGGCTGGCGCGTGAGCAGCGCGGCAGCCAGCTCAGAAGTCGCCGCGGCCGTCTGAATACCATAGCCGCCTTGGGCCGCCAGCCAGAAGAAGGCGGGCGCATCGGCATCCCAGCCGACCACGAAATCGCCGTCGCGCACAAAGGAGCGCAGGCCGGCCCAGGTGTGCTTGGGGCGGCGGATGGTGAGCGAGGTCGCGCTTTCGATGCGGTAGATGCCGGTGGCCACGTCCAGTTCTTCCGGCACCACGTCATGCGCGGCGACCGGATCGGCGTTGGCCGGCGATCCCAGCAATTGGCCGGCATCGGGCTTGAAGTAATAGCTTTCGTCGACGCCGACCACGGCCGGCCAATGGGCAAAGTCCACGTCCTGCGGGCCGGAGAACGTGAAGGCGGTGCGGCGGCACGGCTGCAGGCCGACGGGCGAGGCCCCGCAGAGGGCCGCGGTATGGTCCGCCCAGGCGCCCGCGGCGTTGACCAGCGCTCGCGCACGCAGGCTGCGGCCATCGGCCAGCGTCAGCGTCCAGACGCCGTCCGCATGGGCAGCCGACACGACTTCGGCATTGTTGTGCAGTACTGCGCCCTGGCGCGACATGCCGCGCAGAAAGCCCTGATGCAGCGCGTGCACGTCGATGTCGCGCGCGTCCGGTTCTTCGATGGCGCCGCAGATCTGGTCGGCGCGCAGACAGGGCACGCGCTCGACGGCCGCTTCGGCGTCGATCAGCGCCACATTGGGCGATTGGCTGCGGAAGTCGTCATAGACCTGGCGCAGCAGGTCCCGCTGTTCGGGCGTGGCGATGTACAGCACGCCGCGCGGGCTGAGCAGCGGATGCTCGCTGAAGCCCTGCGGCGGATTTTCGTAGAAGGCGCGGCTGGCGCGCGTGAGCGCCTTGATCTGGTCCGTGCCGTAGGTTTCCATGAACATGGCCGCGGAACGGCCGGTGGAGTGGTAGCCCGGCTGGGCCTCGCGTTCCAACACGGCCACCGAGGCCGTGGCGCTCAGGCGGTAGGCCACGGAAGCGCCGGCGATGCCGGCGCCGATCACGGCGTAATCGAATAGGGGTTCTGCTGTCATTTTGTCGGAAGCGAGAATTCTCTTATTTGATAATTCTCGAATACGATAGTTTTTTGACGGTAGACAAGTAATAGGGGAAAGCCCCGATGGAGGAAACTCCGGGGCTCGGGAGGTCAGGTCAGGCGGGTGCCATTGGGAACCTGATCGTCCGGCACTGCCAGCACGATGCCGCCGGACTCGTCCGCGAAACCCAGCACCAGCACTTCGGATTTCATCGGCCCGATCTGGCGCGGCGGAAAGTTCACCACCGCCATGACGCGCTTGCCCGTCAGCTGTTCCAGCGTGTAGCGATCGGTGATCTGCGCCGAACTTTTGCGGATGCCCACGCCGGCGCCGAAATCTATCGTCAGCTTGTAGGCGGGTTTGCGCGCCTCGGGAAAGGCTTGCGCCGACTGGATGGTACCGATGCGGATGTCGACCTTGAGAAAGTCGTCAAAGCCGATATCGGCGGCGGCGGGGGTGTTCGGGTCTTGGGTGTAATGCACGTTGGGTCCTTGGATTGGGCTGTCCGTCACCTTGCGCAGAGCCGATTTGGTCGATAGGCGGAACAGTTTGTTCCGCGCAATGGGGTGTTTTTTGGCTTCCTGGACGTATTCGGGACAATTGCCGGTCGGTAGAATTCGCCATGCATTTTCCTCTATCTACTCGTCGGAAGGCCACAACGTCATGAGCAACGCTTATCTGGACGCCCTCAAGCAGCGTCGCACGCAGTACTCGCTGGGCCGCAACCTGTCGATCTCCAAGGAGGAACTGACCTCCCTGATCCAGGAAGCGATCAAGCACAGCCCCTCGTCGTTCAATTCGCAAAGTTCGCGCGCCGTGATCCTGTTCGGCGCCGAGAGCGAAAAGCTCTGGAACATCGCGATCGAAGAAGTGCGCAAGGTCGCGCCGGCCGAGAGCTTTGCCCAGACCGAAGCCAAGCTCAAGAGCTTCGCCGCGGGCGTGGGCACCGTGCTGTTCTTTGAAGACCAGGGCGTGGTGCAGGGCTTGCAGGAAAAATTCGCTCTGTACGCGGACAACTTCCCGGTCTGGTCCGAGCAGGCGGGCGGCATGGCCCAGTTGTCGGTCTGGAGCACCCTGGCCAGCGCGGGCGTGGGCGCCAGCCTGCAGCACTACAACCCGCTGATCGACGCCGCCGTCGCCCGCGAATGGAACGTTCCGGCGTATTGGAAGCTGCGCGCGCAGATGCCGTTCGGCTCCAACGAAAACGGCTTCGGCGAAAAGGCGTTCATGGACGATGCCGAGCGCTTCCGCGTGGCCGGCTGAGTTTTCGGGACGCCTTGCGCGTCCCGGTCCGAGCGCATCGGAAAGCCCGCAATTCCCAGGGAATCGCGGGCTTTTTTACGTCCGGCTCCTGGCGGACCTCAATCCGTCTTCCAGCCCCATTTCTTGAAGATCGCCCGGCCTTCGGGCGCAGTCAGGAAGTCGATAAAGGCCTGCGCCTGGGCATTGCCCTTGCCTTTCCTGGTCACGACGGCGCCCGCGTCGCGATAGATGCGGTAGGCCTCTTCCACCTCGACCATGCTGGCGAGCTCGGGGTTGGACACCTGCCAGATGTTCCAGATCAGCCAGGCGTCTATGGTCTTGTCCTCGGTCCATTGGGTGCGCGCCTGTGCGCTGTTGCCGGCCTCCGGCAGCACGAGGTTGGCGCGGAAGGCGCGCACGGTTTCGACGTCGCCAAGACGGCCGGCCACGTCTTCCCACAGTCCCGTCTGGCCCGCGCCGGACACGGCCATGACCTTGATGCCGGGCTTGAGCAGATCCTTGAAGCCCTTGATTGCCTTGGGATTGCCCGGACGCACCAGGATGGCCGAGGGCCTCAGGTACAGCGTGCGGGCCTCGCGCAGCTCGAACACGCCGGGCAGCGCCGAGGCGAAACCACTCATCATGTTTTCGGCGCCGCTGTAGATCACGTCGGCGTCCTGTTTGGCCTTGTCGGCCCAGGCCGGCGTGGGGCCCGCGGTGACGCTGACGTCAATGCCGTGCAGCTTGCCGAACGCAGTGGCCGCTTCCTTCATCGCGGGCGCGGGACCGCCGGGGCCGTACACGTTCAGGCCCGGAGCGGCCCAGGCGCTGCCGGCGGCGGTGCAAGCCAGGGCAATGCCGCAGGCAAACGATCTGATCGACTTCATATCAAGACTTCCATTTCTGCGCTGACCGACGCCGGGCGTCCGGCGCGTTCGGCTGGTTGATCCGTGGCGTGCTGCGTGGTCTCTTGCGCGGCTTGCCACTGAGTAGACGAGCAGGGGAAGGGGAATATTCCAATGGACTGTGCAATCCGCGCTGCGTTGCAGAGCGTTGAACTCTGTTTCCAGTCTGTTAAAAAGTCGCGTGCAAAATTGCAGCCTTGCTGCCGCCTTGCGATGAATGGCTTAACGGTCTGCAAGCATCGAAACGCTGCGCAGCGCATTCTCAAAGAGAAACGTCACATGAAATCTGGAATCCCCGTGGGCCGCCTGCTGTGCGTCGCCGGCCTGTTCGCGCTTGCCGCGCCCGCCTATGCGATCGATTGCGCCAAAGCCGCCAGCGCCGTGGAAAAGCTGATCTGCTCGGACCGCAAGACCGTGGCGGCGGACGCCGAGTTGAACCGGGCTTACGCCGCGATTCTGAAACAGGCTCCCGACGGAGATATCCGCGCCATGCTGGCGCACAACCAGAAGCGCTGGATTGTGGCGCGCGACCGCGCGCTCACGAACCTGATCGAGGACCCGAGTTCGGTTCCCGACGGCAAGACGGCCGCAGGCGTCGCTCGCGATTTGATCCAAAGCCGCACGGCGCAGCTCAAGGAGACGCACAAGGGCGCAACGCTCCCCGACATGATCGGCAGCGCAGTCCGCCAGCAGCAGTTCCAGGCGCAATTCACCGGCGGCGCTTACGCCGGCTACTCGACTTCTTGCGACGTCTTCCCAGGCGAAAATGCCTACTACGGCTGCTTCGCGACGCGGCATTACCAGAATAATGACCGCATTTGCTCGGTCGACGAGTACTGGGCGTCGGGCGGCGTCTACACCAAGCGTTATGTCGCCAACGTCGTGGACGGCAAGCCGCAGTTGGCGGCATCCTGCTCGTTCAGCAGCTCGGACGAGGCATGCTCCGATAAGGCGGGCGAGACAAAATGGAACATGAAGCCGAAAAAGCCAGACTTTTCCTATCCAGCCCAGCCGCTGCCCAAGATCGATGGAGAGATCGTGGGCGATGACGACTATGAGTGGGCCCGAGCCTGCCTGACGGGCGCGGCCTACCCTGCCAATTGACGCTGGCGAGCCGATCGCGAGCGCGCGATCGGCCTTGTATTGCGGTGGTTTGCGCGTATTGCGTGCAGTTCGCGGTGGATTGGCAATACTTGCAGTATTTTGAGGGTTATGTATTTAGTTGTAAGGCAAGCAGAACCTCACGGTGATCCGCTGGCAGGCAAGAGCGCTATACGGTTGCCTAGGGAAAACCCGTAGATTGCGTTGCTCAGAGGGTGTTTTTCAGGCCGGATCTGCGGCAAGATTTTGAAACCGACTGGATGGCTGCGTGTTTAAAACGTCCATCCCGCGAACGTAGAATCCCGTTTTTCATCAGTGCCATCCGGCTGACAGGAAACGAACCATGAAGAAAACCATCCTCCTTGCGTCCGTATGCGCCGCGCTGCTGCAAGCTTGCGCTCCGACTTCCTCTCCCCGTGAAGGATCGTCCTCCATGCCCACTACCGCCACCACGCCCGCCAGCCCTGAAGTTAGCCTGCCCGCCTATTACTGGCGCCTGGCTTCCGCCACCGATGCAGCGGGCAAGCCGATAGCCGCGCTCCAGGCTGGCGTCGAACATCAACTGCGCCTGTCGTTCACGCAGGACGCCTTGAACATCCGCGGCGGCTGCAATGCGCAGTTCGGGGGCTACACCTACAAGAACGGCGTGCTGCAGGTGGCGAACCTCGCGTCGACCATGAAGGCCTGCGACCAGAGCCTGATGCGCCTGGACGCCGAGATCGGCCAGCGCATGAAGGGCGACCTGCGCGCCACGCTCAGCGGACACGCTTCCGAACCCGGACTGGAGCTGGTTGCGCAGGACGGCAGCGTCCTGAAGTTCGTCGGCGAACCTACGCCCGAGACCCTGTACGGCAGCGCCGGCGAAATCATGTTCCTGGAAGTTGCCGCGAAGAAGACGGAGTGCAGCCACCCGCTGATTCCCAACTACCAGTGCCTGATGGTGCGCGAGCGCCGCTACAACGAAGCCGGCGTGCAGCAGCCTACCCAGGACAAGTGGCATCCGCTGTATCAGTCCATCGAAGGCTTCCAGCACCAGGATGGCGTGCGCACCGTGCTGCGCGTGAAGCGCTACGACTGGAAGAACCCGCCCGCGGATGCGCCCAAGCAGGTGTATGTGCTGGACATGGTGGTGGAGCAGGACGCGTCGAAGAAGTAAGACGCCAGCTTCCCTCTGGATTTCCCCATTGCGCCCGGCCCCTGGATTCAGCGGCCGGGCGCAGTCATTTCACCCGGTGCAGGGTACTATGTTGTAAATTGTAGTCATTCTCATTTATAACCGTGCGTCTTCATGGCCGCCTCCGATCCCTCTCCGCGGCACCCCCTGCATACGCTGTACCAGGAACACCAAGGCTGGCTGCAGGGCTGGCTGCGTAAAAAACTGGGATGCGCTTTCGACGCCGCCGACCTGGTGCATGACACCTATCTGCGTGTGCTGGCCCGCCGTGATCCGGGCGACATCCGCGAGCCGCGTTCCTATCTGGCGACCATCGCGCACGGTCTCATGGTGAATCACCTGCGCCGCAGGGATCTCGAACGCGCCTATCTGGAAACGCTGGCGCAGCTGCCCCAGGCGCAGTCGCCGTCACCCGAGGAGCGCGCCCTGGCGCTGGAAGCCCTGTGTGAAATCGACGCCATGCTGGATGGCTTGCCCGTCCCGGTGCGGCGCGCTTTCCTGCTTTGCCAGCTTGAAGGGCAGACGCACGCGGATATTGCCAAGACGCTGGGCGTGTCGGTCGGCTCGGTGCGGCTGTACATCGCGCGCGCCCTGCGCCAGTGCCTGGAGTTCGCGCCATGAGCGCCGGCGAGGCAGGGCGCATCGATCCGCGTGCATTGGACGGCGCGGTGGACTGGTTTTTGCGGCTGACCTCCGGCAGCGCCAGCCAGGCGGACCGGGACGCGTGGCAAGCCTGGCGCCAGGCCGATCCTGAACACGAGCGCGCCTGGCAGCGCACCGAAGCGCTTACGCGCCGTTTTGAGGCGTTGCCCAAGGGCATGCTGCCCGTGTTGGGGCGACCGCGCTCGTCCGCCCGCCGCGCCGCGCTGGGCAAGCTGCTGGTGCTGATCGGCGCCGGAGGCGCCATCGGCTACGCGCAGGTCGATGAAGCCTGGCGCGGCTGGGTGGCGCAATACCGCACTGCTGTCGGCGCCCGGCGCGAGGTGATGCTGGCGGACCATAGCCGCGTGGTGCTCAATGCCGCCACCGCCATGGACGTCCTGTTCGATGCCCAGCAGCGGCTGATCGCGCTGCACGGCGGCGAAATCCTGATCGAAACCGCGCCGGACCCGCAACAGGTTTCCCGGCCGTTCATCGTGCGCACCCGCGAAGGCAGCATCACCGCATTGGGTACGCGCTTCGTGGTCAGGCGCGACGATGGCGTATCGGCGGTACAGGTTCTGGAAGGCGCCGTGCGCGTGGCGCTACCGGGCGCTTCGGCGGATGCGGCGCGCATCGTGCCCGCCGGCATGGGCCTGCGCTTTGGCGGCGGCCATATCGATGACGCCCAAGCGCTGACCGGCGACCCCGCCGCCTGGCAGCGCGGCATGCTGCAGGTCGACGGCATGCCTTTGAATGAATTCCTGCGCGAGCTTCAGCGTTACCGCACGGGCTGGATCGATTGCGCGCCCGAAGTGGCGCATCTGCCGATTTCCGGCGCCTTCCCGCTGGCCGAACCCGACCGGGTGCTGGCCACGGTAGCGGACACCCTGCAACTCGGCCTGCGCCATCGCACCCGCTACTGGGTGTCGCTGGTGCCGCGCGGCGGGACTATTTTGTAACGGCGACTAGCACTTTCTGCGTCTTATCTGGCTACGAGGGTAAGACCAACATCTGGAGTGCATGTCATGCCCCGTCAGCTTCCCCCGTTGCGCGCAAGCGTCTCCTTCCCCGCCTTGCTCGCGGCAGGCGTATTCGCGCTGCCTCTGGCCGGGTTGATAACGCCTGCCCAGGCGCAGACGCAGGCGGGGCAGGTGAGCGTAGCCATCGGGCCCGGGCCGCTCAGCGCGGCGCTGTCGGCCTACGCGGCCCAGGCCGGGGTCCTGCTGTCGTTCGATCCTGCTCTGACGCGCGACCTCCAGTCGCCGGGATTGCGCGGCAGCTATGGCTTCGAGGAAGGGCTGCGCCAGCTGCTGGCCGGCAGCGGGCTGGAACCGGCGCGGCGCGCGGACGGCGGCTACACGCTGCGCAGATTGCCGCAGGGCGAAGTCACGGCCTTGCCCGCCGTGACCGTCACCGGCGCTGGCGACGAAGGTCCCTCCGAAGGGACAGGCTCCTATACCGTGCCGGCAACCAGCGCCGCCACCCGCATGCCGCTGTCGCTGCGCGAAACCCCGCAATCCATCAGCGTCGTCACGCGGCAGCAGATGGACGACCAGAACCTGAACACGCTGGACGAGGTGATGCGCCAGACGCCCGGCATCGCCGTCGACCGGCTGGATGAGCGCGTGCAATTCACCTCGCGCGGTTTTGCGTTGAACACCATGCTCGATGGCGTGCCCACGCTGTCGTTCAAGACGCCGTCGGCCGAGGCGGGCATGATCAACACCGCCATCTACGACCGGGTGGAAGTCGTGCGCGGCGCCGCAGGCCTGCTCAACGGCGTGGGCGAACCCGGCGGTTCGGTGAACCTGGTGCGCAAGCGCCCCACATCGGAGTTTGCCGGACACGTCACCGGCGGCGTCGGCCGCTGGAACAGCTACAACGCCGAAGCCGATCTGGGCGGCCCGCTGAACAGCGCCGGCACGCTGCGCGGCCGCGTGGTTGCCGCCCGCACCGCGGGCGACAGCTTCATCGACTACAAGAAGCGGTCCGACGATGTCTTCTACGGCATCCTCGAGGCCGACATCCTGCCCAGCACCACGGTCAGCCTCGGCTACGAGCACCAAAAGACCGCCATCGACGGCGCGAACTTCGGCCAGGCGCCGCTGTTCTACAGCGACGGCACGCGCACGAACTTTCCCAGGTCCTTCAATCCCGTGACGCCGTGGAGCCAATGGGACATGTATACGGACCGGATATTCGCGACCTTGGACCACCGCTTCGGCAGCGGCTGGTACGTCAAGATGGACGCCAGCCGCCTGAAAAACGAAAGAAAAGCCGCCTGGGGCTACGTCCTCGCGTATCAGCCTGTCGATCCGTCCTGCGCGTCCACCATCGAATTGCGCGACAACCCCGCAAGCTCCACCAACAAGTCCTTCGACGTCTACGCCGAAGGGCCGTTCCAGGCATTCGGCAGGGAGCACCGGGCCGTCCTGGGGCTGAGCTACAACCGCTACACCAGCGAACTCAACCTGAACTCGGCGAATCCCGCCGGCTGGGACCGCCGGCGCGTGAATCTCTACGAGCTGCGCGACGTGCCGCGGCCCGCCATGCCCTACACCTTCTACAACACCTTCCTGGACGCGAAGGAGACCGCCATCTACGGTTCCGCGCGCCTGAAGGTGGCCGAGCCGGTGTCGCTGATCCTGGGCGCGCGGACCACCTGGTACGAAGAAAACTCATCGGCCTACAACGGCCCCGCCAACACCTGGACCCACAACCCCACCGCAAAGGAAAACGGCGTCTTCACGCCTTATGCCGGCGTGGTCGTGGACCTGAGCAAGGATTATTCGGCCTACGCCAGCTACACCCGGATCTTCATTCCCACCACCTCGCGCGACGCCAGCAACGTGGTGCTGCCTCCTCAAACCGGCCAGAACTATGAAATCGGCCTGAAGGGCGAACACCTGGACGGCAAGCTGAACACAAGCTTCGCGATATTCCGCACCCAGGAGGAAAACGTTGCGGTGGAGGATCCGTCCAGCCCGCCGCTGCCGGACGGGAGCACTCCCTACCGCGCCGTCAAAGGCGCGCGCAGCAAGGGTTTCGAGCTGACCGCATCCGGCGAAGTGGCGCCGGGCCTGCAGCTGATGGGCGGCTACACCTACTTTGCCAAGCGCGACGCCGAAGGCGCATTGCTGTTGCCGAGCACGCCGCAGCGGCTGTTCCGCCTGGCCGCCAGCTACAGGCTGCCGGGCGAATGGAGCAAGCTTACGATCGGCGGCAACGTCAGCTACCAGAGCAGCATCTACTACGACGAAGCCGGCGGGCTGGGGCGCGCCAGCCAGGGCGGCGTCACGCTGTTTGGCCTGATGGCGCGCTATGACTTCAACAGGCATGTGTCCGCGTCCGTCAACGTGGAAAACCTGACCGACAAGTATTACTACAGCGGTCTGGGGGGCTACAACGGCTACAACTACGGCACGCCCAGGAACGTCTGGATGAAGGTGAGCTACAAGTTCTGAGGACCGGGCAAGCCAGGCGGCGGGGGCGCGCGGAGGCTTTCGCGCGAGGCGGGTTTGATGTTTGTCATGTCCGCGGCTTCCGGGTTGATGGGACAATCCTCGTTGATGGCCATTCCCGATCGCAGCCATGAACACCTACCCCTTGCTGCTCATCCTGCACCTGCTTGCCGCCTTCCTGTTCGTCGGCACCGTTACGTTCGAGGTGCTGTTCCTGGAACCCGTTCACAAGCGCCTGCCGCCCGACGTGCGCCGCGCGCTGGGCAGCCAGCTGGCGCCACGCGTGCGGGCCGTGCTGCCGTGGTCGGTCGTCGTGCTGTACCTGGCCGGCCTGGGCCTGGCCTGGCAATACCGCAGCGCGCTCGCCAACCCGTTTGCATCGTCCTTCGGCGTCCTGCTGTCGCTGAAGATCGCGCTTGCCTTGAGCGTGCTGGTCCATGTCGCGACCGCCTTGACGCTCGCTCGCCGCAAGCGCCTGACTGGCGCATTGAGCCGGCGCATGCATATCAGCGTGTTCTGCCACATGGTGCTGATCGTGGTGTTGGCCAAGGCGATGTTCCACGTGGCCTGGTGAGCGCGGAGGCCGCGGCGCCGTAGGAGCCCCTGCCGCAGTGCTATGCCGGCAATGCGAGCGGCTCAAGCGTTCCGTAGCCTTCCTCCCCATATACCAGCGCCGGCAGCGGCGAACGGCCCTGGCCGTTCGTTTCCCATAGTTCCGCCACCCATTGCATCGCCGTATCGACGATGACGTCCTGGACGTTGAAACCAGTTTCGTCCGACGCGAACAGAGGAACCTCGGGCTCGATGCCGTCTTCCGTGTGGCGCACGTCGAACAGGTAGCGGTGGCCTTCGATGGCCTTGTTGAGCACGAACAGGTCCGGGCCCTCCAGGCTGGCCACCACGGAGAATGTGCCTTCGCCGTCCTGGTCGGGGAACACCACGAAGTGGATCTCGCGCGCCTTGGGCGGCAGGGCGGCGATCAGCGCTGTCAGTGTGGCGCGCGCCGCGGCGTCGTGGGCGCGCAGGATGCGCAGCAGTTCGGTTTCGTATTCGGATCGGTTCATGGCATTCCGTTCAGGACTGGTTGGCGCATTTTGTCGCCGACCTCTGGAGAGGCGGCAGGGAGTGCCGTGGATTATCTGCCATTTCCTGTCGCCGTCACCGCGCCAGCCGCAGGCACTCCATGAAGTACGCCGCATGTTCCGAGGCCAGCGCGGCGTCTCGCCACACCATGCCTGTAATCCCGCGGCTGCGCATCGCCAGCGGCAATACCTTGATCATGTGCTGCTTGGCGAAATGCTTTGCCAGCCGCTCGGAGATCGGCAGTACCAGATCCGATCCGTCCAATAGCGCAAGGTTGACCAGCACCGACGACGATTCCACCTGATGCCAGGGCGCGGGCTGGCCGGCCAGCGCCAGTTCGTAATCGATGCGTATCCGCATCGGTGTTGAAGCGCCGGGCGCGATCCAGGGGTATTCCTGTACGTCCTCCCATGTCACCTTGCGCTTGTTCGCCAGCGGATGCGCCGTGCCCACGGCCAGGCAGATGGGCTCGCCGTACAACTCTTCGTAGTGCAGGTTGCGCGGCAGCGAGTGCTGTTCCAGGCGTCCCACCAGCACGTCGAACGTGCCTTCCTGCATCAGCGGCAGCAGGTAGTCCAGCGTGTTCTCGGCCAGGCGCAGCAGCACGCGTGGATAGCGTTCGCGAAAGCGCCGGATGCTGGGCGGCAGCAGCACCGGCGCGATATTGGGCGTGACGCCCACTGCCAGCGTGCCGGTGGCGCCGCGGGCCAGCTGCGCCATGGTGTCCTGGGCGCGGCCCAGCTTGCCCAGGATCTCGCGCGCATGCGTGCGCAGTTCCAGTCCATACAGCGTGGGTTCGATGCCGCGCGCGTGGCGCTCGAACAGCGTCAGGCCGATGTCTGCTTCCAGGTCCTTCAGCCACTTCGACAGCGCCGGCTGTGTGATGTTGAGTTCTAACGCGACCTGGCTCAGGTTGCGGGTTTCGCACAGGCGCACCAGGATGGCCAGGTGGCGCAGGCGGATGCGGTGGGTCCAGTCCATGCGGGCATCCTTGAGACATAAATGCAGAGTTATGGCTCGGTAATATTAATTCATTATCAATTTATGTCTCCTCTACACATAATGGCCTGACAACAGAGCCAAGCCGGCGCAAAGCTGGCGGCGAGGAGACACGATGCAGCCGAATTTCCTGCTATTCATCACGGATCAGCAGCGCGCGGACCATCTGGGCAGCTATGGCAACCCCATGCTGCGCACGCCGGAGCTGGACGCGTTGGCGGGGCAGGGGTGGTCGGCGGACCGCTTCTATGTGGCGTCGCCCATCTGCATGCCCAACCGCGCCACCCTGATGACGGGCCGCATGCCCTCGGTGCATGGCGTGCGCCACAACGGAATTCCGCTGTCGCAGCGCGCCACCACGTTCGTCGACCGCTTGCGCGGCGCGGGCTATTCCACCGCATTGATCGGCAAGTCGCACTTGCAGAACATGACCGGCAAGCCCGCCGTCTGGCCGCCGGCGAGCGACGGCGCGCACGGCGAGGCCTGGACCGTCGAGCCCGGCAACTACGATCAGGAATGGGGCCCGCTGTGGCGCACGGATCCTGGGCATGATCTGCAGACGCCGTTCTACGGCTTCGAGCGCGTGGCGCTGGCTGTGGATCACGGCGACCAGGTCTGGGGCCATTACGAGCGCTGGCTGGCCCGCGAACATCCCGAGGCGCGGCGCCTGTGGGGGCCCGAGCATGCCCTGCCCGCGCCCGGCTATGTGCTGACAGAGCATCATCAGGCCTGGCGCACCCGCGTGCCGGAAGAATGCTCCACCACCGCCTACATCGGCGACCAGACCATCGCGCAGTTGCGCGACAACGCGGCTAACGGCAAGCCCTTCTTCATCCAGTGCTCGTTTCCCGATCCGCATCATCCTTTCACGCCTCACGGCAAGTACTGGGACATGTACCGCCCGGAAGACGTGACCTTGCCCGGGTCGTTCCACGCCAGCGCCGCGCCGGGCCACCAGCCGCCGCCTCACGTAGCCTGGATGCACCAGCAGCGCAATCAGGGCAAGGCCGTCAAGCACACGCCCGCCATCTTTGCCTGCACCGAGCGCGAGGCGCGCGAGGCCATCGCGCTGAACTACGGCTCCATCAGCCATATCGACGCCACCATCGGCCGCGTCATGCGGGCGCTGCGCGCGACCGGGCTGGACCACAACACCATCGTCATCTTCACCAGCGATCATGGCGACTACTTCGGCGACCACCAACTGCTGCTCAAGGGGCCGATCCATTATCAGAGCCTGATCCGCACGCCCTTCATCTGGCGCGATCCGCAGGCGGCGCCCGCCGCTGCGCGCAGCCAGGCGCTGTGTTCCACCGCCGACATCCCCGCTACCGTGCTGGCGCGTGCGGGCCTGCCTGCCTACAACGGCATGCAGGGCGCATCGTTGCTGCCGCTCATGTCGGGCGAGACCGAGCGCGTGCGCGACGCGGTGCTGATCGAGGAAGAGGGCCAGCGCACCATGTTCGGCTTTCCCGGCCGCACCCGCATGCGTACCTTGCAGACGCCGCGCCACAGGCTCAGCGTCTATGCCGATGCCGCCTGGGGCGAACTCTACGATCTACAAGAAGACCCCCACGAACTGCGCAACCTGTGGGACGACCCCGCCGCCGGCGCGTTGCGCGCAGAACTGCTGCTGGAACTGTCGCGCAGCATGATCCGGCACGCCGAGACCAGCCCGCATCCCACCGCCATCGCCTGATTCCGCCGCCACGGCGCCTGCCTGCGGGTTGGCGCCATCCAGGAGAAAAGCATGATCAAGTCCTTGTTGCTCTGTACGGCGCTGCTCGTGGCCGCAACCTCGGTCGCGGTGGCGTCCGACTATCCGTCGCGTCCCGTGCGCCTCATCGTCAACTTCCCGCCCGCGGGCCCGCTGGACCTGGAAGCCCGCGCCATCGCGCAGCATGCCGGCAAGATCCTGGGCCAGACCATCGTCGTCGAAAACCGCTCTGGCGCGTCCGGCAACATCGGCGCCCAGTCCGTGGCCCAGGCCGCGCCCGACGGCTACACGCTGCTGATGACGCTGGACACGCTCATGACCGTCAACCCATACATTTTCAAGGGCTTGGACAAGGACGTCACCCAGCGGCTGGAACCGCTGAGCCTGGCCGGCTCCTTCGGCCTGGCGCTGGCGGTGCGCCCCGAACTCGGCATCAATACGCTGGACGAATTCCTGCGCTACGCCAAGGCCAATCGCATCACCTATGCCTCAGCCGGCTACGGCAGTCCCGGCAACCTGGCCTTCGAAAAGCTCCGTCTCGCGGCTGGCATGGAAGTCGCGCATGTGCCATATCGCGGCAACGCGCCTGCCGTGAACGCGCTGCTGGGCGATCAGATACAGGCCGCCTTTCTTGCCACGCCCGGCGTCCTGCCGCATGTACGGGCAGGCAAGCTGAAGGCCTTGGCGGTGTCGGGCAAGGAACGCGACGCCGACCTGCCTGAAGTCCCCACGGCGGCGCAGTCGGGCGTGGCTGGCTTGAAAGACTATGACGTGTCGTTCGCCTTCCTGGTCATGGCGCCCAAGGGCACGCCCAAGGAGGTCGCGCAGGTCTGGGAAGACGCGCTGGCCAAGGTCTACGCCATGCCGGAGTTCCAGCAGAGCATGGCCGTGCTGGGCATGCGCGGGCCGTTCGCAGGCAAGGCGCGGGCACAGGCATGGGTGGACAGGGAGGCCAAGGGCTGGAAAGAGGTGATCGCGAAGGCGGGAATACGCGGGGAATAGCGCTGTAACACGCCGGTCAGCAGGCTCTGCTAGACTGGTTTCACTCTTTGGGGAGTAGCCTCCCTGCGGCCAGTTCCGCAGGGGCTTGCGTCAACATTCTTGGCTTCCTCGGCCATGGCGCAAGCGGCATCCATGCTTGGCGAGACCACGGATTTTTCGCGCGATGCCGGGCGGCGCGGAGGATCCGTGCCGTTTCCGCCCAGCAGGATCCCCACTCCAATGAATCCCATCGCCATCATCGTTCTCGCGTTCGCCATGTCCACGGACGCGTTCGCCGCGGCCATCAGCAAAGGCGCCGCGCTCCACAAGCCCCGATTTCCGGAAGCCCTGCGCACAGGGCTGATCTTCGGCGTGATCGAAGCCATCACGCCGGTGATAGGTTGGGGACTGGGCTCGGTCGCGGCAAAGTATGTGATCGCCTGGGACCATTGGATCGCGTTCGCGATGCTCTGTATTCTGGGTTTGCTGATGATACGCAACGGCCTCAAGGAAGAGGACGAGGACGCCGCGCCCGTCACCCGGCATTCCTTCTGGCTGCTGGCCGCTACGGGCCTGGCCACCAGCATCGACGCCATGGCGGTCGGCGTGGGCCTGGCGTTCGTGGATGTGAACATCGTGGTGGCGGCCATCGCCATCGGCTTGGCCACGACGCTGATGGTGACGATAGGCGTGATGCTCGGACGCGTGCTGGGCAGCGTCGCCGGGAAGCGGGCCGAGATCCTGGGTGGAGTCGCGCTGGTCGGTATAGGCGCGGCAATACTTTATGAGCATCTGAGCGCAGCAGCGGCTTGACGCCGCATGGGAAGGCGGTGCTCGTCGGCTCCGCGGATGATGCTTATCCGCGAGTACCCCCGATCAAGGCCGAACGCGCGCTGTCGAAGTTGCGGCACTCGGATTTCAACCACTCGGAAAAGATCCGGGTGCGCCGCTCTTCAGGCCGGCGCGACAGCAGCACATAGCGCGCCGGCGCGGGCACGTGCTTGCCGAACACGTCTACCAACCGTCCGCTGCGCAGTTCGTCGTAGACCATCGCGCTGCGCCCGATAGCCACGCCCTGGTGATTCAGCGCGGCGCCAATGGCCAGGCTGGCCAGATTGAACTGCGGCCCGTCCAGGTGGCGGATCCACCCCGGCCGATGCGCTTGCATCCAGGTGCGCCACTCGATGAACTCCGCGGCGCCGACCCAAGGAGAGGCGTCGTGCAGGAATTCGACGCCGTCGAGCGATTTGCCGGTGCTAAACGCGGGGTGCGCGGCCAGGTATTCGGGCGTTGCGACCACCAGCAAGTATTCGTCCAGCAGGGCGTCCGCTTGCAGGTGGCTGTAGTGCGCCGGGTCATAGCGGATGGCGAGGTCTATGTCTTCTTCCTCCATCAGCTTGCGGTCCAGCAGTTGGAACTCCGCCTTCAGCCGCACTGATACCTCCGGCTGCAAGCGATGGAATTCCGTCAGGCGCGGCATCAGCCATTGCAGCGCGAACGACGGCAGGCAATTGACCTGCAGCGCGGACGCCGGCAAGCCCAGCCGCTCGATTTCCTGCTGAATGTCGCCAAGCGCACGGCTGACCGTCGTGTACAGCGATTCGCCCTTGGGCGTGAACTTCAGGCCGCGTTGCTGGCGGACAAACAACAGGTAGCCCAGGCGGTCCTCCAACTGCCGGATCTGCTGGCTCACCGCGCTTTGCGTGAGGTTCATGGCCGACGCCGCCCTGGTGAAGCTGAGATGGCGGCCGGCCATGTCAAAACACCGCAGGGCTCCCAGGAGTGTCGAGTCGAAATGGGCAGACATAAGTCACACTAATGGCTGAATTAGAAATGATCGCTATTCTTGCATGCCTTCGGCATCTACGATTTGCGACGAACCATCAACCCGCAAGTCCATGATGACCGCCAATTTCGATCCTCAGCTATTAGAAAATCTTCAATCAAGAACGCCTTTGCTATGGCTCAACCCGGCTAGGGGAGGGCTCTTGCCCGGCTCCGCGCCGTCCCTGGCCCTGATCGATGAGGCCGAAAACCGCCTGGCGCGTTGCGCGCCGCTGCTGGCCGCGCTGTTTCCCGAGCTTGCCGCCGCGGGCGGGCATATCGAGTCCCGGCTGATGCCCGCCAAAGCCTTGCAGCAGGCGTTGGGCGCCGGGGAGGTGTCGGACAGCTGGTATCTCAAGCGCGATGACGAACTGCCAGTCGCCGGGTCCATCAAGGCGCGCGGTGGCTTTCACGAAGTGCTGGCCATTGCCGAGTCGATCGCGTTGGAGCACGGCCTGCTCAAGGATGAGGCGACGGACAGGCGCATCATGGCGACGCCGCAGGCTCGCGCCTTGTTCAGCCAGTATGCCGTGACCGTGGGCAGCACCGGCAACCTGGGCATGAGCATCGGCGTCATGGCCGCCGCGCTGGGATTCGATGCCGTGGTGCATATGTCCGCCGATGCCAAGGAATGGAAGAAGGACCGCTTGCGCAAACGTGGCGTGCGCGTGGTGGAGCATGCCGGCGACTATGCCGAGGCCGTCGCGGCCGGGCGGGCGCAGGCGCTGGCCGCGCCCCGCAGCCATTTCGTCGACGATGAGCAATCCGAGCTGCTGTTCTTCGGCTATGCCGCAGCGGCCCGCGGACTGGCGCGGCAACTGGCTGAAGCAGGGCGCGTGGTCGATGCGGCACACCCTCTGTTCGTGTACATCCCCTGCGGCGTCGGCGGCGCGCCGGGCGGCATCAGCCATGGCCTGAAGGCGCTGTTCGGCCCCAACGTGCATTGCTTCTTCGCCGAACCCGTCGCGTCGCCGTGTTTTCTGGTGCAGCTGGCATCGGGCGCGGATTCCCCCGTGTCGGTCTACGACATCGGCCTGGACAACCGCACCGAGGCCGATGGCCTGGCCGTGGGCCAGGCTTCCGAACTGGTGGCGTCGCTGATGAGGCCCCAGTTAGGCGGCGTCTTCACCGTGTCGGATGACGAGCTCTACCTGAACCTGCTGGCGCTGAAAGACACCCTGGGCGTCGAGGTCGAGCCGTCGGCCGCGGCCGCGGTCTCGGGGCCTGGCTGGCTGGACTCTGCCGCGGGGCAGGTCTATGCGTCGGGCATCGATATGTCCGCAGCCACTCATGTCATCTGGGCCACCGGCGGTTCGCTGGTGCCCCCCGAAGCGCTGCGCGGCTTCCAGGCGCACGCCAGGCAACTCAGCCAGCGCCGCGCGGCATAAGCCGCAGCACCCAAAAAACGACATACCAAGGAGAAAACCCGTGAGCGGAAGTGCAACCCTCCCCGCCGGCCGCGCAGCGCGCCCGGACCAGCAAGCCTTTGAAGACGCGACCTACAGAAAGGTCGCGCTGCGGTTCATTCCCTTTCTGATGCTCTGCTATGTGGTCGCGTACCTGGACCGCATCAACATCGGCATCGCCAAGCTGAACATGCTGGCCGACCTGCAGTTCAGTGAGGCTGCCTATGGCCTGGGCGCAGGATTGTTCTTCATCGGCTACATGTTGTTCGAGGTGCCCAGCAACCTGATCATGCACCGCGTGGGCGCGCGCCTGTGGATCGCGCGGATCATGATCTCCTGGGGCATCCTGTCCGGCATCATGGCCTTCGTCACCGCGCCCTGGCAGTTCTACACGGTGCGCTTTCTGCTGGGCGTGGCCGAGGCCGGGTTCTACCCTGGCGTGATCCTTTACCTGACCTATTGGTTTCCCAACCGCCGCCGCGCCAAGATGACGGCCATTTTCCAGGCCGGTATACCGGTGGCCGGTCTTATCGGCAACCCGCTGTCGGGCTGGATCATGGAACGATTCCATCTGGTCGGCGGACACCCCGGCTGGCAATGGCTGTTCGTGTTGGAAGCGCTGCCCACCATTCCGCTGGCCATCGGCGTGCTGCTGATCCTGACCAACCGCGTACAGGATGCCGCGTGGCTCACGCCGGAACAACGCCAGCTGATCGAGCGGGACATCGCTGCCGACAACGCGGGCCGCGAGCACATGCCGCTGCTGCAGGCGCTGCGCGACGCGCGCATCTGGAAGATCGTCGCCATGACCTTTCCGGCGATGATGGCGCTGTACACGCTGGGCTTTTATCTGCCCACGCTGATCAAGGATGCCGGCGCCGAGGGCGGCTTGCGCATCGGCCTGCTGAGCGCCATTCCGTATCTGGTCGCCATGGTGGCGATGGTCCTGGTCGGGCGCAGTTCGGACCTGCGCCGCGAACGCCGCTGGCACCTGGTCTTCATCCTGGTGCTCGGCGCGGCGGGGCTGGTCGCCAGCGTGTCCGGCGGCACCAACCTGACGCTGGCCGTCATCTCGTTGTCGGTGGCCGCCGCCGGCATCATCAGCTTTTCTCCCATCATGTGGACGCTGCCCACCGCCTTCCTGGGCGGAGCCACCGCGGCTGCGTCGATCGGCATCATCAACAGCCTGGCCAATCTGGGCGGCTTCGTCAGCCCCTACCTGATCGGCTGGATCCGCGACATCTATCACAGCACCGCGCCAGCCATCTACATCATCGCGGGTTCGCTCCTGGTCAGCGCCTTGATTGCGCTGAGCTTCGACCCCAAGAAAGTCAATCGCTGAAGGCAAGGAATACGCCATGGAAAACGTTAAAGATGCCGCGCCGCGACTTGCCGTCGCCGGCCTGATCCATGAAACCAATACTTATGCCGCCGAGGTCGCCGGCCAGACGCCGTTGCGCGCGTTCGAGCAGTACGGCGGGGACGAGATACTGCAAGCCTTCGACAAATCGAATCACCAGGTCGGCGGTTTCATCGAAGGCGCCAGGCAGACGGGCGCCGAACTGAGCTACACCTTCGTCGGTCAGGCCACGCCCTCGGGCACGATCGAGGCCCAGGCCTACGCCGAAATGAAACGCAGAATCCTGGACGGTATCCGCGCCGCTCTGCCTGTCGACGGAGTGTTGCTGGCGCTGCATGGCGCGGGCGTCGCCGATGGCATCGAGGACATCGAAGGCGATCTGTGCCTGGCGGTCCGCCAGCTGGTTGGCGCCGATGTCCCGATTGCCGCTGTCTATGACCTCCATGGCAACATGACCGAGGCCATGCGGCAGGCTTGCGATCTGACCTTGCCTTGCAAGCTGTATCCGCATACTGACTTTCACGACCGAGCGGTCGAGGCGGTGGCGCTGTTGCTCGAGATCATCGGCGGCCGCCTCAAGTCGGCAACCGCCATGCGCCTCTTGCCCATGCTGCCCTACATCGTCACGACGCAGGAAGGCTTCATTCCCGCCGAGGTCAATGCCGTATGCGCCAAGCTGGCCGCGCTGCCGGGTGTCATCGACTGTTCGTGGTTCCACGGCTTTCCCCTTGCGGATATCGCCGCGCCTTGCCCGGCCGTGGTCTGCACCACGGCGGGCGATCAGGCGCTGGCAGAGCGCTGCGCGAATGAAGTCGCGCAATGGATCTGGTCGCACCGCGAAGCGTTCCGGCCGTCACTGCCAAGCCCGGAGCAGGGCGTCGCCATGGCGCTGGCCGCCTCGCACGGTCCCGTCGTCGTCAACGAGTACGCGGACAACCCCGGCGGCGGCACGCCCGGCGACGGCACCTACCTGTTGCGCGCCATCCTGGACGCCAAACCCGTGGCCGGAACCTGCTGTTTCGCTTCCATCAACGATGCGTCCGTCGTCGAGCAGGCCCGCCAGGCCGGCGTCGGCGCGACCATCAGCGTGTCGCTGGGCGCCAAGCAGGGCCGCTTCCAGGGGCAGCCGCTGCGGGTGCATGCCTATGTGAAAGCCATCACCGACGGCCGCTTCGTCAATCGCGCGGGCTCGATGTTCGAAGGCGTGCGCTTCGACCTCGGCGCCATGTGCCGCCTGGTCATCCAGGGCGTGGACGTGATTGTCGCCTCGCGCGCCGAACAGATCTACGACGAGGAGCCATTCTTCCTGCATGGCATCGACGTGACCGCATACAAGCTGATCGCCATCAAGGGCGCCAACCATTTCCGCGCGGGCTACCGCCGCCTTGCGGCGCAGATCATTTCTGTCGATAGCGTGGGCTTGAGCACTGCCGACATCACCTCGTTCCCACGGGAACGGCTCGCAGGCGAATACTGGCCGCTGGCGGACATCGCCGACTACGCGCCGTATTCCAACGCGTAGCGGCTTTGCACGAAGCCGAAGGGATAGGCCACGGTCGCTGCATGCCGCAGGGCGACGTCCGCCGCCAATTCACCGAACAGGCGGCGCCCGCCGCCGATCAACACCGGGATCACCGTGATGGTGATGTCGTTCAGCAAGCCCGCCTGGATAAAGGACTGCACCGTCTTGCCGCCGTCTATGTACAGGCTCTTGCAGCCGTCCGCGCCGGCGTGTTCCAGTAATTCCTCCAGTGAACCGCCATGCAACCGGACCGAAGCGGGCGCGCTTGCAGGCAGGCTGGTCATGCTGCGGCTCAGCACGTAGACCGGCATGTCGCCGTAAGGCCATTCCGGAAACGAGGCGACCTTCTCGAACGTCGCGCGGCCCATCACCAACGCATCCACGGTCTTCATGTACGCGCCATAGCCACAGTCCTCGCCGGCAGGCACGGTCTGGTTGGCGCTGTCCAGCCAGTCCAGGCCGCCGTCCTCGCGGGAGATGTAGCCGTCCAGGCTGGTTGCGATGAATGATGAGCAGTGCAGTGCCATGGCGCGGAATCCTATCGGTTGCGGAAAGGCGAAGATGGTATCGCAATGCCCGCCTGTTGCACTGGCGCACGATTTTGCCGCCCCACTCAGTCGGTGGCCAGATACTCCTTTCCGCCCGGCTTCAGATAAGGCGCCAGCGCTGTGAACGGCACGCTGGCATGCGTGCCCAGGCAGGCGCCCGCCGAGTGCCCGACCCCGGACACGGACAGGCTCAGCGCGCCGGGCGCCTGGACGCCCAGCGCCAGATAGTCGGGCCAGAGGTCCGCGCAGTCTTCCAGATTGGGATGATCATCGGATTGTTGGACCGTTGTTCCCGCCTTGACCGCTTGTTGCACCAGCGCGAGCAGGGCAGGGCTTTTTTCGCCGCCGAAGCTGCGCTTGCCCGGCACATAGGCGTCGAACACGCGATTCCAGTCCAGGTACTCGCCGCGCAGCAGATCGTAGGTATAGGGTTCGAAATGGTTGTACGGATGGGCCCCGCCGCAGTCCAGGCTGCCCGATTCGGTCACCGTCATCAGCGCGCGCGACAGCCAGGTGACGTGCACTTCTTCTTCATCGAACCCGCCCAGCGTGCCCGCGCCGGGATTGTCGCTGGTGTAGGCCGATGCCATGCAACCCAGCGCGCCCAGGCTCTTCTGCCAATGACGCTGTTCCAGCAGAGTGTTCGTGCGCTGCAGGACCTGCGCATCGGGATGCCGGCTCAGCCGGGGATAGCTGAACTTGGTGCGCGGGTCGCGCCACATGCGATAGGCCACGGCGCCGTCGCCGATCTCCTTGCCGACCGGCTGGGCGTATCCGGTCAGTTTCAGCGTCTCGTAGGGCGCGCGCGTGGCGTTGATGCCTGCCTGGACATCGATGTCGCCGAGATTGACTTGACTGGCGCGGGCCAGCTTGCGGTCCTTTTCCAGCTGCCCGGTGTCGTACTGCGCGACCCGCTTCAGGTCGAAGCGTAGCTGCTTGCCGTTGCCGGCGTCAGTCCAGATACCGCGGAAGCCGTTTGCGTCGCGCGTGCCTTGCCAGCTTGCGGCCTGATCCGCCGGCTTGCCTTCCTGGCGGGGCTTCGGTTCGAAGAGCTCCTTGGCCGTGCCTTGCAGCGGAATATCCACGCCGTGCCTGGCGTAGAAATAACGGCCGGTCAAGGTGCCGTCGGCAGCCGCTTCTGTGTCCAGCTCCAGCACGATGTCGCCGGCGCCTTGCAGTGTTCCGGTGTAGACGGTGCGGGGCGCGGCATGGGCCTGGGCTGCGGTCAGCAATAGCATGGAAAGCGTCAGCGCGGTGAGGTATGAATGGCTGGGGGCGGAGAGTGAGCGAAGCATCTGAGAGAGCATCCAAGGCCGCGAGGCGACTGCGTTGATGGAAGAAATTTCGGTTTTCGGGCGATGTGGTGAGCGTTTGCGAGATTTGAACCTGCTATTGAGTCCGCAGTCCCAAAGCCCGCAGCCAAGCGTCCACTTGCCCGAAGGCATCCTGCTGCCATTGATCCGCGGTTCGTTCTCCCAACACATTCGCGTCCTCGACAAACCGACGCACACAAGTTGGTCCGAAGCCATCGACGGTATCGAACTTGGCTGCGATGTAGGTGTAGCCTTTGACGCCGGATTCATGCTGCAGCAGAGGGAGGCAATCGTCCGCCAGCACCTCGGCGCCACCGGCATAGTTGCGGATACAGTAATAGATGTCGTAGGCGTCCTTTTGCTTGTAGCGGCCTTGGATGGCGTGGCCTTTCATTGCGAGTAGCGCCGGGATGGAGCAGACGGCGACTTCAACGCGGTTAGTTCCGCCGTTAGGCATCGATCCAGCGATAGCGACCATTTGGTAGAACCGTAGCGCGAGATCCGTTCCATCGGCGCGCTGTACCGCGAATTCGCTGATCAGCGCAGGCGAGTTCCTCACGATCTCGGCTTGCCTGGGCATGAGAAAGTCAATCACTACATCAATGGCAGGACCGCCGTCGTCCGCCTGGATCTGTCGCACCAGTTGGAATCGCCTGAGTTCCTTGCGCTGTGCATACCCTTGGCTCAACAGCGATTCGACCAGGTGCGCGTACTGACCATCGCCCAGCGCTTCGGCATCCAAACCCAGGTCCACATCCAGGGTGCCGACGTGGGGCATGTCTTCATTGCCCAGCAGCAGCCATGGCACGGCGCCGCCTACGACGGCAAAACGTCCCTTGAAGCTTCCAAGGATCTGTCCGATTTCGATAAGGACGGATTTGACTGCCGCCGTTGTGCGGTCGTCGTACTCGCTCGCTAACTGTGCCTCGCCACGCGTCATTCGTGCCATTGGAGCCTTTCCCGTCGCAGGTGATCGGCGGCCTCCTGTCCGCGTTCGCCTGCCACGCTGAGGTCCAGATAGGTCTGGATTGGGCTGGTGCAGACCACGCCGGGCGCCGGTTGCACAGTGTCACGGAACAGCCCCGGATCGTCCAGTACGGTCACCACCAGGTTTTCTCCCTTGCCGGCGGTTTCGAGCTTGAGTCGTGATCGCAGGAGTTCAAGGCCTGCAGCATCAGCATAGAAATAGTGTGTGCCAGTCCGTACAAACGGCGCCAGCCAGCGGGCTGCAGTGAACGAAGCGCGTGCGATCTGGCTTGTCGCGCCGGGTGACCCATCGTGCAGCGCCGCATCAAACGCCGTTCCGTGCAAAGTGGTATAGAAAGTCAGCCGTTGACCGGCCGGAGATTCGTAGGCTTCACGCCAGGCGTCCACAAGTGCGTCGGGCCTAGACAGGAACATTCCCTCGGGGCCCAGCTTCGCCCATTCGCGATCCAGCAGGCTATTGCGCACATTGCTGACGTGCCCCAGGCTGACGTCCGCGGCTTGCGCCAATTCGGCAACCCGCCAACCGCGGGAGGACTTGCGCAGCATGACTTTGAGTATCTGGACTGATTTCGGTTTGAACAGCGACCGCAGTCCCCGCCGTTCTATCACCGGCTTCTTGGCTACCTGCCGTGAGATAAAGATGGTAGCGAAGGCAAGCCGAGCATTCCCTTCGAAATCGAGGTGCGCCACGCCGAACTCGCGGCACAACTCCTGAACCTGCGGCGACAGATAAGGCGCAATCAATATGGGCGTAACGTGATCGGACTGCCGTCCCACGTATTCACGCAACGAAAGTACGGCCAGGCGCGCGTGCCGCGGTTGTCCGCTGGGCAGTACCGTCGCGACCAGCTTGTGCCGATTGCCGAATGTCGTCAGTTGGGCGGCGAGCTCGATTGCTGAGCTTGGATTCCGAGGGACGAGAGTGACCTCCAGGCTCTCGACGGCGGGTATTTCCTCCAACAGCGATCGGAGGGTACTCGCAGCTTGATCATCGATTTTCACTGGATTGTGCATTTTCATCGTCTGCTAAAAATAGCATTTTCAGTGAAAGTGTCAACGATAGTTTCACTGGAATAGTTATTTTCAGCCCGTGTTGAAATAGGAAAAAACAATGAAATTCGGTCTGCGTTCTACGCTTCGCCCTTTCCTTGAGTCGCAGGGGCTTGTGTTGGCCAGTCGGAGCAGCCCAGCAACGCAGCCGCCTCGCCATCCGCAATCATCTGCTCGAAGAGGTCGCCAAGACCGCTGGCCACCTCGCTGACCGCCTCGAACTCGGGCTCGACGCCATGCACGATCCTTCCCGAAATCCGGTCGATCGCGAGAAACTCGTAATCACCGTCCACGCTCATGAAGATCGGCACATGGCGCGCCCAGAAGGTCTCGACGGCGTGCCGGTCGGCATCGCTGATGGCGGCTTCCAGGCTGATGTCGCAAAAGGCGTCCCACCCGAAGGCGCTGTCGGCGGTTCCGGCATAGTCGGCCGCGCTCAGGAACCAGCGCGTATCGTCCGCGCTGCTCAGTTGCGTGTACAAGGACAGGAACGCTGCGTGTTCCGAGGCGTCAGCCGGTGCAGCCATGGGCGTCGCGCGTAGCACCGTCCAGCCGCGCGCGGCAAGCAAGCCCAGGAAACGTTCGTGCAAGATGCTCATCGGGTCCGCCATGGCTATCGCGTCGCCGCGATGTTCGCGCGCGGCAAGCGCGCCTTCAAGGTCTGTGCCAACTCGCCCAATCCCACATCGCCGCAGCCGACCAGCGTCAGCTCCCGCAATCGGGTCAGCATGTCCAGCACGCCGATATCCGCAATCCGTTTGCAGTACTGAATGTCCAACCGTTCCAGGTTTTCAAGGGCGCTGATCGGACCGATCTTCTCCAGCGCACCAAGGTTCTTCAGGCGCAAAGAGCGCAATCCTGTCAGTTGCTCGATGCCGGACAGCGTCTTCAAACCACGGCCCGCCAGCAAGCCCAGCGCCAACAGCGGCAGTCCCGCAATGCGGTCGAATATCGACGAATCGAACGGCACGTTCCAAAGGTTCAGTTCCTTGAGCGGCAGGCTCAAGGCGCGGTCCAGCAGCATGCCGCGCCGGTCTGGGACCATGGACAAGGAAATCAACGCCGGAAAGTCTTCCGGCTCGAACCGCAACGTGGCGCCCACTGTCAGCGCCTCCAGCCTGGGCAGCGGGCCGGCCTGCCAGGTGTACGTGCCAGGCTCGGGATGGATGGAAAGATGGCGCAGGCTGGCAGGGAGCATGTCTGCGCGCAATCCCGTCAGAACGCTGCCCGCGACCGCGCCGGGGCCGATGGACAGGTGCGCCAGCGCCGGCAGCCGGGCGAGGAGTCCGGGCAGTTCGTGCAGCGGGTCACCCGGCGGCGCCCATAGATGTACGTCTTCGATCGATGCCAGGACCGTCTCTTGCTGTGGGGCGTCGTAGAGCACGACGCGTTCATCCGCGCCTGCGAATTGCGAGCGCTGGCTGCTGTGCATGAAGCGCCAGGTCTGGGCGCGGTCCGGGAGAGGGATCGAAAACGGGATGAAGGACATGTGGCTTTCCGAATCCGTGAAAGGCTAGTTTACGGTGCTCATCGTCCGGGCGGAAAACTGTGCGATGACCGATGGGATGCTCTTCCTCCGTAACTTGATAGTCGCAAACTAAGTGGTTACATTCAAGATGGAGAACATCATGACCACCACTACCCCCACGCCAGAATTCCGCCTGCTTGGCGACCACGCGGCGTTAGATCTGATCAACACCGTCGAGCAATCCGACGATGGCCCTCGCGATCGCCTGCAATCAGACGACGATGTGCGAGCCTGGCTGGAGGCCTTGGGTTTTTCGCCCGCCCAGCGCAAGACCCCGAAGGGTCTGCTCGAATCCGCGAGGACATTGCGCGAGACGGTGCGCGCATTGGTCGCCCAGAGAAAGGCCGGGTTGCCGCTCAAGCTCAGCCCGCTCAACCGGGCGCTCGCCGCCGGAGGCAGCCATCTTGAGGTTTCCGTGGTGGCGGGCGCGCCCAGCCTTGCCCGTCGCTATGAAGCGGCCACGCCCGATCAATGGCTGCTTCCCGCCGCAGAGGCCGCCGCGGACTTGCTCGTGCATGGGGACTTCGAACTGGTGCGCAAATGCGAAAGCCCGCTCTGTTCCCTCTGGTTCTACGACCGTACTCGCTCTCATCGCCGCAGGTGGTGCAGCATGTCGCTTTGCGGTAACCGCCACAAGGTGGCGGCATTTCGACAGAGAGAAGCCCAGGACGCTGCTTCCTGAGCGCTTGCTAGCCCACCCATCCGGCCGCCTGGCCGGATTTTTTTGAATAAGTCTCTCCATGTCATAGCTTTGAACTATTTAGGTAACCATTAAAACTTAATTTGACGGGTTACTAAAAAGGCGTAAGAATGGCCCGCACAGCCTGCAGGAATTCGGCTATTGATCCAGCCCCAGACCACGGAGATCGTCATGTCCAGCCCCCCAGAAAACCAGATCCAAACGCGCCGTTTGCAAGCCGACGGCCTGAACTTCTTCTATCGCGCGGCGGGCAACCCCGATGCGCCCGTGTTGCTGCTTCTGCATGGTTTCCCCAGTTCTTCGCACCAGTTCCGCAATCTGATCCCGATTCTGGCCACGCGTTTTCACGTGATTGCGCCGGATCTGCCCGGCTTCGGCTTCACGGAAGTACCTGGGGAGCGCGGCTACCGGTACACGTTTGACGACTTGGCCGTGTCGCTCGGCGCGTTCGTCGATGCCTTGGGCCTGAAACGCTATGCGATGTACGTTTTCGACTACGGCGCGCCTGTCGGGCTGCGCCTGGCGCTTGCCCACCCCGAGCGGGTGACCGGCCTGGTCTCTCAGAACGGCAACGCTTATCTCGAAGGGCTGGGCGATGCCTGGGCGCCAGTCCGCGCCTATTGGGCGGAGCCGACCGCGGCCAACCGGCAGGTCATCGCGGATGCCGTGCTGAACCTGGAAGGAACGAAGTGGCAGTACGTGCATGGCGTCGCCAATCCGGACGACGTGGCTCCGGAAAGCTACACGCTCGATGCCGCCTTGCTTGAGCGGCCTGGCAACAAGGAAATCCAGCTCGATCTGTTCCTGGACTACGCCAACAATCTGAAGCGGTATCCGGATTTCCAGGCGTTCTTCCGCGCGGCGAAAATCCCGACGCTCGCCATCTGGGGGCGCCACGATCCGTTCTTCATACCGCCCGGCGCCGAGGCGTTCAAGCGGGACAATCCGGAAGCGCAGGTCGAGTTGCTGGATACCGGGCACTTTGCGCTCGAGACGCATGCGGCATATATCGGGCGCCGGATTATCGAGGTGTTGGCGCCGTGAGGGATTCTGAAAGAGGCCGCGAATGCGGCCTTTTTAATACGGCTACCTTTCGGCGTTCATCACGCACACGCCACGGCCGACGGATTCACGCTAAAGTGCCCGTTCATTTGAATCGAGGATGGATAGGGTATGTCAAACGAAAGCCCGCTTCTTGATGACAACGCGGTGTACCGAACCTTGCTCGAGTCCACCAAGGCAATTCCCTGGAAGATCGATTGGGCCACGAAGCAATTCGCCTATATCGGTCCGCAGATCGAGGCGTTGCTGGGCTGGAAGGCCGACAGCTGGGTGAGCGTGGAGGACTGGGCCATGCGCATGCACCCGGAGGATCGGGACTATGTGGTGAATTTCTGCGTCACCCAATCCCAGGCCGGCGTCGATCACGAGGCGGACTACCGCGCGCTGACCAAGGAAAACGGCTACGTATGGATCCGGGACGTGGTGCACGTAGTGCGCAATGACAGCGGCGAGGTCGAAGCGCTGATCGGCTTCATGTTCGACATCACCGAACGCAAGAAGACCGAGGAAAAGCTGCTGGCCTTGCAGAAGGAGCTGGAGGCGCTGTCCTTCAAGGACGGTTTGACGAATATTGCCAACCGGCGTCGCTTCGATAGCGGTTTTGAATTGGAGTGGGAGCGCGCGCGCAGCGAACGAAAGCCGCTGTCCATCCTGTTGTTCGACGTCGATTTTTTCAAGCAATACAACGATCTGTATGGCCACACCCAAGGCGACCAATGTCTGGTGGATATCGCCCAGACCCTGAGTTTGGCGCTGGATGGACCTCGCGATCTCGTTGCGCGCTACGGTGGCGAAGAGTTTGTCGTGCTGCTGCCGGAAGCCGATGCCGGAGTGGCGCGAAAAGTCGCTGAACGCTGCCAGCGCTTGCTCAAGAAAAAGGCTATCGTGCACGCGCTGTCGCCGCACGACAGGCGCGTCACGGTCAGCATTGGAGCCGGAACGGCGGTGCCAGACGGACAGAGCGACCGTGCTGGCTTCATCAAAGCCGTCGACCAGCAGCTATATGCAGCCAAGAAAAACGGGCGGGACCGCATCGAGCATGTGCAGTTGTAGAGCCGACCGTGAACACAAGGTTTTCTCAGTAACAAGCGCTGAACCTTCTGGTCCGGCGTCTATACAGGAATTGATTCAATGAGCAGTATTTTCCCAGGCGATCTGTGGGCAGTGGGTGAAGCACAGGTCGAAGGTTTGACGGTCATCGTTCGCTTTCGCACCGGCTTGCCGTCGGCGACTGATCGTGAGATCAATGAGAACCTGGTCATCATCTCTTGGCCGTACCAGGGCATCGAGTCCGGCATGCCCAATGACGAAGACAAGCAGAGCCACAATAGCTTTGAAGAGGCCATCGAGAAAGGCTTTGAGAATTCCGATATCGGGGTGCAGGTGGCTTGCCTGACTGGAAATCACCACAAGGAATGGCGTTACTACACGCGTGACGTCGAAGCCTTCCTGGATGCATTCAACGCATGCCTGGCGGGGCACCCGGTCTATCCCATACAACTGCGCATGTACAAGGATCCTGATTGGAATGCCTTGTCGGGCTTGCAGCCCCAGGGTTCAGATCAGCTTCATTGAAAGAGGCCAGGCGGCGCTTGCGCGCCGCCTGCTACGCATAGCGCTTGGCGCCCGCCACGCAAACCACCGCCGCCAGCGTCACGACCAGCATCGTCCAGCTGACCTGCTCATGCAGCAGCGCGGCAGCCAATCCCAGCCCCATGAAGGGCTGGAACAACTGCAACTGCCCCACCGCCGCAATTCCGCCCTGCGCCAGCCCGCGGTACCAGAACACGAACCCGATAAGCATGCTGAACAGCGACACGTAGGCGAGGCCTATCCACGCCGGCGTGCCGACGTGCTCGAACGAGGCCGGCATGGTCAACAGCGCGATGGGCAGCATGAGGGGCAGAGACAGCACCAGCGCCCAGCTGATGACCTGCCAGCCGCCCAGCTTGCGGGACAGCTTGGCGCCTTCGGCATAGCCCAGGCCGCAGACGATGATGGAGGCGAGCATGAGCAGGTCGCCGGTGGGCGAGGCCTCCAGGCCGCCCCAGGCGGCATAGCCCGCGACGCAAGCCGCGCCGACGATGGAGAACATCCAGAACGGCGGACGCGGGCGTTCGCCGCCGCGTATCACGGCGAAGATCGCGGTGCTGAGCGGCAGCAGGCCGAGGAAGACGATGGAATGGGCCGAGGTGACGTGCTGCAGGGCCAGCGCCGTCAGCAGGGGGAAGCCGACGACCACGCCCAGTGCGGTCAGCGTTAGCGAGGGGAGGTCGGACAGGGTAGGCCGGCGTTGGCGCAGCAGCATCAGCAGGGCCAGGCCAAGCAGGCCCGCGATGGCGGCACGCGCGCAGGTCAGGAAAATGGGATCCAGGTCCGCCACGGCGACCCGGGTCGCGGGCAAGGAGCCCGCGAAGATTACTACGCCGATAAAACCGTTCACCCAGCCGCTGGTGGCCTTTTGCATCTGTAGCTCCTTGATACCGGGCTCCAGTACAGCACGGCCTGCGCGCGCAGTCCAAGCACAATCCAGTACAATTTCAAGAAACTGTTATGTATTGAAAGCCAGTACGGCGGAGAATCCCATGGCGCGCGGCGGCACTCTCATCAAGCAGGTCATGGGCGAGATCCAGGGGCGGATTGCGGCCCGCACTGCCTTGCCTGGCTCCCGGCTGCCTTCGGTAAGAGTGCAAGCCAAGACGCTGGACGTATCGGTGTCCACAGTGGTGGAAGCCTACGAGCGGCTGGCGGCGGAAGGCGTGCTGGTGTCGCGCCCCGGCTCCGGGTTCTATGTGGCCGGGCAGGTGGCGCCGCTGGCGCTGACCGAGATGGGGCCGAAGCTGGACCGGGAAGTCGACCCGCTGTGGGTATCGCGTCAGTCGCTGGCGGCGGACGCGGATAGCTTGCGGCCGGGCTGCGGCTGGCTGCCGGTCAGCTGGATGTATGAAGACGGGTTGCGGAGCGCCATGCGTGGCATGGCGCGCGCCGAAATCGCGGAACTGACCGAGTATGGAACGCCGTTGGGCCATGCGCCCCTGAGGCAGCTGTTGGCGCGGCGCATGGCGGGCATGGGGATAGAGGCAGGGCCCGAGCAGATCATGCTGACCGATTCGGGGACTCAGTCCATCGACCTGATCCTGCGCTTTCTGCTGGAACCGGGGGACACGGTGCTGGTGGACGATCCCTGCTATTTCAACTTCCATGCGCTGTTGAAGGCGCATCGCGTCAAGGCGGTGGGGGTGCCGTACACGCCGAACGGTCCGGATGTCGCGGCGTTCGAAGCGGCGCTGCGCGAGCATTCCCCGCGGCTCTACATCACGAACTCCGGCATACACAATCCGACGGGGGCGACTTTGTCGCCCTTGGTCGCGCACCGTCTGCTGAAGCTGGTGGACGATTCCGAGCTGGTGATCGTCGAGGACGACATCTTCGCGGATTTCGAGAATACGCCCGCGCCGCGGCTGGCTGCGTTCGACGGGCTGTCGCGGGTCATACATATCGGCAGCTTCTCGAAGACGGTGTCGGCGTCGGTGCGTTGCGGCTACATCGCCGTGCGGTCCGATTGGGTGGAAAGCCTGACCGACCTGAAGGTCGCCACGACCTTTGGCAGCAGCCGGCTGGCGGCCGACATCATCTTCAGGACGCTGACGGGCAGCGGCTACCGCCGCCACATGGAGTCGACCCGGCTGCGCCTGGCGCAGCAGATGGACAAGACCGCCGCAAAGTTGCTGAAGCTGGGCATCAAGCCCTGGCTGACGCCCCGGGCGGGCATGTTTCTGTGGTGCCGCCTGCCCGAGGGCAAGGACGCGGCTACGGTGGCCCGTCTGTGTCTGAAGGAAGGGGTGTTGGTGGCTCCCGGAAATGCGTTCAGCCAGTCGCTGGCTGCGGGAGATTTCCTGCGGTTCAACGTTGCGCAGTCCACGGACGAGCGGATATTCACGGTGCTGTCCAAGGCGTTGAGCGCGGCTTGATGCAAGGGGCACGGTTGGTTGCCTGAAGCACTGGCAGCCGGCATTCACGAAAAATTTCCGTGTCGCCTGATACTTTTTTTCCTCGACGGACAGGCGCAGGCAATCCAGCGGCCCGCCTGGCCGCCGGACTGTCGTATTGATGACTACAGGTAGGCGAGCGTGATGATGTAGCCCTGGGCGTCTTGTTGCCCGGCGTGGCGCGCCCTGAGCGGCACGGTCTGCACGTCGACCTTCACTCGATTGGCGCTTACGCGGTAGCGGTCGGCGGGCTTGCCAGCGGCGCGGGCGCGTTCAGCATCGCATTCCACGCGGACGGTTGCTTTTCGGGATTGAACCTGCGGTGTGCATGACGCAGCCTCGACGATGGCGCCGTGGAAATAGATGGTTCCATCCGCGGCGCGGGCTGCGGGCAGGACGCTGGACGCGCACAGCAGAAGCAGGGAAAGGCGATATTGGAGCTTGGACATGACAGCGACTCCTTGCGACTGGAAACGGAGGGGGGGCTATGTCTGTCTTCACTTCTTTAACGGCATCCGGCAGCGAAAGTTAATCGCAATCCGCCTTCGGGCCGCGTTCGCGCGTGCGAGAGGTGCCTGGCTTGCAACTGCAACGCCGGCGCGTCAGTCCGCACGGCGATATGCCGCCGTGGCGGAAAGTCCGCGGCTGGACTGCTTTTTTGTAAGGAGAGAGTCGGCTCGCTACGCGAACACCGGAAGGACTATGGGCGGCATCGTGGGCTCCTTTGATCGCGCCCTGGAGGACGCGGTGATGGTCAGGGACCTGGAACGGACTGTCGGCCAATATGAAATGCGTGGTTTCATTGTCGCAGGTCGCGGGGAAAAATCAATACCTGGCGTCCGGCGCATGCGATCACTATCTTCCGGATTCTGGCGACGGGATGTTTCGCACCGTATTCGCTCTGCCTTGAATGCTCGCTGCTGACGCGTCCGGCGCCGCTTCAGTAAACTCCGGGGCTGCCGCGCGGCGCTCACCGCCGCTTTCATGCTCGCTGATCTCCATGACTGCTTCCGACACGACATTCGCCGCCGCGCTTCGTACTCCCGTCTCCACCGCCGACGATCTTGATCCGCTGGATCAGTTCTTCCAGCGCCCCGAGGTAGGCGCCTTTTTAGCCCAGGCCCGCAAACCTGGGCAGGCGGACGTCTGCTTGCGGACCTGCGCCGATCTGCTGCCTACGCTGCACCCGGGCCGCGCCGCTGCCGTGGCCTTGATGTGCGGTTCGCTGGTGGAAGACGGCGCCGATCCGGCAATACTCTTTCCCGTCCTGCAGGACTTGCTGCGGCAGTGGCTGAGCACCCTGAGTCCGTATTGTGCGCAGGAGGTCGAGGACGACGATGATGAGGTGGAGGAGGCCGACCGCCGGGCTTGGCAGGATGCCAGGTCGCGGATGGCCGACGTACCCGAGGACAGGCGCTGGGAAGTGGAAGCCTTGCATCAGGCGGCAGACCTGCTGGTGCTGCCGATGATGACCATGGTCTTGCGCGACCGCCGCAATCACGCCGCCCTGGTGTCCGACGCGGAGTTGATGGCGCTGCTGCATCCCATGGCCACCAGCAACGACAGCCTGCCCTTCGAGCATCTGCACTATCTTTGGCTGGCCTCGCAGTTGGGCTACGAGGAGGAGTTGGTAGTGGTGCTGCCGACTTCCATGACGGGCTTCATTGCGCGGGCGCATGCCGTCAACAACAACTTCCACGCCTTCACGCTGTTGCAGATCATCATCGGCGAACACGCGCAGGCCTTGGGCGTGAAGCGCGAGATCGCAGCGCGCGAACCGGACCAGGACAGCGATACCGCGGACTTCCAGTGGTTGCAGGCTGATGCCTACGCCGGCGGCGAGCTGGTCAACGCCATGCGTTACGCCTGGGGCGAGGCGGCGTTGCGGCACAACCTGTCCCGCCACGGCAAGCGAGTGCTCATCGCGTTGGAAACGGCCGAGGGCATGAAGCGCAATTGGTCGGGGTTCAACGGCGCCATGCATGAAGCGCAGCAACCGTCCATGACATTCACGCGCTATCTCACGCGTGACGAGGTGGCTTCGTATCTGGCTTGATCCGGCGCGGACGGGGCCGCATGGCGGGCGGTATATTCGAAAGCTCCCCTCTCAACAGGAGCGCCACATGCAGACCAATGAAATCCATCGGGGCCGGCTGATCGACCACATCCAGCTGGTGGTGCGGGACCTGGCAGCCAGCCAGCGGTTCTATCAGGCAGTCTTCGATGCGCTGAAAGTGCCGATGGGCGGCACGGGCGACGGCTATTTCTGGGCGGACGAGCTATTCGTTTCCACGCCCGACAACAAGGCTGCGGCGGGGCAGTTGACCGGACGCCATCATCTTGCGTTCCAGGCGCAGGACCAGGCCATGGTCGCTGCCTTCTACAAGGCGGCGCTGGCCCATGGCGGCACGGACAATGGCGCGCCGGGCTTTCGGGACTACCATCCAGGGTATTACGGCGCTTTCGTGCTGGATCCGGACGGCAACAACATCGAGGCCGTGTTCCATGGCGAGGCGCAGCGCAGCGCGCCTTCGGTGAAAGTGACGTTCTGAGCGGCGCGCGTTTGGCTCAGACGCGTGCTGCCCCGTAATCACACTCCCAGGTAGGCGCGGCGCAGCCCCTCATCGGCCAGGAGTTCAGCGCCCGGCCCGGACATGACGATTTCACCGTGCTCCAGCACATAGCCGCGCGCGGCCATGCTGAGCGAGCGGTGCACGTCCTGCTCCACCAGCAGGATGGTGATGCCGCGCGCGTTGATGAGCGGCAGCTTGTCGAAGATGTCCTTGACCATGATGGGCGCCAGTCCGATGGACGGTTCGTCCAGCAGCAGGAGCTTGGGCGAGGTCATCAGCGCGCGGCCGATGGCCAGCATCTGCTGCTCGCCGCCGCTGAACGAGCGAGCCAGCTGGCGGCGCCGTTCCCGCAGACGCGGGAACAGGTGATAGACCCAGTCCAGGTTGTCGCGGCTGCGGCGCTTGTCGCGCAGTACGTCGGCGCCGACCAGCAGGTTGTCCTCGACGTCCATGTGGCCGAACAGGCGGCGGCCTTCCATGACCTGGGCCATGCCCAGGCGCGCCACCAGGTGCGCGGGCAGGCCGCTGATGCGCTCGCCCAGGAAGCGGACCTCGCCGGCCAGCGCGGGCAGGGAGCCCATGACGGTGCGGATCAGCGTGCTTTTGCCGGCGCCGTTGGCGCCGACCAGACTGACGATCTCGCCTTCGCCCACGTGCATGTCCACAGCGCGCAGCACCTGCACGTCGCCGTAGCCGGCGTCCAGTTGACGGATCTCCAGCATCACGCGGCCTCCCCGAGATAGGCGCGCACCACCTGCGGATCGCGGGCGACCTGCTGCGGCAGGCCATCGGCGATCTTGCGCCCCTGCTGGATGACGACGATGCGGTCGGATAGTTGCATGATGGCCTTCATGTTGTGTTCGATCACCAGGACGCTGATGCCGTCGCAGCGCAGGGAAAGGATCAGCGCCACCATTTCCTCGGTCTCCACCGGCGTCAGGCCCGCCATCACTTCGTCCAGCAGCAGCAGGCGGGGCTGGGTCGCCAAGGCCTTGGCGACTTCCAGGCGCTTGCGGCCCGACAGCGTGAGAGTGCGCGCGATCTGATGCTCGCGTCCGGCCAGGCCGACGCGCGCCAGCACGGCCTGGGCGACTTCCTCGGCCTGGGCTGGAGCGCGGTGGCGCAGGAAGGCGCCGATCATGGCGTTCTCCAGTACCGTCATGTCGCCGAATGGCTTCACGATCTGGAACGTACGTGCGAGTCCAGCGGCGCAGATGCGCGCCGGATCCTGGCCGTTGATGCGGCTGCCATTGAAGCGGATGTCGCCGCTGCTGGGCGGCACGAAGCCGGATGCCATGGCGAACAGCGTGGTCTTGCCGGCGCCGTTGGGGCCGATCAGGCCGACGATCTCGTCGGCGCCGACGGCGAAGCTGACCTCGTCGGAGGCTCGCACGCCGCCGAAATTGCGGCTGACATTATGGAACTCGAGCAGGTTCATTGTGTGCCCCCCATCGCGGGACCGGCGGTCTTGGCTGGCGTGCCGGCCACGCGCGCAGGCGCCTTGGCGCGTCGGGACAGTATCGCCATCAGTCCTCGCGGCTCCCAGCGGATGATGATCATCAGCAAAAGGCCATACAGCATCATGTCGGCCCCCACCATGCCCCCGGTCAGGGAGCGCGCCAGCTCTTCGCCAGGCAGCAGCAGCAGCGCGCCCAGCACCGGGCCCCAAAGCGTGCCGCGGCCGCCGATGATGCAGACCACGGCGATGACGACGCTGAGATTGGCGCCGAATACCTTATCGGGGCTGATGTAGAGGACGAACTGCGCATAGAAGGTGCCGCCCAGCGCGGTCATGGCCGCGCTCAGCATGGCTGCGGTCAGCTTGTAGCGCCGCACCGGCACGCCCAGCGCCATCGCCGCGTCCTGGTCGTTGCGCACGGCCGTCAGGCAGTAGCCGAAGCGGCTGCGCAATACATGGCGGTTGATCAGCAACGCGGCGATGGTGAAGGCCAGCGCCACGATGTAGTAGTAGGCCTTGCCGGTATGCTGGAAGTACAGCGGAGCGTCGCGCAGCAGCGTGACCTCCATGCCGCGCGGCCCGCCCAGCAGGGTGTCGGCGTTTTCCACCAGCGTCTTGAGCACCATGCAGGAGGCGATCGTGGCCAGCGCGAAGTACGCGCCGCGCAATTGCAGGCAGGACAGCCCCACGATCAACGCCGCGCCCATGGCCACGACGGCGCCGGCCCACATGCCCAGCCAGGGACTGATGCCCAGGTTCACGAACAGCCAGGTCGAGGTATAGGCGCCCAGCCCGAAATAGGCGGCATGGCCCAGCGAGAGCTGGCCGGCGATGCCGCCCAGGATGTTCCATGACAGCGCCAGATAGGCGTACAGCAGCGTCATGGCGCCAACCGACAGCAGGTACTGGTTGCCGCTGGCCAGCGGCAGCAGCGCCAACAGGCCCAGCGCGGCGATGCCGGCGGCCGAAGTCTTTGTGGTCTTGGCCATCATTCGTTCTCCACGCCGAACAGCCCGCTGGGCCGGAAATACATGGTGGCGAGAAACAGCAGGAAGATGAGCGCCTCGGCATAGGTGATGGGGATCAGCTGGCTGCCGACCGATTCCAGCACGCCAACCAGGATGCCGCCCCAGAACGCGCCTGCCACCGAGCCGATGCCGCCCAGCACGACGATGACGAAGGCGCGCAGGCCGAAGATGTCGCCGACGAAGGGGTTGACGGGATAGAGCGGCAGCAGCAGCGCGCCGGCCGCGCCCAGCACCAGCAGGCCGATGGCGAACGACAGCCGGTAGACGCGGGCGCTGTCTATGCCCAGCACGCTGGCGGCTTCGCGGTCCTGTCCGGTGGCGCGGATGGCGCGGCCTGTGCGCGTGTGGCGCAGGAACAGCACCAGGGCCGCCGTGATCAGGCAGGCGAAGAACAGGCCGGCGATCTGCGGATAGGTGAAGATCAGGTCGCCGGGCATCCAGACTTCGTTGGCCCAAGGCGCGTCGATGGTCCGGCTGTCGGGGCCGGCCAGCGCCAGGAAGGCGTTGTCCAGGAAGATCCACAGGCCGGTGGTGAAGATCAGAACGCCGATCGGCTCGCGCGAACTTTCCTTGCGGTAGATGCCGTCGATCAGCCAGCGCTGGCAGGCATAGCCGACGACGAACAGCGCGGCCGCCGTGAGTGGCATGGCGGCCAGCGGATGCAGGCCGAAGTGGCTGGTGAGCGCGAAGCAGACGTACATGGACATCATCAGGAAGGCGCCATGGGCGAAATTGATGATCTTCATGACGCCGAACTGCAGGCTCAGGCCCAGCGCGATCAGGCCGTAGACGGCGCCGCTGGCGATACCGCCCAGCAAGGCCTGGAGTAGGGTAGTGGTCAAGTGGAGGCTCCTAGCGGTAACGGGGCGCCGGCGCCACGCGCAGGGCGTGGCGCGGCGACGCCAGGTCGGTCAGGGCTGAGCGGCAGGCCAGACCATCTTGTAGGATTTGGAGGCCAGGTTCTCCGGCCACACGGTGCGGTACTGGCCGTCGGGCGTGATCTGCTGCATGACGTAGCGCTTTTCGGGGTTCTGGCCCTTGGCGTCGATCACGATGTCATAGCCCACCAGCTTGTTCAGGTCGGTGCCTTGCAGCTTGGTCTGGGCCAGGGCGTCGCGGATGGCTTCGGGATCCGCCTTCCCGGCGCGCTCCAGCGCGTCCTTGATGACCCAGACCGCGGCGTAGGCGCTGACCGACAGTTCGTTGGGATCGACCTTGTAGGCGGCGACGAAGTCGTCCCAGAACTTCTTGGCGAACGGCGTGGTGATGGACGACTCGTAGCCGGCCCAGCCATTGGTGGTGTAGACATTGCCCGCGATGTCCTTGCCGACCAGCGGGATGAAGGTACTGTCGATCTGGCCGGCCGCGCTGCCGACGTAGGTCGAGCCCACCCGCATCTGCGCCAGCAGTTTGTGCAGCTGCACGGCGTCGGCGCCATAGGAGGTCACGGTGACGACGTCGGGCTTCTTGCCCTTGATCTTCAGCACCAGCGGACGCAGGTCAGGCGAGTTGGGCGGGTATCCCTCGTCCAGCACCAGATCGATGCCGGCTGCCTTGAACTTGGCGCGCAACGTGTTGGCCATGTCCTGGCCCCAATCGGTGTTCTCGTAGACCATGGCGACCGTCTTGGCCGGCTTGCCGGTGGTCTTGCCCGCGTAGTCGATGAAGTCCGCCATGCTTTCGGCGTTGCCCGAGGCCGGGATCTGCGTGGGACGGAACACGTACTTGAAGCCGCGTTCGGTGATGTCGGCCTTGGCGGCCAGGTCCACCACCCATGGCACGCGGTTCTTTTCCGCGACGGCGGTGGCGGGGAAGGTCACGCCGCTCTGGAAAGCGCCCAGCAGCACCGGGGTCTTCTCGCGGGTGATCAGGCGTTCGACCTCGGTCATGGCGACCTTGGCATCGCCCCGGGTGTCCACCTCGACCAGCTGCAGTTGCGCGCCGCCCAGCGACTTGATGCCGCCGGCGTCGTTGATGTGCTTGACGGCCAGATGCGTGGCGCGCGACATGTCTTTGCCAATGGAAGCGGTGGCGCTGCCCGACAGAGGAATCAGATAGCCGATCTTGACGGGCTCGGCAGCCAGGGCGGCGCCCTGGACCAGCAACGTGGCGCCGGCCGCGGCGAACAGACGCCGCAGGGCGGCGGGGCGATAGGGGTTGCTCGTGTTCATGAGGATTTGTCTCCAGGTTTTTTTGTGATTCGAGAGTGCGGCGCGGGCTTCAGCCTGGCGGCCCTGCGCCGAGTGCCGCGTGCGTCGCGCATACCAGGCGATGGGCGCGTTCATCGAGCAGCACCGTGCGTCCCATGCGGTTCATGGTGTAGGCAAAGGAAAGCCGGCGCTGCGGCCAGGCGAAAGCCAGCGACCCGCCAGCGCCCGTGTGGCCGTAGGCCTCGTCGCCGAAGCAGGCGCTGTCCAGGCCTTGCGCGCGGTTATCCATCTGGCGCATGAAGCCGCTGGCGTAGCGCGTGGGTACGCGCAGGCAGGCGTCGTCGTCCGTGCGCGCCGACAGGGCCGTGGCCGCGGCCAGCGTGTCCTCGCGCAGCAGGCGCACGCCGTCGCGCTGGCCGCCCAGCGCCAGTGTGCCGTACAGACGCGCCAGGCTGCGCGCATTGCCGATGCCGCCAGCCGCGCATAGCCCGGCTGCGTGGCCGGCGCGGCTGTTGAAGCCGGAAGGGCGCCAGCCGCCGGTGTTCTTGGCGTACAGCGCGGTAGGGCTTTCGGGTTCGTCCTTCAGGGACTGCTCGAAGGGACTGAACGGCGCTTGCGGCGCGGGCGGCGGCACGATGGGTGCGACCCGGGCTTCCTCCGTTTCCGGCAGGCCGATCCAGAAGTCCAGGTCCAGCGGCTGCGCGATATGGCGGCGGAAGAATTCGCCTGGCATGCAGCCGCTCAGCCTGCGCACCAGCTCACCGACCAGCCAGCCGTAGGTCAGGCCGTGGTAGGCCACGCGTTCGCCCGGAGCCCAGAAAGGCGCGGCCCCGGCCAGCCGGCGGGTCATGCCCTCCCAGTCGAAAGCGGCGTCAGCGGGTAGCGGCTCACGCAGCGCGGGCAGGCCAGCGGTATGGTTGAGCAGCATGCGCGGGGTGGTGGTGGCCTTGCCTGCTGCGGCGTATTCGGGCCAGTAGCGGGCGACAGGGGCGTCCAAATCCAGCTCTCCCGCCTCGGCCAGCATGTGGGCGCAGAGCGCCGTGGCCGGCTTGGTATTGGAGAACACGATACAGACCGTGTCGCGCTGCCAGGGCTGGCTGCGGTCCGTGTCGGCCCATCCTGCCCACAGGTCGACCACCGGATAGCCGTCGACTTCGATGGCGACGGACGCGCCGAGCTCGCCACCGTCCTGGAAGTTGCGCGCGAATGCTGCGCGTACTGGTTCGAAGGCGGGATCGCAGTAGCCGTGTATGGCCGGCGCCGCGGCTGCAAGCGCCGGAGACGAGGTTGCGGCGGCCATGGTCAGCGCGTCAATGGCGCGCGCGCGCCGTAGCCCAGCAGGTAGCGCGCGTCGTTGGACAGCGCGGCCGCGACGCCTTCGGGCAGCGTGCTGGTGAAGTCGGCGAAGCCGCGCAACCAGGACACGTTGTAGTTGCAGAGTATGGCGCGGCGCTCGCGGTCGGTATGGTTCGGGCCGGAGCGGTGCCAGGTGTTGGACAGCCAGATGGCGACCGAGCCGGCGGGTGCGGTCAGCGTGACCTCGCCGTCCAGCGGGCCGCTGCCCCACGGTGGCGACTTGCGCAGCTTGTGGCTGCGCGGCATGACCCGCGTGGCGCCGTTGTCGGCGGTGAAATCGTCCAGCATCCAGACGTTCTGCAGCGTCAGCGGAAACTCCGGCAGCGGCTCGGCGATCTGGCCCAGCGGCGCATCCACGTGCCAGGCGCCGCCGCCTGTGCCGGGGCCGATGCTGGTGGCCTGGAAGTCGTGCAGGTTGCAGTCCTGGCCCATCACGCTGCGCACCATGGGCAACACCGCCGGGTGCTCGATCAGCGGAATCATGTCGGGCGCCTTGTTCAGCAGGTTCCAGACGCGTTGCGACTTGTCGTCGTCGAACAGGGTGGGCAAGTGCAGGAAGTTCTTCGACACTTTGTTGATGGGTACCGGCCAGCGCGTGTTTTCGTTGTCGCGGCGATACTGGTGCACGCGCGCCACCATGCGCTGCGCTTCCATGTCGCTCACCGTGTAGTGGCGCTTATAGTAGGCCAGGATGTCGTCATCGTCCTCGTGCCGTTCGTCGTCCAGCGGGAACGGATCGGCGCGTTCCGCGGCCATCAGTCCGGCCACGCATTCGCGCGCCTGTTCCAGCTGTGCGGCGTCCAGCACGTTTTCAATGACGGCGTAGCCTTCTTCGGCGAGCTGGTGTTGCAAAGCCTGCAGATCGAGTTGCTTCATGTTCCTCCCCTTTTATGTGGAATGTCACTGCGAATTCGGGCCGGGCACGGCCACGGGCGCGAGCGCGCTGCGTGCGAGCTTGCCTATGCTGGTGCGCGGCAAGGCTGCCGTCGCGCCGATGCGGCGCGGCACTTTGTAGCCGGCCAGGTGCGCGGCGCAATGCGCCTGCAGGGCGGCCATGTCCAGGCGTTGGCCGGGGGCGGGCGTGACCCAGGCGTGGACCACCTGGCCCAGCCGCTCGTCGGCCACGCCGAAGGCGGCCGCTTCGCCGACTTCGGGGCGCGACAACAGCACCTGTTCCACTTCCAGCGGATAGACCTTGAAGCCGCCCACGTTGATGCAGTCGTGCCGGCGGCCCCGCAGATGGAGATAGCCCTCGTCGTCCAGGATGGCGACGTCGCCGGTGTAGAACCAGCCTTCGCGCAGCGCTTGCGCGGACTCCGGCGCCGCTTGGCGGTAACCTGCCATCACGTGCGGCCCGCGCACGCGTATTTCGCCGGGCTGGCCCGGCGGCATGACGCGGCTGGCGCCATCCAGGTCCACCACCTGCAGTTCGCCGCCTGGCACGGGCAAGCCCACCGAACCGGGTTTGCGTGGACGGTGCATGGGATTGAAGGCCAGGCAGGGACCCGCCTCGCTCATGCCGTAGCCCTCATGGATGGGGCAACCGGCGCGCAACTCGAAACGCGTCAGGGTTTCGCGCGGCAGCGGCGCCGCGCCGGAGAAGCAGGCGCGCAGGCTGCCGAGTTTTTCAGGCTGGAAGGCCGTGCTCAGCAACAGGTCATGGAAGATTGCGGGCGCGCCCGGCAGCAGGGTCACGCCGTGGGCGGCGATGGCCTCGATGGTGCGGGCGGCATCGAAGCGCCGCATCACCACCAGCTCGCCGCGGGCATGCAGGCTCAAGTAGAGCGACATGGAGACGGCCGACACATGGAATAGCGGCATCACGCAGAGCACCACCTCCGAATCGCGCCGCGTCGGCAGCCAGGCTTCGCGCTGCGCGATGTTGTAGGCGATCTGCCGGTGCAGGATGTTGACGCCCTTGGGGCGTCCGGTGGTGCCGCCGGTGTATTGCAGCGTGGCCAGATCTTCATGCCGCGGCAGGTCTTCGGGCAGGGCGCAGGCCTGCGGCAGCATCTCCAGCAGGCCGGCGCCGTTGCCTGTGCGGAGAATGGCGCCGGCATCCAGGCCCGGGCACACGGCGCTCAGATCCAGCTTCACGCTGTCGTCATGCAGCAGCATGCAAGGCTCGGCGTCTTCCAGCATATAGGCCAGCTCGCGCTCGCGATAGCCTGGGTTCAGCGGCACGGCCTGCGCGCGCAGCGCATGCACTGCAAAGGTGGCAACGGCCAGGTCCAGCGAGTTCTGCATCAACAGGGCCACCCGGTCGCCGGGCCGCACGCGTTCGCCCAGGCGGCGTGCCAAAGCTCCAGCCAAGCCGGCGTATTGCGCATAGTTCAGGCGCACGCCTTCGAAGGACAGCGCGGGAAGATCGGGCGCTTCGAGAGCGGCGTCGCGCAGCAGATGGATCACCGAATCCGGGACCCTGGGCAGGGCGGGGGCGTTCATCATGCCTTGCGCTCGGCAGCCTTGCGGGCGGCCTTGGCGTCGCTGGCCTGCCAGACCGTGGGCCGGCCAGCGCCGCCCAGCAGGGTGATGGGGTCGGCATTGTCGATGTGGCCGTACTGCCCCTTGTAGATGCTGTAGCCGCACAATTCCTGCAGGCGGCGCGGGAAGCTTCTCGCCACCTCGGCCGGAATGCCGAGCTGCAGGTTTTCCTGTTGCCGCATCCATCCGGCGCAGTAGTAGCACGACAACGCGTAACGGCGGGCGTTGCTGTTGTTGGCGCCGCCCTTGTGCCACAGCGCGCTGTCGAACAGCATGACACTGCCCGCCTTCATGGTGGCCTGCACGGTGTCTATGTCCTGCGCGCCGTAGGGCGGAGACGAATCGTAGCGATGACTGCCGGGCACGATGTGGGTGGCGCCGTTCTCGGCCGTGAAATCGCTCAAGGCCCAGATGGCATTGACCGCCAGCGGCGGGCGCGGGCGCGGCAGCGCCAGTTGCTGGGTATCTTCGTGCAGGGGCTGGGCGCCTTGGCCCGGCGCCAGCGTCAGTGAGCACAGCGACGACAGCAGCAGCTCGCGGTCCAGCAGGCGTTCGGCCAGGCTCAGCACGTCGGGCTGCAGCGGCACGTCCCAGAAGCGTGGATCGTAGACCAGCAGGTTGTTGATGCGCACCGTCTTGCGGCCTTCGAACGAGGTCTGGGCGTAACCGAGGTTGTGCTCGGCCTCGATCCGGATCAGGGCTTCCTGCAACTGGCTGACCTGCTCGGGCGGGATGATTCCCGGCAGCACCACGAATCCGTCGCGTTCAAAGGCTGCGATCCGCTCGTCGAGCGGTTCGGGCGTGGACATCTTTTGTCTCCTGATTGGGCCTGGATCTGAGTCCGGCGATATAGGTCTGTGCGTATAATCGGCCGGTAGTCTTCGCCCTGCCAGCGCGTAGCGTCCACGGCAGTGGCGCAAAGCGTCCATCCCCTAGAAGATGGCGGCCCCAGTCGGCATGATCCGGTACTCAACATGAGCGCGCAGGCCTACCACCACACCACCGATGTCATAGCGCCGCAGGAGCAGTTCGCGTATTGGCGCGATGCAATCTGCGATGCCTACGTGCCGCTCGAACCCGAGCGTGACGCCGCGCGCAGCTTTCGCGGCCAGATCGACGGCCTGCTGCTGCCGGACCTGCACGGCTCGACCATCACCGCCCAATCCCATGTGGTCAGGCTGTCCGCGGCCGGTCTCTCGGCCCGCAAGCAATCCCCATTCTTCGCCAATTTGCTGTGCGCGGGAGAGGCCCTGGTTTCGCAGGACGGAAGCGCCATGCGGGCGCGGGCTGGCGACGTCTACGTGGTGGATTGCGCTTCGCCCTGGGAAGTCGACTTCCGCACCGATTTCCGCATGTTCTGCATAGAAATCCCGGAAGGCCTCTTGCGGCCGCAACTGGGCCGGCGCGGGCGACTGGCCATGCCGGTGCTGGACGGAAGTTCAGGGGCAGGGCGGGTGCTGGCCAGCTACATGCGCCTGGTCAGCGAACTGCCGGCAAACGAGTTGCAGCAGGTGCAGGCGCTGATGGTCAGGCATTGCAGCGAACTGCTGTCGCGGACGCAGCTCGAAGGGGCGGATGCCGGCGCGCAGATCGCCGAACGGGTGCGCCACGAAGTCCTGGACCGCATTCTGGCGCTGGTGCAGCGGCGTTTGGCCGATCGCGGCCTGACGCCGGCTTCGGCCAGCGAGGAGCTCGGCATCTCCCGCAGCTATCTGTTCAAGATCATGGCCGAGCATGGCCTGAGCTTCAGCGCTTACGTGCGGCAGTGCCGGCTGGAAAGGTGCCGCCTGGCCATCGAGACCCAGCCTGGCCGCTCCATCGCGGACATCGCCGCCAGCTGGGGATTCGAGGAAGTTTCCACGTTCAATCGGGCGTACCGCGCGCACTATGGCCGCTCGCCAGGCAGCGAGCGCGGCGGTGCGCCCTTGCGGGCTCAATAGCGCGCATCACCATTTGCCCTGGCCCTGCGACTGCTGCATCTGCGGGGCGTTGGCAGGCCTGACCGTGTCGACATACTTCCGGTAGGCGGCGACATACTCGGGGCTATTGATGTCAGGGGTGCTGTCGCTGTCCCAGTTTCTTTCAACGCCGGATTGCTTCCAGGCGGCCAGGTCGCGTTCGACTTGATCGCGGCTGAGTTGGACGTCGGAGGGCGGAGCTGCGGTGGTTGGGGCGGCGGACATTTGCGCGGCCACGGGGCCGGAGAGCAGGGCGCAGGCCGCCAGGACGACGGGAATCATGGCGCGGACGGTTAGGGCAGTTTTCATGAAATGCTCCTGATGACGAGAGTGACCGCAGCATTGGAGACCGGTGTCCATGGGGGCTCGCGGCAATGCAGCCCGGTGCAGGGACAGCTGCGCAACCGGATTGGCGCATTGGTTTTTTTCTTGGGCAGGCCGGCCCGGCCCGCGGCGCGCGCGGACACGCACCTGGCGCTGGGTTCCACCGCCAGGTTTACGACTCGGGCCGGACCGGGCGTCCGGGCCTCATGCCTTTGTGCTCATCGTAGGACGGCGCGGGTGGGCGCCACATACTCAATATTGGGTACGTCATACCGGTGGCGCGCGCTCAGAGCAGCGAGGCGAGCCTGACCAGTTCGGACTGGCGATTGCATTCCATCTTGTTGAGCAGGGACGCCACCTGTTTACGCACGGTCAGCACCGAGGCGTGGCGCAGGGTCGCGACTTCCTCCACGCTGTGTCCCATCGCAAGACCGGCCAGCACAGCGGCTTCCGCGTGCGTGATCGAGAACACGGATTCCAGCCTGTCGACGTCCGGTTGGGCAAAGGCGCTTTTTCTGCGCATGCGCACCAGCAGCATGCGGCTGCCGATCAGGCTCAGCGCTTGCGGGGCCGCGCTGATGTCGATCCAGGTCAATTCGCCCCATCCGGCGGCTGCCGCCAGGGACCGCGCCTTGCCGTCGCGCGCGACCGCCTGGCAATACGCGTCGAACAAGGCCTGTATCTTCGCGTCGGGATGGCGCAGCTTGCCGCCGCGCACGTTCCAGCCATGGCCGTCGCTCAGATAGTGCATGGCGAGGGCCGATCTCTTGTCTACCATCGCGTCGTGGCTGACCAGCAGCACGGCTTCGCCGACATCCGAGAGTGCGCTTTCAATGGCTGTCCAACCGATGGCGAGCGCCTTTTCGCGTTGGGCCAACCGGCTTTTCAGCAGGCGGAAGTAATGGGCTACGTCGCCGGACTGAAGCCGTTCGCTGGCCTTGTCGTCCACGGTCGAGCGTTGGAAGGCGATGGCGGCGCGCAGCATGGCGCTGGATTCGATTACCAGGCACAGCACTTGCGCCATCCGGTGCTTGAGCATGAAGTCCGTGTAGAACTCGGAACGCTGCAGCTGCTTGTGGCCGCACATGTTGGCGGTATCCAGCCACGTGCCCACGGGCAGCAGCCGCGAATCCTGTTCGACGATGTCGCAGCTGTAGTAATGGTTGCGGTAGTCCGTGGCGGCGGCTTCGGGAAAGCTGACGGTGGACAGGTCCAGCAGCTTGTGGCGGGCATCGAAGACGATCAAGGTGCCGCTGTCCGCGCCCACCATGTCGCGGGCGGTCAGCAGGATGTCATGCCAGGGCGGATCGGGATCCGCCAGACGGTCCAGGGCTTCGATCGCGCGCCGGACGGCAATCTGGTGTTCGGCCATTTCGTGCCTCCAACTCTGGTTCAGACGCAAACGCTGTCACGTATCACAGATCGTTGTAGAGGTGGCTCCGGCCAGATCGGGGGAGCGCTGCGCGGCGGTGATTTGCCGGCATGGGAGAGGCTGGCCGGCCTGGATTGCCGCGGCGCTGCCACAAGGAAATTATCCTCGCAAAACCCCGGGGCGGATGAAAAAAGTGGGTGCATTGTCCGGACAAAAAGGGTCCGGATTCAGAGGTGGTCTTGGTGTACCGGGTTGTGTATACCAGTGCGGGCGGGGAGATCGCGTCAGTGGTGGGGGCCGCCGGGCGGACGGACCGCCGCGCGCCACAGATCCAGGAAATGCCGCTTCTTGAGTGCATCCAGATACACCAACAGTCCTACGCCCAGCGCCACCGGCCGCACGCCCGCTTCCGGGTTGGCCGATGCGCTCACGGGCCGCATGCCCGATTGCCGCGCGACCATTTCCTGGCCCCGCGGCGACAGCAGATAGTCCAGGAACATCGCGCCCAGATCCGCCCGCGGCGCCTGTCGGGGAATGATGGCGGAGCGCGACAGCATCAACGTGTAGTCCTGCGGATAGACGATGGCCAGCGGCGCGCCCAGGTCGATGCGGTGCCGGGTGTAGGACTCCAGCAGGTTGTAGGCCAGCGTGATCTCGCCGCGTTCGAGCTTGTCCAGCGCGTCTTCGGTGGACGCGTGCACGGCCACGCGGTTGCGGCCCAGTTCGGCCAGCAGCGCGCCAGCCATGCTGTCCAGCCGCGTGTCCTGCGTGGCCGCCAGGTAGCCGATGCCGCTGCCCTCGACGTCGTAAGTGGAGATGGCGCCGGCCAGGGGCTGGTCCGGCGCCTGCAGCAGGGACAGCAGCTCGCGCCGGGTGCGCGGCGCCCTTGCGGACGCGAGCTTGCTGGTGTTGTAGACCATGACGATGGGATCGGTGCCGATGCTGAAGACCTCGTCGCGCCAGTTGGCCCAGGCGGGCAGGGCGCGGGTCTCCGGCGAGATGTGGGGTTGCGCGTAGCCGTCGTTGACCAGTTTGGTCTGCAGGTCCATCGCGCTGCTGATGACGATGTCGGGGCCGGATCTGGTTGCCGGCGCCTGCGTGGCGCGGGAAACCGTCCCGGCATACAGCTCCTGCGTGGACAGCTCGGTGTATTCCAGGCGCAGGCCGGGGTTGAGCCTGCTGAAGTCTTCCAGCACGCCGCGGAACACCTGCACGCTGTTGGAGGCGTGCACGACCAGTACGTTCCTGCTGTCCGCGGGCCCCAGCGTCAGGCCGTCGGCGCTGGTTTCCGCGGCGTTGCCGGCAGCAAAGGGCAGCAGCGCGGTGAGCGCCGCCAGCAGGCGCAGGGGTTTCAGGAGATCAAGCTTCATGGGGGCGGGGCGGCAGCGTGACCACGGCGTCCAGGCCGCCGCCCACGCGGTTGCTCAGGGCCAGCCGGCCCTGATGGATGTCGACCACGCGCTTGATGATGGACAGGCCCAGGCCGGCGCCGGACGCGCGCGGGTTGGGACCGCGCACGAAGCGCTCGAAAGCGGCGTTGGCCAGCGCCGGCGGTATGCCCGGACCCTGGTCGGATACGGATATGCGCCAGCCATCGTCCTCCGGCTCCAGCCGCACGTCGATGTGGCCGTCGTCCGTGGCGCCGTGACGCAGGGCGTTGTCGATAAGGTTCTTGAACGCTTCGCGCAGCATCAGGCTGTCGCCCAGCACGGTGGGCGGATTGCCGGGCGCAGTGGCGGGCAGATGCAGGCGCACGTCGGGCTGGGGATCGGCTTGCGGGACCGTGTCATACACCGCCTGCCGCAGCAGCTCGGCCAGGTCCACCGGCTGGAACTGGCGCACGTTGCTGCGGTGGATGACGCTGGCGTCGCTCAGCAGCTGGTTGACCAGGCGCGAGAGTTTCTCGGCGTTGCGCAGCACGGCCAGCAGGCTGCGGCGCTGTTCGGCGGGATCTTCCTCGTCCAGCGCCACTTCCATCTGCGCGTGCAGCGCGGCCAGCGGCGTGCGCAGCTGATGCGCGGCTTCGGCGATGAAGAGGCGCAGGGTGTCCAGGTTTTCCGACAGGCGCGCCATGAAGCCATCCAGCGAGTGCACCAGCGTGTCGAGTTCCTCCGGCACGGGAGCGGCGATGGGATGCAGGTCCGCCGCGCTGCGGGCGGCCAGTTCGCGCTCGATACGGCGGATGGGCGACAGCGAGCGCAGCAGGCCCCAGTAGGCCAGCGCCAGCGCCGCGGCGGTAAAGCCGATCAGCGCCAGCGTGCCTTGCCACAAGATGCCCGCTGCCAGCGCGTTGCGGGCTTCGCGGGTCTGCGCGACCTGGATGAGGGCGGTCTCGGCATTGCGGGGACCGGCGATCTTGCGTTCCATCCAGGCGATGCGCACCGGCTCGCCCTGGTAGCTGGCGTCGTACAGGCGGGGCGAGTACGCCGGGCCTTCGCTGCCACGGGCGGGCGGCGCTGGCAGGTCCGCATAGCCGGAAATCAGTGCGCCGCCCGCGTCGCCGACACGATAGAACACGCGGTCGCGCGGCGCCTGCTCCAGCAGCGCCAGCGAGGCATAAGGCATGTCCATGCGCCACTCTCCCTGCACCAGCTGCAGGCTGTCGGCGATGGACAGCACCGAGGAACGCAGCAACTGGTCGTAGGTGGTGTCGGCGGTCTGATTGGCGTAGCCGCGCACCAGCAGATACAGCGTGGCCAGGGCGGCGACGAACAGCGCAAGCAGCATGGCCAGCAGGCGGCGCTTGATCGAGATGCGGCCCTGCGCGGCGGCGGGCGTGGCGGGGTCACTCCCGGCCGGGGCCGGGCGCGGCGGGGCGGTCGTGGTCATCGGTGGCGGTCAGGAGGTAGCCGGTGCCGCGCTGCGTTTCGATGCGCAGCGGCGAGCCTTCGAGCTTGCGGCGCAGCCGGGCGATGTAGACCTCGATGGCGTTGGGCGCGGCATCGTCGTCGAAGGCGAACAGCTTGTTGGCGATTTCGGTCTTGCTGACGGCGCGGTTCATGCCGGCCAGCAGGATTTCCAGCAGGCTGTATTCGCGCTTGGGCAGTTCGATGCGCTGGCCGGCCAGCGTGACCTGGCGCGCGGCGCTGTCGATGACCAGCTCGCCAAAGCGCAGCATGCCGGACGCCTGGGGGCTGGGGCGGCGCAGCAGGGCGCGGCAGCGGGCTTCCAGCTCGCGGAAATCGAAGGGCTTGGCCAGGTAGTCGTCGGCGCCGGTATCCAGGGCGTGGACGCGGTCTTCGATGTCGATGCGGGCGGTCAGCGCCAGCACGGGCGTCTTGCTGCCGCGGTCACGCAGGCGGTGCAGGATGTCGAAGCCCGACATGCGGGGCAGGCCGATGTCCAGAATGACGAGGTCGAAGGTTTCGTATTGCAGCACGCCGTCAGCGCTGAGGCCGTCGTTCTGGCAGTCGACTGCATGGCCGAGACGGCGCAGCCGGCGCACGAGTGCGTCGGCCAGGTCCGCGTCGTCTTCGATCACCAGTATGCGCATAGGGGCGATTGTCGCATGGCTGGACTAGCCCCCCCGCGCCGCACCCGCGTTCAAAAACGACAGGTTGCCGACAGCTTTTATTTCTAGTCTTGCGGTCGCGCATCCCCAGCCGGAGGCGCGTTTACGCATAACAACGACTAGTCGGAGATAACCCTCATGCTTCTGACCCTGCTTGGCTTCGGCATGGTGATCACGTTCATGACGCTGATCATGACCAAGCGCCTGTCGCCGCTGGTGGCGCTGATCCTTGTCCCCATTATTTTCGCCCTGCTGGGCGGGTTCGGGTCGGGCATCGACAAGATGATGCTGGACGGCATCCGCAAGATCGCGCCCACCGGCGTGATGCTGATGTTCGCCATCCTGTATTTCGGGGTCATGATCGACGCCGGCCTGTTCGATCCCATCGTGGGCCGCATCCTGCGCGCGGTGAAGGGCGATCCGCTGAAGATCGTGGTGGGTACGACTGTGCTGGCGCTGGTGATTTCGCTGGACGGCGACGGTTCGACCACCTACATGATCGTGGTGGCGTCGATGTTGCCGCTGTATCGCCGCCTGAAGATGAACGCGCTGTCCATGACCTGTCTGGCGATGCTGGCCAGCGGCGTCATGAACCTGACGCCCTGGGGCGGCCCGACGGCGCGCGCCGCAAGCGCCTTGCACGTGGACGCGGGCGACATCTTCGTGCCGCTGGTGCCGGTAATGGGCGTGGCCATTGTCGCCATCCTGATCCTGGCGTTCTGCCTGGGCCTGCGTGAACGCCGCCGCCTGGGCGTGCTGTCGCTGCCGGACGGCGCTTCGCTGCACGCCGGCTATGACGAGGACGGTCCCAAGAACCTGCCCGAGATCGAGGTCGACCAGGACCTGCGCCGCCCCAAGCTGCTGTGGGTGAACGCCGGACTGACGCTGGCCCTGATGGTGAGCCTGGTGATGGGCGTGCTGCCGCTGCCGGTGCTGTTCATGATCGCCTTCGCGATCGCGCTGGTCATCAACTATCCGGACCTGGCCGAGCAGCGCCGCCGCGTCGCGCAGCACGCGGGCAATGTGCTGTCGGTGGTGTCGCTGATCTTCGCGGCCGGGATCTTCACCGGCATCCTGTCGGGCACGGGCATGGTCGAGGCGATGTCGCGCAGCCTGCTGGCGGTGATTCCGGACGCCATGGGCCCGTACCTGGCCGGCATTACCGCCCTGGTGAGCCTGCCCTTCACCTTCTTCATGTCCAACGACGCCTTCTACTTCGGCGTGCTCCCCATCCTGAGCGAAGCGGCCCAGGGCTACGGCATTTCGCCGGTCGAGATGGCGCGCGCCTCGCTGATCGGCCAGCCCGTGCACCTGCTGAGCCCGCTGGTGCCTTCGACCTACCTGCTGGTCGGCCTGGCCGGCGTGGACTTCGGCGACCACCAGCGCTATTCGCTCAAGTGGGCCACGATGGTCTGCCTGGTGATGCTGGCCGCGGCGCTGGCGTTCGGCCTGTTCCCGCTGGTCGGCCAGATCGGCTGAGCGGCGGCGCGATACCGTCTTTTCAAAAGGGGAAGTACATGGCTTTGCGCATTGCTTACGTCACCAGCGGAATGGGCCACACGGGCACCGCGATCTGCCAGGCGCTGCACAACGCGGGACACCGCGTGGTGGCAGGCTGCGGGCCGCGCTCCTCGCGCAAGGACCACTGGCTGAAGGAACAGAAATCCCTGGGCTACGACTTCGTCGCCTCCGAGGGCGACGCCACGGATTGGGCCTCGACCGAGGCGGCCTTCGCCAAGGTGCGGCGCGAGGTCGGCGAGATCGACGTGCTGGTGAACAATGCCGGCGCCATGCTGGACATGCGCTTTCGCCAGATGAGCCAGGCGGACTGGTCGGCGGTGCTGCGCAGCAATCTGGACACGCTGTTCAACACCACCAAGCAGGTGGTCGACAGCATGGCGGATCGCGGCTGGGGCCGCATCATCAACATCGGCTCCGTGGCCGCGGAGAAGGGCCAGATCGGCCAGATCAACTACGCCACCGCCAAGGGCGCCGTGATCGGCTTCACCCGTTCGCTGGCCCAGGAAGTCGCGGCCCGCGGCGTCACCGTCAACCTGGCCTCGCCGGGCTTCATCGCCGACGACACCGTGAAGGCGTTCCCGCCGGCGCTGCTGGACCGCATCATCGAAAGCGTGCCGGTGGGCCGGCTGGGTACTGCCAAGGATCTGGCGGGGTTGTGCGCCTGGCTGGCGTCGGATGAGGCGGCTTTCGTGACGGGAGCCAACTACGCCATCAATGGCGGCGTGTATATGAGTTGAGGGAAGGTCCTCAATTCGCCAGCTTCACCGCCCCGCTGTCGATCAGCTTCTGCCACTTGGCGCTGTCCGCCTGGATGAACGACTGCAGTTCGTCCCGCGAGCCGCCTCCGGCGATCATGCCGGCGTTTTCCAGGGCGGCCTTGAATTCGGGCGTGGCGACGGCGGCGCGCAGCGCGGCGTTGACCTGGTCGAGTTGCGCGGCCGGGATGTCCTTGCTGGCCGCGACCGAGAACCACTGGGTGGCGGCGTAGCCCTTGAAGCCGGACTCTTCCACCGTGGGGACGTCGGGCAGGCTGTCCAGGCGGTAGGGCGTGGTGACGGCGTAGGCCTTCAGCGTGCCGGCCTTGATCTGCGGCATGACCGGTGCCGAACCCAGGATCGCCAGGGGGATCTGGCCGCCGGCCACGTCGGCCACCGCCTGGCCGCCGCCCTTGTAGGGCACATGCACGATGCGGGTGCCGGCATATTGGTTGAGCAGTTCGCCCGCCAGGTTTTGCGATGTGCCGTTGCCCGAGCTGCCGTAGCTCCATGCTTCGGGCCGCTGGCGGGCATCGGCCAGCACGTCCTGCAGGGATGCCCGGGCGTCCTTGGCGGGACCGACAATGACCATGGGGCCTTGGGCCATCAGGATGACGGGCGCCAGTTCGCGGCCGATCTCGGGCTGGGGCGTGGGGTAGATCAGCGGGCCGGGCACGGTCAGCAGATAGCCGTCGCTGGCCTTGCTGCGCGCCACCAGCTGCAGGGCGATCGCGCCCGCCGCGCCGGGGCGGTTTTCCACGATAACGTTCAAGCCGCTGCGCCGCGCCAGTTCCTGCGCGGCGATGCGGGTCAGCACGTCGGCGGTGCCGCCCGGAACGAAGCCGATCACCCAGGTGATCTGCTTGCCGGGCCATTCCAGCTTGGCGTCTGCCGCGCCGGCGGTGGCGGTCAGCGCGGCGCCCAGCAGCAGCGCGCAGCAGCGGATAGCGAATTTCATGATTTCCCCTTTGTGTTTTTTTGCTCAGGCCGCCGCGCGTCTCAGCTCGGATCCGGCTTGCCGGGCGGCGTATTCGGATGCGCGGCGCAGGACTGATTGAAGGACTGCACCATTTTCAGGATGGGCCCCAGCACCCAGGTATTGAAGATGAGGATGTCGCTTTCTTCCTTGGGGTCCTGCTTCAGGTTGAAGAGGTACGGCGACTCCAGTTTTCCCTTGCCTTCGTTGACCTCGGGTTCCCAGTAGAAATGCAGCTTCCAGTCGCGCCATTTGACCGCGCGCAGGTCGTTCTTGATGTAGAACAGGAAGCCCTCGCGCAGCGAGGTCGGGCTGGCGCCGGTGAAGAAGTCGGTCTGGTCTATGCCGTCGATGGGACGGTCCTGCGGCATGGACGCGCCGCCGATGCGCGACAGCGTGGTGTACAGGTCGGTGACGTGCACGATCTCGTTGGAGACCTGGCCGGGTTGGACCTTGCCCGGCCAGCGGATCATGAAGGGCACGCGCAGGCTGCCTTCCATGGCCGTGTGGTAGGTGCCGGTCCAGGGACCGGCGGTGCCGCGGTAGGGCTTGCGGAATTCCGGGCCATTGTCGCTGCAGAAGATGAACACGGTGTCGTCGCGCAGCTTCAGTTCATCCACCGCCTGCACGATCTGGCCGACGCGGTGGTCCATTTCCACCATGGAGTCGGCGAAGTCGCCGGCGCCGGTGCGCCCCGCGAAGTCCGGGTGCGGCAGGGTGGGAAAGTGCAGGTGCACCAGCGGCAGGTACAGGAAGAAGGGGCGGCTGGCCTCTGCATGCTTGCGCATGAAGCCGATGGACCGGTCGACCAGTTCGGCGTCGATGCCGCGGCGGGTCTCCAGATCGTAGACCTTGACGTTTTCCGAAGGCGAGCCGGCCTGGCCCTGCATGATGTGCGGGATGTCGGCGACCGAGGGATCGAAGCCGATGGACGAGGTGAACTGGCTTTCGTCCGTGGTGCGCGGGATGCCATACCACTCGTCGAAGCCGCGATCGGACGGATAGCGGCCGGGGATGTCGCCCAGGTGCCACTTGCCGTAATGCGCCGTGGCGTAGCCCTGGCCGGACAATTGCTGGGCCAGCGTGATTTCGTCGCGCGCCAGGCCTTGTGGCAGGCCGGGAGGGACGGATTGCAGGCAACCGGTGCGGATGGGATGGCGCCCGCTCATCAGCGCGGAGCGCGTGGGCACGCAGTCGCTTTCCACGTTGAAGTTCTGCAGCAGCAGTCCTTCCGAGGCCAGCCGGTCGATGTTGGGGGTGGGCGCGCCGCGCAGCGCGCCGCCGCCGTAGCAGCCCAATTCGCCCCATCCCAGGTTGTCGGCCACGATCAATACGATATTGGGCTTCTTGTCCACGCGCTGCGTCTCCTGTCTGCGGGTTTATCCAGGGATTCTAGGAGCGCAGGCCCGGCTTAATATTCCTGAAGCTGAGTCTATGCATAACCAACGATTATGAATCTGTCCCTGCGCGACATCGAGTACTTCCTGGCCGTGGTGGAACACGGCAACCTGGACCGCGCCGCGGCCGCCTGCGGCGTCAGCCAGCCGGCGCTGTCCAAGTCCCTGCAACGGCTGGAAGCCGATACCGGGCTGGCGTTGCTGGACCGCGGCGGCCGCGGGCTGCGCCTGACCTCGGCGGGCCTGGCGTTCCGCGAGCATGCGCAGCGGCTCTGGGCGGAGTACCGCGACGCCGTGCGCAATGCGATGGAGCTGCGCCTGGGCGAGGCCGGGCTGCTGCGTATCGGCGCGACCGGCGCTACCGTGGACAGCGTGGTGATGCCGGCGCTGCGCCGCCTGCTGCCGCGCCGGCCCGCGCTGCGGGTGCAGCTGACGCAAGGCCAGTCGGACGATCTTAACGAGCAGGTCGCGGGCGGCAGGCTGGACCTTGCGGTGACACCGATCTATGCCGACGTGCCGGGCTCGCTGCATCAGGAATCGATACGCGAGGACGGCCTGTGCGTGGCCGCCAGCCGCAAGCACCCGCTGGCGTCGCGGCGCAAGCTGGCGTTGCGCGACCTGGCAGGCCAACGCTGGATCCTGCCCATGCAGGGGTCGGTGGCGCGCCAGGCGCTGGAGGCCCGCTATGCCGAGGCGGGCCTGGCGCAACCTGCGGCGGCGCTGGAGGTGCAGCATTTTTCCGGGGGCGCGCTGGCGTTGTTGGCGGCCTCGGACCTGCTGGCGCTGATGCCGCATAGTGCGCTGGGTCCAGGCATTGCGGAACTGCCGGTGGCGCTGGGCCGGCCTCTGCGGCGCAGCATGGCGCTGGTTACGCGGCACGGCGCCACCTGGTCGCCGCTGATGCAGGAGTTCCGCGCGGCGGTGCTGGAGGCCACGCCCCGCGCTTAGCCAGCTTGCGGAAAGCCCCCGTAGGGCGCCCATCCAGATCCTGCGATGACGCCGCCGTCGCAGGGGATGGTGGCGCCAGTGATGACCGAGGCCGCCGGCGACAGCAGGAAGAACACCACTTCCGCGATCTCGCGCGGCTGCATCAGGCGGCCCAGCGGCGTGGCGTTCAGGATCGGCGTCATGTCACGTTCCCCCTGCCGTTCCTTGGGTTTCAGGAAGGGCGTGTCGGTCCAGCCGGGCGCGATGGCGTTGACCCGCAAGCCGCGGCGCGCCCAATGCACCGCGAGGGCTTCGGTCAGGTTGACCACGGCGGCCTTGGCCGGGCCATAGGCCAGTACCGGGCCGGGGCGGAACGACAGCACGGACGCCACGTTGACGACCGCCCCGCGTCCGCGTTCGGCCATCGCGCTGCCGAATACGCGGCAGGCGATATAGGTGCCTTTCAGGTGGGAATCCACCACACGGGCCCAGGCCTCCACCGGATAGTCTTCGATGGCGGTTGGAACCTGGGCGATACCGGCGCAGTTCACCAGTCCGTTGACCGCGGGTAGGAGGGCGGCAAGCCGTTCCTGAGTGGCCCGCAGTCCGGCCTCGTCCAGCACGTCGCCCGGGGCGGCCACTGCGCGCGGCCCCAGTTCCCGCGCCAGCGTATGCGCGGCTTCCTGGTTGAGGTCAAGGATGGCCGCGTGGCCGCCCGCTTCGATCACCCGCCTGCATACCGCCGCGCCGATGCCGCTTGCGCCGCCCGTGACAATGACCGACAAGGTTGAGTCTGGCGTTGCGTGGTCCATCAACGTCCCCAGCGCGCCTTCAGGCGCTGTTCAAACATGCGCAGCGCAACGTCGATGCAGATGCCGACGATGCCGATGGCGATCATGCCGGCCATGACGATATTGGTGGCGACGTTGAGCTGCCCCTGGACCATCATGTAGCCGATGCCGTTGCCCACCACGATCAGTTCCGCGCCCACCAGCGATTGCCAGCCGATGCCGGCGCTGACGCGCAGGCCGGCCAGGATGGAAGGCAGCGACGCCGGCAGCAGCACTTCGGCCACGATGCGCGGGCCGCTGGCGCCCAGCGTGCGCGAGGCTTCCAGCAGTCGCGTGTCGACGAACTTGGCGCCGCGGTAGGCGCTGATCAGGCAGGGCGGAAAGGCGCCGGCGAAGATGATCAGAGTGGGTCCGCCGATGCCGGTGCCGAACCACAGGCCGGCGAACGGCACCCAGGCGATGGGCGCCACGAAGCGCAACGCATCGAAGAACGGACTGACCACGTCGTCCAGCCAGCGGTACCAGCCCATCAGCAGGCCTAGCGGTATGCCTACCGCCGCGGCCAGCAGGAAGCCGCAGGCGAAGCGGTAGAGGCTGGCGCCCAGGTGCGTCCAGAGCGTGGCGCCGGAATAGGGTTCGCTGCTGTACTGCGCGATGGTCTGCAGCACGGTCAGCGGGCCGGGCAGGTAGTTGGGCGGGAACACGCCCGCCACGCTCAGCAGATGCCAGGCCAGGAAGAAGCCGGCCAGCCCCAGGCAGGACAAGCCGAAGGTGAAGGCGGGCGGGTCGCCCGAGGCGCGTGTCAGCGTAGCCATGGCAAGGCCCTCTTTTCGATCCATTCCAGTCCGCGTGTCATCACCGCGCCCAACAGGCCCACCCAGACCATTGCGTACAGGATCATGCCGGGCCGGATGTCCAGCGCCGCGGTGTCCAGCACCTTGCCCAGGCCGATGAAGGCGCCGATGAGTTCGGCTGCCACCAGCGTCATCCACGCGGTCTGCAGCGACAGCCGCAGGCCGGTGAAGATCATGGGCATGGAGCCGGGTATCAGGACCTCGCGCAGCATGCGGACGGGATTGCCCGCGCCGTGCACGCGCGCGGCCTCGATCAGCGTGGGGTCGATGTTGCGCACGCCTGCGTAGGTGTTGATGACGGCAGGTGTGAACGAGGACACCCAGATCAGGAAGATCTTCGCCGGATCCCCCAGGCCCAGCCACAGGATGGCCAGCGGGATCCAGGCCAGTGGCGGAATCGGGCGCAGCAGCGAGAACACCGGCCCGACCAGCGCGTCGATGCGCTTGCTGAATCCCATCAGCAGCCCCAGTGGCACGCCGGTGCCGATCGCGACCAGGAATCCCAGGAATACCAGGCGCAGGCTGTGGCCGATGTGCTGGAACAGCGTGCCGCCGGCATAGCCGGAATCGCGCGAGAGCTGCACCGCGGCCTGCCAGGTGGTGAGCGGGGTGGGAAAGCGCGCGCCATTGACCAGGCCCAGCGCCGACACGATCCACCAGGCGGCAAAGGCGATGGCGACGGCCGCCACGCCCACGGTGATTCGGCGGCGCGATGCGCGCGGCCGCCGCGCGGGCAGGGTTGCGATGTGCTCACTCATGGCCGGACCCCGTCGCCTGGCGGTCCAGATGGGCCACGTCCTCGAGCAGCAGCAGCATGGCGGTGCAGTCCTGCTCCTGCCGTCCCCATGATTTGGCCAGCGCGAACATCTCGCGGGCGTAGCCGCCCAGGCCCAGCGGCGCACCCACCGAGGCGGCCAGGTTCATGGCCAGGTTGATGTCCTTGTAGCCCATGCGCATGGGGAAGTCGGGGCTGATGTCGCCCGCCAGCACCTTGCCGGGAAAATTGGTCAGGAGCTGTCCACGCCCCGCAGTGGTGTTGGACAGCACCTTGACGACAGTGGCGCGGTCCAGCCCGAGCTTGGCGGCGAACATCAGCGCTTCGCCCGTCAGCACCATGCCGACCATGGACATGTAGTTGTTGACCAGCTTGAGCCGGATGCCCGAACCGAAAGGGCCCACGTGCACGATCTCGTTGGCCATGGCGGCGAAGATGGGCGCGGCCTGGTCGAAGTCGGCCTGCGCGCCGCCGGCCATGATCAAGGCCTTGCCCTGCGCCGCCTCGCGCGGCGTGCGCCCCACGGGGGCATCCATGCAACGCAGGCCCAGGGCTGCGAGATCGGCGGCGATGCGGTCCGTCTCGACCGCGTCGCCCGTGCTCATTTCAATGACCAGGGCGCCCGGATTCAAGCCCGCCGCCGCGCCATCGGCGCCGAACAAGGCGTCGCGGACGTGGGTCGAGGTGGGCAGCATGGTGATCGCCACGTCGCAGCCGCGGGCGGCGTCCAGTGGCGTGGCGGCCCGCCGGAAGCCGGTGTCGGCCAGGCGCTCCATGGCTGCGGGAACGACGTCGTAGCCTGATACTGCATACCCTTGCGCGGCCAGGTTGCGCAGCATCGCGCTCCCCATGACGCCCAGGCCCAGGAATGCAATGCGGGGTGATTCGATGTGTTCCATGGGGCTTGCTCCGTTGTGGTCAGCGGCCTAGCCGCGCACTGGTGCTGCTGCGCGGCGGCGCGGTGGTGTCGCGGACGATCAATTCCAGTTCGATGCAGACGTTTTCGGGCGGCGTGTCGGCATCGGCGGCCAGCAGGATCTGGGCGGCGCGCTGGCCCAGCTCGAAGGCCGGCACGTTCAGGGTGGTGATGCCGGGCCGGCAATGGGCCGCCATTTCGATATTGTCGAAGCCCGTGATCGAAATCTGCTCGGGCACGCGCAGGTTTTGCCACAGGCATTCCTGCAGCGCCCCATAGGCCAGGATGTCATTGCCGCACATGACCGCGGTGGGCGGCTCGGGCAGGCGCAGCAGGGTGGCCATGGCGCGGCGGGCTTCGGGCACGGTGTAGGGCTTTTCGATGACGTATTGCGGCGGCAGTTCGATGCCGCGGCGCGTCAGGGCGCGCGTGAAGCCGGCGACGCGGTCGGCGGCGCGGTCGTTGTCCTTGGAGATGCCGGCGATCACGCCAAGTCGGCGGTGGCCGATGTCCAGCAGGTAGTCGGCGATGCGCTGCGCAGCCGCGGCGTTGTCCCAGCCCACCATGGGCCAGGAATCGGCGGCGTCGTAATGGCAGGTGGTGACGAAGGGGATGCCCTTGGAGTGCAGCAGTTCGTAGAGTTCCGGGTCGCGGCTACGCCCGACCAGCATCATGGCGTCCACGCCGCGCTCGATCAGCGCGCGCACTTCACCCGCTTCGCGCGCGGGGCTGTAGTTGGTGCTGGCCAGCAGCAGCTGATAGCCGTGTTCGTGGATCGCTTGCTGCATGCCGTCGACCAGTTTGGCGAACAGGGCACTGTCCACCGTGGGGATGATGGCGCCCATGGTCCGGGTCTTGCGGGAAGCGAGCGAACGGGCTGCGCCGTGCGGCACGTAGCCAGCCTCGGCCAGCAGGGCCATGGCGCGCGCGCGCAGGTCGGGCCGCACTTTTTCCGGGTGGTTCAACACCCGCGACAAGGTTGCCGACGAGATGCCGCCGGCGGCGGCGATGGACTTCAGGGTGTCCCCGGATAGGGGAGCCGACTTTCGCTTCATATTTTGAAAGCGCTTTCAGAAATTTGATGGTGTGAATATACAGTTATTGAAACGCTATGGTCTATCTCTAGGGTTTTCTCGGGGTTGAACGAGATTCTTCCGCGCTTATTCTTTGTATGCGCTTTCAAAAAACGAGCCCGAACGCAGATTCGGGCCTGCTATCCGGGGAATGTCGCGGCAGCTCGCGCATGCAGACCGGAATCCACTATCGGAGACTAAGCATGTCGAGAATCCCCCGCATCCTGGGTCTGTGCCTGGCGCCGCTGGGCGCCTTGTTGTTGAGCCCGTCCGTGTCGGCCCAGACGCCGACTCCCATCAAGGTCAGCTACCAGATTGCCTATTGGGCGCTGCCGATCTACATCGCTACGGAAAAGAACTGGTGGGCGGAAGCCGGCCTGAAGCCGGAGTTCGTGGTGTATCCGGCGGGGGCGCAGCAGATTGCCGGCGCCGCATCCAAGTCCTGGGACGTGGGCGGAACGGGGTCGCCGCCCGCGGTGCTGGGCGCGCAGCGCTATGGCATCGTGACCCTCGGCGTCACTAATGACGAATCGACCGCCAACGGCGTGATGGCGCGCAAGGAAAACGCCGCCGCCGTGCGCAGCAACGCGGCCAAGGAAGTGAAGGGCAAACAGATCCTCCTCAGTCCGAACTCGACGGGCGAATACGCCACCATGGCCTGCCTGAAGAAATGGGGTATGCAGCGCAGCGATGTCAGCGTGGTGACGCTGGCCCCGGCGCAGCTAGTGTCTGCCTACACCGGCGGCAACGGCATGCTGGCCGGCACCTGGGCGCCCAATTTCTATACGCTCAACGAACAGATCGGCGCGGAAGTCGTGTGCAGCGGCAAGGACGCGGGCGTGATGATTCCTGGCGCGCTGGTGGCCCGCGGTGAATTCGCCCAGCAGAATCCGGACGCGGTCGCCAAGTTCCTGGCGGTGTACTTGCGGGCCGTCAGCTTCGAGAAGAACAACAAGGCGGAAGCCATGGGCTACCTGCGCAAGCTGTTCCAGGCCAACGGCATCAAGCTCAACGACGGTTACCTGGGACAGGAGCTGGAACGGCCGATCTTCACGCTCGACGAGCAGCTCAAGCTGATGTCGCGCACTGGCGGCAAGTCCACGCTGGACAACGCCTACGAGGCGCTGTCGGGCTACCTGAAGAGCGTGGGCACGCTCACCGAGGTGCCGGACCCCAAGGCCTACATCACGGACGACTACATGAAGCGCGTCGACCAGACCCCGGCGCTCAAGACTTTCGCCAACAAGACCAACTGAGCTTCATCCATTCTTCCGCGAGGCCATACCATGGCAGTAAGCAAGCTCAAGTCCGCGTCCAGGCAGCCCCAGGCCAATGAGGCCGCCGCGCGCGAGGTCGCCGCCGAAATGCTGGCGAACATCAAGTCGGGCGGCGAGGCCGCGGTGCGCGACTACGCCCGGCGGCTGGATAAATGGGAGGGGGACATCCTGGTCGGCGCCACCGAGATGGAACGGCGCACCGCGTCCATTCCCGACGGCATCAAGCGCGACATCGAGTTCGCCGCCGGCCAGGTGCGCAAGTTCGCGCAGGCCCAGATGGCTTCGGTGCGCGAGTTCGAGCTGGAACTCGCGCCGGGCCTGGTCGCGGGCCAGCGCCTGATACCGGTCAACGTGGCGGGCTGCTATGTGCCCACCGGGCGCTACGCGCACATCGCTTCGGCCTACATGAGTATTGCCACCGCCAAGGCGGCCGGCGTGCCCATGGTCATCGCCTGCTCCACGCCGTACCGCGGCGAGGGCATACATCCGCAAGTGCTGTATGCCATGCAGGTGGCGGGCGTGGATGCCGTGATGACGCTGGGGGGCGTGCAGGCGATCGCCGCCATGGCCTATGGCCTGTTCACCGGCAAACCGGCCGATATCATCGTCGGGCCGGGCAACAAGTTCGTGGCGGAAGCCAAGCGCATGCTCTTCGGCAGCGTGGGCATCGACGTGTTCGCCGGACCTTCGGAGGTCTGCATCATCGCCGACGCGTCGGCGGACCCGGCTATCGTCGCCTCGGATCTGGTCGGGCAGGCCGAGCATGGCCACGAGTCACCGGCCTGGCTGATCGCCACCGACCGCAAGCTGGCCGAAGCGGTGCTCAAGCAAGTGCCCGAACTGATCGCGGCCCTGCCGCCCACCGCAAGGGACGCGGCCGGCGCCGCCTGGCGCGACTACGGCGAGGTGGTGCTGTGCGATACGCGCGAAGAGGCGGTCGAGGTCTCGGACCGCTACGCCAGCGAACACCTGGAGGTCCATTGCGAAGACCTGGACTGGTGGTTCCGGCATCTGACCTGCTATGGCTCGCTGTTTCTGGGCGAGGAAACCACGGTGGCGTTCGGCGACAAGGCCAGCGGCACCAACCACATCCTGCCCACCAAGGGCGCGGCGCGCTATTCGGGCGGCCTATCCGTGCACAAGTTCATCAAGACCGTCACCTGGCAGCGCATGACGCGCCAGGCCAGCCGTGACACCGCCCAGGTGACGGCGCGGATCTCGCGCCTGGAAGGCATGGAAGCGCATGCGCGCACGGCTGACGACCGCCTGGCCAAGTACTTCCCCAAAGAGTCCTTCGAACTGGGCGAACCCGTGCGGGAGTAAAGCCATCATGCAGAATGACATGTCCCGCCTGTTCGACCTCGACGGCCGCGTCGCGCTGGTAAGCGGCGGCAGTTCCGGCATAGGCAAGGCCATTGGCCTGGCGCTGGCGCGGGCCGGCGCCAGCGTGTTGCTGGTGGCGCGGCGCGAGCACGAGCTGGCTTGCGCCGCCAGCGAATTCGAAGCGCAAGGCCTGCGTGCGCGCGCGTTGCCCTGCGATCTGGCCGACCGCGATGCGTTGCGCGACTTTGCCGACCGCGCGGCGCAACCTTTCGGCGCGCCCGACATCCTGGTCAATGCCTCGGGCATCAATGTGCGCAAGTCCTTCGAGGACACGGCTGACGATGATTGGGACCGTTCGCTGGCGATCAACCTGACCGCACCGTTCCTGTTGACCCGCGCGCTGGCGCCGGCCATGCGCGAACGCGGCTGGGGCCGCATCATCAACATTACCTCGCTGCAGTGCGTGCGCGCCTTTCCTGACAGCGCGCCCTATGGCGCGTCCAAGGGCGGCCTGATGCAGCTGACCCGAGCCATCGCCGAGTACTGGTCGCGCCACGGAGTCACCTGCAACGCGATCGCGCCGGGCTTCTTCGAGACGCCGCTGACCGCGCCCGTGATGAGCGACCCGGCCCGCGTGCAGGCCCTGGCGGGCAGCACCATGATCGGCCGCAATGGCCGGCTGGAAGACCTGCACGGCGCGGCAGTGTTCCTGGCGAGCGAGGCGTCGGCCTACATAACCGGGCAGACCCTGTTCATAGACGGCGGCTTTTCGGCCCGCTGACCGGCATCTCCATGGAGCCTCGCCATGAAAGCCCTTGTCTACACCGCGCCCGGCCAGCTGACCTTCCGCGATGAACCCGATCCCGCACCAGCGGACGGCGATGCGCTGCTGCGCATCGAGGCCGTGGGCATCTGCGGCTCGGACATGCATGCCTACCATGGGCATGATCCCCGCCGCAATCCGCCGCTGATCCTGGGCCACGAGTTCGTCGGCACGCTGGTGGGCGGCAGCCGCGCCGGCCAGCGGGTCACCGGCAATCCGCTGATCCACTGCGGCCAGTGCGATTTCTGCGTGCAGGGCCGCAACAATCTCTGCCGCAACCGCGGCATGGTGGGCATGACGCGTCCCGGCGCCTTCGCCGAGTTCATGGCCATACCCGAACGCTGCCTGATATCCGTGCCGCAGGACATGCCGGCCGCCGCGGCCGCGCTGACCGAACCCGCGGCCACGGCCTTGCACGGCGTGGCGCTGGCGCAGCGGGCGTTGTTCCGGCCGTTGGCCGAAGCCCGCGCGCTGGTCGTGGGCGGCGGCGCCATAGGCCTCCTGACGGCGCTGCTGCTGCGCAGCCAGGGCTGCCGCGTCAGCTTGGCGGAGACCAATCCCTTGCGGCGCGCTTCGGCGCAGCAGCACGCGGGCTGCACGGCCTTCGATCCGCGCGAGGCGGCACCCGAACCGGGCGCATATGAACTGGTGGTGGACGCGGTAGGCGGCAAGCTCACGCGCGCCGCGGCGCTGGCCGCGGTGCAGCCGGGCGGCGTCATGCTGCACATCGGCCTGCAGGACTGGGCCAGCGAGATCGACATGCGGCGGCTGACGCTGGAGGAGATCACCCTCATCGGCGCCTATACCTACACCAGCGCGGATCTGCGCGCCACGGTGGACGCGCTGCATCGCGGCGTCTTCGGCGACCTGTCCTGGATCGAGGAGCGCGAACTGGGCGCGGGCGCGCGGGCTTTCTCTGACCTCGATGGCGGACGCGCGGCGTCGGCAAAGATCGTGCTGAGGACGCATTGACATGGCCCGCCATCCTCTTTCCCCGCCCGTCGTCGGGGGCGTACCGGCCGCCCTGGCCCTGCTCGATCGGAGTGCCGCCATGACCGTCGCCAGGCCTCCCGCCCCTCCACCCGCGCCGGTGCGTCGACGCCTGTCCCTGCGCTGGCTGGTCAGCGGCGCGTCGGTCGCGGCGCTGCTCCTGGCCTGGTACCTGGCCACCGGCCCTTTGGAATTGTTGAGTCCGGTGCAGCTGCCGTCGCCCAGCGATGCCTGGGACGCACTACTGGAGATCGCAGGGGACGGCTATGCCGACGGCACGCTGTGGCAGCACATCGTGGCCAGCACCGGACTGGTGCTGTACGGGTTTGCAGCGGCGGCGCTGACGGGCGTGCCGCTGGGGATCCTGATGGGGCAGAACCGGCTGGTCGAGGCCTACGTCAATCCGGTGTTCCAGATCGTCCGTCCCATTGCGCCCATCGCCTGGATTCCGCTGACCATCCTGTGGTTCGGGCTGGGCACCAGCGCCAAGGTCTTCGTCATCTGGCTGGCAGCTTTCGCGCCGACCGTGATCAATACCTACACCGGCGTGCGCAACATCGACGACACGCTGCTCCAGGCGGCGCGCGTCAATGGCGCGGCGGGCCGCCTGATGCTGCTGGACGTCATCGTTCCAGGCGCGTTGCCCGCCATCTTCACGGGCCTGAGGACCTCGTTGCAGGCTTGCTGGATGGTGCTGGTGGCGGCCGAGCTGGTCGGCTCCTTCGTCGGCCTGGGCCACGTGCTGATCATCGCCACCCGCGACCTGAACTCGGGAATGATCGTGGTGGCCATGGCCGCCGTGGCCGGCATGGGCATGCTGATGTCGGCCCTGCTGGCGCAGGTCGAACGCAAGGTGATGCCATGGAAAGCCTGAACCGCGCCGGCCCGTCGCGCGCGCACGCCCTCGTGTCGCGCCGCGTGCTCGAACGCTGGCTGATGCCGGCGCTGGGCATCGCCACCTTGTTCGGCGGCTGGGCATTGCTGTCCGGGCTGGGCCTGGTATCGCCGGCCTTCCTGCCTGGACCGCTGACGGTGCTGCGCAGCATGGCCGAGCACACGCGCGAACCCTATGCGGGCTCGGTGCTGCAGATGCATCTGCTGGCCAGCCTGGAGAAATTCCTGATCAGCTTCTCCATCGCGGTCCTGCTTGGTGTCCCGCTGGGCTTGTTCATGGGGCGTTTCAAGGCGCTGGATTGGGCGGTGACGCCGGTGTTCGAAGCCTTCCGCTTCATTCCCCCAATCGCCTGGGTGCCGTTCGCGATCTTCTGGTTCGGCACGGGCTTCCTGTCGCCCACCCTGGTGATATTCGCCGGCGCCTTCGCGCCCTGTGTACTGAACGCCTATCGCGGCGCCAGGCAGATCGATCGCGCCTTGATCGAGGCCGGCCAGATGCTGGGGGCTGGGCGCTGGGCGACGTTGACGGAAATCCTGCTGCCGGCCGCATTGGCGCACATCGTCGCTGGCATCCGGGTCGGCGCGGGGTTCGGCTGGCAGTCCTTGATCGGCGCGGAACTGATCGTGGGTTCGACCGGGCTGGGCTACATGATCGTGCAGGGCGGCAGCAATCTGGAACCCGCCATCGTGATCAGCGGAATGATCACCATCGGCCTGATAGGCGCGGGTATCGACTACGGCATGCGCGCCTTGCAGCGCAGGGTGCAGCGCGACTGGTCGCGCTGACCCGGGGAAAAAAAGGAGGGAGTACAGGCAGGCAGTGCAGGCAGCGTCATTTCATACTGGAGAGAGACAGATGAAACACTACAAAGGCCTCAAGGCCTTGGCAGCGCTCGTGATCGGGTGCTGGCTGGGGGGACCCGGACAGGCGACGGCCCAGGCCGCGCCGGCGGGCGAGGAACTGTTCACCATCCGCATCGGGCAGCAGCCACAGCGGTGGGCGCTGGAGTGGTACATCGCCAGCGAGAAGGGATGGTGGAAGGAGGTGGGCCTGAAGCCTGAGATCTCGACCTTTGCTTCCGGCGCGGTCGAAATCGCGGCGGGCGCGTCCGGTTCATGGGACGTGGGCGGGGCGGGCAATATTCCGTCGCTGCTGGGCGCGTCGAAGTACGGCCTGCAGACCATAGGCATCGCCGACGGCGAGGCCGCCATCATCACGCTGATGGCCACCAAGGACCGGGCGGATGAGTACCTCAAGAACCCGGCGCTGCTCAAGGGCAAGACCATTCCAGTCACCAGCAACTCCACGGGTCAGTGGGGCGCGGCGCAATGCCTGTCACAGAAGTTCGGCCTCAAGCCCGACGATTACCGCTTCGTGAACCTGTCGCCGCCCGACATCAATGCCGCGGTAATGAGCGGCAAGTACGACATTTCCTCGGTATGGGCGCCCAACACCTACATCCTGGAAGAGGCCATAGGCGCAAAGGTGATCTGTACTGGCGCCGAGCTGAAAATGCCTATCCACAGCTACCTGTTCACGACGCCGGCCTTCGCCAAGAAGCATCCCGACAAGGTCGCCCGCTTCCTGGCGGTTTACCTGCGCGCGGTGGCCTGGCAGCGCGCGCATCCCGAGGAGGCCAAGGCGTATCTGAAAGCCTTTTTCGGCAGCGTGGGCGTGAAGTTCCCCGACAAGTACCTGGCGCAGGAATTGCGCGACCGTCCGGCTTTCGACCTGGCGGAGCAGGCCAAGCTGTTCGCGCCGGGCCCCGGCGGGTCCTCGGAGATCGTGGAGTGGTGGAACAGCGTGGGGGAATTCATGGTGTCCGTGGGCGTGGTCAAGAAGATCCCTGATCCCAAGACCATGGTCACGGGCAAGTATCTGCAGATGATCCAGGACGATCCCAAGCTCAGGGCTTTCGTCGCCGATGTCGCCCGGTAAGCCGGCGGCCGCGGCTCTCAACAAAGGAACGCAAGCATGAGTCAGATTACTTTCGAGCGGGTGCAGCGCACTTTCAGCCGGGGCGGGGAAAGCTTCCTGGCCCTGGACGACGTGAGTTTCGAGGTGGGCGAGAGGGAGTTCGTTTCCATCGTCGGACCGTCTGGCTGCGGCAAGACCACGCTGATGCGCATGGCGGCCGGCCTGGAGTTTCCCTCGGCCGGCAGCGTGCGGGTGGGCGGCAAGGAAGTCGAGGAACCGGGACCGGACCGCGCCGTCGTGTTCCAGCAGTTTGCGCTGTTTCCCTGGAAGACCGTGACCGAGAACATCGGCTTCGGCTTGAAGTGCAAGGGCGCCTCGCGCGAGGCGCGGGCGCGGACCGTGGCGCGCTACATCGAACTGATGGGCCTGGCGGGCTACGAGCAGGCCTATCCGCACCAGCTGTCCGGCGGGATGCAGCAGCGCGTGGCCATCGCCCGCAGCTACGCGCTGGATCCCGACGTGCTGCTGATGGACGAGCCCTTCGGCGCGCTGGACGCCCAGACCCGCGTGGTCATGCAGGAAGAACTGGTCAAGTTGTCCCGCCTCAATCCGCGCACCGTGCTGTTCATCACCCACAGCGTGGAAGAAGCGGTGTATCTGTCCGACCGCGTGGTGGTGCTGACCGGCCGCCCGGGACAGATCAAGGAAATCATCAACGTGGCCGACGTGCGCAAGCGCGAGGACTGGGACAGCATGGAGCGGATCGAGGACGTGATGGACATGGAGGCATTCGTGCACCTGCGCACGCACATCTGGAAGCTGCTGCGGGCGCAGGAAACCGAACCGCTGGATGCCGCCCTGGCCGCGGCTCACTGAAGGGAAGCGTAGATGAAGCACATCAATGAAGGCGCGGCGCCTGCCGCGAAACCCTCGCGGCTTGCCGCCCTGCACACCGACACGCCGTGGTGGCGGCTTACCGCCACCGCCGCGGATGCGGGGGCCATCGCGCCGCGCGAGATGGTCCGCATGCTGGAGCAGTTGATACTGATCCGGCGCTTCGAAGAGAAGCTGCTGAAGCTCAGCGTGGCCGGCATCCTGCATGGTCCGGCGCATTCCAGCATCGGCCAGGACGGCGGCGCCGTGGGCGCCATGTCGGCGCTGGAGTCGGCCGACAAGATCAACGGCACCCACCGCATGCACCACCAGTTTCTTGCCAAGGCGCTGAACCACGCCACACCGGCGGACTATTCGCCGTTGGACTCGGAAACGCTGGATTCGCACCGTGAGGTGGTCTACCGGACCTATGCCGAGATCCTGGGCCTGACGCCTGGCTATTGCGGCGGCCGCGGCGGTTCCATGCATCTGCGCTATCCCGAGGCCGGCATCTATGGGTCCAACGCCATCGTGGGCGGCAATCCGTCGCATGCGGTGGGTTACGCCTTTGCCGACAAGCTGCGCGGCCGCGACCATGTGTCGGTGGCCTTCTTCGGCGACGGCGCCATGCAGAGCGGGGCGGCCTACGAGGCCATGAACCTTGCGGCGCTCTACAACACGCCCACCATTTTCTTCGTGGAAAACAACCTGTACGCCGTGTCCACCCACGTGTCGGAACAGACCCGCGAAACCCGCTTGTCGGCGCGCGGCCTGTCCCTGGGCGTGCCGGCGATAGAGTTCGACGGCATGGACGTGGTCGCTGCGCGCCTGGCCATGCAGGAAGCCCGGGCCATCATCCGCCGCGACGGCGGGCCGGTGCTGCTGGAGGCGCAGACCTACCGCTACCTGCACCAGTCGGGCGCGCTGAAGGGCAGCGCCTTCCGCTACCGCGACAAGGACGAGGAAGAAGCCTGGGGCGCGCGCGATCCCATGTCGACGTTTCCCGAGCAGCTGAAGTCGCTGGGTCTGATCGACGATGCCGGCATCGCCCGCCTGGAGCGCCGCGCGGAAGAACTGATAGACGGCGCGCTAGGGCGGCTGCTGGAGCACTACGGCGACGAGGCGGCGCAACGCATCCGGCCCGAACTGTGGCCGGACCCGGCCAGCGTGGACAGCGGCATCCGCGGCAACCTGGGCGAACTCGCGGGTCAGCGCGCCATCGAGCTGGAGGAGCAGACGCCAGCGAGTCTGGCGGACGCCAAGTTCCAGGACGTGATTTCGCGCGCCATGCTGCTGAACATGCAGCGCGACGACGGCATCTTCATCCTGGGGGAGGATGTGCATCGCCTGAAAGGCGGCACGGCTGGCGCTACCAAGGACATCGGCGACCATTTTCCGGAACGCCTCATCGGCACGCCCATCTGCGAGAACGGCTTCACCGGCCTGGCGCTGGGCGCGGCGTTGAACGGCATGCGGCCGGTGGTGGAGATCATGTACCCCGACTTCGCGCTGGTGGCGGCGGATCAGCTGTTCAACCAGATCGCCAAGGTGCGCCACATGTTCGGCGGCAAATTCGCGGTGCCGGTGCTGGTGCGCAGCCGGGTCACGGCGGGCACCGGCTACGGTTCGCAGCATTCCATGGACGCCAGTGGCCTGTTTGCCCAGTATCCAGGGTGGCGCATCCTGGCGCCGTCGCGTCCCTACGATTACATCGGCCTGCTCAATGCCGCGCTGCGCTGCGACGATCCGGTCCTGATGGTGGAATACAACGACCTGTTCAAGACGGTGGGCAAGGTGCCGGCCGAGGACTGGGACTACATCGTGCCCATCGGCCGGGCCCGGGTGGCGCGTGAGGGCACGCGCTGCACCATCCTGACCTATGGCGTCATGGTCGAGGTCTGCTGCCAGGCGGCGGAGCGCACGGGCATCGATGCCCAGGTGATAGACCTGCGCACGCTGGATCCGCTGGGCATCGATTGGGACACCATCGCGGCCGGCGTCATGCGTACGCAGGCGCTGATGATCGTGGAGCAGACTACCCGCGGCACCTCGATCGGCTCGCGGGTCGCGAGCGAGGCGCAGTCGAGGCTGTTCGACTGGCTGGACCACGAGATCGTGCACGTCACGGGCGCCAATTCCTCGCCCGTGGTCTCCAAGGTGCTGGAGCGCGCCGCGCTGGCGGACGCGCAGGCCGTGGAGACGGCCCTGAAATCCATGGACAGCCGCCGCGGCGGCGCCCGCTGAACCGGACGCCATTGGAGAGAAAAATGCTCAAAGACAAACTGCTTGCCACGCATCACACGGCTGTCTGCGTCAATGATTTCGAACGCGCGCGCAATTTCTACACCGGCTTTCTTGGCTTCGAGCTGGAGGGCGAGATGGACCACCGCAGCGAGCCTGCGCTGGGCGAAGTGGTCGGCCTGCCGGGCGCGACCATACGCTGGGCCATGCTGCGCCACGGCGGACACCGGGTGGAACTGTTCAAGTACTACACGCCGGACGGCGACAGGCAGCCGCGCCGCCAATGCGATTTCGGCTACAGCCACATGGCGTTCGAGGTGGAGGACGTGGATGCCGTATACGAGCAGGCCACGCGCGCCGGCTATGAAAGCGTGTCTTCGCCGCGCGTCATGCGGCAAGGGCGCACCAAGGTGTTCTATCTGATGGAGCCTGAAGGCGCCATCACGGAGTTCATCCAGTTCATGAATCCGGCGGCCTGACGCCGAGCTGCGTCACGCTCCGCCGGCCGGGGCGCGCGCATCGATCTTCTGAGGAACAAGCATGACGAGAACGCTGGATATGGTCGTCCCGCCGACGGGCGAGGCCCTGGACGCCGCCCGCCTGGTCGCCTGGATCGTGGCGCCTGGCCAGGCCTTCAAGACGGGGGACGTGCTGGTCGAAATCGAGACCGACAAGTCCATCATCGAGGTGCCCGCGCACGACGACGGGATCATGGTGGAGCATCTGGTCGCGGTGGACGGCATCGTCAACGCGGATACGGTGATCGCACGCGTGCAGATGGAAGGCGAGGCTGCGCCGGCGGCGAGTGCGGCCGGCGTGCCGGCTCAATCCACAGCGGCAACGCCTGCGGCGGCCGTTGCCGCCCCGGCCGCCGCGCGGGCGCCGGCGGCGTCGCCGTCGTTGGTGCGTCCACTCGCGCAGCCTTCAGGAGAGCGCAAGTTCGCCACCCCTGCCGCCCGCCGCGTCGCGGCCGAGCGCGGTATCGCGTTGGACGCGGTTGCGGGGACCGGGCCCAACGGTCGCGTGACGGTGGCGGATGTCGGCCTGGCAAGCGGCCACGGACAGGAGGGCATGCTGGCCCGCGGCGCGCCAGGAGCAAAGCGCGAAGCCTGGGCGGCTACCCGCCATGGCGACATACGGTTCACGGTGTGGGAGGGGAGCCGTCCGGACAGCCAGACGGCGGTGCTGATCCACGGCATGTTCGGCGACCGCGACGCCTGGGCCAGTCTGGCGCATGCGCTCAGCCGCGCCGGACTGCGCGTGCTGGCGATGGATCTTCCTTGCCATGGCGCCACGCGTTCGCAGGCCACGCGCTTCGAGCATATCGTCGATGCGGTGGCCGACACGGTCGCATCCCAGTGCATCGGCTCCGTGAACCTGATCGGCCATTCTTTTGGCGCAGCGGTGGCGGCCCGGGCGGCGTCCCGCCCCGGCATGGCCGTGGACAGCCTGGTGCTGATCGCGCCGGTCGGCCTGGGCACTGAAATCGACCAGAGCTTTCTGACGGGCATGACGCATGCCGGCACCAACGAAGCGGCACAGCGCGAGCTGAAGAAACTCACCGTCTCCGGCATGACGCCGTCGGGAAACTTCATCGACGCCCTGCGCCAGAGCACGCAGGCGCGGCGCGAGCCCCTGATCGAGCTATGCCGGGAAGTAGGCTGGAACGGCGTGCAGCAACTGAGCATCGCGGCCGACTTGGCCAGCCTGCAATGCCGCTGCACGCTGATCCACGGCCGGCGCGACGCCGTCATCCCATGGCGCCACGCGCTGAACGCACCGGCCAGGACCGCGCTGCACCTGCTGCCGGATGCCGGCCACATGCCGCAATGGGAGGCCGGCAAGCTGGTGGCGGATATCGTGTTGGAGGCTTTCACCCGCCAGGCACCAGCGTCTCCATATGCTTGTTGAAGCGTTCGCCTTCCACCATCAGCCAGTCGCAGAAGGTCTTCAGCAAGCGGTCGTGGCGGCGCTCTTCGCGGATGATGAGGAAATAGCCCGGCGACTGCACCGTCAGCGGGCCGAAGGGCGCCAGCAGCCGGCCGTCCTCGATGTCGCTGGCCACCAGCGATGAATAGCCTATGGTCATGCCCAGCCCGTCGAGTGCGGCCTGGAGGGCGAAGTACAGGTGTTCGAGCTCCAGCGATTCGGCCGGCACGACCCGGCTGTGCTGCACGCTGGCCAGCCAGTCGTTCCAGGCGCTACGCCGCGCGCGGCAGTGCAGGAAGGTGTGGCGCGACAGGTCGGTGATGCGTTCCAGCGGCAGCCGCTGCAGGAGGCCGGGCGCGCATACGGGAAAGAAGCTCTCGTTCAGCACTCGGCGCTTGTAGAGGCCGGGGGTGGGCTCGGCCTCGCGCCGGATCACCACGTCCAGATTCGCGGGCAGGCGGCTGAAGGGCTCCAGTCCGGTGGATATCTCCACCTCCACCTCGGGATACTGCTCACGGAACCGGGCCAGCCGGGGAAACAGCCAGCGCATGGTGAAGGTGGGCAGGGCATTGACCCGCAGCACCTCGCGCGAACGCAGGCTGCGCGAGGCCGAGGCGATGGCGTCCAGCGCCGGGCTGATGGTGTCCAGATAGAGCCGGCCCTGATCCGTCAGTTCGATCTTCTTGCCCAGGCGGCGGAACAGCTTCACACCCAACCAGTCTTCCAGCGCCTTGATCTGATGGCTGACGGCGCCATGCGTGACGGATAGCTCGTCCGCGGCCTGGGTGAAGCTCAACTGGCGGCCCGCCGATTCGAAGGCGCGGATGGACGTCAGCGGCGGCAGTCTGGGTTTCATTGTGAAATTACCTCACAACAGTCGCTAGAAATGATGCCTGGCCCCGGCGTCCGCCCCGTGCTGGAATACGCCGCAAGGTTGCATACCGGGAAATCGGGGCGGCGGATGCCGTCCCGGAACACGCTGTGAATTTAACTCACCGGAAAGGGAGCAGGCATGCTGCAGGGCAAGGTCATACTGGATCTGACGTGGGTGCTGGGCGGGCCGTTTGCCGGCCAATTGCTGGCGCAACTGGGTGCCGAGGTCATCAAGGTCGAACCGGTGGGCGGCGATTACGCGCGCTCGGTGCCTCCCGTTTCCGACGTGCAGGATTCGCCGTTCTTCCTGTCGGTGAACCGGGGCAAGCGCAGCGTGGCGCTGGACCTGAAGCATCCTTTGGGCCGCCAGGCGTTCCAGGATCTGGTGCGCGAGGCGGATGCGGTGATCTATGGCTTCGCCTCGGACGTGCCGGCACGGCTGGGACTGGATCACGACACCCTGGCCGCAATCAATCCACGCATCGTGGTCGGCCAGCTGATCGGGCTGGACGACCGAGGTCCCTATGCAGGCGCGCCAGCGTTCGACCTGATGCTGCAGGCCATGTCGGGTTTGATGAGCATCACGGGGGAGGCCGGCGGCAAGCCGGTGCGCGTCGGTTATCAGGTGGCGGATCTGGCGGGCGGGCTGTACCTGGCGCTGGGTGTCGCCGCTGCGCTGGTGCAGGCGCAGGCCAGCGGCGTGGGAGAGCAGGTGCAGGTGTCGCTGTTCGATGCGCAGATGGCCATGCTGACCTGGCAGGCCCAGGGCTATCTGCAGGGCGGTCCCGTGCCGCGCGCCAGCGGGGCGCGTCACGGCATGATCGCGCCCAGCGACATTTACCGCACGTCGGACGGGCGCTGGATCGCCTTGGCGCCCACCGGCGATGCGTTCTGGCAGGCCTTGTGCGCCGCGATCGGGCTGCCGGAACTGGCCACGGACGCCCGCTACGCCACGCCCGCGGCGCGCGTGGCCAACGTGGATGCGCTGACCGAGGCCTTGTCAGGCGCCATCTGCGCGCGCAGCGCGCAAGAATGGCTGGATATCTTCGAGGCGCGGCGCGTGCCCGCCGCGCTGGTGTTGGGCGTGGACGAGGCGCTGGCGCATCCGTTGGCGGCGTCGCGCGGCATGGTGGAAGAGGTGGCCAGGCCGCAAGGCGGCGAGCCCGTGCGCATGCTCGGCAATCCCTTCAAGTTCGCAGGCCAGCCGCGGCTGGACTATCCGCCTGCCCTGGGGCAGGACACCGAGGCGTTGCTGCGCGCCATGGCGGGTTATGACGACGCCAGCCTGGCCGCCTTGCAGGCGGCGGGCGTGATCCGGACTGGCGCCGCGACAGCGGGAGCAATGCAATGACCGCCGCCGCGGACGAGCGCGACGCAGGCTTGCGCGAGGACGAGCGCGCGCTGCTGCGCGGCCTGGCGTCGTTTGCGCAGGAGGCGGTAGCGCCGCTGGCCGTGGCGGGCAGCGGCGCGCAGGATTGGGCCGGCGTCCAGATCCGCGACGCATGCCGGCGCGGATATGGCGGCATCGAGATCCCGGCGCGGGACGGCGGGCTGGGACTGTCCTACCGCATGCGGGCCCGGGCGGCGGAGACGCTGGCGGCGACGGATTTTGCCTTCGCCTTCGCGTTCATCAATCAGCACAACGTGGCCTTGCGCATTGCCGAACATGGCAGCGCCGCGGCGCGCGAGCGTTACCTGCCGGGGCTGCTGGCGGGCGACCTGATCGGGGGCACCGCCATGTCGGAGCCGCGCGCGGGCAGCGATTTCGCCGCCATCGCCACGCGGGCGCGGCGGCAGGATGGAGGCGGGTGGGTGCTGGACGGCGAAAAGGCCTGGGTGGCCAACGCCGCGGGCGGCGAGCTGGCGCTGGTGTTCGCGCAGACCGATCCGGCGCGCGGGCCGGCCGGCATCGCCTGCTTCATCGTCGACCTGCGTGCGTCGCAATGCCTGCGTCTGACGGGCGCGGCGCTGGAAGGCCTGGGGGCGGCCGGCATCGCCGGCATCCGCCTGGAAGGCTATCGGGCCGAGGACAGCGACATGCTGTATGCGCCGGGCCAGGGTTTCCAAATGGCGCTGGCCGGCGTGAACAAGGCGCGCACGCACATCGCGGCGATGGCGGCGGGCCTGCTGGACAGCGCGCTGAGGCTGGCGGTGCGCCACGCGTCCGCGCGCCAGGCTTTCGGCCGCCCCATCATCGAACAGCAGGGTTTGCGCTGGTCGCTGGCGGACGTGTCGATGCGGCTGCAGATCCTGCGCATGTTGACGGACCGCGCCGCGGGCCTGATCGATGCCGGTTCGGACGAGGCGGTCCCGGCCGCGGCCATGGCCAAGAAATACGCCGGCGAGGAATGCCTGGACGGCGTCTCCGCCTGCATCCAGGCCCTGGGCGCAACGGGCTTGCTGCCGGCGCAGGGCATGGGACGGCGGCTGTTGGCGGCCAAGGCATTGTGTTTTGCCGACGGCACCACCGAAATGATGAACGAGCGTATCGCGGCCGGCCTGGCCTTGCGATTCGCAGGGACGGCGCCTGCCACGGTGGCTGGCGCAACGATGCACAGGGAGGAAGGAATGTCGTATCAGGCCTTGAAGCTGACGCGAGGCGAGGACGGCGGCACGCAGGCGCGCCTGACACAGATCGCGCAAGACGAGCTGCCTGAGGGCGAAGTGCTGGTGGAGGTGGCGTACTCGTCGCTGAACTACAAGGACGCCCTGGCGATCACCGGCAAGTCGCCGGTGGTGCGCAGTTTTCCCATGGTGCCTGGCATCGATTTCGCCGGTACCGTGCGCCGCAGCGCCGATCCGCGCTTCAAGCCGGGCGACGCGGTGCTGCTCAATGGCTGGGGCCTGGGCGAGACGCGCTGGGGCGGATTGGCGCAAGCCGCGCGCGTGCCAGCCGACTGGCTGCTGCCCTTGCCGGCGGGCCTGGATGCCCGCCAGGCCATGGCCATCGGCACGGCGGGCTACACGGCCATGTTGTGCGTGATGGCGCTGGAACGCCACAACGCCACGCCCGAAGGCGGGCCGGTGCTGGTGACAGGCGCCAACGGCGGCGTCGGCACCGTCGCCATTGCGCTGCTGGCGGGCAAGGGATACACGGTCACGGCGAGCACCGGACGTCCGCAGGAAGCGGACTACCTGCGGAGCCTGGGCGCCAGCGGCATCCTGGACCGCGCCGCGTTGTCGGCGCCGGGCAAGCCGCTGCAGAAAGAGGCTTGGGCGGCGGCGGTCGATTGCGTCGGCAGTCACACGCTGGCCAACGTGCTGGCCGGCATGCGGTACGGCGCGCCCGTGGCGGCCTGCGGACTTGCCCAGGGCATGGATCTGCCGGCCACGGTGGCGCCTTTCATCCTGCGCGGGGTGACGCTGATCGGCGTGGACAGCGTGTATGCGCCCATGGCGCTGCGCGCGGAGGCTTGGCGCAGGCTGGCCGATGAATTGCCGCGCGGCATGCTGGAGGCCAATACGCAGGAGCTGGGCCTGTCGGAAATCGCGGCCGCCGCCGCGCCGTTGCTGGAGGGCAGGATACGCGGCCGCATCGTCGTCGACGTGAATCGATAAGGGCCGCAGCATAGCGACCCGCATACCACCAAAGGAGACTGGGCATGATGAAGCAACGATGGCGTTCCGTCATCGCTGCGGCGGCGCTTTGCGCCACCGCTGGCGCGGCATGGGGACAGGGGTATCCGGACAGGCCGGTGCGGCTGATCGTGCCGTTTCCGCCTGGCGGTTCGGTGGATTACGTGGCGCGCAACATCGCGCCCGTGTTGTCGCAGAAGCTGGGCCAGACCGTGGTGGTGGACAACAAGGGCGGCGCGTCCGGCACCATCGGCACCGCCGAGCTGGCGCGCGCGCCGGCCGACGGCTACACGCTGATGCTGGCTTTCGACTCGCACGCGGTTAACGGTTCGCTGTACAAGAATCTGTCGTACGACACGATCAAGTCCTTCGACTACATCAGCCTGATCGGCACCATGCCCGCAGTGCTGCTAACTGCCAAGAAGACCGGCATCACCACCCTGCAGCAGTTCCTGGACTATGCGCGCGCGCATCCGGGGCAGGTGAACTACGGTTCTTCAGGCGTGGGCGGCTCCAATCACCTGAACCTGGCCGCCCTGGCGGCGCGCACGGGCATCAAGGTGACGCACGTGCCTTATCGCGGGGGCGGCCCGATGTTCAACGCGGTGCTGGGCGGCGAGGTGGACGTGGTCATCGCCAGCCTGCCGACCATCGTTGGCTTCGTGCAGGGCGGGCGCCTGAACGCGCTGGCCATCGGCACGGCGCAGCCCGCGCCCGCGCTGCCGGACGTGCCGCCCATCGCCACGCTGGTGCCCGGCTTCGAAGCCTATTCCTGGGTTGGCATGCTGGCGCCGGCGGGCCTGCCGCCCGAGGTGCGCAAGCGTGTGCAGCAGGCGCTGCGCGACACGCTGGCGACCCCGCAGGTCAAAGACAGCATGGAGCAGGGCGGCTTCAACATCGTGTCCAGCTCGCCGGAGGAATTTCAACAGCGCGTGCAGGCCGAATCGCAGCGTTGGGGCAAGCTGATACAGGACACCGGCATAAAGATCGAATAGCGGCCTGGCATGGGCAGGGCTGCGGGGGCTGCCGGCGCCCCACGCCGCGCCTCAGCCCTTCAGCCCGATGCGTCGCGCCAGCTTGTGCAGATTGCTGGAGTCCACGCCCAGCGCGCGCGCCGCATGGGCCCAGTTGCCCTGGTGCGTTTCCAGCGCCCGGCGGATGGCCTGGCGCTGGCAGGCGTCCACCGCCTCGCGCAGCGTCTGGCCTGGACCGGCGGGCGCGTCGGCATCCTCCTGCGGCGCGGCCAGCGGCATGTCGCCGTCGGACAGGTCCAGCAGCTTGGCGCCCAGCGTCACGATTTCATTGCGCGTGGCGCCGTGGCTGACGGCCTTGATCGCGGCGCGGCTGATGACGTGCTCAAGTTCGCGCACATTGCCGGGCCAGCGGTAGCGGCGCAGCATGTCCTCGGCCTCGGGCGACAGCCGCAGGCTGCGCAGGCCCAGCCGCGCGCGGTTCAGTTCCAGGTAGCGGCCCGCCAGCAGCAGCACGTCATTGCCGCGGTCGCGCAGCGGCGGAATGGGGATGGGATAGACCGACAGCCGGTGATAGAGGTCGGCGCGGAAATCACCGGCGCGCACCAGGTCGCGCAGGCTGCGGTTGGTGGCAGCCAGGATGCGCACGTCGACGCGGCGCGGCCGGTCGTCGCCCAGGCGCTGGATTTCGCCGTTCTGCAAGGTGCGCAGCAGCTTGGCTTGCACCAGCAGCGGCAGTTCGCCCACTTCGTCCAGGAACAGCGTGCCGCCGTTGGCGGCCTCGAAGCGGCCGGGGCGGTCGGCCACGGCGCCCGAGAAGGCGCCCTTGGCGTGGCCGAACAGTTCGCTCTCGGCCAGCGATTCGGGCAGGGCCGCGCAATTCACGTGCACCAGCGGCTTGTCGCGACGGCGGGAGAGCCGGTGCACGCGATGCGCGAACAGTTCCTTGCCGACGCCAGTCTCGCCTAGAAGCAGGATGGGCAGCTCCGAGTCCGCCACCACCTGGATCTCATGCAGCAGTCGGCCGATGGCTTCGCTTTGTCCCAGGATCTCGTTGTTGTCGGCGACGGCGCTGTCGGCCGGTTCGGCGCCGCGCGCCACGCGCAGCGCGCGGATTTCCGCTTCCAGGCGCGTGGTGCGCAAGGCGGCTTCCAGCAGCACGATGTAGTCGCGCAAGTCCGACTGGGCCTCGGCGTCGAAAGTGCCGACTTCCAGCGCGTCCAGCGTCAGCACACCCCAGGGGCGGCCCTCGATGTGCAGGCTGGTGCCCATGCAGTCGTGCACCGGCAGCGGTTCCCCGGCCATGCCGTTGATCAGGCCGTCATAGGGATCGGGCAAAGTGCTGTCGTGGTGGAAACAGGTGACGCCGCGCCGCGCCAGGATGGCCGCCAGCCGCGGATGCTGCTGCACGGCGAAGCGGCGGCCCAGGGCATCTTGCGTCAGGCCGTCCACCGCGATGGGGCGCAGATGGTCTTCCTCCAGTTGCAGCAGCGCCACCGCGCCGCAACGGAAATGCGTGCGCAGGCTGGACACCAGCCGCTGCAGGCGGACGGCGGGGGGCAGGTCGGCGACCAGATCGGCAAGCAGGAGGTTTTGCATGGGGTGAATTTTACCGTTCGGGGTGGTTTAAACCTCACGTTTGCAGGGTGATATTCACCCTTTAATTTGCAGTTCATTGATAAATAGCAAGTTTTTCCTGGCACGGATTTCGCATTGCTTTCTGTACCCGTCACGAACTATGGAGAGACGCGATGAGCATGGTTGAGCAATCCCTGGGGCAGTTGGCCCGCAGCATCCCTGGCGCCACGCAGGTGTTTCATGAGTACCAGCTGGACTTCTGCTGTGGCGGCAAGAAGAGCCTGGCCGAGGCGGCGGCCCAGCGCTCGCTGGACGCGGCGCAGATCGAGGCGCGCCTGATGGAGCTGGCGCGCAGCCCGTCCCACGAGACGGATTGGGGGCTGGCCTCGCCGGCCGAACTGGTCGATCACATCCTGGCGCGCTACCACGAGGTGCATCGCCAGCAACTGCCCGAGCTGATCCGGCTGGCGCTGAAGGTGGAGCAGGTGCATGCCGACAGCCCGGACTGCCCGACCGGCCTGGCCGATCACCTGCGCGTGATGCAGCAGGAACTGGAAAGCCATATGCAGAAGGAGGAACAGGTGCTGTTCCCGATGCTGGCGCGCGGCCATGGCGCCATGGCCGGCATGCCCATCATGGTCATGCGCGCCGAGCACGACGACCACGGCGTGGCGCTGGAACGGCTGCTGGCGCTGACCCACGACATCACGTTGCCGCGCGCCGCCTGCAACACCTGGCGGGCGCTGTACCTGGGGCTGCGCACCTTCAAGGAAGACCTGATGGCGCACATCCACCTGGAAAACAACATCCTGTTCGAGAACGCGGCCAGTCCGGCGGCGCACGCGCGCAGCTAGTGTCCGCGTCCGGGCGCCGCAACAGCTAGCGGCGTTCCGGCGGAATGCCGTCCAGGCTGCGCCGCAGGGCCTCGTGCGCGGCCAGATCGACCGGGCGGTGCTTGCGCTCGGCGCTGGCTGGGTACTTGCCCAGGAAATTCCCGCCTTTGCGGTCGCTGGCCGGGCGCACGGGCCGGGACGCGAAGCCGCCGCCGCAATTGGGGCAGACATTGCCCAGCAATCCTTCGGCGCAGGCAGCGCAGAAGGTGCATTCAAAGCTGCATATCCGGGCGGCGGTGGAGTCTGGCGGCAGCGCCGCATCGCAGTGTTCGCAGCTGGGTCGCAAGGCAAGCATGTGGCCTCCTGGGGCGAGTGTCGGGTTCTGGCGCCAGGGTAGGCCGGGATGGCCGGCGGCGCCATTGGCATTACGGACAGAAAAGAAGTGAAAACGGCCAGGCTGGTTACGCTTGGCGGGCGGCTGCCGCCTGTACACTCGAAAATCCTTTCGAGGCACAGGGGATTCTTGATGGCTGGAAGCAGCTTCTTTGCACTGTTCGACGATATCGCGACCATCCTGGACGACGTGTCCGTGATGACCAAGGTCGCGGCCAAGAAGACGGCCGGGGTGCTGGGCGACGACCTGGCATTGAACGCCCAGCAGGTCACGGGCGTGCCGGTCAACCGGGAACTGCCGGTCGTCTGGGCGGTGGCCAAGGGCTCCTTCATCAACAAGCTGATCCTGGTGCCGGCGGCGCTGCTGATCAGTGCCTTCGCGGCCTGGGCCGTGACGCCCCTGCTGATGGTGGGCGGGGCCTTTCTCTGCTACGAAGGCGTGGAGAAGCTGGCGCACAAGTTCCTGCCGCACGGCGATTCGGACGAAGGCAATCACGCCGCGCGGGCCGAAGCCCTGCAGGACGACTCGGTCGATATGGTGGCGTTCGAGCGCGACAAGATCAAAGGCGCAATACGCACGGACTTCATCCTGTCGGCGGAAATCATCGTCATCAGCCTGGGGGCGGTGGCGGATGCGGACTTCACCCGTCAGGTGCTGGTGCTGTCGGTCATCGCCATCGCGATGACGGTCGGGGTCTACGGCCTGGTGGCCGGCATCGTCAAGCTCGACGACCTGGGCCTCTACCTCAGCCAGAAGTCGTCCCAGGCCATGGCCTGGCTGGGCCGGCGCATCGTGGGCGCGGCGCCCTATCTGATGAAGACGCTGTCGGTGGTTGGCACCGCCGCCATGTTCATGGTGGGCGGCGCCATCCTGACTCACGGCATCCCGCCGGTGCAGGCCGCGGTCGATCAGGCCGCCGCCGCGGTCGGCGGGGGCGGGGTGGTGCAGGCGCTTACGGCCACCTTGCTCAACGCCTTGTTCGGCATCGTGGCCGGAGCCGTGGTGCTGGGGGCGGTCAGCCTCGCCAAGCGGTTGTTCAAGAAAGGTTGAAGCGGGCAGGCGTTGTCCCGCCCGGCGGGACGCGCCCCGAGCCATCCAGGGGAGCGCCGCGGCGCTCCCTTTTTACGTTCCTAGGGAATCCCCTGCCTTGTTGGGCCGGAATACGTGCGCCTAAAATTGGCGCCAATTTATGTGATCATTATTTTGACCACCGGCACAGACCATCGGCCTCCGTGGCCATGGAAACGAGGAAATCATGCAGTCCAACGCAGCACTTGCCATCCAGCCCGACGCCGCCCGCGCGCGGGCCATGTACGACCTGGGCCACAGCACCGTCTTCGCCGCCCGCTCCGATCCGCGCTTTTCCTATTGCACCTATGTCCCGCCGCACATCGACAGCGCCAGGCATCCGATGCAGCTGGTGGTGATCATGCACGGCACCGGCCGCGCCTTCGTGGAATACCGCGACGCGTTCGCCGAGTTCGCCCGCTGGAACGACTGCATCGTGCTGTGCCCGCTGTTCCCCGTGAGCCCGCTGGGCGACGGCAATCGCGACGGCTTCAAGCAATTGCGCGAAGGCAACATCCGCTACGACGAGATCCTGCTGGACATGGTGGCGGAAGTGGGCGAGAAGTTCGGCTGCGACTTCAAGAAGTTCGGCCTGTTCGGCTATTCGGGCGGCGGCCAGTTCGTGAATCGATTCGCCTACCTGCACCCGGAAAGCCTGTGGGCAGTGTCGATCGGCGCGCCGGGCTCGGTCACGCTGCTGGATCCCAGCCAGGATTGGTGGGTGGGCGTGCGCGATGCCGAGACCCGTTTCGGCAAGCGCATCGACATCGAAGCGCTCAAGCAGGTGGCGGTCCACATGATCGTGGGCAAGGCCGACCTGGAAACCTGGGAAATCACTCACCGCGAAGGCGGAAAGTTCTTCATGCCCGGCGCCAACTCGGCCGGCAATACCCGCCCGGAGCGCCTGGAGTCGCTGCGCCGTTCGTTCGAAGCGCAAGGCGTGAACGCGGTGCTGGACGTGGTGGAAAACGTGCCGCACGACGGCTTGAAGTGCGTGGGCCAGGTGCAGGACTTCCTGGCCTCCGCCCTGCGCAAGCTGCGACATGAAGACAACTGAGACCGGCGGACGCGGCGCTTGCGGGCATCCGCGGGTCCGTGACCAGGAATAGGAGAGGGGCATGCTGCGTTTTGCGCTATCCCGGATCGTCATGGCCATACCGACGCTGCTGATCGTGGCGGTGGCGGTATTCGTGATGATCCGGCTCATCCCGGGCGACCCCGCCCAACTGCTGCTGGGCGACCTGGCGACGCCAGCCGCGCTGGCTGACCTGCGGGAGCGGCTGGGGCTGGACCAGACCTGGCTTACCCAGTTCGGCATCTGGTTCGGCAACATGCTGCACGGGGACCTGGGATCGTCCATCAATACCGGCCAGCCGGTGCTGCCGCTGGTGTGGGACCGCTTCCTGATCAGCGGCCGCGTGGTGGTGGTGGCGGTGCTGTTCGCCGCGCTGGTGGCGGTGCCGGCCGGCATGATCGCCGCCTGGAAGCAGAACAAGGCGCCTGACCTGTTCCTGGTCGGCACGGCCACGCTGCTGGTATCAATTCCGACCTTCTGGCTGGGTTTGCTGCTGCTGATCTTCTTCGGCCTCAAGCTGCAGTGGCTGCCAGTGGTGGGCTACGTGTCCATCGGCGAGGACTGGAAGGCCGGCCTGCTGTACCTGGCCATGCCCATCCTGACGCTGTTCCTGCATGAGATCGGCGTGCTGATGCGCATGGCGCGGGCCAGCACGCTGGAAGTGCTGCGGCTGGACTACATCACCCATGCGCGCGCCAAGGGGCTGTCGGAATCCGCGGTGCTGATGCGCCACGCGTTCCGCAATGCCTTCGGACCCACCTGGACGCTGATCGGCCTGGTGCTGGGCAACCTGCTGGGCGGCATCGCGGTGGTGGAAACGGTATTCACCATCCCCGGCCTGGGGCGTCTGCTGGTGGACTCCATCTTCGCCCGCGACTACCCCGTGATCCAGGGCTGTCTGCTGTTCGTGGGCGTGGTCTACGTGATCGTGAACCTGTTCATCGACCTTTGCTATCCCCTCTTTGACCCGAGAGTGACCGCCGAATGAAAAAGCGAATTGCAGCCAATGCGCTACTGGGCGGCGTCATCGTGGCGCTGATGCTGGTGGCGGCCGTCATGGGCGCCTTCTGGACGCCGCATGACCCGCTCAAGATCAACTTCGTGGCGCGCCTGAAGCCGCCTGGCGGCGAGTTCCTGCTGGGCACGGACGAATTCGGCCGCGACGAGCTGTCGCGCCTGCTGGCGGGGGCTTCCAGCAGCGTCTGGATCAGCCTGTTGACGGTAAGCTTCGCCATCGTCGCGGGCACGATCATCGGCACCCTGACCGGCTTTGTGCGAGGCTGGACCGACCGCATCATCATGGCCTTCAACAATGCCTTGCTGGCCTTTCCCGGCCTGCTGCTGGCGCTGGGCCTGCTGGCCGTGGTGGGCGCCAACAAATACGGCATCATCCTGGCGCTGGGCCTGGCCTACACGCCCTCGGTGACGCGCATCGTGCGCGGCACGGTGCTGTCGCTGCGCGAGAAGGAGTTCATCGAATCCTCGCGCGTGCTGGGCAACTCCGAGCTTTACACCATGTTCCGCCATGTGCTGCCCAATTGCGTGGCGCCGCTGACGGTGCTGGCGACCTCCATGTTCGGCTGGGTGATCCTGGCGGAAAGCGCGCTGTCCTTCCTGGGCCTGGGCGTACCGCCTCCCGCGCCCACCTGGGGCAACATGCTGGCCGCTGCCCGACCGTTCATGGCGCAGGCTTCCTATCTATCCATACTTCCCGGCCTGGCCATCGCGCTCGCGCTGCTGGGAATCAATCTGCTGGGCGACGCGGTGCGTGACCGCCTCGATCCCCGCATGAGGGGCGTGTAATGAGCGCATTGGTATCGGTATCGAATCTGTCGCTGACCGTCGGCCCCGGCGGGCGCGAGATCGTCAGCGGAGTGTCCTTCGAGGTGGCGCCCGGCGAGATGGTCGGCATCGTCGGCGAATCCGGCAGCGGCAAGACGCAGGCCGCGCGCGCCATCATGGGCCTGACGCCGTCGCCGTTGGTGGTGGCTGGCGGCTCCATCAAGTTCGAAGGCGTGGACGTGACGCAGGCGTCGCCGGCTGCGCTGCGCAAGCTGCGCGGCGCGCGCATCGGCATGGTGTTCCAGGAGCCGATGACCTCGCTGAATCCGTCCATGCCAATTGGCCGCCAGCTGGATGAGGGCCTGCGCCTGCATCGCAAGGACCTGTCCGCCGCCGCGCGCCGCGAACGCATCCTGGAAATGCTGCGACGGGTCGGCATCCGCGATCCCAAGGGAGCGATGGAAGCCTGGCCGCACGAGTTCTCCGGCGGCATGCGCCAGCGCATGATGCTGGCATCGGTGATGCTGCTGGAGCCAGCGCTGCTGATCGCCGACGAGCCCACCACCGCGCTGGACGCGGTGGTGCAGCGCGACGTGCTGGAACTGATGGTGGACCTGACCCGCGAACACCATACGGCGGTGCTGATGATCAGCCACGACCTGCCAATGGTCGCGCGCTACACCGAGCGCATGGTGGTGATGCAGCATGGCAAGGTGCTGGAGACCGGCGCCACCGCCAGCATCCTGGAGCGGCCGCAGCATCCCTACACGCGCAAGCTGCTGGACGCCATGCCGCGCCGGCTGCCGGCGCGCCAACTGGGCAAGGAGCCGCCCATTGTCGAGGTCAAGAATCTGGTGGTCGATTACGCCGGCCACCAGCGGCTGTTCTCGCGCACCGGCGCCAAGCGCGCGCTCAACGGCATCGACCTGCATGTCAAGCCGCGCGAAGTGGTGGCGGTGGTGGGCGGCTCGGGTTCAGGCAAGACCACGCTGGGCCGGGCCATTGCCGGACTGCTGGCGCCCACTTCGGGCCAGATCCTGTTCCGTGGCCAACCGGTGAACCGCCGGTCGGCGTCCTGGCGCGACTACCGGCTGAACTGCCAGATGGTGTTCCAGGATCCGTATTCCTCGCTGGACCCGCGCATGACCATCGGCCAACTGGTGGGCGAGGGCCTGCGCATGCTGGACGACATGCCCGCGTCGGAAAAGCGACGCCGGGTGGACGAAGTGCTGGCCGAAGTGGGCCTGGGCTCCGAGTACGCCAAGCGCTATCCGCACGAGATGTCGGGCGGGCAGCGTCAGCGCGTGGCGATCGCCCGCGCCATCGTGCGCCGTCCGGCCTTCGTCATCGCCGATGAGCCGGTGTCCGCGCTGGACGTGACCGTGCGCGCGCAGGTGCTGGACCTGTTTGCCGACCTGCAGGAACGCCACGGGTTTTCCTGCCTGTTCATCAGCCACGACCTGGGCGTGGTGGAGCAGGTGGCCGACCGCGTGGTGGTGATGCGTGACGGCGGCATCGTCGAGCAGGGCTCGCGCGACGCCGTGTTCGACCAGCCGCAAGAGGAATACACCCGCAGCCTGCTGTCGGCGATTCCGGCGCTGGAATCCACCGATACCGGCGGCGTGCGCCTGCGCTGGCGGCTGGACCAACAGGAGCCGTTGCGGGCCAGCGCCTGAGGGCCGGGTATCCCAGGGGGCGACGGCGCCGTACCCCAGGGATACTTACGCATAAAATACGCGCTTCGGATTTGATAGACGGGAGTGGTCCATGCCGAAAGCGGCAACGGCGCAACCCGGCCTGGTTGATCGCATCGCCCACGATATACAGGCGGGCGTTTACGGTCCCGGCGCCTGGCTGAAACAGATCGACCTGCAGGAACGCTACGACGCCAAGCGTCTGGACGTCCGGCGGGCGCTAGACCAATTGGCCGCCAAGCGGCTGATCGCGCACATCCCGAACCGGGGCTATCACGTCTATGCCATGGATCCGGACCAGCATCTGCAGATCCGCGACATCCGCATCCTGCTGGAAACGGGCGCGGCGGCGGACCTGATGCCCAACGTCACCGCGGGCAAAGTCAAGGCACTGCGCACCCTGGCCGAACGCTTCGCCAAGCTGTTGCAGGACGGCACGCTGCTGGAACAGTACGAGGTCAACCTGGCTTTCCACGCGGGCATGTACGACATGTGCCGCAATCGCGAACTGGTCGCGCTGATCCACGAAACGCGCGCCCGCGGCCCGGCGGCGCCAGCCAAGGAATGGGTGACGCGTTCGCGCATCGAGATCTCCGCGCGCGAGCATTTCGACATGGTGGACGCGCTGGAAGCCCGCGACGTCAAGCGTCTGCAAAAAATCATTGCCCAGCACGTGGGGCAGGACATCTCCTGACGCTGCCAGCGTGTCCCGCGCTGCACGCATGCGGCGGCCTTCGGAAAGAAGGCCGCCGTTTTTCATTCCGGCGACGTCTTCAGGGATACCCCCGATAGCGGAGCGGCGCATTCCGCTCATAATGGGCAGCTAATTTTGGCGCCAATATATGCGTGAATTTTGCGCCGCACGCCGGGGAGTTTTTGCATGCACCACGTTTTCGTACCCAGAGCGCTCGCGCTCAGCCTGGCGCTGGCCGCCGCCGGTTCGGCCCAGGCCGCGCTGCTGACCATCGCCCAGCCCGCCGACATCCGCTCGACCAACCCCGGCGTCAACCGCGACAACACCACCGACGGCGTGGTGCTCAACATCGTGGAAGGTCTGGTCGGCTACCGCGAGAACGGCACTGTGGGTCCTCTGCTGGCGAAGTCGGTGGACCTGTCGGAAGACGGCCTGACCTACACCTTCAAGCTGCGCGACGGCGTCAAGTTTCACAACGGCGCCGCGCTGACCTCGGCCGACGTGATCTGGAGCTGGCAGCGCTACATGGATCCCAAGACGGACTGGCGCTGCCGCAGCGACTTCGACGGCCGCAACGGCCTGAAAGTGACGGACGTGTCCGCGCCCGACGCGCAGACCGTGGTGATGAAGGTGGACCGCAAGTCGGCCGTGTTCCTGGATTCGCTGGCCCGCACCGATTGCGGCATGACCGCCATCATCTCCAAGGATTCGGTCGCGGCCGACGGTTCCTGGATCAAGCCGGTGGGCACCGGCCCCTACATGTTCAAGGACTGGAAGCGCGGCGAATACACCTTGCTGACGGCCTACAAGGACTACGTCTCGCCCGCCGGCGACAAACCGGACGGCTACGTGGGGTCCAAGCGTCCGCTGGCCGACGAGGTCAAGTTCCTGGTGGTGCCGGATCCTTCCACTTCGAAGGCAGGCCTGCTGTCGGGCGCGATCGACGCCGCGCAGATCACCAACACCGACGTGGGCGAACTGAAGAACGCCAAGAACCTGACGGTGTTCAGCCCACATGACGCGGTCAAGCACGTGCTGCTGTTCCAGACCGAGGATCCGGTCCTGAAGAATGTGAAGATCCGCCAGGCCATCGCCGCCTCGCTGGATATTCCGCAGGTCGTGGCCGCCGCCTCCGAAGGCCTGGGCCAGCTGAACAATTCCGCCGTCTACGCGGGGTCGGCTTATTACAAGGACGCGGAAAAGCGCGGCTACAAATACGATCCGGCCCGGGCGCAGCAATTGCTGAAGGAAGCCGGCTACAAGGGCGAGCCCGTGGTCATCTACGCCAACAAGCGCGCCCACGTACCGAGCTATCAAGTCGCGGTGATCGCCCAGGCCATGATGCAGGCGGTGGGCATCAACGCCAAGATCGAGGTGCTGGAATGGGCCACGCAGCTGGACCGCTACAACACCGGCAAGTACCAGATCAGCTCGTTCTCGTTCTCTTCGCGCCTGGATCCGTCGCTGAGCTTCGAGCAATTTTCGGGCGACAAGGCCAAGCAGCCGCGCAAGGTTTGGGATGACCCGGCGGCGCAGAAGCTGATCGATGAGAGCTTTCTCGAATCCGATCCGGCCAGGCGCCAGGCGCTGTTCGACCAGCTGCACGCCCTGATGCTGGAACAGACCCCCATGCTGATGCTGTACAACGGCGCGGATGCATGGGCATCCAGCAAGCGCGTGGAAGGATTCTCGGTCTGGGAAGGCAAGCCGCGGGCCTGGGAAACCAAGGTCCGCGACGGCAAGTAAGACGCTTGACGGCGCCGGGCCGCGAGTGCGGCCCGGCCTGAATCGCTAGTCGAGCTTCACGCCCGCCTGCTTGATCACCGCGGCCCAATCGCGCACTTCATTGCCCAGGAACGCACTCAGCTCGGCCTGCGTGGACGGCGCCAGGATCAGGCCCTCGTCGGCAAAACGCTTGCGCAGCTCGGCGTTGGTCAGCACCTTCTCCAGCGCCGGTTGCAGGCGCTGCACCACTTCCGCCGGCACGCCTGCGGGCGCCATCAGGCTGTACCAAGTGGTGGCTTCCAGTCCCTTCACGCCTTGCGATGCGGCGGTCGTGACTTCGGGCAGGGCGGGCGACTTCTCGATACCCGTCACCGCCGCGGCGCCGACCCGGCCGCCCTTGTACTGCGGCAGCATTTCCACCACCTGCGTCACGCCCATGCTCAACTCGCCCGAGGCCACCGCCAGCAGCACGGGCGCGCTGCCCTTGTAGGGCACGTGCACCAGTTTCCCGCCCGTGGCCAGGTTCAGCACTTCACCGGTCAGGTGGGTGATGCTGCCCGCGCCGGAAGAGCCGAAGGTCAGCTTGCCCGGATCCTTGTTCGCCAGGGCGATCAGCTCGGGCAGGTTCTTCGCCTGCAGGCCCGGATTGACCGCGAATACCAGCGGGCTCTTGCCCACCAGCGTGATCGGCGTGAAGTCCTTGACCGGGTCGTAGTTCAGGTTCGGATACAGGCTGGGCGCGATGGCCAGCGTGGACACGTTGCCCAGCAGCAGCGTGTAGCCGTCGGGCTCCGCTCGCGCCACCGCATTGGTGCCGATGGTGCCGCCCGCGCCGGCGCGGTTTTCCACGATGACCTGCTTGCCCAGCGTGTCGTTCAACTGCTGCGACAGAGCACGCGCCAGGGTGTCGGCCGCGCCGCCGGGCGGGAAGGGCACGACGATGCGGATCGGTTTGCTGGGATAGGCCTCGGCTTGCGCCGCCGGGCTCAGGCCCAGCGCCAGCAACCCGGCCAGGGCCGTGGCCAGCAGGCCGCGGCGATTGATTTTCTGGTACTTCGACATGCTGCTCTCCTGATGAGAAAACGTGGGCGATGCAGAAAATGAATCAGCGCGCGGCGCCCTGGGCGGCCGGATGGTGCGCATGCCAGTGGCGCGCGATGTCGGCGCGCCGGCAGACCCAGACGTCGCCGTGCGCCGCCACGTGGTCCAGGAAGCGCGCCAGGCCCGCCGCGCGGCCCGGCTGGCCGACCAGGCGCAGATGCAGCCCCACGGACATCATCTTGGGAGCCGTGGCGCCTTCCTCGTACAGCATGTCGAACGCGTCGCGCAGGTACTCGAACAGGTCCTGCCCCGTGGCCATGCCGCCGCGGATGAACTTGGCGTCGTTGTTGGCCAGGCCGTAGGGCACCAGCAGATGAGGCTTGCCGGCAACTTCGGTCCAGTAGGGCAGCTCGTCGTTGTAGGTGTCGGAGTCGTAGAGAAATCCGCCTTCCTCGGCCAGCAGGGCGCGGGTGTTCAGGCTGGGGCCGTAGCGGCAATACCAGCCCAGCGGCCGCGAGCCCACCGTGCGGGTGATCGATTCCACGGTGCGGCGGATGCGCTCGCGTTCCTCTTCCAGCGTCAGGTTCTGGTGCCGTTCCCAGCGCCAGCCGTGTGCGCACACGTCATAGCCCGCCGCCTTGATGGCCTCGCAGACTTCCGGATTGCGTTCCAGCGCCAGGCCGCAGCCCAGTATCGTGGCCGCCATGCCGCGCGCCTGCAGCAGCCGGTGCACGCGCCAGAAGCCGATCCGGCTGCCATACTCGAACATCGACTCGGCCGCCAGGTCCCGCCCGGCGAAGCCGCCCGCGCCGCCCTCGGTCAGTCCGGTTTCGGATTCAGCGTCGCCGTCCGGCACCGAACGCTCGCCGCCTTCCTCGTAGTTGATGCAGAGATTCAACGCCAGGCGCGCGCCGCCCGGCCAACGGGGATCGGGCGGGTTGGCGCCGTAGCCGACGAAATCGCGGCGCAAGTGGGGATGATCGGTAGTCATAGCGGGCTAGCCATCGGGATAGGGTCAATCGGAAATCGAAACCAGGGCGTGCGGAGCCGGCGCCTGCCAGAACTCGTCGTCATCGCCGCGGCCGGTCTGGCCCATCAGGACCAGGAACTCCGCCGGCCCCCGCAGCACGGTCAGGCCGTGATGCCAGGCGCCCACGCGGTAGCACACGCCCTGGCTGCCGGTTGCGAGAAACGCTTCCAGCCGCGCCATGTCGGGCAGATCGTCGGCCCCGGTAGGCGCCACCACCACCAGATAGGGCGAGTCCGTCAGCGGCACGAAACTCTGCGCCGCATAGCGGTGGCGCTCCATCAGCCGGATCTCCACCGGCCCGGGCGGCGCCGCCTGCACCCGGCTGACCCAGCTGGCGTGCCGCACAACTTCGGGGCTGTGCCGCATGGGCTCGGTCAGATGGTGACGGCGCTCCGCGCCCTGGTGCGCGATCACTTCGCCATAAGGCGCGAAGGCCTCCGGCGTGAGCGGCCGCGGGCGGATCACGAGCGGGGAGACATCCATGTCACGCGCCATGGCTCAGATACCCCAGCGAATTCACGTAGCTGCGCCGCACGTTCTCCAGATGCGCCGCCATCGCCTGACGCGCCCGGGTCGATTCCCCCGACAGCAGCGCTTCCACAATCGCCAGATGTTCTTCCCGAGCCTGCACCTGCCGCTGCGGCAGCCGCTCCACATCGCACATCCGCACCTGCCGCCGCGTCGCCGTGATCATCGTCGCCAGATTCCGGTTGCCGCAATACGCCGCCACCAGATCGTGCAGCGCGTTATCGACCTCCCAATCCGACTTCTCGTCCGGCGTCTTCGCATCCAGCAAAGCCTGCAGCCGCGCCCGCAGCCCTTCCAACGGCTCCGCCGGAATCCGCCCGGTCGCCATCGCCGCGGCTTCGCTCTCCAGCAGGCTGCGGATCTGTAGCAGCTCCAGCAGGTCCGTCACGCCAAACGAGCGCACCACGATGGACCCGTTGGACAGCCGCTCCAGCATCCCTTCACCCAACAACCGGTTCATGGCCGCGCGCAAAGGCGTGCGCGACACCTCCAGCTCATCCGCCAGTCGGCGTTCCTCCAACACTTCCCCCGCCGGAATCCGGCGCGAAACGATCTGGTCCAGCAGGGTTTGATAGGTGCGTTGCGTAGCGTTCATGTGTATTGCAGCGTAAGAAAAAGGCGCGGACGGCAGAGACTCCGAGTTGCCGTCCGGCGCAATGGACGAGAAGGTACCCCACTGGTATCCCAAAGAGATACCAGTAGTATCCCTAATAGGCCTGACCGGATACAGCCAGGCAATCAGAGTGGCGAGAAAAGGGAAGGCAGAGGGAAAGCGGAGGAAAAACGGAAAGGAAGGTGCGGGGGGAGAAAACCGCAAGCAGCGGGCCCCGCAAACCTCGCCACTACCCACGGGTCTGACGGCGCAGCGAACCAAGAAACTCGTAGTCCGGCGGCGCGGGCCTGGTGGCTGCGAGCAACCTCGATGCGCCCGAGGGAATCTGAAGGAGTCGCCGAAGGCGAGGACGAAGATGACGAAGGGGCAGTCCGGAGCGAACGCTCCGGACCGCAATCGTGGGCGCAAGCAGCCACCAGGCCCGCGCCGCCGGGCGACCTACGAAGACCGCCGAAGCACCAGCAAGAACAACCTCAAGGAGCCGAAACCCGCTCCACCTCCCAAGCCCGCGGCTTCTTGACCGCCCAAGGCTGATACCCCCTGATATCCGCCCGATAAGCCCCAATATCCAACCCGTTATACAAAGGAATACTAGGCACATCCGCCAGGAACAGCCTATGCAGCTGATCAAACGAAGCCTGCCGCTTCGCATGATCCGTATCCGACGACGCCGCCTCGATCAGCTTCAGCGCCTGCGGATTGTCCCAGACCTTGCGCGGCTGCTTCGCCTTGTCCCCCGTCACCATCTCGTAGTTCAGCGCCGCATCCAGCCGCGCCGAATAGGGGAACGTCATCATCTGGTAAGTGCCCACGTTATAGCGGTCCAGCTGCGTCGCCCATTCCACCACCGACAACTGCGCCTTGATCCCCACCGCCTGCAGCATCGCCTGGATGATCACCGCCGAGTTGTACGACTGCGGATAGCGCTTGGTCGTCAGGATCGTCAGATCCTGCCCCTTGTAGCCCGCTTCGCCCAGCAGCTTCTGCGCCAGCGCCGGATCGTAGTTCCAGCCCTGCTTCTGCGCCGCGTCATAGTAGGGCGACACCAGCGGCACGATCGAATTGTTGGGTTGAGCCAGGCCTTCCGTCACCGCCGCCGCCAGTTGCTGGTAATCGATCGCGTGCGCCAGCGCCTGCCGCATTTTCGGATTGGCCAGCACCGGATCCTTGGTCTGCATCAGCAATGCCGTCATGCTCATCACCGGCGCATGCGCCACCTTGACGTTCGGCGTGCCTTGCAGCACCGGCACGTCGCTATTGGACACGTCCTCGATGATGTCGATGTTGCCGCGCTGCAGGGCCGCCTTGGCGGTGGAGTCGTCCGGCACGATCAGGAAGCGCACCTCGTCCACCAGCGGCCGTTTCGATCCCGTATAACCGTCGCGCTTGCCGTCCAGGTTCGAATAGCCCGCGAACTTCGTCAGCCGCACGTACTCGCCGCGCTTCCATTCCGCCAATTCGAACGGCCCGGTGCCGATGGGCTTGTCCCAGGAACCGTCCGCCCGCACCGAATCCTTGGACAGGATGCCAGTGCCGCCGCAGTCGGCGCGCGCCAGCGTCGCCAGGAACAGGCTGCTGGGCTTTTCGATGTGGTAGACCACGGTCTGCGCGTCCGGCGCTTCCACGCCCGTCACCTTGACCGTGCCGCGCCCGTCGAACTCGCTGGCGCAACGCCAGCCCGAATTGGCCGCGGTGTAATGCTGCCAGGTCCACAGCACGTCGGCCGACGTCATCGGCTTGCCGTTGTGGAACTTGATGCCTTCGCGCAGCTTGAAGGTATAGGTCTTGCCGTCCGGGCTGATGTCCACCGACTTGGCCAGCAGCGGCCGCACCTCGGCGTCCTCTCCGTAGGCCACCAGGCCCTCGACGATGTGCAGCACCACCGCGTCGCTGTTGCTGTCGCGGTTCACTCCGGGTTCGGTGGAGCGGATATCGGCCGTGAACGAAATGCGCAGCGGCGGGGCGGATTGCGCCCAGGCCGCGCCGGCCATGGAGCCCAGCGCCAGCGCAACCGCGGCGCTCAACAAATGGTTTTTCATCGATACGTTTTCCTGGGGTTGCGCGGGCGCGCCGCTTCAGGCGGCAGCCAGCAGTTCGGGTTCGGCGGTCAGGCTGTAGCGGGTGAAACTGCGGTTCAGCGCCGGCAGCGGCGCCACTTCCATCAGGCCGGCCTCGGGCTCCATGATCACCATCGCCACCGTGGCCGACAGATTGTCGTGGCTGCCGGGGCGCGGCGGACGGCACACGGAATAGGGCGCGCCGAAGTCGTCGAACAGCGCGCGCTTCAAGTCTTCGCGCGTCAGCTTGGATTCCTCGTTCAGCAGGCGGCGCACGCGCCAGTCGCGGTAAGCGCTTTCCGGCGTGCTGGCGCGGCCCGTGTCGCGCAGCTTGCTCAGGGCCACTTCGCTGACCCAGTGGTTGGCGTGGACGATGAGATCGTCGCTGCCCGGGTAGATGGGGAAGGCTTCATCGGTGGTGCATTCGTAGTCGACGCCGAAGCCCGCCGCCATGCCGATCATGATGTTGTTCGAGCAGGACTTGGGCGTGGTCGCCACCGCCTTGATCGCCAGCGCGAAGTGTTCCTGTTCCAGCACCTTGCGGCGGATCAACGAAAGCGGCACGCCCAGCTGGCGGAAGTCGCGGTCGGACTCCAGGTAGTTGGCGGTGATCGAGACGCCGGCGCTGTTCAGGCCGCTGCGCGCCAGTCCGCCCGCTTCGACGAAGGTCAGCATGTCGGGGCCGTTGTCGTTGCGCACGCGCAGCACGATGGCGGTCTCGGCGCATTCCGCGCGCCAGTCCCAGTTCTGGCCATGGATCAGGCGGCCGTTGGCCGAGCGGGTCGGCAGGATCAGCGCGCCGGTGCAGCCGTCGCCCGGCTCCAGCTCGGCGGCCTTCTTCTTCTCGGCGCGGGCCTTGGCGATGACTTCGGTGCGCGCGTTCACCATCACGATGTCTTCGAAAGGCACGTCGGCGCCCGCGGCGATGCCGCGCATTTCTTCCAGGTAGTGCGGCGCGAAGTTCTCGATCTCGCGGGCGAAGCCATTGATCAGCTGGGTGCGCGCCATGGCGTCATAGCCCAGGTCGACCAGGGTCTGGCCGTACATCTTGGCGCTCTTGCGCACGCGGTCGGCGGCTTGCTGGCCATACGAGCGGCCGCGGGCCTCGGGCGCGCCCGAAACCGATACGAAGGGAAATTGGGTGATCTGGGTCATGGACTTGGGCGGCGCGCCGCGCCGCAATCTGGGGGTGGGAATTGGATGGCGAAAAAATGTTAGCTTATTTTGGCGCCAATATTGCTCAGGGTTTACCAGTGCAAGCACGCCATGGGCGTCTTGCGTTCAGCGCGTATGGGGGGAGGCGGCCAGCTCGGAGCAGGTCTTGAAGCTGGCGCCCGCGGCGCGGAAGCGCTCCAGCAATTGCTCGACTTTCACCAATCTGGCCGCGCGGCCGACGCCGTTGTCGGCGCGCGGATGCAGGGTCAGGCAGGCATAACCATCGGTCGCCAGCAGCGCATCGCCTTGCTCCACCCAGTGCGCATAGGCACGGTCCTGCGTCACGCGGCGGCTGAAATGGGTGGCGTCGCACAGGCCTTCGCTCCAGGGCAGCTCCACCATGCCGGGGCCGCCGTCCGCGTCCAGCGCGTAGGGGGCGTCGTCGTCGATGGCGCTGCTGTCGTAGCGATAGCCGAGCTGGTGGAGCAGCGGCACGGTATTGGCGGTAAACGCGCTGGCATAGCGAAAGCCTTGCGGGGCGGAGCCGGTCAGTTCGGCCAGCCGGTCGCGGGCCCGTTCCAGCACTTCGCCTTCGCGCTCGCCCAGCGCGGGCAGGTCTTCGTAGGCATTGCCGTGCGAGGCGGCCTCGTGGCCGTCGCGCAGGCTCTGCTCCAGCAGGCCGCGGCAGCGTTCGGCTTCGAATACCGGCCAGAACAGCGTGGCGCGGATGTCCTGGCGGCGCAGCATGTCCAGCACGCGCGCCAGGCCGCCGCCGTAGGTGTAGCGGCCATGCGCGTCGCGCCCGTGCAGCGAGGTTTCGGGCTGGGTCGCGGCTTCGGGGCCGATGCCCTGCACATTGATGGTGACCAGTACGGTTTTGTCGGCGCTCATGCGCTTCTCCAGGCGTCGGGGCGGGCCAGGCAGTGCCGCGCCAGCGCTTCCAGCGTCATGACGTGCACATCGGGTTGTGCGGCCAGATAGGCCAGGAAGCGGTCCAGCGCCGCGGCGCGGGCCGGCGTGCCGGAGCCGCCGGCGGCCTTGGGGTGTACGGTCAGGTGCACATAGCCTTCGGCTGCGCGCAGCGCCTCGAATTCCTGCACCCAGTTGTCATAGGCTTCCGCGGCGAGGCTGTGGCCCGAGAAGTAGAACGGATAGTCGTCCAGCGAGACCGTGTTGTTCGGCAGCATGATGAAGTCCGTCGTGTCCGCCGGCAGGTAGGGACGGTCCTGGTCCTTTTCGCTGGCGTCGTAGCAGTAACCCAGCCGCCGCAGCGCGGGCAGGGTGCGATGGCTCTTGCGGCCCGAGGGCGAGCACCAGCCCGCGGGCGTTACGCCCAGCTCGCGCTGGATGATGCGGTGGGTCTTTTCCAGCAGCGCGGGCTCGTCATCGCCCAGGTCCCAGGCTTCGTGCAGATAGCCGTGGGCGGCGATCTCGTGGCCCGCGTCCAGGATGTCGTGGAAGGTCGCCGGATAGTGCTCGACGTCATAGCCGCAGGCAAAGAACGTGGCCGGCATGCCGTGGCGCGCCAGGATCTCCAGATGCCGCGCCGCGCCGCGGCGGATGGCATAGCGGCCCGCGGTGTGGGGACCGGCCGGGAACTGCTTGCGGCCGACCTCGACGGCGGGGCCGTCGACGTGGACGGTGACGCAGACCACCGCGCGCACCGGCGCGGCGCCCGCGGCGCGCAGGCCCTGCGCGCGCAGCTCGCGGTCCAGCGCCAGCCAGGGATTGGAGTGGGCGTCCACGGGGACGCCATAGGGTATGCGTTGCATCAGGTGGCCTTGATGTTGGCGCTCTTGATCAGCGTGCGCCACTTTTCGCTTTCGGTGGCGACGAAACGGCTCAGTTCTTGCGGGGTGCTGCCGTGCAGCTCCAGCCCGTTCTGCGTCAATTGCTCCAGGGCGGGCTGCTTGAGCGCGCTTTGCACGGCGCCATTGAGCGTCTGGATGATGGCGGCGGACGTGCCCGCGGGCGCGAACACGCCGTTCCAGCCTATGGCCTGATAGCCGGGAAAGCCCGATTCCGCCACGGTCGGCACGTCGGGCAGCGCCTGCGCGCGCTGCGCCGAGGTCACGGCCAGCGGGCGCGACTTGCCGCTGCGGATGAACTGCTGCTGGTTGATCACCACATCCATCAGGATCGGGAACTGTCCGCCCAGGAAGTCGTTGACCGCGGCTGCCGCGCCCTTGTACGGCACGCCGGGCAGGTCCAGGCCGGCCGTGGCCTTGAGCAGTTCCATGGCCAGGTGCGCAGAGCTGCCGTTCTGCGTGATGCCATAGAAGTACTTGCCCGGATTGGCCTTGATGATGGCGACCAGCTCCTGCAGCGTGCGCGCCGGAAACGACGGATGCACCACCAGCACGTTGTTGTAGTAGCAGACCATGGACACCGGTTCGAAGTCCTTGACCGGGTCATAGCCGATGTTCTCGTACAGGCTCTGGTTCACCGTGTGCGTACCGGTGGAGCCCAGCGCGATGGTGTAGCCGTCCGGCGCCGAACGCGCGACCTGCTGGGTACCGATGTTGCCTGCGGCGCCACCCTTGTTGATGACGACCACGCTTTGTTTGAGCGCTTCGCCGATGCCCTGGGCGAGCGGACGCGCCACCAGGTCGGTGCCGCCGCCAGCGGGGAAGGGCACGATGAACTGGATGGCGCGTTCGGCCGGATAGCCGGCCGCCCAGGCGCGGCCGGGCCGCGCCAGCGCCGCGCTGGCCAAGGTGGCGGCCGAAGCCCCCAGGAAATGCCGGCGGCTGATGCCGCCCTTGGTGCCGCAAGACTGCTTCATGGATTTTCCCCTGATGTTTTCCGCAGGTGCAGTGGCGTGTTGGACGTCAATCTGCCCATTGCTTGAATATCATTATTCGATAAAAAATTATCTAATCCAATTAGTTTTTATCTATAAATGATAAAAAATAGAAAAACGATAGTTTGCGCCTGGAGGGAAATCAGGGTCTGGTAGTCAGCGCCTATGGCCCAGGCGCGCCGCGGGCATCCCTGTGATACGCTGCGCCCGATCCCGCGTTGTTCCCCGTCCCACGACCGCCATGTCCACCCTGAAGCGAGCCCTAGCGATACTTGACCTCTTCAGCCTGGAAACCCCGGTGCTGTCGGCGGAAGAGATCATTTCGCGCCTGTCGTATTCGGCGCCCACGGGCTACCGCTACATCCGCGACCTGACGGACCTGGGCTATCTGCTGCGCGTGACCGGCGAAGGCTACAAGCTGGGGCCGCGCATTATCGAACTGGACCACCTCATCATCGACGGCGATCCGGTGCTGGGCGTGGCGCGTCCGATCATGCGCGAGGTGGTGGATCAGGTGGGCGGCGACGTATTGCTCAGCGTGATCCACGGCCTGCGCATCCTGAACATCCACCACGAGCGCGGACCCGACGAACTGGGTATTCCGCACGGCCGCGGCCGCGCCCATCCGCTGTTCCGCGGCGCCACGGCCAAGACCATCGTGGCTTTCCTGCCGCGCAAGGATCAGCGCCGCCTGTACGAGGCCCATGCGGACGAGATCCGCGACCTGGGCCTGGGGGCGACTCAGGCCGAATTCACCGGCAAGCTGGACCGGATCCGGGTGCAGGGTTTTTATCTGGGAGTGGGCGAGATCTCGCCAGAACGGGCGGGCATCGCGGTGCCGGTGTTCCAGGAAGACCGGCGCGTGTTCGGCGCGCTGACCGTCACCTTTCTTGCGGCTCGGCTCAACACTATCGCGCAGGACAAGACCACGGCCTTGCTGCAGTCGGCCGCCCGCCGCATCGAATCGCTGGCGCTGGCCACGCGCATGAAGGAACAAGCCCCCGCGCCGTGAGCGCGAGGGTTTGCTTGCCGATCCGCCGCGGCCATGGCCGCGTGTCGCCGGATGTGGCCGGATGCGCCTATTGCTGCGAGGCGCGGGCCGGCGACCCCATGGCCTGGAACAGCGCCGCCGTTTCGGTCAGGCGCGCATTGGCGTATTCGATCTCGCGCAGGCGGGCCGCCACGTAGTGCTGCTCGGCGGCGTACTCGGTATATGGCGCCAGCGCGCCCAGCCGCACGCGGCTGGCGGTGTTGCGGTAGGACTGCTCCGCGGCGCGGCGCGACGCTTCGGCGGAGGCCAGCGCCTGCCCGTCGGCGTCCAGCCGCGACAGCGTGTCGGCCACGTCGCGGAAGGCGGTCAGCACGGTCTGCTTGTATTGCAGCAACGCGGCTTCGTAGCGTTCCTTGGCCGCGCTGCGCTCGGCCAGTAGCGCCCCGCCATGGAAGATAGGCTGCGTGAGCGAAGCGCCGATGGCCCAGACGGCGCCGGCGCCCGACATCGCAGCGGACCAATTGAAGCCGCTCTTGCCCATGGACGCGGACAAGGACAGGCTGGGGAACAGCTGCGCGGTGGCCAAGCCCACGTCGGCCGCCGCGGCCTGCACCACCGCATCGGCGAACATGATGTCCGGGCGCGCGGCCAGCAGTTCGGACGGCACCACCACCGGCACTTGTTGCGGCACGGCCAGCATGCTGAAGGCGAGATCGGGCGGAGCCTGGTCCGGATTGCGGCCCAGCAGCACCGCCAGCGCATGGCGCGTCGCATGCCAGCGCGCGCGCAGGCCGGGTAGCGACGCTTCCAGCGTGGCGGCGTCCTGGTCCGCGTCCAGCGCGTCGTTCTGCGAGGCCGAGCCCAGCTCGTAGCGGCGCTGCGTGTCGCGCGCGACCTGCCGCGCCAGCACCACCTGCTTCTCCGTCAACGCCACGCGTTCGGCCAGCGCCGCAGCAGTGATGGCGCCTGTGACGATGTTGCTGGCGAGCGAACGGCGGGCCGACTCCAGCTGAAAGGCCTGCTGCTCGACCTGGGCCGCGAGCGAGGCGTTGGCAAAACGCGCCGCGCCGAACAGGTCCAGGTCGTACTTGGCGTGGACCTGGCCGGTGAAGACGTTGTATTGCGCCGTCGGTTCGGGCAGGTTCGGCATGGTCAGCGCGCGCCGGCGGGAGGCATCGGCGCCCGCGTCGACCGAAGGCAGTAACGATGAATTCACCTGGCCGCGCAGCTGTTCGCGCGCGCCGGCCAGGTTGCGTTCGGCGGCGGCAAGGTCCGGGCTGTTGGCGAGACCTTCGGCCACCAGCGCGTTCAGCGCCTCTGATTCATAGCGCTTCCACCATTCGGGCACGGGCCGCGCGCCTTGCTCGAAGCGCTGCGCAACGCCCTGGGCGGCGGCGCTCGCGGGGGGCGTGGCTTCGACGCCGTACTGCGCCGGTTGCGCGACCGCGGGCGGCTTGCTGCTGGGCGCGAAGGCGCAGGCGCCCAGCGCCAGCATCAAGGGCAGGGCGGCCACGCGCAAGGATAGCTGGGTCATCGTCATGCTCCCCGTTCCACCGTGTCGCCGGCGTTGGCGCCCGGCGGCACGCCTTCGGGTTCGTCGCGCTCGTCGTGGCGGACGCGGAACCACGCGGCATACAGGGCCGGCAGGAAGAACAGCGTCAGCACGGTGGCGATGGTGATGCCGCCCATCAGGGCGGTGGCCATGGGGCCGAAGAAGTTGCTGCGCAACAGCGGAATCAGCGCCAGCACGGCGGCCGCGGCCGTCAGCGTGATCGGGCGGAAACGCCGCACCGTGGCGCCGACGATGGCGTCCACTCGCTTGTGGCCGGCGCCGATGTCCTGTTCGATCTGATCCACCAGGATGACCGAATTGCGCATGATGATGCCGAACATGGCGATCACGCCCAGCATGGCCACGAAGCCGAAGGGCTTGCCGAACAGCAGCAACGCCGCGACCACGCCTATCAGCCCCAGCGGCGCGGTCAGCACCACCATCAGCACGCGGGCGAAGCTTTGCAGCTGCAGCATCAGCAGGGTCAGCACGGCCACCGCCATCAGCGGCATCTGGGCATTGATCGAGGACTGGCCTTTTGCGCTTTCCTCCACCGGGCCGCCCACCTCGATGCGGTAGCCGACGGGCAACCCGGCGCGCAGGGTGTTGAGCTTGGCATCGATGGCGCGGGTGACGTCTATGCCTTGCGCGCCCGCCGCGACGTCCGCCTGCACCGTGATGGTGGGCTGGCGGTCGCGTTCCCAGATGACGCCATACTCCAGGTCATAGCGCACGTGGCCCAGGCTGCCCAGCGGCACCGCGCCGTTGGGCGTGGGCATGGCCAGGGTGGCCAGGCGCGCGGGATCGATCCGCTCCTCTTGCGGCGCGCGCAGGCTCACGGTGATCAGCTTGTCGCGTTCGCGGTATTGCGTGACCGCGTAGCCCGACAGGGTCATGGCCAGGAAGTCCGAGATATCGCTGGAACTGACGCCCAGCTCGCGCGCCTTTTGCTGGTCGATCTCGAAGCGCACCGAACGTTCGGACGGTTCGTCCCAGTCGAACTGCACATTGGTCGAGCGCGGATCGGCGCGGACCTCGGCGGCCACTTGCTCGGCCACGGCGCGCACGTCGGCGATCCTGTCGCCGCTCACGCGGAACTGCACCTGGAAGCCCACGGGCGGGCCGTTCTCCAGGCGCGACAGGCGGCTGCGTATGGCCGGGAACTGCTCGCGCAGCACCGGCTGCAACCATTGCGCGAGCTTCTCGCGGTCCTCCACCGAATGCGTGGTGATGACCAGCTGGGCAAAGTTCGGGGTGGCGAGCTGCTGGTCCAGCGGCAGGTAGAAGCGCGGTGCGCCGGTGCCAACGAAGCTGACCGAGTGATCGATTTCCGGACGGCCCTCCAGCGCCTTTTCCAGCCGCTCGACCTGGCGCAGCGTAGCCGCGAACGAGGCGCCTTCCTGCAGGCGCACGTCCACCAGCAGTTCGCTGCGGTCGGAACTGGGGAAGAACTGTTGTGGCACGAAGCGGAAGCAGGCCATGGACACGACGAAGATCAGCGCCGTGGCGCCCAGCACCAGGTAGCGGCGGTCCACGCACCAGCCCACCCAGCCGCGCAGGCGCTGATAAAAGCGGGTGTTGTAGATGTCGTGTTCGTGGTCGTCGGGCAGATGGGCTTCGCGCTTGCGTTCCGGCAGCATGCGGTAGCCCAGCAAAGGGATCAGCACCACGGCGGCGAACCACGAGGTGATCAGCGCGATGGCGGACACCTGGAAGATGGAACGGGTGTATTCGCCCGTGCTGGACTTGGCCAGCGCGATCGGCAGGAAGCCCGCCACCGTGACCAGCGTGCCGGTCAGCATGGGAAAGGCAGTGCTGGTGTAGGCGAATGCAGCGGCGCGCGCGCGGCTCCAGCCCTGTTCAAGCTTTACCGCCATCATCTCGACCGCGATGATGGCGTCGTCCACCAGCAGGCCCAGCGCCAGCACCAGCGTGCCCAGCGATACCTTGTGCAGGCCGATGCCGAACATGTCCATGAACAGCGCCGTGACCGCCAGCACCACCGGGATCGAGATGACCACCACCATGCCGGTGCGCAGGCCCAGGGATACCAGGCTCACCGCCAGCACGATGGCCACGGCTTCGGCCACGGAGCGCAGGAAGTCGTCGACCGAATGCGATACCGCCTTGGGCATGCTGGAGACTTCCTTCAGCGTCAGCCCGGCGGGCAACTGGGCCTGGAGTTCTTCGAACTTGGCGCTCAAAGCCTTGCCCAGATGGACCACGTCGCGCCCCGGCTGCATGGTGATGCCTATGCCCAGTACGGCGTTGCCGCCCAGCCGCATCTGCTCGATGGCCGGATCCTGGTAGCCGCGGCGGATGGTGGCGATGTCGCCCAGCCGGATCGATTTGCCGTTGACCCGGATCAGCGTGTCGGCCAGGACGCGGCTGTTGGCGTACTGGCCGCTGGGCCGCACGAAGATGCGGTCGTCGGCGGTGGTCAGCGTGCCCGCGCTCGTCACGGCGTTCTGGCTGTTGATGGCCTGGGCGATCTGCTGCGGCGACACGCCCAGCCGCGTGAGCTGGGTGTTGGAGATCTCGACGTAGATGTGCTCAGGCTGATCGCCGAAGTAGTCCACCTTGGCCACGCCCGGCACGCGCAGCAGCACGGTGCGCAGCCGGTCGGCGTAGTCATGCAGCTGCGCGGGCGAAAAGCCGTCGCCCTGCAGCGTGTAGATGTTGGTATAGACGTCGCCGAATTCGTCGTTGAAGAAGGGGCCTTGCAGGCCCGGTGGCAGCGTGGCTGCAATGTCGCCGACCTTCTTGCGCACCTGGTACCACTGTTCGGCCACGGTGCTGGCGGGCGCGGAGTCCTTCATGGTGTAGAAGATCAGCGATTCGCCCGGCCGCGAGTAGCTGCGCATGAAGTCCGTGTTGGGGGCTTCCTGCAGCTTCTTGGCGATGCGGTCGGTGACCTGCTCCTGCACCTGCTGCGCAGTGGCGCCGGGCCATAGCGTCTTGATGACCATGACGCGGAAGGTGAAAGGCGGATCTTCCGATTGCGCCAGCTTCGAGTACGACAGGACGCCGAAGAGTGTGATCAGCGTGATGATGAAGATGACCAGCGGCTGGTGCCGCAGCGCCCATGCCGACAGGTTGAACCGGCCTTCCTCGTGGCGAGGCGCCTGCACGGAAGCGTCATGCTGCGGGCCGCTCATGAGGCGAAATCCTCGGGATGCAGCGGCGGAACGGCGCGGACTTTCTCACCGGCGGCCACCGCGTGCACGCCTTGCCAGACCACGCGTTCGCCCGCCTGCAAGCCCTTGGACAGGGTGACGGTGCGGGCGTCGTAGCGCAGCACCTCGACGCGGCGCAGCTCCAGCGTGTCGGCGTCCGGCTTGACGATCCACACGGCGGGCGCGGGGCCGTCATGGAACAGCGCGGTGGCCGGCACGGTGTAGGTCGTCAGGTTTTCGCCGGAGCGGTTGTCGAAGCTGATATTGGCCGTCATGCCCAGGCGCACGTCCGGGGTCGGGGATTCCAGCGTGAGCTTGGCGCGATAGGTGCGGCTTTGCGGATCCGCGGCCGGCGCGATCTCGCGCAGCACCGCCGAGAACGTCTGGCCGGGCAGGGGGCCGAGCGTGACGCTGGCGCGCTGGCCGATGGCCAGGCCCGCCAGCACGCTTTCCGGCACGTCGCAGATGGCGTCGATGTCGCCGGACCAGGCCAGGCTGTAGACCGGTTCGCCGGCGGCCACGTTCTGTCCGGTGTCCGCCTGCTCCGCGGTGATGACGCCAGCATGGTCGGCCTGCAACGTGGTGTATTTGAGCTGGTCGGCCGCCAACGCTGCCTGCTGTTGAGCTTGGTCGCGTTGCGCCAATGCCGCGGCGTAGGCGTTGCGGGTTTGTTCCAGCTGGGTCGCGGCGATCAGGTTTTCGCGGGCTTGGGCGCGGTCGCGGTCCAGCTGCTGGCGCGCGTAGTCCAGCTGGTGCTGCGCCGCCGACAGCTGCGCGCGGGCGCTGGCCGCGTTCTTGGCGGCGTCGGCCGGATCCAGTTTGGCGACGATCTGTCCGGGGGTGACGGCATCGCCCAGCCGGACCTGGCGCTCGATGATCTTGCCATTGACCCGGAACGACAGCGGGGTGCTGTAGCGCGCCTGCACTTCGCCAGGCAGCGTCCAGGCCGGCAGGCGTTCATCGGCCTGGGCGGGCATGGCGACCACAGGGCGCGGCGCGGGCGGCGGCGCTTCATTGCGGCCGCAGGCAGCGAGCAGCAGAGCGAGTGACGCGGCGGCAGGCAGCGACCACAGGCGCGGCCAATGGCGTGAGCGGTTGGAGGGTGAAAGCGGCGCCGCAGAGGCGGCCGCGGCGGCGCGCGCGGCAAAGCGCGCGGCAGGGCCAGGGCAAGTCACGGAACACCTCGCGGCGCGGAGATTCGGGAATAAGGGCCGGTTTCGACCCGATACGGCCTGGATTCTAATACATGTATGAATTCGAATTCAATATTGAATCTGAAATGCTCCCCAGTGCTAAACTCCCGCCATGTCAAAAGTCCGCCTTACGCGAGAGCAAAGCCGTGACCAGACGCGCCAGCGTCTGCTCGACGCTGCGCAATCGATCTTTCTTGCCAAGGGATTCGTGGCTGCCAGCGTGGAGGACATCGCCGAGCAGGCGGGGTACACGCGCGGGGCCTTTTATTCCAACTTCACCAGCAAGTCCGAACTGTTCCTGCAACTGCTCAGGCGCGATCACGAGAGCGTGATGAGCGACATGCGCGCCATCTTCGAGGACGGCGAATCGCGTCCGCAGATGGAAGCCCGCGTGCTGGAGTACTACTCCACGCATTACCGCGAGAACGACTGTTTCCTGCTGTGGATGGAAGGCAAGTTGCAGGCGGCGCGCGATCCGGATTTCCGGGCTGGCTTCGTGGCTTGCATGCGGGAATTGCGCGAAGCCACCACGGAATACATCCGCCAGTTTTCCGCGCGGGTCGGCACGCCGCTACGCATGCCGCCGGAACAGATGGCACTGGGCCTGCTGGCCCTGTCGGACGGCATGCAGTTCAGCTATGCCTTCGACCCGCAGGCCGTCACGCCGGAAATGACCGAGGCCGTGCTGGCCGGTTTCTTCCGCAGCGTGGTCTTCGGCGAACCGAAGACCGACTAAGGCGGCCGGTTCCCGGCCTCAGGCCAGCAATTCCGAGATTTCGATGAGATTCAGGTCCGGGTCGCGCAGGTAGACCGAGCGGATCTTGCCGGTGGCGCCAGTGCGCGGCACCGGGCCTTCGATGATCCGGGCGCCTTCGCGGTTCAGATGCGCGATCACGTCTTCCAGCGGGCGATCGGCGATGAAGCACAGGTCCAGCGCGCCCGGCACGGGCAGGTGGGCCTTGGGTTCGAACTCATGGCCGCGCACGTGCAGGTTGATCTTCTGGTTGCCGAAGCGCAGCGCCTGGCGGCCTTCGCCAAAGGTTTCCAGGCGCATGCCCAGGATCCGGGTATAGAAGTCCACCGTGGCGTCGGGGTCGGTACAGGTCAGGACCAGATGGTCCAGGTGATCGATCATGGGATATCTCTCCTCTGGCCGGCCCGGCTTGCGGTTTCAGATTGTCAGACGGCCTTAGGCCGTGATAGTAATACTTGCGGCGCGCGGCCGGACTGAGGGGGGACGCGTGCTGGGAATTTCCAACCCTCGGGCGAAAGGAGCGGCAGCATGACTTCAGAAACCCGACCATCCACCATCAATCGCCCAGTGTTCTTTCCGGCGGCCGTGTTCACGCTGCTGCTGGTGGGGTTCGCGATCCTGGCGCCCAAGGTCGCGCAAAGCCTGTTCGAGTCCGTGCAGGGCTGGATATTGGGCAACGCCAGCTGGTTCTATATCCTGGTCGTGGCCATCATCCTGATCGCGGTGGTATTCCTGGCGGTCAGCCGGTATGGCGACATCAAGCTGGGACCCGACCACAGCGAACCCGATTACCGCAACTTCACCTGGTTCGCGATGCTGTTCTCCGCGGGCATGGGGATCGGCCTGATGTTCTTCGGCGTGGCCGAGCCCGTGATGCACTTCATCGCGCCGCCCGTGGGCGAGGGGGGCACCGCCCTTGCGGCCCGTGAAGCCATGAAGATCACCTTCTTCCACTGGGGCCTGCATGCCTGGGCCATCTACGCGGTGGTGGCGCTGATCCTGGCATTCTTCAGCTATCGGCACGGGCTGCCGCTGACCCTGCGTTCGGCGCTGTATCCGCTGATCGGCAACCGCATCCACGGGCCCATCGGGCATGCCGTCGACATCTTCGCCATCATCGGCACGGTGCTGGGCGTGGCGACTTCGCTGGGCCTGGGCGTGGCGCAGATCAACAGCGGCCTGAACCATCTGTTCGGCATTCCGGTGGGCGTCACCACGCAGATCATCCTGGTCATCGTCACCTGCGGCCTGGCGACCTTGTCGGTGGCCAGCGGTCTGGACAAGGGGATCCGCATCCTGTCCGAGACCAATCTGGTGCTGGCGGCGGTGCTGCTGCTGTTCGTGCTGGTGGTCGGCCCGACGGTGTTCCTGTTTCAGACCTTTGTTCAGAACACCGGCGCCTACCTGTCTGACATCGTCAACAAGACCTTCAACCTGTATGCCTACGAACCCACCGACTGGATCGGCGGCTGGACGCTGTTCTACTGGGGCTGGTGGATTGCGTGGTCGCCCTTTGTGGGCCTGTTCATCGCGCGCATCTCGCGCGGCCGCACCATCCGCGAATTCGTCACCGGCGTGCTGCTGGTACCGGCCGGCTTCACGCTGTTCTGGATGACGGTGTTCGGCGATACCGCCATCCACATGATCCTGGTCGACAAGGTGCAGGGCCTGGCGGAAGTGGTGCAGGCCGATTCTTCCTTGGCGCTGTTCGCCTTCCTGGAACAATTGCCCTGGAGCGGGGTGCTGTCCGTCGTCGCGATCGCGATGGTGGCGGTGTTCTTCGTGACCTCGGCCGACTCGGGCGCGCTGGTGGTCGACCTGCTGGCCTCCGGCGGTTCGGACCGCACGCCCGTGTGGCAACGCATCTTCTGGTCGGTGCTGATGGGGGCGGTGGCGATCGCGCTGCTGCTGGCCGATGGCCTCACGGCCCTGCAAACCGCGACCATCGCCAGCGCGCTGCCTTTCTCCATCATTCTGCTGCTGTCGCTGTGGGGCCTGTTCAAGGCGCTCAAGCTGGACGCGACCAAGCGCGGCATCCGCTACCAGTCGCTGACCTTGTCACGCCCCGCGCGCGGCGGACAGTCATGGGAGCGGCGCCTGCGCAACATGGTCATGATGCCGCGCCGCGCCCATGTGCAGCGCTTCATCAGCGACGTGGTGCGGCCCGCCATGGAAGACGTGGCGGACGAACTGCGCAAGCAGGGCTACCAGGTGGAAGTGCGCGAGCACGGCAACGACGAGGGCGTGATCATGGAAGTCTCCCATGGCGAGCACCTGGACTTTTCCTACGCGGTGCAGCCCGAGGCTTTCGTGCGTCCCAGCCTCACGCCCGAGGAAGCGGCCGACGAGGACGAGCGCAAGTACTTCCGCGCCGAGGTCCACCTGCGCGAAGGCGGGCAGGATTACGACATCATGGGCTGGAGCCGCGACGCCGTCATCGGCGACATCCTGGACCAGTACGAACGGCATCGCCACTATCTGCACATGGTGCGGACCTAGCCGCGTCGCGCTCCACGAAACCGCCAGCCTGCTGGCGGTTTTTTTTTGCCCACACGGCCCGCAGGGGCTTGCGCGCCATAGTCCGCCGCTATGCAGGGGATTGGATTAACCCTTTTGACGAAATGCCCGATATCGTGGATTATCCAAGAACATTCTTTGATAAATAGCGAGTCAATCATGAAGGCGAAATCAGGAGCGTGGGCGGCCGGGGTCGTGGCGCTGGCGCTGGCGGGCGGCGGACTGTACTGGAAGTACGGCGGCGCGCAGCAAAAGGGCGGCTGGGCCATGGCGCCGGCCAAGGTCGCGGTGGCCGCCGCGCGGCAGGCGGACTTCCCTGTCACGCTGAGCGGCATCGGCTCGCTGGAGGCGGCGCGCCAGGTGCAGGTGGCGGCCGAAGTGGACGGCCGGGTCGACCGTATCCTGTTCGCCTCGGGCGCGCAGGTCCAGGCCGGCCAGTTGCTGGTGCAATTGAACGACGCGCCCGAGCAGGGCGAACTGGCCCGGCTGCAGGCCCAGGCGCGCAATGCGCGCGCCTTGCTGGACCGCACCCGCCGCCTGCTGCCGCAACAGGCCGCCACGCGCGAACAACTGGACCAGGCGCAGGCCGACTACGACCAGGCCGCGGGCGACATCAAGCGGGTGCAGGCGCTGATCGAGCAAAAGCGCGTCAAGGCGCCGTTTGACGGCGTGCTGGGCGTGCGTCGCGTGAACCTGGGGCAATTCGCCCGCGCCGGCGATCCGCTGGTATCGCTGACCGACGCTTCCGCCATGTACGCCAACATCACCCTGCCCGAGCAGGCCATGGGCGCGTTGCGCGCGGGCCAGCCGGTGGCGGTGACCGTGGACGCCCATGCGGGACGCGTCTTCGAAGGCCAGATCACCACCGTGGAGCCGCAAGTGGACGCAGGGTCGCGCACCGTGCGCGTGCAGGCGACCCTGCCTAACGCCGACGGCGCGCTCGCGGCCGGCATGTATGCCCAGGGCCAGATCGGCCTGCCCGCGCGTCCCGGCGTGATCACCGTGCCGGAAACCGCGGTCAGTTACAGCGCCTATGGCGATTCCGTCTACGTGCTGAACCCGCCCAAGGCGGGCGAGGCGTCCGCCGGCCCGACGGTCCGCCAGGCCTATGTGAAGACGGCCGAGCGCGTGCGCGGCCGCGTGGTCGTGACCGAAGGCTTGCAGGCGGGCGACCAGGTCGTGACCTCAGGCCAGCTGCGCCTGCACAACGGCGCGGCGGTCGAGGTTGGCGCCGAGGACACCGTGGCGTTGGACGCCGCGCAGCAGACCGTGGCGCAAGTCCGGTAAGGGCGCGGAGCAGAACATGAAATTCACCGATCTCTTCGTGCGCCGGCCAGTGCTGGCGCTGGTGGTCAGCACGCTGATCCTGCTGCTGGGCATCAAGGCCCTGAGCGGCCTGCCGGTGCGGCAGTATCCGCTGACCGAAAGCACCACCATCACCATCACCACCCAGTATCCGGGCGCTTCGCCCGACCTCATGCAAGGCTTCGTCACCCAGCCCATCGCGCAGTCCGTGGCCACGGTGGAAGGCATCGACTACCTGTCGTCTTCCTCCACGCAGGGCCGCAGCGTGATCACGGTACGGATGAAGCTGAACGCCGACTCCAACAAGGCCATGACGGAGGTGATGGCCAAGGTCAACGAGGTCAAGTACCGCCTGCCGCAGGACGTCTACGACCCCGTGCTGGTCAAGTCCGCCGGCGAGGCGACCGCCGTGGCCTATGTCGGCTTTTCCAGCAGCACCTTGTCGCTGGCGTCCCTGACGGATTATCTGTCGCGCGTGGTGCAGCCGCAGCTCTCGTCCATCGACGGCGTGGCCAGCGTGGAACTCTACGGCGGGCAAAAACTGGCCATGAGGGTGTGGCTGGACCCGAACCGGATGGCGGCGCGCGGCATTTCCGCGGGCGAACTGGCCGACGCGCTGCGCGACAACAACGTGCAGGCGGCGCCGGGGCAGGCCAAGGGCCTGTACGTGGTGTCCAACATCCAGGTCAACACGGACCTGGTCAACGTCGCGGAATTCCGCGACATGGTGGTCAAGCGCGAGGGCGACGCGATCGTGCGCCTGGGCGACGTGGCCACGGTGGAACTGGGCGCGGCATCCACCGATTCCAGCGGCCTGATGGACGGCGAGCCGGCGGTGTACTTCGGCCTTAACGCCACGCCGGTGGGCAATCCGCTGGTGATCGTCAAACGCCTGAACGAGTTGCTGCCCAACATCAAGCAGAACCTGCCGCCCGGCACCAGCGTACAGGTGCCGTTCGAGCTGGCCCGCTTCATCAGCGCTTCCATCGATGGCGTGGTGCATACGCTGATCGAGGCCATCGCCATCGTGGTGGTGGTGATCTTCCTGTGCCTGGGTTCCTTGCGCGCTGTGCTGATTCCGGTGCTGACCATTCCCCTGTCCATGCTGGGCGGGGCTGCCATCATGGCGCTGTTCGGCTTCAGCGTGAACCTGCTGACCTTGCTGGCCATGGTGCTGGCTATCGGCCTGGTGGTGGACGACGCCATCGTGGTGGTGGAAAACGTGCACCGCCACATCGAAGAGGGCAAGTCGCCGGTGCGCGCGGCTCTCATCGGCGCGCGCGAAGTGGCGGGGCCTGTGATCGCGATGACCATCACGCTGGCCGCGGTCTACGCGCCGATCGGCCTGATGGGCGGGCTTACTGGTTCGCTCTTCAAGGAGTTCGCCTTCACCCTGGCCGGGTCCGTGGTCGTGTCGGGCGTCATTGCGCTGACCTTGTCGCCCGTGATGAGCTCGTTCCTGCTCAACAGCCGGGTCTCCGAGGGCTGGATGGCGCGCCGCGCCGAGCATTTCTTCGGACGCCTGGGCGATGCCTATGGCCGCGTGCTGGACGTCTCGCTGCATCACCGATGGGTGACCGGGCTGATTGCCGTGGCGGTACTGGCGAGCCTGCCGTTCCTCTACAACGCCGCGCAGCGCGAGCTGGCGCCGGTCGAAGACCAGTCCACGGTGCTGACCGCGATCAAGTCGCCGCAGCACGCCAATATCGACTACGTGGAGAAATTCGGCCGCAAGTGGGACGACGTCATGAAGACCCTGCCGGAACAGCAGGGGCGCTGGCTGATCAACGGTTCCGACGGCGTCTCCAACAGCATCGGCGGCGTGGACTTCGTGCCTTGGGAAAAGCGCGAGCGTTCGGCCGATCAGATCCAGGCCGACATGCAGGCCATGGTGAACCAGGTCGAGGGCAGCAATATCTTCGCCTTCCAGCTGCCGTCCCTGCCGGGCTCCACCGGCGGGCTGCCGGTGCAGATGGTCATCATGAGCGCGTCCGACTATCCGGTGGTCTATGAGGCCATGGAGGGATTGAAGAAGGCGGCGCGTGAAAGCGGCCTGTTCATGGTGGTCGACAGCGACCTGGACTACAACAATCCGGTGGTGCAACTGAAGGTGGACCGCGCCAAGGCCAACAGCCTGGGCGTCACCATGAAGGCCATCGGCGACACGCTGGCCGTGCTGGTGGGCGAGAACTACGTGAACCGCTTCGGCATGGACGGCCGTTCCTACGACGTGATTCCGCAGAGCCTGCGCGAACAGCGTATTTCGCCGGAGTCGCTGGCGCGCTACTACGTCAAGAGCGCCAGCGGCGCGCAGGTGCCGCTGTCCAACCTTGTGACCGTGTCCATGGGAGTGGAGCCCAACAAGCTGACGCAGTTCAACCAGCTCAACGCGGCCACCTTCCAGGCCATCCCGATGCCGGGCGTGACCATGGGCGATGCGGTGCAGTTCCTGACCCGGCAAGCCCAGTTCCTGCCTGCGGGCTTCAGCTACGACTGGCAGTCGGATGCGCGCCAGTACAGCCAGGAAGGCTCGGCGCTGATGATCACCTTCATCTTCGCCATCATCGTGATCTACCTGGTGCTGGCGGCGCAATACGAGAGCCTGCGCGACCCCTTCATCATCCTGGTGAGCGTGCCCATGTCGATCTGCGGCGCGCTGATACCGCTGGCGCTGGGCATGGCTACCGTCAACATCTATACCCAGATCGGGCTGGTGACGCTGATCGGCCTGATCAGCAAGCACGGCATCCTGATGGTGGAGTTCGCCAATGAAATGCAGGTCAGCCACGGGCTGGACCGGCGCACCGCGATGGAGCAGGCCGCCCGCATCCGGTTGCGTCCCATCCTGATGACGACCGCCGCCATGGTCATGGGCCTGATCCCGTTGCTGTTCGCCAGCGGCGCGGGCGCGCACAGCCGCTACAGCCTGGGCCTGGTCATCGTGGTGGGCCTGCTGGTGGGCACGCTGTTTACGTTGTTCGTGCTGCCCACCGTCTACACCGTATTCGCCCGGGACCACCGCGCAGCGCACGACACGCCGCGCGCCCGGGAACTGGCGCTGGCCCAGGCCGAGGACGCCGCGGCGCCCGGCGCCTCCGCCTAGCCAAAGGAAACCATCATGAAGCACTCACAACTTTCCATACGCATGCGCCGCGGCGCGGCCGTGCTGCTGGCCGCGCTGGCCACGGCCGGCTGCGCCGTCGGACCCGACTACCAGAAGCCCCAGGCTGCTCCGGTGGCGTTGGCCAGCCCTGAACAGGCCCTGTTCTCCACCGATCAATTGCAGCGCGACTGGTGGAAGCAATTGCAGGACCCCCAGCTGGACCGGCTGATCGATCTGGCGCTGTCGCGCAATCTGGATATCCGCATGGCGCAGGCGCGCCTGGCCGAGTCGCGCGCGGTGCTGGACGAGAAGGAGCTGGACCAGTTGCCGGTGGTCACGCTGGGCGGCGGCTATGAACGCAGCCTGTCGCAGGCCAATGCCGGCGTCGCGGGCCGGCGCAATCTGGCCGAGAGCTACCGGGCGGGCTTTGACGCCACCTGGGAGCTGGACCTGTTCGGCCGGCTGCGCCGGGCGGCCGAGGGCGCGGCTGCGCGCAGCGAGGCGCAGGCCGCGGACCTGGCCCAGACCCGCATCGTCGTGGCCGCCGAAGTGGCGCGCAATTACTTCGAGCTGCGCGGCGCGGAACAGCGCCTGGCCGTGGCGCGCGCCAACCTGGACAGCCAGCGCGACAGCCTGCGCGTGATCCAGGCCATGGTGTCGGCCGGCCGCGGCGACGAAGGCGACCTGGCCAGCGCCCGCGCCGAACTGGAGACCGTGCAGGCCAGCGTGCCGTTGCAGATCGCGGCCCGACGGCTGGCGCAGTACCGGATCGCGGTGTTGGCGGGCCTGCGGCCGGTGGAGCTGGGCGAGCTCGATGCGGGCAAGGCGCTGGCGCCCCTGGATACCCGCCTGCCGATCGGCGACGTGAGCGCCTTGCTGTCGCGCCGCCCGGACGTGCTGGCGGCCGAACGCGGCATGGCTGCGGCCAACGCCGACGTGGGCGTGGCGACTGCGGAGCTCTATCCGCGCATCGACCTGGGCGGGTTCCTGGGTTTCGTCGCCCTGCGCGGCGCGGATTTCGGCTCATCGGCCAGCCGCGCGTTCAGCGTGGCGGCCACGGCCAACTGGCCTGCCTTCCATCTGCCCACGGCGCTGGCGCGCAAGCGTGGCGCGGTGGCGCGCGCGGACGGCGCCGTCGCCAGCTACGAGCTGACCGTGCTGCGCGCGGTCGAGGAACTGGAATCGGCGCTGACGGAGTACGGCCAGACCCAGCAGCGCCTGGGCAGCCTGGCGCAGGCGGCCGCGCATAGCGGCAGGGCGGCGGAACTGGCGCAGCTGCGCTACCGCGAGGGCAGTACGCCGTATTTGACGGTGCTGGACGCGCAGCGTACGCTTTTGCGCGCCCAGGACGCCGTGGCCGTGGCCGAAACCGAGTCCTATACCCGCCTGATCGCGCTGTACAAAGCCTTGGGGGGCGGATGGGAGGCGCCCTCGATGGATCCGCCGGCCGCTTCCGGCTGACCGGCAGGCCAGGTTCATGGCACCATAGGCAAACAACCGGAGTATGCACATCCATGTCTGACAGTCCGTCCCATCCCGTGGTCTGGGAGCATCAGCCCGCCGATCGCGTGCTCATGACCCTGAAGACGCGGGGCCCGCAATCCGTCGCCGTCATTGCCAAGGCCCTGGACGTGACGGCCGAGGCCGTGCGTCAGCAGATGACGCGCCTGCATGCGGAAGGACTGGTGGATTCCGAAAGCCACAGCGCGGGCCGGGGCCGGCCCACGCAGATCTGGTTCCTGACCGATGCCGGAAACGGGCGCTTCCCGGACACGCATGCGGAAATGACGGTGCAGATGCTGGGCGCGGTGCGCCAGGTGTTTGGCGAAGAGGGCATCGAAAAGCTGATCCAGGCGCGCGAAGCCGCCATGCTCAACAGCTACCGCCAGGCCATGCAGGGCGCCCGCAGCCTGAAGGAAAGGCTGGAGCGGCTGGTGGAAGTCCGCTCTGCCGAAGGCTACATGGCCGAGCTGCGCAAGGATGGCGCGGACTTCCTGTTCATCGAGAACCACTGCCCGATCTGCTCCGCGGCCAAAGCCTGTATGGGCTTTTGCCGCAGCGAGCTGGAACTCTTCCACAAGGTGCTAGGAGCAGAAGTCCGGGTGCGCCGCGAAGAACACATCCTCGCGGGCGCGCGCCGCTGCGCCTACCGTATCGACAAGGCTGGCTGACCAGTCATGAGCGGGGCTGCTCCCAGCCGCCCAGCGCCTTGTACAACTCCACCGCATTGACCAGCCGGCGCTGCTGCAGCCGGATGAACTCCTGTTCGGATTCGAACAGGCTGCGCTGCGCTTCCAGCATTTCCAGGTAGCTCGCCACGCCGCGTTCGTAGCGCCTTTCGGTCAGGCGCTGGCGGTCGCGGTCGGCGTCGCGGACCTTGCGCTGGGCGTCGATCTGGGCGCGCAGCGTGTCGCGCGCGGACAGCGCGTCGGCCACTTCGCGGAAGGCCTGCTGGATGCTGCCCTCGTACTGGGCCACCGCGATGTCCTTGCGCGCTTCCGCCAGCGACAGGTTGGCGCTGTTGCGTCCGGCGTTGAAGATGGGCAGCGTCAGCTTGGGCGCGAAGGTCCAGGTGCCCGTGCCCGAACCGAACAGGTCCGAGAAGCTGCCCGCCGTGGTGCCGATGTCGGTCGTCAGCTGCACCGACGGGAAGAACGCCGCGCGCGCCGCGCCGATGTCGGCGTTGGCGGCCCGCAGCGTGTCCTCGGCCTGGCGCAAGTCCGGGCGACGGACCAGCAGGGTCGAAGGCAGGCCCGCGGCCAGCGGTGTCAGGCTCTGGCTTTCCAGCGTGACGGCATCGGTGTCGGGCGGCAGCGAAAAGTCGCCCGCCAGCAGGCCCAGGGTGTGCACCGACTGCCGGTATTCCCGGCTCAGTTCGGCATGCGTGGCGCGCGAGGATTCCACCAGCATCTGCGCGGTACGCAGCCCCACGGCCGTTTCCAGTCCGGCGTCGTAACGGCGCTGGGTCAGTTTGAGCGAGGCCTCGCGTAGCGCCAGCGTGCTTTCGGTCAGGCGCAGCTGTTCGGCCAGTGAGCGCTGGTTGAAGTAGGCCGTGGCCGTCTCCGACACCAGCGACAGCGTGGCAGCGCGGTGCGCTTCCTCGCTGGCCAGGTAGCGCGACAGCGCCGCGTCGCTCAGGCTCTTCACGCGGCCGAAGAAATCCAGTTCGAACGCGGCGATGCCGACGGCGGCGCGGTAGCGGTCGGCCACCGGCATGCGCGGCTGGCCGGGCTCCGCGCCGCGTCCGCGGCTGAACTCGCCCGTGCCGTCGATGGACGGCAGGCGGTCGGCCTGCTGTACGCCGTACAGCGCCCGCGCTTCCTGGATGCGCAGCGCCGCCACCCGCAGGTTGCGGTTGTTCTCGAGCGCGGCGGCGATCCAGGCCTGCAGCGCCGGGTCGTTGAAGTAATCGCGCCAGTCCTGCGGCATCGCCGCCAGTCCGTCCGCGGCGACCGTGTCATAGGCCTGGGGGACCGGCGCTGCCGGTCGCTCATAGGTGGGGGCCAGCGAGCAGCCGGCCAGGGCCAGCGCAAGCAGGGTCATTGCCATAGCCTTCATGGCGTGGTCTCCAGCGTTTCGCGGCCTTGCGGACGCGAGGGACGCACGCGCATGCCCAGCGCGCGGCCCACGATCAAAAAGAAGAGCGGCACCAGGAAGATGGCCAGCACCGTCGCCGTGACGATGCCGCCCAGCACGCCCGTGCCGATCGCGGCCTGGGCGCCCGAGGCCGCGCCGGTGGCCAGCGCCAGGGGCAGCACGCCCACGCCGAAGGCCAGCGAGGTCATCACGATGGGCCGCAGCCGCAGCCTGGCGGCCTCCAGCGTGGCGGACACGATGCCCTGGCCGTCGCGCACCAGGTCCTTGGCTACTTCCACGATCAGGATCGCGTTCTTGGCCGACAGCCCGATGGTGGCGATGAGGCCGACCTTGAAGTAGATGTCGTTGGGCATGCCGCGCAGCGTTACGCCCAGCACCGCGCCGATCACGCCCAGCGGCACCACCAGGATCACCGCCAGCGGTATCGACCAGCTTTCATACAGCGCGGCCAGGGCCAGGAACACGACCAGCACCGACAGCGCGAACAGCACGGGCGCCTGGTTGCCGGACAGCCGTTCCTCGTAGGACTGCCCCGACCAGTCGAAGCCGATGCCGCGCGGCAGTTCGGCCGCCAGCGCCTCCATGGCGCGCATGGCCTCGCCGCTGCTGTGCCCGGGCGCGGCCGAGCCGTTGATGGTGAACGACGGGAAGCCGTTGTAGCGGTTGAGCTGCGGCGGTCCCATCGACCATTTCAGGGTGGCGAAGGCCGACAGCGGCACCATCTGGCCCTGCAGGTTGCGTACATGCAGGCGCGACACGTCTTCCATGTCGATACGGCTCTTGCCGTCGGCCTGCACGGTCACGCGCCGCACCTGGCCATTGAGCATGAAGTCGCCGATATAGTCCGAACCGTACATTACCGCCAGGGCGGTGTTGATCTCGTCCAGTGGCACGCCCATGGCCTGCGCCTTGTCGCGGTCGACGCGCAGCTCCAGCTGCGGCGCTTCTTCCTGGCCGGCGAAGACAACCTCCGTCAGCGCGGGATGCTTGGCCGCCGCTGCCAGCAATTGCTGGCGCGCCTGCTCCAGGGCCTCGTAGCCCAGTCCACCCCGGTCCTGCAGGCGGAAGTCGAAGCCCGAGGTGGAGCCCAGGTCCGGCAGCGGCGGGGAGTTCAGCGCGTGCACCATGACGTTCTTGCGGTCGGCGAAGGCGGCGTTGATGCGTTCCACCACCGCGTTCACGTGCAGGTCGGCGCCGCCGCGCTGCTTCCAGTCCTTTAGCGTGACGAAGAACATGGCCGAGTTCGGTCCGCTGCCGTAGTTGCTGAAGCCGTTGACCGAATACACATATTCGACGGGCTCATGTTCCATCATGTAGCGCTCGACCTCTTTCACCATCGCCATGGTTTCGGCTTGCGGCGAGCCCTGGGGCAGGATGACCATGGCCATGAAGCTGCCCTGGTCTTCGTCCGGCAGGAAGGAAGAGGGCAGCCGGGCGAACAGCAGCGCCACCGCGGCGATCACCGCCAGATAGGCCAGGCCGAAGCGCACCGGACGGGCCAGCACGCCCGACACCCGGGCGGTGTAGCGCGCCGTCAGGCGCGCGAAGGCCCGGTTGAACCAGCCGAAGAAGCCGCGCTTCTCGTGGTGGCCGGCGGCGATCGGCTTGAGCATGCTGGCGCACAGCGCCGGCGTCAGCGACAGCGCCAGGAAGGCCGAGAAGGCAATCGACACGGCCAGCGTCACGGCGAACTGGCGGTAGATGTTGCCCACCGCGCCGTCAAAGAAGGCCATCGGCACGAACACCGACACCAGCACCACCGTGATGCCCACGATGGCGCCGCTGATCTGGCCCATGGCCTTGACCGTGGCCTCGCGCGGCGACAAGCCTTCCTCGGCCATGATGCGCTCGACGTTTTCCACCACCACGATGGCGTCGTCGACCAGGATGCCGATGGCCAGCACCATGCCGAACATCGTCAGCACGTTGATGGAATAGCCCAGCCCCAGCATCACGCCCAGCGTGCCCAGCAGCGCCACCGGCACGACCAGCGTCGGAATCAGCGTGGCGCGGAAGTTCTGCATGAACAGGTACATCACGCAGAACACCAGGGCTACGGCTTCCAGCAGGGTCATCAGCACCTTCTTGATCGAGATTTCGACGAAGGTGGATGTCTCGTACGGAATGTCCCAGGTCACGCCCGGCGGGAAATACTGGGCCAGCTCCTGCATGGTCGCGCGGATGCGCTTGGTGGTTTCGACCGCGTTCGAACCCGGCGCCAGCTTGATGCCCAGGCCCGTGCCGGTCATGCCGTTCACGCGCGACAGGTACATGTAGTCGGTGCCGCCCAATTCGACCCGCGCCACATCCTTCAGGCGCAAAGTGGCACCGTCCGGCTGCGCGCGCAGCGGAATGTTGCCGAATTGCTCGGGCGTGCGCAGGGACTCGCCCGCGACGATGCTGGCGTTCAGCGGGGCGTCCTTGGGCACGGCCTGGTTGCCCAGCTCGCCGATGGTGACGCGGGCGTTGTGGCTGCGCAGGGCCGAGACGATGTCGCCCGGGGTCAGGGACATGGCCGTCAGCTTGGCCGGATCCGGCCAGATGCGCATGGCGGCTTCCGCGCCGAACGACTGCACCTTGCCCACGCCTTCCACGCGGCGCAACGCCTGCAGCACGTTGGAGGCTGCCAGTTCGCCCAGCTGGATGTCATCCAGCCCGCCATCCGACTTCAGCGACACCACCAGCTGGATGTTGTCGGCCGCCTTCTCCACGCGCACGCCGTCGCGGCGCACCGATTCCGGCAGGCGCGGCTCCACCGCCTTCAGGCGGTTCTGCACTTCCACGGCCGCCAGGTCCGGGTTGGTGCCTTGCTTGAAAGTCAGGTTGATGCTGGCCCAGCCCGTCGAGTCGCTGCTGGACGAGGTGTACATCAGTCCCGGCGCGCCGTTCATCTCGCGTTCGATGATGGCGGTGACGGCCTCTTCGACCACCTTGGCCGAGGCGCCGGGGTAGCTGGCGCCGACGTTGACCACGGGCGGGGCGATGTCCGGATATTGGGCCACCGGCAGCGCACGGATCGACAGGATGCCGACCAGCACGATCAGCAGCGAGATCACCCAGGCGAAGACGGGGCGATCGATAAAAAAACGCGCCATTGCGGTTTATCCTTTTTGGCCCGGCGCGGACGTCCTAGCCTGGACGCCGGCCTCCGGGTTGCCGGCGGCGGGGGCCTGCGCACCGGGCGCGGCCCGCTCCACCGGTTTGATTTTCTGTCCCGCCGCCATATGCGCGGCGTTCTCGACGACGATGCGTTCGCCGCCTGCCAATCCCTGCGTGACGATCCAGTTCGGACCCTGCAGCCGCTCTGCGGTGACGGCGATCTTCTTCAGCTCTCCGTCTGCACCCGCGGCCAGCACGTGCGCGCCTTCGGCATTGCGCAGCAGGGCGTTGCGCGGCACCAGATAGGTGTCGCGGTTGATCGCCTGCTCCAGCCGCACCCGCACATACATGCCCGGCAGCAGATCGCGGCCCGGGTTCTCGAACAGCGCCCGCATGGTGACGTTGTCCGTGCCGGGATCCACCGCCAGATCGGCGAACGACAGCGTGCCGCCGCGCCCGTACTCCGAGCCGTCGGGCAGCAGCAGCCGCACCCGCACCTGGTCCGGCGCCACGCCTTCCAGGGCGCCCGCGCGGATCTGCTTCTGCAACTGCATCACCTCGGCCGCCGGCTGGGCGAAGTTCACGTAGATGGGATCGATCTGCTGCACCACCGTCAGCGGCGTGGCCTGGCCTTCGCCCACCAGTGCGCCTTCGGTCACCAGCGCGCGCCGCGCCCGGCCGTCGATGGGCGAAGTGACGCGCGCGTAATCCAGCTTCAGCTTGGCGCTCTGCAGGTTGGCGCGGGCCAGGGCGACCTCGGCCCGCGCTTGGCGTTCCTGCGCCACGCTTTCGGCGTGGTCGCGTTCGCTGATGGCGCGGTCCGACACCAGGTCAGCGTAGCGGCGCAGCTTGTCGGCGGCGGCGGAAAGATTGGCCTGCGCGCGCGCCAGGTTCGCGGCTTCCGAATCGTAGGCAGCCTGCAACGGCGCGGGATCGATCTGGAACAGGGCGGCGCCGCGCGTCACATCCTGGCCTTCTTCGTACAGGCGCGCGGTGACGATGCCGGCCACGCGCGCGCGCACTTCGGCTTCGCGGTAGGGCTCCAGCCGGCCCGGCAATTCGGTCGCGACGCTGGTGGGCGTGGCTTGGGCAACGATGACGCCGACTTCGGCGGGAGCCTCGGTGGCTTGTTGGGCTTCCGGTTTCGAGCAACCGGTAATAAGAATTAGTACGGAAGAAAGGGCGAGCGTGCGTAGAGAGACTCTTTGCTTCATTTTTAAAATTTCTGATGGGCCCGCAGAGGGCTGAGGTGGGGAAAGGCGCCGACTTTCCCGCGTGGGGAAGCGAGTCTATCATTTAATCCGTCACGCTTGATTAATTATTTTGTTCGGAAGTATGCTCCCCGCTTCACACTTATTCACAGTGACGAAAGAGGCGGCTTCTTGTTTTGAAGCCGCCGTTTTTTTGCAGCCGGTTTTTTAAGAAGGAGGTCCCCCGCATGGCCCGCAAGACGAAAGAAGAGTCCCAACGCACCCGCGACCGCATCCTGGATGCCGCGGAGCACGTGTTCCTGTCCAAGGGGGTGGCCGCCACCACCATGAGCGACATCGCCGACCACGCAGGGGTGTCCCGGGGCGCCGTCTACGGCCATTACAAAAACAAGATCGACGTCTGCATCGCCATGTGCGACCGCGCGCTGGGCGAGGCTGCTCTCCTGACTCATGTCTCGACCGACGGCGAGGCGCTGGAATCGCTCTACACCTCCATGCGGCAATACATCCAGATCTACGCGCAGGAAGGCTCGGTGCAGCGCGTGCTGGAAATCCTGTACCTCAAATGCGAACGCAGCGACGAGAACGCGCCGCTGCTGCGCCGCCGTGACTTGTGGGAGCGCCACGCCCTGCGCACCTCCGAGAAACTGCTGCGCGCCGCGGTCAAGCGCGAGGACCTGCCGCGCGCGCTGGACGTGCGCCTGTCCAATCTTTATCTGCACGCCCTGGTCGACGGGGTGTTTGACAGCATCTGCTGGTCCGATCGCCTCAAGGGCGACATGTGGCCGCGCGTCGAGCGCATGCTCCGCGCCGCCATCGATACCCTCCGGTTTTCCGCGCACCTGCTGACGCCGAAAGCCGCCTGATTCCGCGGCGGGCGCTTTTCAACGGGATGCTCCTGAAGTGAGCATCCCCATGCCGGACGCCCCTACAATCCGCGCATGACCCTCAAGCAACTCGAAGCCTTCTACTGGGCCGCCACCTGCGCAAGTTTCGCCGTGGCGGCCGAGCGTCTGCATCTGTCGGTATCGTCGCTGTCCAAGCGCATCACCGAGCTCGAGGAAGGCCTGGGCCTGTCCTTGTTCGATCGCAGCGGCCACAAGGCGGTGCTGACCGACGCCGGCCAGCGCCTGCTGCCGCAGGCGCGCGACCTGCTGGCCTCGGCGGAGCAGATACGGGCGTCGCTGGCGCAAAGTGCGGGGCTCAGCGGTCGCTGCCGCTTCGGCGTGGGCGAGCTGACCGCGCTCACCTGGCTGCCGCGGCTGATCCGGGGCGTGCGCGCCGCCTATCCGGACCTGGTGCTGGAACCCTATGTGGACATCGGCCAGGTGCTGGAGCAGCGCGTGGCCGACGGCGAACTGGACTTTGCCGTGATCGCCGGCCGTTCCTCTCGGCCCAATATCGCTTCCACGGCCATAGGCCAGGCCGACTTTTCCTGGGTCGCCGCGCCGGCGCTGCTGGACGGCGCCACGCGCATGACGCCGGAGCTGCTTGCCCGCCTGCCGCTGGTCACGCTGCCGGCGGGGGCCGGCACCACGCGCATCATCGACGACTGGCTGGCGGGCCGCGATGCCGGCGGCGAACGCCTCTGCTGCAACAACTGGGGGGCGGTGGTCGGCCTTCTGATAGAAGGCACCGGGGTCGGCCTGCTGCCCAGCCATTGGGCCCGCGCCTTGCAGGCCGAGGGCAGCCTGCGCGTGCTGGAAGGCGATACGCCGCTGGCGGCCATGCCTTATGCATTCCAGTACCGCCGCGATGATGCCCGGCCGCTGGTCGCCAAGCTGCGCGCCGAGGTCCAGGCCGCCGTGGACTTCGCGGCCCCTTGCCGCATCCCCTGAGGGTGCGTCCGCAAGGCGGCCGTCCGGCGCGCATTTAGGCTTACGACAGCCGCCGCTCTATACAATCGCCGCGCGCCTGGCGCAGAATCCAACAAGAACGTGCGCAGCGGGGGATGGACCCGGATGCAGCACGGCTCGGGTCTGTTCCCTCATGCCGGGCGGCGCGTCCGCGTGGGGAACCAGGCCGACCTGAACCGACGGAGATCTTTCATGCGTAAACTTTGCCTCGCCATGGCCATGGCGGGAATGCTGGCCAGCGGATTGGCGCAAGCGCAATCCACCCTGCGTATCGGCTTGCAGGACGACCCCGACGTGCTGGACCCGGTGCGCGCGCGCACCTTCGTGGGCCGCATCGTCTTCGCTTCCCTCTGCGACAAGCTGGTGGAGATCACGCCGGACCTGAAGATCGTGCCGCAGCTGGCGCAATCCTGGACCTTCAGCCCCGACAACAAGGTCCTGACCTTCAAGCTGCGCACCGACGCCGTTTTCCATGACGGCACGCCGGTGAACGCCGCCGCCGTCAAGGCCAACCTGGACCGCGCCCGCACCTTGCCCGACAGCAACCGCAAGAGCGAGTTGGCCACCGTCGCCAGCGTCGAGGCCCCGGACGCCAGCACCGTGGTGCTGACGCTGTCCGAACCCGATGCCTCGCTGCTGTCGCAGCTGTCCGACCGCGCCGGGATGATGATGTCTCCCGCCAGCTTCGACAAGGACCCTGGCGGCAAGCCGGTGTGCTCCGGCCCCTACCAGTTCAAGGAGCGCGTGCAGAACGACCGCATCGTGCTCGAGAAATTTCCCAAGTACTGGGACGCCGCCAACTATCACTTCGACCGTCTGGTCTACACCCCGATTCCCGACAACACCGTGCGCCTGAACAACCTGCGCGCCGGCGACCTGGACATCATCGAGCGCGTGGCGCCCAGCGATGCCAAGGCGGTGAAGGACGACAAGAACCTGACCCTGGCGCCGGTGACCGGCCTGGGCTTCCAGGCCATTTCGGTGAACCTGGCCAATGGCGCGCGCGCCAACAACCCCCTGGCCAAGGACAAGCGCGTGCGTCAGGCGCTGGACCTCGCGATCGACCGCGACGTGCTCAATCAGGTGATCGGCGAAGGCATGTTCCAGCCCGCCTATCAGCCGTTCCCGCCGGCCAGCTTCGCCTACAACACCGCCTTCGAGCACAAGGGCCGCGACCCCAAGAAGGCGCAGGCGCTGTTGAAGGAAGCGGGCTATGACCGCGTCAAGTTCGAGATCACCTTTGGCAACAACACCACCATGCAACAGGTGTTCGAGCTGGTACAGGCCATGGGCGCCGAAGCGGGCTTCGACATCACGCTGCGTCCGGTGGAGTTCGCGTCCCTGCAATCCTCGCTCGCGCGCGGCGACTTCGAAGTGGGGCAGAGCGGCTGGTCGGGCCGCGTCGATCCCAGCGGCAACATCCACCAGTACCTGAGCTGCAAGGGCAACCTGAACGACGGCAAGTTCTGCGACGCCGCCGTGGACAAGCTGCTCAACGATGCCCGCGCCGAATCGGACACCGCCAAGCGCCGCGCCATGTATGACCAGGTGCTGACGGCGATGCAGGATCAGCGCCCGATCGTCTACCTGTTCTACCTGCCGTGGACCTTTGGCGTGCAGAAGAAGGTGGAGGGCTTTGTGCCTTACCCCGACGGCCTGATCCGCCTGAAGGGCGTCACTGTGGCAAAAAAGTAGGCTCCCCCCTACCCGTTGGCGCGGGCCCCCCAGGGGGCGGCGCTGGCGGACCAGCGGAGCCGGATCCGCGGTGCCCCGGCTGGCAGCGTCCGCCGGCCTCTCCAGCGTGCCTGTTCTTTTGATCGCCAGGCGCCCGCCGTGCAGGAAGTGTTCCGCGTTTCAGCGGCAGCCCTATAGGAATCATCATGTTTACTACTCGCCCGGAAATCCTTGGCACCTTCGGTGTCGTGACCTCCACCCATTGGCTGGCCAGCGCCGCCGGCATGTCGCTGCTGGAGCGCGGCGGCAACGCCTTCGACGCCTGCGTGGCCTCAGCCTTCGTGCTGCAGGTGGTCGAACCCCATCTGGTGGGCCCGGCCGGCGAAGTGCCCGCGGTGTTCTATTCCGCGCGCACCGGCCGCGTCGAGGTGCTGTGCGGCCAGGGCACCACGCCCGCTGCCGCCACGCTCGAACGCTACCGCGCCGAAGGCCTCAAGCTCATTCCCGGCAACGGCCTGCTGGCCGCCGTCATTCCGGGCGCCTTCGACGCCTGGATGCTGCTCCTGCGTGACCACGGCAGCATGCGCGTGCGCGACGTGCTGGAGCCCGCCATCTATTACGCGGAGCACGGCCACGCGCTCATGCCGCGCATCTCCAACACCATCGCCGGCCTGAAGGACTTCTTCCAGACCCATTGGCCCACGACGGCCGCGGTCTACGTACCGGGCGGCCAGGTGCCCGAGGCCCGCAAACTGTTCCGCAATCCGGCGCTGGCTCGCACCTGGACCCGCGTGCTGAAGCAGGCCGAAAGCGCCGGCGCAGACCGCGAGCGCCAGATCGAAGCGGCGCGCGACGCCTTCTACCGTGGCTTCATTGCGGAGGAAATCGACAAATTTGCGCGCAACACCGATGTCATGGACGAGAGCGGGTCCACCCACCGCGGCGTCATTACCGCCGAGGACCTGGCGGGCTGGTCGGCCAGCTACGACACGCCGGTCACCTACGACTATCACGGCTACACCGTGGCGAAAGCCGGCTCCTGGAGTCAAGGTCCGGTCTTCCTGCAGACCCTCGCGCTGCTCAAGGAGATGGATCTGGCAGGCGTGAGCCCGACCAGCGCCGAATTCGTGCACCGCGTGACCGAGGCCATGAAGCTGGCCTTCGCCGACCGCGAGGCCTATTACGGCGATCCGGCCTTCGTCGACGTGCCGCTGGACCATCTGCTGTCCGACGCCTATAACGCCGAACGCCGCGCGTTGATCGGCGAGTCGGCTTCGCAGGATCTGCTGCCCGGCCAAGTGCCGGGTTTCGAGGCGCAAGTGAAGCGCGTCATGGACACGCTGGAGCGCCTGTCCAAGGTATCCGCGCCCGGCAGCGCCACCAATGAACCCACGCTTGCCGACATGCGCGCCTCCGCCAAACGCGGCGACACGACGCACGTGGACGTCATCGACCGCTGGGGCAACATGATCTCGGCCACGCCTTCGGGCGGATGGTTCCAGTCTTCGCCGGTGATCCCGGAACTCGGCTTCGGCCTGAACACCCGCGCGCAGATGTTCTGGCTGGAAGAAGGGCTGCCTGGCACGCTGGCGCCCGGCAAGCGTCCGCGCACCACGCTGACGCCCTCGCTGGCGCTGCGCGATGGCAAGCCCTACCTGGCCTTCGGCACGCCGGGCGGCGACCAGCAGGAGCAATGGCAACTGTTGTTCTTCCTGCGTCACGTGCACCACGGCCTGAACCTGCAGGAAGCGATCGACCTGCCCATGTCCCACACCATGCATTTCCCCACGTCCTTCTATCCGCGCGACCGCAAGCCGGGGCATCTGGCGGTGGAGGCGAGCTTCGGCGCCGAGGTCATCGCGGCGCTGCGCCAGCGCGGGCACCAGATCGAGGAAGTGCCAGAGTGGTCGGTGGGCAGGTTGACCGCGGCTTCGCGCGATGCCGACGGCCTCCTGCACGCGGCAGCCACGCCGCGCCTGATGCAGGCTTACGCCATCGGCCGCTGAACGGCGGCGGCGGGCGCGCCTGGCGCGTCCGCCGCCAGCCTTGTTGCGGCGCTTTGCCGGCATGGGGTATGTTTGTCGCATGACGCCAACCCAGCATAAACCGGCAACAGCGGCCCATTCCCTGACGGGACAAGAACCCCTCTTCATCGTCCTCAATACCGGATCGGGACGCGGCGACGCGCAGATCCTCCAAGACACGATCCGTCGCATACTCGACGAGGCCGGGCGCCGTTACGAATTGATGCCCGTGCAGGATCCGTCGCGCCTGACCGCCACGGCCGAGGCCGCAGTCACGCGCGCGCAGGAACAGCAGGGCGTGGTCATCGCGGCAGGCGGCGATGGCACGCTCAATGCGGTCGCGGGTGTGGTGCTTGGCAAAGGAGTGCCGTTCGGCATCCTGCCCCAGGGCACGTTCAATTACTTCGGGCGCAGCTACGGCATCTCGCAAGATACCGAGGTGGCCTTGCGCGGCTTTCTGCAAGGCCAGCCCAGGCCGGTGCAAGTCGGCATGCTCAACGGCCGGCTGTTCCTGGTCAATGCCAGCCTGGGCCTGTATCCGCAATTGCTCGAGGACCGCGAAGCCTATAAACAGAAGTACGGCCGCAGCCGGATGGTGGCGCTGTGGTCCGGCCTGGTCACCCTGCTGCGCGCGCCGCGCCAGTTGAGCCTGCTGCTGGATCATGGCGGGCAGGCCCGCAATCTGCGCTCGCCCACCCTGGTGGTGGGCAACAACAAGCTCCAGCTGGAGCACATCGGCATCGAATCGGCGGAGCTGGATCAGAACCGCCTGATCGCCATGGCGGCGCGGCCGGTCGGCACCTTGGCGCTCTATGGCCTGCTGTTGCGCGGCTTGTTCAGCCGCCTGGGCGAAGCCGAGCATGTGGTGAGTTTCGCCTTCGACCGTCTGACGGTGGCCGTGCGCGGGCGCCGCCGCGTCAAGGTGGCGATGGACGGCGAAATCTCCTGGATGGATACGCCGCTGGAATTCAAAGTGGCCGACGAACGGCTGCCGCTGGTGGTGCCGGCGGACTCGCAATATCTGGACCGTTCATGACCCGTATCCTGCATTTTTCCGATACCCACTTCGGCACGGAACGCAAACCCGTGGTCGAAGCCGCGCTGGACCTGGCCTGCACGCTTGCGCCTGACCTGGTGGTGCTTAGCGGTGACATCACGCAACGCGCGCGGCGCGGCCAGTTCGCCGCCGCCCGCAGGTTCATCGAGCGCCTGTCGCTGCCGGTGCTGACCGTGCCGGGCAATCACGACATTCCGCTGTTCAACGTGTTTGCGCGCGCGCTCAATCCTTACGGCAACTACAAGCGGGCTTTGGGGCCAGTGCTCGAACCCGTGTTCGAGAACGCCGGCCTGCTCGCCATCGGCGTCAACACGACACGCCCGCGCCGCCGCAAGGATGGCGAGATATCCGGCGCGCAGATAGCCCGGGTCGCCGAGAGGCTGCGCCAGGCCAGGCCGGGGCAGTTGCGCGTCGTGGTGGCGCACCATCCCGTGCGCGCCAAGGTCGAGTCGGATCTGTCCAATCTGCTGAACGGGCGCGAACGGGCTCTCGAAGCCTGGACGCAGGCGGGCGTGGACCTGATTCTGGGGGGGCATATCCATCTGCCCTATGTGCTGCCCGCGAACCCGGCGGCGCCTTCCGGCGGCTGGGTCGTCCAGGCTGGAACCACCTGCTCGCGCCGCGTGCGCGGCAATGTGCCCAATTCGGTCAATGTCATCACCTGCGAGGGGGCAGGCGAGTGCCATATCGAGCGTTGGGACTACGCCGCCGGGGCGCATGCTTTTGCACCCGTAGACAGGACCTTGGTCGCGCTGTAATTGAGAAGGATCGGGAGTTTCATCGTGGCGGGCTCTTATTCATGACGGACGCGTACGCGGCATGGGCCGCGGCCCATGCCTTGCAGTTGTTCATCGCGCTGCCGTTGCTGGCCGGCGGGGTGGCGCTCGTGTTTGCGCGCTGCGGCCTGAGTCTGCGCGGCCGTCGCCGCGACGCCCTCTTCATGACGGGTACGTGCGCCGCGCTCGTACTCTTCCTGGTCCTGGCTTTCGCGATAGAAAGCGAGGGGAGGGTAGTGGCGTTCGACCGGGCCCTGGCCAATTCCCTGAGCATGTCCATGTCCACGCCGTTGCTGTGGCTGCTGTCCTGGTTCACCTACCTGGGCGACCGGAAATTCCTGACCGGGGTCAGCGTGCTGATGACGCTGTTCCTGTTGTGGCGCGGAGAATGGCGGCTGGCCCTGGTCTGCGCCGTCGCCACGGGCGTGGGCGGCGCGCTCAACTGGCTGCTCAAGCACGCCTTCGAACGGGTGCGGCCGGAGCACGATCATGGCTACGCCAGCGTGGCGGGATGGAGCTTTCCCAGCGGCCACTCCTCTGCCGCGATGGCCGTCTACGGCATGGCCTGCTATCTGTTGTGGCGTCTGGCGCCGCCTGCCTGGCGCCTGCCCGGCATTGCGCTGCTGGCGGCGCTCATCATGGCGATCGGACTCAGCCGCATCCTGCTGCAGGTCCATTTCGCCAGCGACGTGCTGGCGGGCTTCGCGGTCAGCCTGGCCTGGTTGGCGTTGTGCGTGGCGGCGGCGCAGCGCCTGCGGCCCTCATGCGCCGCGGGCCAGCGCGTTCAGTAAGCGCGTCTCGGCGAGCGGAGCGTCCACCGCCGCGGCCAGGGGCGCGCAGGTGTAGCGGCCGCCCGCCGCGAGGATGGCCTGGTCCAGGCTGCGCGCGCGTTCGGCGCAAGGCGGCTCCAGATCCACGATCAGCTTGCCTGCCACCGGCGCCGTCACGTTGCCGTCGCTGAAACGCTCCAGCGTGCGGTCGATCTCGCGTTCGCGTGGCAGGGCCAGCACGATGGTGTCGGATTCTTCCAGCGCTTCCCGCGCGGAGGTGGCCAGCGTCGCGCTGCCGCGAAAGTCTTCGCAACGCCCGGGCTCGATGTCGTAGAGGGTCAGCGCGATGTCCGGCTCGGCCGCCAGGAGGCGCTGTGCGGCCTGCGTGCCGATCCTGCCCATGCCGACGATGCTCACGCGCATGCTCATGGCTTTGGCACGGACCACGTGCTCACGATATGGGCAAGAGGTTCGTCCGAACCCTCGCCGGTCAGGATGACTTCCCCGGCGGACAGCCGGCCCACTTTCAGCAACCGGGCGTCGGCATAGATGGCGCCCGCGGGGCTCTTGCGCAGGAAATTGATCGTCAGGCTGGCAGTCACAGCGTGCGCCTGTCCGGTGGCGCCCACCACCGCCGCGTACATGGTCAGGTCGGCCAGGCCCATCAGCATGGGGCCGGCAACGATGCCGCCCAGCCGCTGGTGGGCGTCGCGCGCCGGCAGCACCGCGCGCGCCGTGCCGCGGCCGATGCGTATCACGTCTATGCCCAACAGCATGGAAAACGGATGTTGGTCGGCCAGCAATATATGGAAGTCGGCCAGGCTGATCAGCGGGGCGTCGGCCGGGGTGTCCAGGTCGGTTGCGGTCATCGTTGCTCCAGGGCGAGGCAGTAGTTGTCCAGCAGCGTTTCCGCTTGCTGGCCCAGGGATTTCAGGCGGCGGGTGTGCAGCAGCAGCAGCAACCCCATCAAATAGGTGAAGAGATTCATCTGTTCGACGGCGACGGTCGCGGCCTCCCAGGACTTGGTCCGGGCCAGCGCCACGCCCAGCAGATCTATGCACTGGCGCAGGCGGGCGTTGAGCCGTTCGTCCATTTCCCGGCCCAGGCCGCGCGGCCCCAGCCCCTGGAACAGGTACATGCCCAGCGAAAAGTCGGTCCGCCGTTCTGCGTAGTACCCGAAGAACGCATGGATCGCAGTGCGCGCCGCGGCCGGCGCCGGCCCGCTGGAGGCCGCCTCGGCCAGATGCGCATGCAGGCGTTCCAGCGATTCCTCCAGCAGTGCGCCATAAATGGTTTCCTTGCCGGCGAACCACGGATAGATGGCGCCGGTGGTGCAGCCGGCCTCCTTGGCGATCGCGCGGATCGTGGTCTTCTCCAGGCCGTCGCGCTCGAACACGCGCTGGGCGGCGTCCAGAACCAGCTGGCGGCGCAACGCATTCAGTCTTTCGGAACGGTCGGCGCGGGACGTGGGCGTAGGCATATGGCTGAATGGTGAGACGACGATTCGATCATATCGGCGATTTTTATAAATAACAACGTTATTGATAGTGGACGAGTCGGCGCATTCCTGCTGTGGGGGCCTTATGGCGAAGGTGCGATTCCGATGGCTGGTTGGAGGTCGCGGCGACGCGGAAACAGGGCTCGGAAGGGAGCTGTATTTGATGGCGGGGATGGTATCCGGAGCATCCGGATAATTAGGGGCAGGGCTGAAAGTCGCATGAATAGGTGCTTGGCCTAAAAACTAAGGGTAAGCCCTAGCGTGTCCGGCCAGGCTTCGCTGAGTTGTTGCAATATCCCAACAAGCCTGTCGTAAACCTGCACTTTTCTGGCGCCGACCATAGCCAGCCCCCCTGATTTTTGATGCAATAGCGTCAACTTCCCTTCGCGGAGTTAGGGGGGCGGCAGGCTGGTTTGCTGGATTGCTGCTCTTGTCACTCAAATCAACGGAGATTTCTTAAATGAAAAAGACTCTGCTCGCTGCCGCCCTGCTCGCCGGTTTTGCCGGTGTCGCCCAGGCAGAAACGTCTGTCACCCTGTACGGTATCATCGACACGGGTATCGGCTACAACAAGATCAGCGGTGGTCCCGATGCCATGAACGGCAGCCGTTTCGGCATGATCAACGGCGTCCAGAACGGTTCGCGCTGGGGTCTGCGTGGTTCGGAAGACCTGGGTGACGGCCTGCGCGCTGTTTTCCAACTGGAATCCGGCTTTGATTCGGGTAACGGCAAGTCGGCCCAAGGTGGCCGCCTGTTCGGTCGTCAAGCCACCATCGGTCTGGCCAGCGACAGCTGGGGTCAACTGGACTTCGGTCGTCAAACCAACATCGCGTCGAAGTACTTCGGCTCGATCGATCCGTTCGGCGCTGGCTTCGGTCAAGCCAACATCGGCGTTTCGATGAGCGCTGCCAACACGCAACGCTACGACAACATGGTCATGTATCAGACCCCGTCGTTCAGCGGCTTCCAGTTTGGCATCGGCTACTCGTTCAACGCTGACGACAACAACGCTGATCAAACCGGCTGGCGCACGGCTGACAACACCCGCGCCATCACGACCGGTCTGCGTTACGTGAACGGTCCCCTGAACGTTGCTCTGACGTACGACCAGCTGAACGCTTCGAACAAGTCGGTGTTTGCTGACCAAGACGCGACCCCGCGTATGTACGCCATCGGCGGTTCGTACGACTTCGAAGTCGTGAAGCTGGCCTTGGCCTACGCTCGCACGACCGACGGCTGGTTCGCTGGCCAAGGCGTGAACACCGGTTCGGGCTCCCTGAGCATCGGCACCAACATCTTTGCTGACGGCTTCAAGGCCAACTCGTACATGGTCGGCCTGTCCGCCCCGATCGGCGGCGCAAGCAAGCTGTTCGGTTCGTGGCAAATGGTTGACCCCAGCAACGACCGTATCAACGGTGCTGAGACGATGAACGTCTTCTCGCTGGGCTACACCTACGACCTGTCCAAGCGCACCAACCTGTACGCTTACGGTTCGTACGCCAAGAACTACGCCTTCATCGAAGACGTCAAGTCGACCGCCGTCGGCGTCGGTATCCGTCACCGCTTCTAATCCAAAGCAGGGCGCAAGTCCTGCCTGGATTTAAAGTGCACAAACGGGCTTCGGCCCGTTTGTATAAAACCACCCTCCGGGGTGGTTTTTTTCGTTTTCGCGCCTGTGTTTTTGCGTGTGTTTGTGCGTGCATCGGCAGGCTGCTGTATGCTTGCGTACCGGTGCTGAAAGCAGCCATTGTTCCATTTAAGGAATGCTGTCTTTCGCCTGCTGTTCGAGCTACAGAGTTCAGCCAGAAGTAACCGCGCGAATGCTACAATCCTAAGGTTTGCGCATTTGACGGACGCCTGAATGAACCTGCAACAGTATTTTCCCGTCCTGCTGTTTATCGTAGTGGCCACCCTTATCGGGTTCGCGCTTCTAACGGCCGGCTCCCTCCTTGGTCCGCGGCGTCCTTACGCCGAGAAGCTCTCGCCGTACGAATGCGGTTTCGAGGCCTTCGAAGACGCCCGCATGAAGTTTGACGTGCGCTACTACCTGGTGGCGATCCTGTTCATTCTTTTCGACCTGGAAATCGCCTTTCTGTTCCCGTGGGCCATCGCCCAGGGCACGGTCGGTCTCGTCGGTTTCTGGACGGTCATGGTTTTCCTGGCCGTGCTGACGGTCGGCTTCATCTACGAATGGAAAAAGGGCGCGCTGGACTGGGAATAACCCGCCGGGTTTTTTCACAGCACGCTATCAGAGACGAATATGGCTATAGACGGCATTCTCAAGCAAGGGTTCATCACAACCAGCGCCGACAAGTTCCTTAATTGGGCGAAGACCGGCTCCATGTGGCCCATGACCTTCGGTCTGGCCTGTTGCGCGGTTGAGATGATGCATGCGGGCGCGGCCCGCTACGACCTGGACCAATTCGGCATCATCTTCCGCCCCAGCCCGCGCCAGTCCGATCTGATGATCGTGGCCGGCACGCTGTGCAACAAGATGGCGCCGGCGCTGCGCAAGGTCTACGACCAGATGCCCGAGCCGCGTTGGGTGGTTTCCATGGGCTCCTGTGCCAACGGCGGCGGTTACTACCACTACTCGTATTCGGTGGTCCGTGGCTGCGATCGCATCGTACCGGTAGACGTCTACGTGCCAGGCTGCCCGCCCACGGCCGAGGCGCTGGTCTACGGCTTGCTGCAAATGCAGAACAAGATCCGTCTGACCAACACGATTGCGCGCTGAGTTCCGCCGCGCCAGGCAGCAGCCTTTGCAGCCGGCCCCGCGAAACCAGCATATCGGTTCACCTAAGCGTACAAGATGATGACCAGGCTCGAAACCCTGAAAAACAATTTGCAGACCACCCTCGGCGCGGACATCGCGCTGACCGAGGCGTTGGGCGAGCTGACGCTCGAAGTACCCGCGCAGCAGTGGTTCTCCGTCTGCAACAAGCTGCGCACCGAAGCCGGCCTGCGCTTTGAAACCTGTATCGACCTCTGCGGCGTCGACTACCTGACCTGGGGCAACGGCACGCGCCAACTGCCCGAGGAAACCAACGCCAAGATCCACCGCTCGCGTTTCGCCGTGGTTGCCCATGTGCTCTCGATCGAGAACAACTGGCGCCTGCGCGTGCGCACCTGGGCCGAGGACGACGAGTTCCCGATGGTCGCCTCGCTGATGGAATGCTGGCCGGCCGTGGGCTGGTTCGAACGCGAAGCCTTCGACCTGTACGGCATCGTCTTCGAAGGCCACCCGGACCTGCGCCGCATCCTCACCGACTATGGCTTCATCGGCCATCCCTTCCGCAAGGACTTCCCGCTGTCCGGCACCGTCGAAATGCGCTACGACCCGGAACAGCGGCGCGTCATTTACCAGCCGGTCACGATCGATCCGCGCGAGGTCACTCCGCGCGTGGTCCGCGAAGACTCTTACGGCTTGGGGCGTTAAATCATGGCAGAAATCAAGAACTACACGCTCAACTTCGGTCCCCAGCACCCGGCTGCGCACGGTGTGCTGCGCCTGGTGCTCGAGCTCGACGGCGAAGTGATCCAGCGCGCCGACCCGCACATCGGCCTGCTGCACCGCGCCACCGAAAAATTGGCCGAACACAAGACCTACATCCAGGCGCTGCCCTACATGGACCGCCTGGACTACGTGTCCATGATGTGCAACGAGCACGCCTACGTCATGGCCATCGAGAAGCTGCTGGGCGTGGAAGCGCCGCTGCGCGCGCAGTACATCCGCGTGATGTTCGACGAGATCACCCGTCTGCTGAACCACCTGATGTCGCTGGGTTCGCACGCGCTGGACGTGGGCGCCATGGCGGTGTTCCTGTACGCCTTCCGTGAACGCGAAGACCTGATGGACTGCTACGAAGCGGTTTCGGGCGCGCGCATGCACGCGGCCTACTACCGTCCGGGCGGCGTCTACCGCGACCTGCCGGACTCGATGCCGCAATACGGCGACACCAGCAAGTACCGCGGCGACAAGGAAGTGCGCGCCATGAACGACGCGCGTTCGGGTTCGCTGCTGGATTTCATCGAAGACTTCACCAACCGCTTCCCGGCTTGCGTCGACGAGTACGAAACTCTGCTGACCGACAACCGCATCTGGAAGCAGCGTCTGGTGGGCATCGGCGTGGTCGACCCCGACCGCGCCAAGGCGCTGGGTTTCACCGGCCCGATGCTGCGCGGTTCCGGCGTGGCCTGGGACCTGCGCAAGATGCAGCCCTACGAAGTCTACGACCTGCTCGATTTCGACATCCCCGTGGGTGTCAATGGCGACTGCTATGACCGCTATCTGGTCCGTATCGCCGAAATGCGTGAGAGCAACCGCATCATCCGCCAGTGCGTGGAATGGCTGCGCAACAACCCGGGCCCGGTCATGATCGAGAACCACAAGATCGCCCCGCCCAAGCGCACCGCCATGAAGACCAACATGGAAGAGCTGATCCATCACTTCAAGCTCTTCACTGAAGGTTTCCACGTGCCTCCCGGTGAAGCGTACGCCTCGGTGGAACACCCCAAGGGCGAATTCGGCATCTATATGGTGTCCGACGGCGCCAACAAGCCTTACCGCCTGAAGATTCGGGCCCCCGGCTTCGTCCACCTGCAATCGCTGGATGAAATGTCGCGCGGTCACATGATTGCCGACGCCGTCACCATCATTGGCACGCAGGACATCGTTTTCGGCGAGATCGATCGCTGATCCGCCCAGACAGTCACGAGCACGCCCGCATAACCCGGATTCAAACTATGCTGCTTTCCGAACAGGCCTACCAGAAAATCGACCGAGAACTCGCGAAGTTCCCGGGCGACCAGCGGCAGTCCGCCATCATGGCCTCGCTTGCCATCGCGCAAGAAGAGAAGGGCTGGTTGGCTACCGAAATCATTGAAGATGTGGCCAACTACATTGGCGTTCCGCCCATCGCGGTCCAGGAAGTCGCCACCTTCTACAACATGTTCGACGTCAAGCCCGTCGGCAAGAACAAGATCGCCGTCTGCACGAACCTGCCCTGTGCCTTGCGCGACGGCGAACGCGCCGGCGACTACCTCAAGCGCAAGCTGGGCGTCGATTACCGCGGCACCACTCCCGACGGCCAGTTCACGCTGGTGGAAGGCGAGTGCATGGGCGCTTGCGGTGACTCGCCCGTGCTGATCGTGAACAACAAGCATATGTGCGTGCGCATGACCGAAGAGAAGCTGGACGCGCTGGTCGCGGCCCTCAAGGTGCAAGGAGAGTCGGCATGAACGCGCCCGACCTGTACAAACAGTTCGCGCAGGGGCTGGACCCCAACCCGCTGAACGATGTTTCCAATTCGATGTGCCTGCATGGCCGGCACATCCAGCCGCAGATCCTGGCTGACGTCGACGGCGCCAACTGGCGCCTGGCCGACTACGTCAAGCGCGGCGGCTACGAAGCCCTGAAGAAGATCCTGACCACCGGCATGAAGCCGGAAGACGTGATCGCCGAGGTCAAGGCCTCCGGCCTGCGCGGCCGCGGCGGCGCGGGCTTCCCGACTGGCCTGAAGTGGAGCTTCATGCCGCGCGCCTTCCCGGGCCAGAAGTACCTGGTCTGCAACTCCGACGAAGGCGAGCCTGGCACGTTCAAGGACCGCGATATCCTGCGCTTCAATCCGCACATCGTGATTGAAGGCATGGCGATCGCGGCCTACGCCATGGGCATCAGCGTCGGCTACAACTACATCCACGGCGAAATCTTCGAAGTCTACGAGCGTTTCGAAGAAGCGCTGGAAGAGGCGCGCGCCGCCGGCTTCCTGGGCGACAAGCTGCTGGGTTCGGATTTCAGCTTCCAGCTGCACGCGTTCCATGGCTACGGCGCCTACATCTGTGGCGAAGAAACCGCGCTGCTGGAATCGCTGGAAGGCAAGAAGGGCCAGCCGCGCTTCAAGCCGCCGTTCCCGGCCAGCTTCGGCCTGTACGGCAAGCCCACCACCATCAACAACACCGAGACGTTCGCGGCGGTGCCCTGGATCATCCGCAACGGCGGCCAGGCCTACCTCGAAGTCGGCAAGCCGAACAACGGCGGCACCAAGCTGTTCTCGATCACCGGCGACGTCGAGCGTCCCGGCAACTACGAGATCCCGCTGGGCACCCCGTTCTCGAAGCTCCTGGAGCTGGCGGGCGGCATGCGCGGCGGCAAGAAGCTGAAGGCCGTGATTCCCGGCGGTTCGAGCGCGCCGGTGCTGCCGGCCGACATCATCATGGAATGCACGATGGACTATGACTCCATCGCCAAGGCCGGCTCGATGCTGGGCTCGGGCGCCGTGATCGTCATGGACGAAACGCGCTGCATGGTGAAGTCGCTCCTGCGCCTGTCGTACTTCTATTTCGAAGAAAGCTGCGGCCAGTGCACGCCGTGCCGCGAAGGCACCGGCTGGCTCTACCGCATGGTGCATCGCATCGAAAACGGTCACGGCCGTCCGGAAGATCTGGACTTGCTGGACAACGTGGCGGGCAACATCATGGGCCGCACCATCTGCGCCCTGGGTGACGCCGCCGCCATGCCCGTCCGTGGCTTTCTCAAGCATTTTCGCGACGAATTCGCGCACCACATCGAGCACAAGTCTTGTGTGGTCCCGCAATATCTGTAGGTCTCAGGAACAGCAATGGTTGAACTAACCGTCGACGGCAACAAGGTCGAAGTGCCCGAAGGCAGCATGGTCATGCATGCCGCCCAGAAAGTCGGGCTTTACGTGCCGCATTTCTGCTACCACAAGAAACTGTCCATCGCGGCCAACTGCCGCATGTGCCTGGTTGAAGTGGAAAAAGCGCCCAAGGCGCTGCCCGCCTGCGCCACGCCCGTGACCAACGGCATGGTCGTCCACACCTGCTCCGAGAAGGCTCGCGCCGCTCAGAAGTCGGTGATGGAATTCTTGCTCATCAATCACCCGCTCGACTGCCCGATCTGCGATCAGGGCGGCGAATGCCAGCTGCAGGACCTGGCCGTGGGCTACGGCGGTTCTTCCTCGCGTTACCAGGAAGAAAAGCGCGTGGTCTTCCACAAGGACCTGGGCCCGCTGGTTTCCGCCGAGGAAATGAGCCGCTGCATCCACTGCACCCGCTGTGTGCGCTTCGGCCAGGAAATCGCCGGCGTCATGGAACTGGGCATGCTGGGCCGTGGCGAACACTCCGAGATCACGACCTTCGTCGGCCGCTCGATCGAGTCCGAACTGTCGGGCAACATGATCGACATCTGTCCGGTGGGCGCGCTGACCTCCAAGCCCTTCCGCTACAGCGCGCGCACCTGGGAACTGGCTCGCCGCCGTTCGGTCAGCCCGCACGACAGCCTGGGCGCCAACCTGGTGGTCCAGGTCAAGGGCGACCGCGTCATGCGCGTGGTTCCGTTCGAAGACGAAGCCGTCAACGAGTGCTGGATCAGCGACCGCGATCGCTTCTCGTATGAAGGCCTGAACAGCGAAGACCGCCTGTCGGCCCCGATGATCAAGGGCACCGACGGCAAGTGGCAGGAAGCCTCCTGGAGCGACGCGCTTGCCGCCGTGGCCCAGGGCCTGTCCCGCGTGCGCGACAGCTTCGGCGCCGGCCAGATCGGCGCCCTGGCGTCCGAATACGCCACCACCGAGGAATACGCGCTGCTGGGCCGCCTGGTCCGCGCGCTGGGTTCCGAAAACATCGACTTCCGCCTGCGCCAGACCGATGCCGCCTTCGACGCCGCTCTGACCGGCGCGCCGTGGCTGGGCATGCCCATCGCCGAACTCGACAACCTGGATCGCGTCCTGGTGGTCGGTTCCTTCCTGCGCAAGGATCATCCGCTGATGGCGCAGCGTCTGCGCCAAGCTGCCAAGCGCGGCACGCAGATCCTGATGGTCGACAGCGCTGCCGACGATCCCCTGATGCCCGTGGCTGCCCGTATCACCGTGGCCCCGTCCGAGCTGGCGCGCGCGCTGGCCGAAGTGGCAGTCGCCTTGGCCCAGGCCAAGGAACAGGCCGTGCCGGCCGAGTTCGCCTCGGTCACGCCCGGCGAAAACGCCAAGCTCATCGCTGCCAGCCTGGCTTCCGGCGCCAACACCGCCGTGCTGATGGGCAACCTGGCAGTGGCTAGCGCCCAGGCCTCGACCCTGGCCGCCAACGGCCGCGCCGTGGCTGAGTTGGCCGGCGGCAAGTTCGGTTTCCTGACCTCCGGCGGCAACACCGTCGGCGGTTACCTGGCCGGCGCCATTCCGGGCAAGGGCGGCAAGAACGCAGCCGCCATGCTGGCCGAGCCGCTGAAGGCCTACGTGGTCCTGCACGCCGAGCCGCTGCTGGATGCCGACAACGGCCAGCAAGCCATCGCCGCGCTGCGCGGCGCGCAGTTCGCCGTGGCCCTGACGCCTTACCGTTCGGCCGCCGCCGAATGGGCCGACGTCATGCTGCCGGTGTCGCCGTTCACCGAAACCTCGGGCACCTACGTCAACGCGCAAGGCCTTGCCCAGAGCTTCAAGGGCACGGTCACGCCGTTCGGCCAGACCCGTCCGGGCTGGAAGGTCCTGCGCGTGCTGGGCAACGTCCTGCATCTGGCTGGCTTTGACGACGAGACTTCCGAGTCCGTGCGCGACGCCGTGCTGGCTGGCGGCATCGAAGGCCGCCTGTCCAACGAGATCAAGGCCCCGCTGGGCCTGGGCCAGGCCGCCAGCGGCCTGGAGCGCGTCGCCGACGTGCCGATCTACCGCACCGACGCGATGGTTCGCCGCTCGGAGCCGCTGCAAGCGGCCCCGGCCTCGAAGAAGCCGGCTGCCGCCATGAACGGCCGCACGCTCACCAGCCTGGGCCTGACGGCCGGCGTCAAGGTGCGCGTGTCGAGCGGGCAGGGCGCCGTCGAACTCGAAACCGTGCAGGACGATGCCGTGGCCGACCGCGCCGTGCGCATCTCCGCAGCCTTTGAAAACACCGCAGCCCTGGGTGGCGCATTCGGTCAAATCAGCGTGGAGCGTGCCTGATGGAATGGCTTAATGTTCTTGAGAGCCAGGGTACGGCATTGCTGGGCCCGACGGTCTGGATGGTCCTCTGGACCCTCGTCAAGATTGTGGTCATCGCCGTGCCCATCATTCTGTGCGTGGCGTACCTGACCTACTGGGAACGCAAGATGATCGGCGCCATGCACGTGCGCATGGGGCCGAACCGCGTCGGCTTCAAGGGGCTGCTGCAGCCGTTCGCCGACGTGTTCAAGCTGCTGACCAAGGAAGTGGTGGTTCCGTCGCAGGCCAACAAGGTGCTGTTCATCGTGGCCCCGGTGGTCACGCTGATGCCGGCCCTGGCGGCCTGGGCGGTGGTGCCGTTCGGTCCCGACGTGGTCCTGGCCAACGTCAACGCCGGCCTGCTGTACATCATGGCCATCACGTCCGTGGGCGTGTATGGCGTGATCGTCGCGGGTTGGGCGTCGAACTCCAAATACGCCTTCCTGGGCGCGCTGCGCGCTTCCGCGCAGATGCTGTCCTACGAACTGGCCATCGGCTTCGTGCTGGTGACGGTGCTGCTGGTGTCCGGCAGCCTGAACATGTCCGAGATCGTGCACGTGCAGAACCGCGGCTGGTTTGCCGACAAGGGCCTGACGTTCCTGTCCTGGAACTGGCTGCCGCTCTTGCCGTTGTTCGTGATCTACGTGATTTCGGCCGTGGCCGAAACCAACCGCCACCCGTTCGACGTGGTCGAAGGCGAATCGGAAATCGTGGCCGGCCACATGGTCGAATACTCGGGCATGGCGTTCGCGCTGTTCTTCCTGGGCGAATACGCCAACATGATCCTGCTGTCCTGCATGGCCTCGATCATGTTCCTGGGCGGCTGGGCTTCCCCGATCGACATCGCGCCGCTGACCTGGATTCCGGGTTGGATCTGGCTGGGTCTCAAGACGTTCGTCGTGGTCTCGTTGTTCGTGTGGTTCCGCGCGTCGTTCCCGCGTTACCGCTATGACCAGATCATGCGCTTGGGTTGGAAAATCTTCATCCCGCTGACCGGCGTTTGGCTGGTCGTGGTGGCGATCTGGATGCAGACGCCCTGGAACATTTGGCGCTAAGCCGCCAGGCAGAGGCAGGATATGGAAGCGATCAAGGATTTCTTCGGCAGTCTGATGCTGACCGAATTGCTCAAGGGCATGCGCCTGACGGGCAAGTATTTCTTCAAGCGCAAGGTCACCTTGCGCTACCCCCAGGAAAAGACGCCTGCGTCGCCGCGTTTCCGCGGCCTGCATGCGCTGCGCCGCTACCCCAACGGGGAAGAGCGCTGCATCGCGTGCAAGCTGTGCGAAGCCGTGTGCCCCGCGCTGGCGATCACCATAGAGTCGGACCAGCGCGATGACGGCACCCGCCGCACCACGCGTTACGACATCGACCTGACCAAGTGCATTTTCTGCGGCTTCTGTGAGGAAAGCTGCCCCGTGGACTCCATCGTGGAAACGCACATCCACGAATACCACGGTGAAAAGCGCGGCGACCTGTATTTCACCAAAGACATGCTGCTCGCCGTGGGCGACCGCTACGAAGCCGACATCGCCCGCCGCCGGGCCGAAGACGCTCCCTATCGTTGAAGCCCAGGACCTGATCCATGACTTTTACCACTGTCCTGTTTTACATACTGGCCGCCGTGCTGGTGATCGCGGCGTTCCGCGTGATCACCGCGCGCAGCCCGGTCACCGCCGTCCTGCACCTGATCCTGGCCTTCGTCAACGCGGCCATGCTGTGGATGCTGCTTGGCGCCGAGTTCCTGGCGCTGCTGCTGGTGCTGGTGTACGTGGGCGCCGTGATGGTGCTTTTCCTCTTCGTCGTGATGATGCTGGACATCCGCATGGATGCCCTGCGCCAGGGCATGAAGACCTACCTGCCGCTGGGCCTGGTCATCGGCCTGGTGATGGTGGTCGAAATGGCCTTCGTGCTGGGTTCGACCTGGTACGGCGCGGGCCCGCAAGCCCCGGTTGCCGGCGACTACAACAACGCCCGCGCGCTGGGCGAGGCCATGTACACCCAGTACATCTACGCCATTGAAGTGGGCGCCGCGCTGCTGCTGGTCGGCATGGTCGCCGCCATCGCGCTGACCCTGCGCCGCCGCCGCGACGTGAAGTACAACGACCCGGTGGCCGCCGTCCGCGTGCGCTCGAAGGACCGTTACCGCATGGTGAGCATGCCCGCCCAGAGCGAGCGTGCCCAGGCGCAGAACGGCACCCCGACCGCCGCCGCGCCCCAAGGAGAACAAAAATGACGCTGACGCTGGCCCACTACCTGATCCTCGGGGCGATCCTGTTCGCCATCGGGATCTTCGGCATCTTCCTGAACCGCCGCAACCTGATCATTCTCCTGATGTCCATCGAGCTCGTGCTCCTGGCCGTCAACATGAACTTCGTGGCGTTCTCCAGCTGGTTCGGCGATACCGCCGGCCAGGTGTTCGTGTTCTTCATCCTGACCGTGGCCGCCGCCGAAGCGGCGATCGGCCTGGCCATCCTGGTGCTGCTGTTCCGCAACCTGAACACGATCAACGTTGACGAACTCGATCGCCTGAAGGGCTGACGGGGTATTGGAAGAAAATGTCTAGCTCACCCAATCTCTACTTGCTCATCGCGCTGGCTCCGCTGGCCGGGGCGATTCTCGCGGGCCTCTTCGGCACCGGGTTCCTGGGCCGTCCCATCGGCCGCCGTGCTTCGCACATGATCACCATCCTGGGCGTGCTCATCTCCACCATCGGTTCGGTGGTGGTGCTGAACGACGTGCTCAACGGCCTGCGCTTCGACGGCGCGGTCTACACCTGGAGCCTGATCGGCCAGACCAAGCTGGAAATCGGCTTCCTGATCGATCCCCTGTCGGCCATGATGATGGTCGTGGTGACTTCCGTGTCGCTGATGGTGCACATCTACACCATCGGCTACATGGCGGATGATCCCGGCTACCAGCGCTTCTTCTCGTACATCTCGCTGTTCACGTTCTCCATGCTCATGCTGGTGATGTCGAACAACATGGTGCAGCTGTTCTTCGGCTGGGAAGCGGTGGGCCTGGTGTCGTACCTGCTGATCGGCTTCTGGTACACCCGTCCCACGGCGATCTTCGCCAACATGAAGGCGTTCCTGATCAACCGCGTCGGCGACTTCGGCTTCGTGCTGGGCATCGGCCTGCTGTTCGCTTACGCCGGCACCATGCATTACGGCGAAGTCTTCGCCCAGGCCGACAAGCTGGCCACGCTGACGCTGCCCGGTTCCGACTGGATGCTGCTGACGGTCGCCTGCATCTGCCTGTTCATCGGCGCCATGGGCAAATCGGCCCAGGTTCCGCTGCACGCCTGGCTGCCTGACTCGATGGAAGGCCCGACCCCGATTTCCGCGCTGATCCACGCCGCCACCATGGTGACGGCCGGCATCTTCATGGTCGCGCGTTTCTCGCCGCTGTTCGAACTGTCCGACGTGGCGCTGTCCTTCATCATCGTGATCGGCGCCATCGGCGCGCTGTTCCTGGGCATCCTGGGCATCATCCAGAACGACATCAAGCGCGTGGTCGCGTATTCCACGCTGTCGCAGCTGGGCTACATGACGGTCGCGCTGGGCGCTTCGGCCTACTCGGTCGCGATCTTCCACCTGATGACGCACGCGTTCTTCAAGGCGCTGCTGTTCCTGGGCGCGGGCTCCGTCATCATCGGCATGCACCATGACCAGGACATCCGCAACATGGGCGGCCTGCGCAAGTACATGCCCATCACCTGGATCACCTTCCTGCTGGGCACGCTGGCCCTGGTCGGCACGCCGTTCTTCTCGGGCTTCTACTCGAAGGAACACATCATCGAGGCCGCCGGCGCCGCAAACGTCTGGGGCGCGAACTTCGCGTACTACTCGACCCTGATCGGCGTGTTCGTGACCTCGTTGTACTCGTTCCGCGTGTACTTCCTGGTCTTCCACGGCAAGGAACGTTTCGACACCAGCGACCACGGCCATGGTCATGGCCACGACGATCACGGCCACGACGACCACGGCCATCATGGCGGCAAGCCGCATGAGTCGCCCTGGGTGGTCACGCTGCCGCTGGTGCTGCTGGCGATCCCGTCGGTCATCATCGGCGCCCTGGTGGTCGATCCGATGCTGTTCGGCAAGTTCTTCGACGGCGTCATCAAGGTCCTGCCGCAGCATCCCGCCATGCACGAGCTGCATGAAGAGTGGCACGGCTGGGTGGCCTTCGGCCTGCACGCCTTCCAGACGGTTCCGTTCTGGCTGGTCGTGGCTGGCGCGGTCATCGCCTGGTACTGCTACCTGATCAATCCCAAGGTTCCGGCCAAGATCCAGTCCAGCCTGTCCGGCATCAACAAGGTGCTCGAGAACAAGTACTACGTGGATTGGGTCAACGAGCAGATCATCGCCCGTGGCTTGCGCTGCCTGGGCCGTGGCCTGTGGCAGACCGGTGACCGCGGCATCATCGACGGCCTGCTGATCAACGGTAGCGCCCGTGTGGTGGGCTGGGTGGCAGCGGTCAGCCGTCACCTGCAGTCCGGCTTCATCTATCACTACGCGTTCGCGATGATCATCGGCATCATGGCGCTGGTGACTTTCTTTGTGCTGATTCCCCAATGATGGCAAGCGAGATGGCATCCAACACTTTCCCCTGGCTCACGCTTGCGATCTTTGTCCCGATCGTATTCGGCCTGCTGGTGCTGGCGGTGGGCCGTGACGACCGTCCCGGCCTGACGCGCGGCTTGTCGCTCGTCGGCTCAATCGCCGGTTTCCTCGTCACGATCCCGCTGTACACCGGTTTCGACTCCACCACGGCCAAGATGCAGTTCGTGGAGAAGACCTCCTGGATCGAGGCCTTCAACGTCAATTACCACCTGGGCATCGACGGCATCTCGATGTGGTTCGTGCTCCTGACCGCCTTCATCACCATCATCGTGGTGCTGGCCGGCTGGGAAGTCATCACCAGCCGCGTGTCCCAGTACATGGCCGCCTTCCTGATCCTGTCGGGTCTGATGGTGGGCGTGTTCTGCGCGCTGGACGGCATGCTGTTCTACGTGTTCTTCGAAGCCACGCTGATCCCGATGTACATCATCATCGGCGTCTGGGGCGGCCCGAACCGCGTGTACGCGGCGTTCAAGTTCTTCCTGTACACGCTGATGGGCTCGCTGCTGACGCTGGTCGCCTTCGTGTACCTGTGGAACGTGTCGGGCGGCTCGTTCGACATCCTGACCTGGCAGCAGACCAAGCTGGGCTACACCCCGCAGATCCTGATCTTCGTGGCCCTGTTGGCGGCCTTTGCCGTCAAGGTGCCGATGTGGCCGGTCCACACGTGGTTGCCCGACGCTCACGTCGAAGCTCCCACCGGCGGCTCCATCGTGCTGGCCGCGATCATGCTGAAGTTGGGCGCCTACGGTTTCCTGCGCTTCTCGCTGCCGATCGCTCCCGACGCCTCGCACAGCCTGGCCGGCCTGATGATCACGCTGTCGCTGGTCGCCGTGATCTACATCGGCCTGGTCGCGATCGTCCAGGACGACATGAAGAAGCTGGTGGCCTATTCGTCCGTCGCCCACATGGGTTTCGTGACGCTGGGTTTCTTCATCTTCAACACGGCCGGCGTCGAAGGCGCCATCGTGCAGATGATCTCGCACGGCTTCGTGTCGGGCGCCATGTTCATGTGTATCGGCGTGCTCTATGACCGCATGCACTCGCGCCGCATCGCCGACTACGGCGGCGTGGTCAACGTCATGCCGCGTTTCGCCACCTTCTTCATCCTGTTCTCGATGGCCAACAGCGGCCTGCCGGCCACCAGCGGTTTCGTCGGCGAGTTCATGGTGATCATGGGCGCGGTCGAGCACAACTTCTGGATCGGCCTGCTGGCGGCGACCGCCCTGATTCTGGGCGCTTCGTATTCGCTGTGGATGGTCAAGCGTGTGGTCCTGGGCGACGTCGCCAACGACCACGTGCGCGAGCTGACCGATATCAACCGCCGCGAGTTTGTGATTCTTGGCGTGATGGCGATCGCCGTGTTGTACATGGGGATCTATCCCAAGCCCTTTACCGACGTGATGCACGTTTCGGTGGAGGCCCTGCTGCAACACGTTGCCGTCTCGAAACTGTAAGACAAGACAATGATGCAATCCCAAATCGATTTCGCCCTGGCGACACCGGAAATCCTCCTGCTGGTTTTCGGCCTGGCTATCCTGCTCGTCGACGCGGTCAGCAATCACCCCGAGCGCAAGCCGACGTTTCTGCTGACCATGCTTGCATTGGGCGTGCTGACCGTCGTGTCGGCCCTGCAATGGAAGAACGGCGTTGTTGGTTCGACCTTCAACGGCCTGTACGTTACCGACGAACTGTCGCATCTGCTCAAGATCGCGTCCTACATCGCCGTGGCCGCGACCCTGGTCTATGGCCGCGTCTACGCGCAATTGCGCGACATGATGCGCGGCGGCGAACTCTACGTCCTGACGCTGTTCGCCCTGCTGGGCCAGATGGTCATGATCTCCTCCGGGAACCTGATCTCCATCTACCTGGGCCTGGAGCTGATGTCGCTGGCGCTGTACGCGCTGATCGCGCTGCGCCGCGACAACGTCGTCGCCACCGAAGCCGCCATGAAGTACTTCGTGCTGGGCGCGCTGGCCTCGGGCTTCCTGCTGTACGGCATGTCCATGATCTACGGCGCCACCGGCCACCTGGATCTGGCCGAAGTGTCCAAGGTCATCGCCGCGGGCAAGGCCGAGAAGCTGGCCCTGGTGTTCGGCATCGTGTTCCTGGTGTCGGGCCTGGCGTTCAAGCTCGGCGCCGTGCCGTTCCACATGTGGGTTCCGGACGTCTACCAAGGTTCGCCCACCGCCGTCACCCTGATCCTGGGCGGCGCGCCCAAGCTGGCCGCATTCGCCATCACGCTGCGCCTGCTGGTCGATGGCCTGCACGGCCTGGCCGCCGACTGGCAGCCGATGCTGATGATCCTGGCGGTGCTGTCGCTGGCCATCGGTAACGTGACGGCCATCGCGCAGACCAACTTCAAGCGCATGCTGGCCTACTCGACCATCTCGCACATGGGCTTCGTGCTGCTGGGCCTGATGTCCGGTTCGGTCGCGGGCAAGCCGGAACTGTCGTCGGCCGCCTACGGCGCCTCGCTGTTCTACATGCTGACCTACGTGCTGACCACGCTGGCGAGCTTCGGCATCGTGCTGCTGCTGTCGCGCCAAGGTTTCGAGTGCGAACACATCGACGACCTGAAGGGCCTGAACCGCCGCAGCCCCTGGCATGCCGCCATCGTGCTGCTGCTGATGTTCTCGCTGGCCGGCATTCCGCCGCTGGTGGGCTTCTACGCCAAGCTGGCAGTGCTGCAGGCGCTGGTCAGCGCCGGCCACGTGACGCTGGCCGTGATCGCGGTGCTGTTCTCGCTGATCGGCGCGTTCTACTACCTGCGTGTGGTCAAGGTCGTTTACTTCGACGAGCCGGCCGCCGATGCCGCGCCGATGGTCGCCACCTGCGGCCAGCGCGGCGTGCTGTCGGTCAACGGCGCACTGATCCTGATCCTGGGCATCCTGCCGGGCGGCCTGATGGCCCTGTGCGTGCAGGCCATCCGCAGCTCGCTCAGCCTGTAAGCGGAAAACGGGGCCATGAACCAGACTCTGGCGGTATGGCTGCTGATCGCGCTGGCCCTGGTCAGCGCGAATCTCCCGTTCCTGACGGAGCGGGTTTTCGCCGTCATGCCCTGGAAGCAGGGCGGAGTGGCGGCAGTCAAGCCGTTCTGGATGCGCCTGATCGAAGTGTTGGTGTTCTACGCCATCGTCGGCGCGCTCGGTTTCGCGTTCGAATCCACGCTGGGCAACCGGTTTTCCCAGACCTGGGAGTTCTACGCGATCACCCTGAGCCTGTATCTGGTGCTGGCTTATCCGGGGTTCGTGTACCGTTATCTGTTCAAACGGCACCCGCGCCTGCGCACCTGAAGGCAGGCATGGTTCATGCAAGAAAAACGCCCTGTGGGGCGTTTTTTTTCGCAGGTGCATGAAGGACCTTAGCCTGTGTCGTCTGAGCTTACTGATACCTTTCCTTGCCCGTTCGCGGGTATTCGGGAGGGTGGGGCTGCCCGGCATCTTGCTCTAGCGGATACCCGTCGGGATTCCTGCGAAGACCTGTGGGGGATAACCCGCTTATGGTGTTGTTTTTTCATCTTTTGGATGGGTTTGGGTCTTTCATTCAGGTTTCATTCAGCCGCTGAGTTCAGAATCGCAAACGTTAAAAAAACAAGAATCGTTGCTATTCACATTCGGAGAAGCTGGTTTGAAGCCCCAAGATACGTATTCGCTGAATACGCTCACTACCTCCCTGGCCGCCGCGATCGCGGCCCCCGCGTTGTTCATCAGCCCGTACGCCGCCGCCCAATCCGCGGATTCGGGCGTGACGCAACTTGCGCCCGTGCGCGTGGAGGGTGAGGGGTCGTCGTACCAGACCTCCACGGCGCAGTCGCCGAAGTTCACGGCGCCTCTGCTGGACACCCCGCGCACGGTGCAGGTCGTGCCGAAGCAGGTGATCCAGGACCAGGCCGCGTCCACGCTGCAGGACGTCCTGCGCAACTCCCCCGGCATCACGTTTGGCGCAGGCGAAGGCGGCCGCCCGGGCGGCGACCTGCCCATCATCCGTGGCCAGAACTCCGCCGGCAGCATCTTCCTGGACGGCATCCGCGATTCCAGCACGCAGGTGCGCGACACCTTCAACCTGGAACAGGTCGAAGTCATCAAGGGGCCGGACTCGGTCTACTCCGGCCGCGGCGGCGCGGGCGGCAGCATCAACATGGTCAGCAAGACGCCCAAGGCCACCGACTTCACGGAAGCCACGGCGCAGATCGGCACGGACAACAACTACCGCGCGACGATCGACAGCAACTGGCGCCTGGCCGACAAGGCCGCGTTCCGCTTGAACGTCATGGGCAACAAGGGCGATGCGCCGGGCCGCGACGACGCGGTGGACTTCGAGCGCTGGGGCGTGGCGCCCTCGCTGACCTTGGGCGTGGGCACGCCGACCCGCATCACGCTGAGCTACTACCACTACCAAGACGACAGCATGCCGGATTACTCCATCCCGTATGACCCGAAAACGGGTCAGCCGGTGACGGAGACCATGGGCGTGAGCCGCAAGAGCTTCTATGGCCTGAAGGGCCGCGATTTCATGAAGACCCGCGACGACGTTGCGACGGTGGACTTCCAGCACGACTTCTCCGACAAGCTGCAGCTGCGCAACGTGACGCGCTACGGCCGCGGCACGACCGACTTTGCTGCGACCAACCCCGACGACAGCAAGGGCAACATTCCGAATGGCCTGGTGTACCGGGCGCTCAAGTCGGGCTATTACGTCACCAAGAGCTTCGCCAACCAGACCAACCTGACGGGCGAGTTCGATACCGGCAGCCTGAAGCACTCGTTCGACCTGGGCTTCGAGTACAGCAATATCAAGCAAGACAAGGACGGCTATACCGAGTCGGGCGTTCCCGCCGGCACCAGCGGCTGCGTGACCGGCACCGACGCGAAGACCAAGCTGCCGATTTACGCCAATCCTGCCTTGTGCGCTTCCCTGTGGGATCCGGACCCGGGTACCAACTATCCTGGCCATCTGCAGCGCAACAACAATCCCGCGCGCTACAACACGGATACGGTCGCGCTCTACGGCTTCGACACGATCAAGTTCAACGAACAATGGCAGGCCAGCCTGGGCTTGCGCTGGGACAACTACCGCACCAGCGGCAGCAACATCGCCAAGGGCCGGAACGACCCGGCAAGCACCCCGGCGTTCTACAGCACCAGCCGCGAGGACAATCTCTTCAACTACCAGATTGGCTTGGCCTACAAGCCGGCGCCCAACGGCACCATCTACGCGACGTATGGCACTTCGTCCACGCCGTCGGCCATCGCCTCCAGCGCGATCAGCGACGCCGTGTCCGTCTCGAACCAGTCGCTCGAGCCTGAGAAGAGCCGTACGGTGGAACTGGGCACGAAGTGGCAGGTGTTCGATGACCGCCTGACGCTGTCGGCGGCGGCCTTCCAGGACATCCGCAAGAACACCAGCGTGGCCGTTTCGGCCACCGAGACCGCACAGGTCGGCGAAGCCAAGGTGCGCGGCATCGAACTGGGCTTCTCGGGCAGCATCACGCCCAAGTGGAACGTGTTCGGCGGCTACACCTTCATGGACAGCGAAATGACCAAGGGCGCCTACAACAGCGGCGCCGTGGGCCAGGACCTGCCCAATACCCCGCGCAATGCCTTCAGCCTGTGGACCACCTACAAGGTGTTGCCCAAGCTGACGGTCGGCGGCGGCGCCTACTACGTGGACAAGGTGTACGGCAATTCGGACGCGACCAAGAACGCCGACGGCTCGCCCAAGGCGCGCTGGGTGCCTTCCTACTGGCGCTTCGACGCCATGGCCGCGTATGAATTCAACGACCACATGTCGGCGCAGTTGAACGTGCTGAACATTTTCGACGAAACGTACTACACCAAGGCCTATGCGGCGCACTATGCGGCGCTGGGTACTGGCCGGGCTGCGCTGCTTTCGCTGCGCGTGCGGTACTGATACGCCGCTGCAATGAAAAAGCCACCGCGAGGTGGCTTTTTTCATGCTTGGCCGCCGGCTGCGAGCACAGGCGCCGGGCGTGGCGCGATCAGCTCTCGAACCAGTTCAGCACCCCGTCCAGCCCCGACACATTCAGCGCATAACGCGTCTGCTGACGCACCAGCGGCTTGGCGTGGTACGCGACGGGGAAGCCGGCGATGCCCAGCATCTTCAGATCATTGGCGCCGTCGCCCATGGCGATGATCTGCTCCTGGGAGGCGCCGTGCTGGCGGGCGAACTCGCGCAGGTGGGCTTCCTTGGCGTCGGCATCGAGGATGTCGCCCAAGACCTTGCCGGTCAGCACGCCGTTGGCGATTTCCAGGGTGTTGGCGTGCGCGCTGTCGAGGTTCAGGCGCTGGCGCAGGCGTTCGGTGAAGAAAGTGAAGCCGCCAGAGACCAGCAGCACCTTGATGCCGGCCGCCTGGGCCGTGGTGATCAGGCGTTCGGCGCCGGGGTTCAGACGCAGCTTGTCCGCATAGACCTGTTCCAGCGCATCGGCCGGCACGCCTTCGAGCAGGGCGACGCGGCGGCGCAGGCTTTCGGAAAAGTCCTTGATCTCGCCGCGCATCGCGGCCTCGGTGATTTCGGAGACCTTGTCCTTCAAGCCCGCCACGCCGGCGATCTCGTCGATGCACTCGATGTTGATCAGCGTGGAGTCCATGTCCATGGCCAGCACCTTGCACCCGGACAGCTTCAGGCCTGCGGGCAGGAAGGCGGTGTCGACGCCATGGCGTTCTGCCCAGCCCACGACGTCGGCGCGGGTCGAGTCGTCGTGCTGCACGTCGAGCAGGCGGGCGGCAGTGGCGCTGATGCGCGCGACGCCTTGCGCCTGGGCCAGGGCCGCCAACTGTTCAGCATGTTCCACGGTCAGGCCGGGGGATTGGACGACAAGGTGATGGGTGGTCATAGAAATCAGTGTGGTTTGACGGTTACTTCAAGGCGCGCAGCACGGCGCGCACGGCATCGGCGCGGGCAGGAATCTGCGCGGCCTTGATCTCAACCCGCAATTTATCCTGTCCCGCCAGTTTGATGTGGCGCTGGCGTTGCACCAGTTCGATGATCTTGCCGGGATCGACCGAGGTCTTGGGGCCGAACTGCAGCAGCGCCTGGGTTTCGCTGGCGTCGATCTTGACGATGCCCAGGGGCTGGGCGGCCAGGCGCAGGCGGTGCGTGGCGAGCAGCGTCTGCGCGGCCTCGGGCAGCTTGCCGAAACGGTCGATCAGTTCTTCCTGGATGTGGATCAGATCGTCTTCGTCCGCAGCGTGCGCCAGGCGCTTGTAGATGCCCAGGCGGGCATGGACGTCGGCGCAATAGTCGGACGGCAGCAGCGCCGGGGCGTGCAGATTGACTTCGCAGGCCAGGTTGAAGGGCGCGTCCAGGTCGGGCTCTTCACCGGCGCGCAGCGCGCGCACCGCTTCGTTGAGCATCTCGTTGTACATCGAGAAACCGACTTCCTGGATGTTGCCGGACTGCGAATCGCCCAGCACTTCGCCCGTGCCGCGGATCTCCAGATCGTGCATGGCCAGGTAGAAGCCCGAGCCCAGCTCTTCCATGGCCTGGATGGCTTCCAGGCGCTTCTTGGCGTTGTTGGTGATGGCGTCTTCGCCGGGCGTCAGCAGGTAGGCGTAGGCCTGATGATGCGAGCGCCCGACGCGGCCGCGCAACTGGTGCAACTGGGCCAGCCCGAAGCGGTCGGCCCGGTGGATCACGATGGTGTTGGCGCTGGGCACGTCGATGCCGGTTTCGATGATGGTGGTGCACAACAGCACGTTGTAACGCTGCTGGTAGAAGCCCTTCATCACCTGTTCCAGCTCGCGCTCGGGCATTTGGCCGTGGGCCACGGCGATGCGGGCTTCGGGCACCAGTTCTTCCAGGCGGGCACGGCGGTTGTGGATGGTCTCGACTTCGTTGTGCAGGAAGTAGCACTGGCCGCCGCGCTTGAGTTCGCGCAAGAGCGCTTCGCGCAGGGTGCTGCCGTCCTCGCGCCGCACGAAGGTCTTGATGGCCAGGCGCTTTTGCGGCGCGGTGGCGATGACGGAGAAGTCGCGTATGCCTTCCAGCGACATGCCCAGCGTGCGCGGAATGGGCGTGGCGGTCAGCGTCAGCACGTCGACCTCGGCGCGCAGCGCCTTCAAAGCTTCCTTCTGGCGCACGCCGAAGCGGTGCTCTTCGTCGATGATGACCAGGCCAAGGCGCTTGAACTTCACGTCCTTGGACAGGATCTTGTGGGTGCCGATGACGATGTCCACGCGGCCGTCGTTGATGCCTTCGATGGCGGCGGAGACTTCCTTGGCCGAACGGAAGCGCGACAGCTCCACGACCTTCACAGGCCAGTCGGCGAAGCGGTCGGAGAAGGTCTGTGCATGCTGTTCGGCCAGCAGCGTGGTGGGGCAGAGCAGGGCGACCTGCTTGCCATTGGCCACGGCCAGGAAGGCGGCGCGCAGCGCGACCTCGGTCTTGCCGAAGCCCACGTCGCCGCAGACCAGACGGTCCATGGGGCGGCCGGAGGTCATGTCAGCGATGACGGCTTCGATGGCGGCGGCCTGGTCGGCCGTTTCCTCGAAGCCGAAGCCCTCGGCGAAGGCCTGGTAGTCGTTGAGCGGCAGGTTGAAGGCGTAGCCTTCGCGTGCGGCGCGCTGGGCGTACAGGGCCAGCAGTTCGGCGGCAGTGTCGCGGACCTGCCGGGCGGCCTTGCGGCGCGCCTTGTCCCATTGGCCGGAGCCCAATTGATGCAACGGCGCGGCCTCCGGATCGGCGCCGCTGTAGCGGGCGATCACGTGCAGCTGCGACACCGGCACGTAAAGCGTGCTGCCGTTGGCGTATTCCAGATGGAGGAACTCCATCCCGCCTTCGCCCATGTCCATGTTGACCAGGCCGTGGTAGCGGCCGATGCCATGCTGCGCATGGACCACTGGGTCGCCCGCGCGCAGCTCGGACAGGTCGCGCACCATGGCTTCGACGTTGCTGGCGCGTTCCTGGTCGCGCTTGCCGCGGCGGCCGGTGGTGGCCAGGCCCGGGTACAGGTCGTTTTCGGTGAGGAAGGCCAGATTGGCCTGGGGCAGCCCGAAGCCGGTGGACAGCGGTGCGGCGACGATGCCGAAATGGGCGTCCGCAGCGAGGAAGGCTTCGATGGTGTCGGGCTGCGCGTCAGGCGTGACGCCGAACTCGTTGAGCATCTGCACCAGGGTCTCGCGCCGGCCGGCGGAGTCGGCGCACAGCAGCACGCGCGTCTGGCCGGCCTGCACCAGCGCGCGCAGCTTGGCGATGGGATCTTCAGAACGCCGCGCCACGCTCACGTCGGGCGCCGCCCGGAAGTCCGGATGCGACTGGCCGGCAGTCAGCGACAGCCGGCGGAAATCCTTCAGCCGTGCGTAGAGCGTCTCGTTGTCCAGGAACAGTTCGGAGGGCGGCAGCACCGGCCGTTCGCGGTCGCTCTTTAGGAAGCCGTAGCGGCTGGAGGTGTCCTGGTTGAAGCGCTGGATGGCGTCGTCGATGTCGCCCACGGTGACGGTGACCGTGCCTTCCGTCAGGTAGTCGAATAGCGTCGCCGTTTCCTCGAAGAAGAGCGGCAGGTAGTATTCGACGCCAGCGAACGGAATGCCGTTGCCGATGTCCTTGTAGGGCAGCGCGCGCGAGGGGTCGCCTTCGAAGACTTCACGGAAGCGCGCCCGGAAGCGGTTGCGCGCGTCTTCGTCCATAGGGAATTCGCGGCCGGGCAGCAGCTGCACTTCACGCACCGGGTACAGGCTGCGTTGCGTGTCCACGTCGAAGCTGCGGATGGTCTCGATCTCGTCGTCGAACAGGTCCAGGCGGTAGGGCACCACCGAGCCCATCGGGAACAGGTCGATCAGGCCGCCGCGCAGGCAGAATTCGCCGGGCGCCGTTACCTGGGTGACGTGGTTGTAGTTGGCCAGGGTCAGCTGGGCGCGCAGCGCGGCTTCGTTGAGCTTGTCCTTCTGCTTGAAGGAAAAGGTGTAGGCCGCCAGGAAAGAGGGCGGCGCCAGCCGGTACAACGCCGTGGTGACCGGCACCGTCAGCACGTCCACCGACTTGGTCATCAGCGAGTGCAGCGTGTGCAGGCGTTCCGAAATCAGGTCCTGGTGCGGCGAGAAGGCGTCGTAGGGCAGCGTTTCCCAGTCGGGCAGCTGGCGCACACGCAGGTCCGGAGCGAACAGCTGGATTTCCTCGGCCAGGCGCTGGGCCTCGACCGGCTCAGCGGTCAGGATGACCAGCGGCGCCGAGGCCTGCCGCGCCAGGTCCGCCAGCAGCCAGGCGTCGCCGGACCCTGGAGGGCGCGGCTGCGCATAGCGCGCGCCGGCCTTCAGCGCGGACAGGGTGGGGGCCGTAGCGGGGACGGGAGGCGCGAAGGTGGCGGGGGCGGAGGGGGCTGGCATCAGGCTGGGAGCAGGCATCAAGCGGAAGATTATAAAATCACCGCACCATGTCTGCCTCCCTCATTGCAATCGTGCCCGCTGCGGGCGTAGGGGCCCGCGCCAGCCGGCCCGGGCATGAAACCGTGCCCAAGCAGTACCGTCCGCTGTCCGGACAGCCCATGCTGCGCCATGCGGTATGCGCGCTGCTGGCCGATGAACGCATCTCGCAGGTGCGGGTGGCCGTGACGCCTGGAGACGGCTGGGTCGATGCCGCGCTGGCCGGCCTGCCGCGCACGGTGTGGCGCGCCTGCGGCGGCGCGACCCGCGCGGATACTGTGGCGGGTGCGCTGGCCGACAGCGGCGTGGCCGACGATACCTGGGTGCTGGTGCATGACGCCGCGCGCCCCGGGCTGCCGGCAACGGCGCTGGGCCGCCTGATCGACGCCTGCCTGGCGGATCCCGTGGGCGGCCTGTTGGCGCTGCCCGTGGCCGACACCGTCAAGGCCGGCCACGAGCGTGTGGAGCGCACGCTGGACCGCAATGGCCTGTGGCTGGCGCAGACCCCGCAGATGTTCCGGGCCGGCGTGCTGCGCGATGCGCTGACGGCGGCCTCGGTGAGCGGCGCGGCCGTCACCGACGAGGCCTCGGCCATCGAGGCGGCTGGCTATGCGCCGCTGCTGGTGCCCGGCGCCATGCGCAATTTCAAGGTGACGTGGCCGGACGATTTTGAACTGATGGAAAAATGGCTATGAGTATTCCTTTTCGCGTCGGCCAGGGTTTCGACGTGCACGCGCTGGTCGAGGGCCGCCCGCTGATCATCGGCGGCGTCACGATTCCCCACACGCATGGCTTGCTGGGGCATTCGGACGCGGACGTGCTGCTGCACGCCATTACCGACGCGCTGCTGGGCGCCGCCGGCCTGGGCGACATCGGCCGCCACTTTCCGGATACCGACCCGGCCTTCAAGGGCGCCGACAGCCGCGTGCTGCTGCGCGAGGCCATGGCGCGCGTGCGCGCCGCGGGCTGGACGCCGGTGAACATCGATGCCACGCTGCACGCGCAGGCGCCCAAGATCGGTCCGCACGCGCCGGCCATGGTGAAGAACATCGCCGCGGATACCGGGCTGGCCGAGACCGAGGTCAACATCAAGGCCAAGACCAACGAAGGCCTGGGGTACCTGGGCCGCAAGGAAGGCATCGCGGCGACGGTGGTGGCGCTATTGGGGCGGATTTCCTAGCCCGCCGCGGGGCCCGCGGGCAAGGGGCTTTCGCATATTCTCCGCAATTCATTTGGTTTTGATACATCTTTAACAAATGAATAAGCGGGTCGGATTGATCTGGCATATTCTGCGCTACTTCATTTCGACTACTGAGACATTCGGATGCATTTACGTGGCATCGCCCTGGCTTCCATCTTCAGCGCGGTAAGCCTGCCCGCGCATGCGCAGTACGAGCAGCAGCTCGGCCCGCTGGCCGGCGCGGTCAAGCAGCAGATGCTTGAGGGCTGGACCGCCGGCGTGCAGGATGGATGGTTCACCCTGCACAACGCGAACAAGGCCGACAGCGAACAGACGCTGTACATGAATGTCGGGCCGGCGCCGGAATCGGGCCGGGTGACCGACGTCAATGTGGTCGTCAAGTCGCCAAATCCGAAAGCGTCCATCGGCGTGGCACTGAGCAACCGCGCCAACAAGAGCCTGTGCCTGCTCGAACTCACGGCCGACAAGAATACGCTGCTGTTCTGTCTGCAGGGGAAGGATCGCCGCGACATCGCTGCGCTGCCCAACGTAGCGAAGCTGGACGGTACCGACCGCATCAGAGTGGTCGAGCTGCCCGGCGCGGCCCGTTTCATCGTCAACGGCCAGCAGATCGGCGATGTCAGCAATGAGCCCGCCACGGGCGCCGAGCTGGGAATCATGGCCTACGACGTAGGCACCTTCGGCGTTGCCGATTTCAAGATCACGATGACCGGCGGCCAATCCGCCGCGGCGCCGGCGGCCGGCACCTTGCCCGCGCGCGGCGGCAACGCAGGCGGGGGCACGGCGCAAAAGCCCCAGGCGCAGGCTCCGGCCGCTGGACAGGGTGGCGGTGACTACAACCCTGCCTTGCCGGGGGAAGGCCCCTATCCGCGCTTTGGCGGCGACACCATGCGCATTGTGTCGGTGTACATCGGCATCATGCGCAGCATCTTCATGCACGAGTTCGGGCACGCCCTGATCGGCGAGCTGGAGCTGCCCTCGACGGGGGCGGAAGAGGACGCGGTCGACATCTATTCGGCGCTGCAGATCGTCGAGCCGACCATGTATCCGTCGGACAACAAGGAAGTGAACACCATGGCGCAGGACGCGGCAAAGTACGCGGCCTTGCAGTGGTACTACAGCGGCAAGGTGGCCGAGCGCAGGGGGGCCGACGCCTCCTCGGCCTGGCAAGACGAGCACACTGGCGACCTGAAGCGTTTTCGCAACATGCTCTGCATCATGTACGGCGGCAACCCCGCCGTGTTCGAGTCCATTGCCAAACACGTCGGGCTGGAGGACCGGACCCGGGCGCGTTGCGCGGATGAATTCAACAAGCAGAACCGCGCCTGGAACAAGATCCTGGCGCCTCACACGCGCGTGGGCACCTGGACGCCCGAAGGCCAGCAGCCGGCGAATGCGCCCGGCGCGCCGGTGAAGGTGGTGTTCCAGCCGTCCAAGCGCAAGATCGGCAACTTGTTTGCGAACAATCTGTCCGAAGCGATCTCGAACAACATCAAGCTGCTGGGCGAACGCTACGTGCTGCCGCGCCCGGTCAACGTGGTGTTCAAGGACTGCGGCCAGCTCAATGCCTGGTACAGCCCGCGCGAAGGCTCGATCACCATGTGCTATGAGCTGATCGAAAACATCGCGGTGATGATTTCCGACATCGAGATGGGCACCGTGGGCGGCGAGGTCGCTCAGGCAGGGGCGGCTCCGGGCTCGGCTGCGCCGCGGCAGCAGCCGGCGCAGCCGGGGCAGGGCCTGCCCGCCAGCGCCATCGACGAGCTGAAGGACTTTGGCGTGCCGGCCACGACCATGCTGTTCACCGCGCCGTACAAGGGGCCGACGCCCAACAAGATCTACCGGGCCCAGGTGATCACGACCGCCGACCTGGTCGGGATGATCAAGAAAGACAAGAATCTCCTCATCGTCGATACCAGCGGGCTGCGCGACACGGTGCCTATCGGCTATCCGCTGACCGATGCGGGTTCGGACGGCAGCGTTACGGATCACCTGCAGCAAGGCTTCGACGCCTGGCTGTTGAAGAACAACGGTGGCGATCGCAAGGCGCCCGTCGTGGTCCTGGGCGCCGGCATGAACGATCGTTCCGCCTACAACGCGGCGCTGCGCGCCGGCACGCTGGGCTGGACCGTGTACTGGTACCGCGGCGGCGTCGAGGCCTGGGTCGCGAACGGCCTGCCCACCACGTCGAGCATGCCGAAGAAATAAACGGTCGGCGACGTAAATAAAAAGCCCGCCTGCGGTTACGCAGGCGGGCTTTTTTTGCCGGACGGAGGCTTACTTGCCTTGGGCAGCCAGCGCCAGGGCGGCAGCGTTGACCACGGCGGCGATGCGGCCGGCATCGCGCAGCTGCTCGGTCGACAGGCCGTCATTCTTCAGGTTTTCGTAGTGCGAAGCCACGCAGAAGTGGCACTTGCCGATGATGGAGGCCACCAGGGCGAACAGCTCGAAGCGCTTCTTTTCCACGCCGCCGTGGGTGGCGTAGGCGTTCATGCGCAACTGGGCCGGCAGGCTCTTCAATTGGGTGTCGCCAGTCATTTCGACGTACGGATACCAGGTGTTGTTCATGCCCATGAGGGCCGAGGCCGTCAGCGCGGCGTTGGCGTCGCCTTCGGACAGGCCGCTCTTGAAGGCTTCGACCAGCACCGGGCTGCGCGCGGCGTAGGCGGCGGACAGCGCGGCGCCGACGGCATCTTCAGGAGCCAGCGTCGAGCGGGCGATCACGGCGTCCAGATTCAGGCGGATATCCTTGGCCCAATCCGGCAGTTGTTCCTTAATGGTCGTAAGAAATTCCATAGCTTTTACCTATAATCTAGAGCAGTTAAAGCCCAGCGCAGGACCCGCAATCGGGTCCCGGGCCGGGCTGGAAATTACAGCGTGGCGCCGCCAACCGTACGGTTGCACGGGCACAGCTCGTCGGTTTGCAGACCGTCGAGCAGACGCAGAACTTCTTCCGGGTTACGGCCGACGTTCAGGTTGTTCACCGAAACGTGCTGGATCGTGTTGTCCGGATCAACGATGAAGGTGGCGCGCAGGGCAACGCCAGCGCCCTTTTCACGCACGCCCAGCTGGTCGATCAGAGCGCCGGTGGTGTCGCCGAACTGGTAGTGACCCAGCTTGTTGAGGTCCGGGTGCTCACGGCGCCATGCCAGCTTGACGAATTCGTTGTCGCTCGAGCCGCCCAGCAGGACGGCGTCGCGGTCTTCGAAATCCTTGGCCAGCTTGTTGAAGCCGACGATTTCGGTCGGGCAAACAAACGTGAAGTCTTTCGGGTAGAAGTAGATGACCTTCCACTTGCCGGGGAACGAGCTTTCGGTGATGTCTTCAAACGCCGACACGCCGTTTTCTTCGTGCTGGTTGAAGCCGGGCTTGACGCCGGTGACCTTGAAGGGTTCGAGTTTGTCGCCAACAGTTTTCATGTTTACTCCCAGTTGTTGGTGGAATTAAGGCTGCGCCTCAAACCTTAATTCTACGCTATGGATTCTCGTTGTCTAATTGATAATTCCTAAACTTTGCTTTGGGCAACTCTATCCTTGCGGTCAGGCCGCCGCCCTCGCGCGGCAGCATGCGCAACGAGCCGCCGACATGCTTGAGCAGGCGTTCGACGATGGCCAGGCCCAGCCCCGCGCCGCTGACGCCAGTGCGCGCGGCTTCGCCGCGCGAGAACGGCCGCAACAGGCGGTCGACGTCTTCCGGCGCGATGCCGGGACCGCGGTCGGACACCTCGATCACGATCATGGAGCCTTCAGCTTGCAGTGTCATGACGAGATGCGCCATGCCATCGGCCGAACGGCCGTAGCGGCGGGCGTTCTCGATCAGGTTGCTGACGATGCGCTTGAGGTCGAGCGCCGTGATGCGGGCGCGCAGGCCAGGCTCCAGCGTGGCGTCCAGCTCCCCGCCCAGGGATGCGGTATGGCTGCGTTCGCGTTCGTAGAGCTCGGCCAGCACCGCGGAGATGTCCGTGGCCAGCTGCGGCAACGTGCCGGCGGGACGCGCGTACTCCATCAACTGGCCGATACTGTGGTCGATCTGGCCCAGGTCTTCGTCGATGGCCTGGCGGGCGTCCTCGGATACGCCGCTCAACTCGATCTCCAGCCGCATGCGCGCAAGCGGCGTGCGCAGGTCGTGCGAGATACCCGCCAGCATCAGCTCGCGGTCGGCCTCCGCCTGTCTGAGGTCCTTGGCCATGCGGTTGAACGAGGCGTTCAGGTCGCGGATTTCCAGTGGTCCCTGCTCGGGCAGGGCGGCGGGGGTTTCGCCCCGCGACAGCACCTGGGCGGCCCGGGCCAGCCGCGACAGCGGCCGGTTGACGAAGCCCACGCTGACTGCGGCGCCCACCAGCGACAGCAATAGCGCCGTGGCGCCCCAGCCCAGCCATTCGATCCCGCCCGTCAGGCCGATCTGCTCGCGCTCGAACACCAGCCAATACAGGTCTTTTTCTATCTGGAAGCTGACCCAGAAGCCGGGCACCTGGTTGACGCCCCAGGCAATCTGCGTTTCCGGGCCGAAGCGCGTGCGGATGTGCTGGGCAACGCGTTGCCAGTAATCGTCGTCCGGGAGGGCTTCGGCGAAGTCGGTGACTTCGCGCGGATAGACCTGGATGCCTTCGTTGGTGGCCAGATCCAGCAGCAGCTTGCTGCGCTCGTCGTTATGCGAGTAGATCAGCGCGGTGCGCGTGATATTGACGGCCGTGATCACCCGCTGCGCCATTTGGTTGGCGCGCGGTCCCAGCTCCATGCTGAAGAATACTTGTAGCCACGCGCCCAGGCTGACGAGCATCAGTGCGGCGAGCAACAGGAACGTGCGGCCGAACAAGCCGAGCCGCAAACGTGATGTCAGGTTCCTGAAGGTTCTGCGCAAGCGGGGCACGAGGCTGCGCTCCTGCCCGGGGCGGGCGAGTCGGTCAGCTACCACCGTCCGGCACAAACACGTATCCGAGACCCCAGACGGTCTGGATGAATACGGGCTTGGACGGATTCGGTTCGATCAGCTTGCGCAGGCGCGAGATCTGCACGTCCAGGCTGCGATCGAAGGCTTCGTATTCGCGGCCGCGCGCCAGTTCCATGAGCTTGTCGCGCGACAGCGGGATCTTGGGGTGGCGTGCGAACACCTTCAGCACCGAGAATTCGCCGGTGGTGATGGGCACCTGTTCGCCGTTGCGCGTGAGCGTGCGGGTGGACAGGTTCAGCGTGTAGGGGCCGAAGGCGATGGACTCGTTTTCCTGGCTGGGGGCGCCGGGATGTTCCTCGGTGCCGCGGCGGCGCAGGATCGCGTTGATACGCGCCAGCAGTTCCCGGGGGTTGAACGGCTTGGACAGGTAGTCGTCCGCGCCCATTTCCAGGCCGACGATGCGGTCGATTTCTTCCGCCTTGGCCGTCAGCATGATGATGGGGGTATTGTCGTGACCACCGCGCAGCCGGCGACAGATGGACAGGCCATCTTCTCCAGGCAGCATCAGATCCAGCACGAGCAGGTCGAAATGCTCGCGTTGCCAGAGTTTGCCCATCTCTTTGGCGTCTTCGGCAACGAAAACGTTGAATCCCTGCTCGGATAAGTACCGACGCAGCAAATCGCGCAAGCGCGGATCATCGTCGACGACGAGGATTTTTCGGGTGGGGGTGGTGTTTTGCGTATTCATGGCCGGAAATGTAACAGTGGCAAGAACCAGCGGCTAGTGGGCGTTCACAAGATATTACACATTGCGAACCATGGTTGAAATCCCCCTCGCATCCCCCTGATAACCGGGGGCGGAGTCGCGGTATTTCGTACAATCTGCATCTATGGAACTAAACCTGCTGGCTTTGGAAACTTCTTCGTCCCGTTGCGGCGTGGCCCTGTTGCGGGCGGCCGATGGCCGCCTGGAGGTCAGCGTCAGGGAACACGAGGGTTCCCAGGAGCACGCGGAACGGCTCTTGCCCATGGCCAACGAACTGCTGGCGGCGTCCGGACTGGCGCCAGCCGCCTTGCACGCCGTGGCTTTCGGCCAGGGGCCGGGCGGATTTACCGGCCTGCGGGTGGCCTGCGGAGTGGCGCAAGGCATGGGCCTCGGCCTGGGCATCCCCGTACTTCCCATTGTCTCTCATCAGGCGGTCGCCGCACAGGTGGAGGCCACGCCGGCGGACGCGATCGTGGTGGCGCTGGACGCCCGCATGAATGAGGTCTATCTGGCCGTCTACCGCCAGACGGACGTTTCAGATGGCGAAATCTCTTGGGAAGTCCTGCAGGCGCCGTTGCTGATCGCGGCGGCTGAAGTGGTGCCATGGACCGCCCATCACCTGCCGGCATGGTCGGCGCGCGCGGGCCGGCCGCTGGAACCGGTATTGGCCGGCGATGCCTGGGACGCCTACGCGTCCGAAATGGAATATCCCGGCGCCTGGCGCCGCGCCGACGCCAGGCGTCCGGAAGCGGCCAGCGTTGCCCGTTTGGGACGGCAGGGCTGGCTGCGGGGCGAAGCCGTGGCGCCCGAGTTGGCCGCGCCGCTGTACGTGCGCGACAAGGTGGCGTTCACCACTGCCGAGCGCATGCGGGGCGAGGGCGGCAATCCGAAAGCCCAGCCTTCGCTGGTTCCCGCGGTGCCTCAACCGATGACCGACGCCGACCTGGACGAGGTCGTGGCGTTGGAAGCGCACGTGCAGGCCTTCCCCTGGACCCGTGGCAATTTCGCGGACGCCCTGGCGGCAGGCTACGGCGCCTGGGCGCTGAGGCGCGAGGGCAAGCTGGCGGGGTTCTGCGTGCTCATGTTCGCGCCCGACGTGGCGCACCTGCTGGTGATCGCGGTCGCCAAGCCGCTGCACCGCCAGGGCCTGGGCGGCGTGCTGCTGGACTGGTGCGAGCAGCAGGCGCGTGAGCGCGGCATGGAGGGCGTGCTGCTGGAAGTGCGCCCGTCCAACGAGTCGGCCGTCAGCTTCTACAAACGGCACGGGTATCTGCAGATCGGCGTGCGCCGGGGCTATTACCCGGCCGAGAAAGGCGGCAGGGAAGATGCCCTGGTCATGCAGAAGCGCTTTGCGGCGGATGGAGCGGCGGCATGAGCCAGCCCAACATAGCGCCGCCGCCGGCCGCGCCCCGGGTCAATCCGCTGCAGCGCATCTGGTTGCGCGAGATCGGCATGGAGCGGCTGTGGCTGCGTCCAGCCCCTGCGCCCGGCAAACCGGCGGCCGAGGCGCAAGCCCTTGTTTCCAAGCCGATTTTGCCGGCTGCGGCCCAGGATCCCGTCGCCGAGGCGCCGCTTGCGCCGCAGCCTGTCGCTCCGGTCGCGGCGGTCCCGGCGGTCGCGGCGGTCGCGGCGGTCCCGGCGGTCCCGGCGCGCGAGGCATCACCCGCCGCCGCGGCGGCTCCTGCGGAACCCGCTCCCGGCCGTCCCGGCATACCGACGTCGATCCTGAACCGCAAAGGCCCGCCGCCGCCGCCGGCTCCCAAGGCCGAGGCCGAGGCGGCGCCTCCGCCGCCCGTGCCTGTGGCAGAAGCGATCCGGAATTCCACACTGGAAGAAATGCACGACCAGGTCGTGGCCTGTTCCGCCTGCGGCTTGTGCAAGGGCCGCCGCAACGCGGTGTTCGGCCACGGCGGCCAACCTACGCGCTGGCTGGTGGTGGGCGAGGCGCCTGGCGAGCAAGAGGACCGGCAGGGGCAGCCCTTCGTGGGCCGCTCGGGCCAGTTGCTGGACGCCATGCTGTCGTCGGTGTCCATGAGCCGCGAGCGCGATGTGTTCATCACCAACGTCATCAAGTGCCGGCCGCCCGGCAATCGCAATCCCAAGCCTGAGGAAATCGCGGCCTGCAGTCCGTACCTGATGCGCCAGATTGCGCTGCTCAAGCCGGAGCGGATCCTGGTGCTGGGCCGTTTCGCGGCTCAGACGCTGCTGGGCACGGACGCCACGATCGGCAGCCTGCGCGGCCGCGTTCACCAGTTGAAGACGGATGAAGGGCGGGAGATTCCGGTAATCGTCAGCTACCACCCCGCCTATCTGTTGCGCAGCCCCAGCGAGAAGGCGCGCGCCTGGCAGGACCTGCGCCTGGCCGTGGCGCAATTGGCCTGAGCCTGGCTCCGCTATCTTTGGGCAAACAAAAACCGGGCGTCAGCCCGGTTTTTCCATGGCAGCGGAATCGCGCGCCTAGTGCGTGGAGTCCAGCGCGCGCCCATGGCCTTCCTGGCCGATCTGGTCGTGCAGTTCCGGGTTGGCCTGCAGGTTGCGCTTGCTCCAGCGCATGAAGACCACCATCAGCACGGCGACCACGGTGCCGAAGATCACGATGATGATGTTGATGGGCAGCTGCAGCCACAGCAGCAGCGTGTACATGGCGACCATCAGCAGGATGTTGAGCTGTTCGTTGAAGTTCTGCACGGCGATGGAGTGGCCGGCCGACAGCAGCACGTGGCCGCGGTGCTGCAGCAGCGCGTTCATCGGCACCACGAAGAAACCGGCCAGGCCGCCCGTGATCAGCAGCAGCAGGTAGACGCTCCAGGGCGAGTAGACCAGCGGCATCAGCAGCACGACCAGGCCCATGGCGGCGCCGACCGGCAACACGGCCAGCGCGCGGCGCAGCGGAATGCGGCCGGCCAGGATGGAGCCGACGACGGTGCCCAGCGCGGCCACGCCCATCAGCATCGAGGCCTTGTCCAGCTGGTATCCGAGATGGCTGCGGCCCCATTCGATGACGATCAACTGCAGCGTGGCGCCCGCGCCCCAGAACAGGGTGGTGACGGCCAGCGAGATCTGGCCCAGCTTGTCTTTCCAGAGCACACAGACATAGCCCCAGAAGGTGCGGATGAGCCGTACCGGGTTCTTTTGTTGCGGCGGGTAGCGCACGTGGGTGTGCGGAATCAGCAGGTTGCACAGCGCCGCCAGCAGGTACACGAAGGCGATGACCAGGATCGCAGCTTCGGCCGGGGTGTGGACCAGCTTGCCGATGAAGGAATGGCTGAGCAGGGCGGTGGAAACCGAGGACGAGATCAGCAGGCCGCCCAGCACCGTACCCAGGATGATGGAAAAGACCGTCAGGCCCTCGATCCAGCTGTTGCCCTTGACCAGCATGGCCGGGGGCAGCATTTCCGTGACGATGCCGTACTTGGCGGGAGAGTAGGCCGCGGCGCCGATGCCGACGATGCCGTAGGCCGCGCAGACCAGGTAGGTCTGGTATTCGGGGGCGACGCCGATGCTGGCATACGAGAACATCAGCATGCAGCCGGTCACTTTCAGGGCATTGGTGGAGAACATCACGCGGCCCTTGGGGAAGGAGTCCGCCAGTGCCCCGACAAAGGCGGCCAGCACGACATAAGCCAGCGCAAACGACCACTTCATCATGGGCGCCATCCAGTCCGGCCCATGCAGTTCCTGTATCAAGGCGATGGCTGCGATGAACAGCGCGTTGTCCGCCAATGACGAGAAGGCCTGCGCGGCCATGACCAGATAGAAACCACGTTTCAAGAATGTCCCCGTTCTCAGGCCTGGCCCCGGCCAGTCCGCGTGAAAATTTATGTGTCGTGCAAAAAAGTGTCAGGGAGTATAGCCGGACCCCAGACGGCGGCCATTGAGCGTTTGCCCGCGGATTGACCGCCGGCAAGCCTCAGGGACAACACGCCTTGACCCTTGCTGACGTTTGGGGACAGACTGCCTGCGGTATCATACGACCCATATGTGCGCCGGCCCTCCAGGGGCCGGTTTGCAATCTGTGCGGCAGGTCCGTTAACGCCTTTCGTTCAACCCACCCCGTCGTCATCGTACTGTGCGTCTTACTCAGCTAAAACTCGCCGGCTTCAAGTCCTTCGTCGATCCCACCGTGATTCCCGTGCCCAGCCAACTGGTGGGCGTGGTGGGTCCCAATGGCTGCGGAAAATCGAACATCATTGACGCCGTGCGCTGGGTGCTGGGCGAGGCCAAGGCCTCGGAACTGCGCGGCGAGTCCATGCAGGACGTCATTTTCAACGGCTCCGGCAACCGCAAGCCCGCGGCGCGGGCCTCGGTGGAAATGGTGTTCGACAACAGCGAGGGGCGCGCCGCCGGCCAGTGGAGCACCTACGCGGAAATCGCCGTGCGCCGGGTGCTGACCCGCGATGGCACCAGCAGCTACTTCGTCAACAACCAGCAGGTCCGCCGCCGCGACATCCACGACATCTTCCTGGGCACCGGCCTGGGTGCTCGCGGCTACGCCATCATTGGCCAGGGCATGATCAACCGCCTGATCGAGGCGCGCCCCGAAGAACTGCGGGTGTTCCTGGAAGAGGCGGCAGGGGTGTCGCGCTACAAGGAACGGCGTCGCGAGACCGAGAATCGCCTGTCCGACACGCGCGAAAACCTGACCCGCGTCGAAGACATCCTGCGCGAACTCAACAATCAGCTGGAAAAGCTGGAAGCGCAGGCCGAAGTGGCCACGCGCTACCGCGAACTCCAGGCCGACGGCGAAAAGAAGCAGCATGCGCTGTGGTTCCTGAAGGAAACCGGCGCGCGCGAAGAGCGCGCCAAGAAAGCCCAGGAGATGGCCCAGGCCCAGAATGAACTGGAAGCCGCCATCGCCGGCCTGCGGGCGGGCGAAGCTGCGCTGGAATCCCGCCGCCAGGCCCACTACGCCGCCAGCGACGCGGTGCACACCGCCCAGGGCGGGCTGTACGAAGCCAATGCGCAGGTCAGCCGCCTGGAAGCCGAAATCCGTCACGTGGTGGATTCCCGCAACCGCCTGCAGGCGCGTCGCGATCAGCTGCAGCAGCAGATCGGCGAGTGGACCGCCCAGCGCGAGCATTGCACCGAACAGATCGCCCAGGCCGAGGAAGACCTGGCCGCCGGCGCCGCCCGCACCGAAGAGGCGCGCGCCAAGGCCGAGGACGCCCAGGCCGCGCTGCCGGCCGTGGAGCAGCGCGTGCGCGAAGCCGCCTCGGGGCGCGACGAGATGCGCGCCGCGCTGGCCCGCGTCGAGCAGAATCTTGCCCTGGTGGCCCAGTCGCAGCGCGACGCGGACCGCCAGATGCAGGCCCTGGACCAGCGCCGCGAGCGCCTGCAACAGGAACTGCGCGAACTGCACAGTCCCGATCCGGTGCGCCTGGAGCAACTGGCTGGCGACCGAGCCGCCGGCGAGGACCAGCTCGAGGAAGCCCAGGAAGAACTGGCCACCCTGGAAGGCCGCGTGCCCGAAGCGGACGCCGAGCGCAGCCGCGCCCAGGCCGCCGCCCAGACCGACGTGCAGAACCTGGCGCGCCTGGAAGCCCGCCTGTCGGCCCTTGTGAAGCTGCAGGAAGACGTGCAGAAGCAGGGGGCGCTGGAACCCTGGCTGGCCAAGCATGAACTGGCCGGGTTGTCGCGCCTGTGGCAGAAGCTGCACATCGAACCCGGCTGGGAAACCGCCCTGGAAGCCGCCCTGCGCGAGCGCATGGCTTCCATGGAAGTACGCAACCTGGATTGGGCCCGCGCCTTCGCCGAAGATGCGCCGCCGGCCCGGCTGGCTTTCTACCAGTTGCCCGCCGCGGCGCCGACGCCCGCCGCGCCCGCCGGCCTGACGTCGCTCGCCAGCCTGCTGCGCATCACCGATCCCGACCTGCGCACGCTGCTGAATGAGTGGCTGGGCGGCATCTACACGGCTACCGACGTGACCCAGGCGCTGGCCATGCGCGCCAGCCTGCCCGCGGGCGGCGCCTGCGTGGTCAAGGCCGGCCATCTGGTCGACGCCCACAGCGTGCGTTTCTACGCGCCGGATTCCGAGCAGGCCGGCCTGTTGGCGCGCCAGCAGGAAATCGAGAACCTGCAACGCGAGATCAAGGCCCAGCAACTGATCGCCGACCAGGCGCGCGCCGCGGTCGCCCGCGCGGAAGCCGCCTGGCAGCAAGTGTCCCAGGCCATCGCCCCGGCGCGTCAGCGCGTGGCCGAGGTCACGCGCCGGGTGCACGACATCCAGCTGGAACACTCGCGCCTGCAGCAGCAGGCCGAACAGTCCGGCGAGCGCGCCTCGCGTCTGCGCCAGGACCTGGAAGAGATCAAGGTCCAGGAAGAAGACCTGCGCGCCACCCGCGAAGAGGCGGAAGCCCGCTTCGAGGCGCTGGACGAAGAGCTGGCCGAACACCAATCCCGTTTCGCCGACGCCGAGATCGACGGTGAAACCCTGGCGGCGCAGGCCGAAGCAGCCCGCGCCGGCCTGCGCGAACTGGAACGCGCCGCCCAGGAAGCCGAATTCGCCGAGCGCGGCATCCAGGTGCGTATCACCGATCTGCAGCGCAACCAGCAATTGGCGGCCGACCAAAGCCAGCGCGGCAGCGTCGAGCTGGAACAGCTGCTGGTGGACCTGGCCGAGCTGGACGCCTCGGCGTCCCAGGCTGGCTTGCAGGACGCCCTGGAAGCGCGCGCCGAGCGCGAGGAAGCGCTGTCGCGCGCCCGCCAGGAACTGGAAAATCTGGCGGCCCTGCTGCGCGGCGCGGACGAAGACCGCCTGCAGCAGGAGCAGACGCTGGAGCCGCGGCGCGCCCGCATCATGGAACTGCAGCTGCAGGAACAGGCCGCGCGCCTGGCTGAAGAGCAGTTCACCGAACAGCTGAACGCGCGCGAGGTCGACCGCGAGGCGCTGGCCCAGGATCTGGCCAATCAGCCCGACGAATGGCGCCGCGCCAGCTGGCTGCAGTCCGAAGTCAGCCGTATTTCACGCCAGATCGAAGCCCTGGGCTCGGTCAACCTGGCGGCGCTGGACGAATTGAATACCTCGCGCGAGCGCAAGGGCTTCCTCGATTCGCAGCATCAGGACCTGATGACCGCCATCGAGACCCTCGAGGACGCCATCCGCAAGATCGACCGCGAAACCCGCGAGCTGCTGCAAGAAACCTTCAACGTCGTCAACGGCCACTTCGGCGAGCTGTTCCCCAAGCTGTTCGGCGGCGGCGAGGCCAAGCTGACCATGACGGGCGAGGAAATCCTCGATGCCGGCGTGCAGGTCATGGCTCAGCCTCCAGGCAAGCGCAACAGCACCATCCACCTGCTGTCCGGCGGCGAAAAGGCCCTGACCGCGACCGCCCTGGTGTTCGCGCTGTTCAAGCTCAACCCCGCGCCGTTCTGCCTGCTGGACGAGGTGGACGCGCCGCTGGACGACGCCAACACCGAACGCTATGCGAACCTGGTCGCCAACATGAGCGAGCAGACCCAGTTCCTGTTCATCTCGCACAACAAGATCGCGATGCAGATGGCCAAGCAACTGATCGGTGTAACCATGCAAGAGCAAGGGGTTTCGCGTATCGTTGCGGTAGACATAGACTCGGCCGTCCAGATGATGGCCTCCGAAGCGGCATAAACCCAATATTCAGAAGGGCGTCGGGGTTTCGGCGCGGGATTGATACATGAGTGATTTGCAGATCGGGCTGATAGCCCTGGGCGTATTGCTGATACTGCTGGTGCTGGGATTCAACTGGTGGCAGGACCGGCGCGTCCGGCGCAAGATGCAGACCCATTTCCCCTCCACCGAGCAGGATCCGCTGTTGGGGGCGGGCGCGGCAGCCGGCGCGTCTGCAACCGCGGGCGCAGCGGCGGCGCGCCGTGAGCCTGGCATGGGCGGCGAGAGCGCCCGTGCCCAGCCCGGTCAGCCCGCCCCGGTCGATGCCGGCAGCGATGCCGACGATACCGAAGAACCCGATCCCGCTTGCGAGGTGGTCATCGAGATCAACTTCGCCGACGCCGTGCGCGGCGCCGATTTGCTGCCCTACATGCAAAGCCTGCGCCACGTGGGCCGCAAGCCCATGCGCGTGTTCGCCGAAACCGATCAGCGCCGCCACCGCGCGCGCGTCCACGCCGGCGAATCCTACGCCTCCATGCAGCTGGCCGTGCTGCTGGCCAATCGCAGCGGCCCGCTGACCGCCATCGAATGGTCGCAGGCCTGGGCTCGCGCCCAGGACATGGCCGAGCGTTTCGATGCCACCATCGAAGGTCCGGACCAGCAGGCCGTACTGGAGCAGGGCGCCCGATTGGACGACACCTGCGCCGCCCTGGACACCCAGGTCGGCCTGACCCTGCTGCTGGGCGCCGCCCAGCCCGCCGCCGAGGTCCTGTCCGTGGCGCGTGACATGGGCTTCGTTGCCGACGGCAGCCGCCTGGCCTGGCTGGCGGAAAACGGCGTAGCCCGTTTCACGCTGGCGCGCGGCGACGGTGCGGCATTCGATGCCGGCATGGGCGGCATCGAACGTCTGTACCTGCTACTGGACGTGCCTTGCAGCCCGGCGGACGAGCGCGCTTTCGGCCGCATGGTCGATGTGGGCCGCGACCTGGCCGCTCGCCTGCGCGCGGACCTGGTGGACGACCAGGGCAAACCGCTGGCCGATGGTTCGGAAACGGTCATCGACGAGCGTCTGCAGGTGCTGTTCGGCCAGCTCGAACAAGCGGGCCTGCCCGCTGGCAGCGAGCGCGCCCTGAGGGTGTTTGCATAAATGAGCGGCGCGACTGGCGGTGAAAACGCGGCGCAGGCCGCGGCGCGCTTGCGCGCCGAAATCGAACAGCACAACGTCCGCTATTACGTCTACGACGATCCGTCGATCTCGGACGCCGAGTACGACCGGCTGATGCGCGAACTGCAGGCGCTGGAGGCCGAGCATCCGGAGCTGGTGACGCCTGAGTCGCCGACGCAACGCGTGGGCGCGGCGCCTGTTTCGGCCTTTGGCAGCGTACGCCATGTCGTGCCGATGCTGTCGCTGGGCAACGCCTTCGACGAAGAAGACGTGACCGCCTTCGACCGCCGCGTCACCGACACGCTGCGCGGCGCGGGCCTGCTGGGGCCGGCGCAGCAAGCCGATTACTTCTGCGAGCTCAAGCTGGACGGGCTGGCGATCAGCCTGCGCTACGAGGACGGCCGCCTGGTGCAGGCCGCGACCCGCGGCGACGGCCAGACAGGCGAAGACGTCACCTCCAACATCCGCACGATCAAGGCGATTCCGCTGCAGCTCAAAGGGGCATACCCCAAGGTGCTGGAAGTCCGCGGCGAAGTCCTGATGAACCGCGCCGACTTCGAAAAACTGAACCAGGCCCAGGCCAAGCGCGACGAAAAAGTCTTCGTCAATCCGCGCAACGCCGCCGCGGGCAGCCTGCGTCAGCTGGATCCGCGCATCACCGCCAAGCGGCCGCTGCGCTTCTTTGCCTATGGCTGGGGCGAGGTCCAGGGCTTGGCGGGCTCCCAGGGAGGGCTGTTCGCCGAAGCCTCGGCGGGGGCGGCCGAAGCCTCGCAATTACCCGAGAAATCCCATGGCGCCATGCTGGACTGGCTGGCCTCGCTGGGCCTGCCGGTCAACGTCAAGCACAACCACCGCGCCAGCGGCGCCGAGGGCCTGATGGCCTTCTACGCCAAGGTTGGCAAACTGCGGCCTGAGCTGCCCTACGACATCGATGGCGTGGTCTACAAGGTGGATTCGCTGCCGGCGCAGAAGGTGCTGGGTTTCGTCGCGCGCGCGCCGCGTTTTGCGCTGGCGCACAAGTTCGCCGCCGAGGAAGCCACCACCACCTTGGTCGATATCGAAGTGCAGGTGGGCCGCACCGGCGCCATCACGCCGGTCGCGCGCCTGAAGCCCGTGTTCGTGGGCGGCGTCACCGTCACCAACGCCACGCTGCACAACGAAGACGAGATCCGCCGCAAGGACGTGCGCATCGGCGATACCGTCATCGTGCGCCGCGCGGGCGACGTGATCCCCGAAGTGCTGGGCCCGGTGCTGGACAAGCGCCCGGACGACGCCCGTGAATTCGTCATGCCCACGGCCTGTCCGGTCTGCGGCTCGGCCATCGAACGCCTGGAAGACGAGACCATCGCGCGCTGCACCGGCGGCCTGTTCTGCGGCGCGCAGCGCAAGCAGACGCTCTGGCACGCCGCCAGCCGCAAGGCGTTGGACATTGAAGGCCTGGGTGAAAAACTGGTGGATCAACTGGTCGACAGCGGCCGGGTCAAGACCCTGGCCGACCTGTACAGCCTGCGTCCGCTCGAATTGGTGGGCCTGGACCGCATGGGCCAGAAGTCCGCCGACAACCTGGTGGCCGCCATCGACAAGGCGCGCGCCCCCGGCTTGAACCGCCTGCTGTACGCGCTGGGCATCCGCCATGTGGGCGAGACCACGGCGCGCGACGTGGCGCGCCATTTCGGCAGCATCGACGCCATCATGGACGCCGATGAAGACGCCTTGTCCTCCGTGCCCGACGTGGGGCCGGTGGTGGCAGCATCGATCCGCCGTTTCTTCGCCGAGCAGCACAATCGCGACGTGATCGAACAACTGAAGTCGCAGGGCGTGAATCCCGTGGCCGAGGCTGCGCCGCAGGCTACGACGCTGGCCGGCAAGACCTTCGTGCTGACCGGCACGCTGCCCAATTGGACGCGCGAAGAAGCCTCGATGCGCATCCAGGCGGCGGGCGGCAAGGTCAGCGGTTCGGTGTCCAAGAAGACGGCCTATCTGGTGGCCGGCGAGGACTCCGGCAGCAAGCTCGCCAAGGCCCAGGAACTGGGCGTGGCGGTGCTGGACGAGGACGGCCTGAAAGCCTTGCTGGGCGAACAGGGCGGCTGAGGCCGCCCGCCCAGGCACAGAATCAGATGGTGCTGCGCGGCATCATGTCGCGGATGGCGGCGGCGGCGCGCTGCAAGGCCGGCAGATGCTGTTGCTTCAATTCGTCGGGCTGGCGGGAGCCCAGCACCATGCTGACGCTCAGGCCCGCCACCGCGCGGCCTTCGTGGTTGTACAGCGGCACGGCCACGCCCGCGAAACCATCCACCAATTCGCTGACCGAAATGCAGTAGCCGTCCTGGCGCACCTGCCGGATCAGCTTGCGCAGGGCGCTGCGCGACACGGTCGTGTAGGGCGTCAGGCGCTTCAGGTCCGCGCTTTCCAGATATGCGTCGAGCGCCTCGTCGTCCAGCGTCGATAGCAGCGTGCGGCCCAGGGAGTGGGCGTAGGCGGGCAGGCGGCTGCCCACCGACAGGTCCAGCTTGAGCAGCTTGGGGCCTTCTTCGCGCGCCAGGAACACGACATGTTGCCGGTCCAGCACGCCCAGCGAGCAGGTTTCCCCTACGGTCTGCGCGACTTCGCGCATGGTCGCGCGAGTCAGTTTGGGCAGGCTTAGCGAAGCGAAATACGCATAACCCAGGTCCATGACCTTGGGCGTGGGCGAGAAATTCCTGCCGTCCTGCCGCACATAGCCCAGTTTTTCCAGCGTCAGCAGAATGCGCCGCGACGCCGCGCGCGTCACGTCCAGTTGTTCCGCGGCCTCCTGCACGGTCACGCTGGCCACGCCCGTGGCGTAGATCTGCAGCAATTGCAGGCCGTTGGCCAGGCTGTCGAGAAACTCCTCTTTCCTTTCTTTCGGTTCCGGCAATGTCGTGTCCATGTATCGGCAGTCTTGTCGTTGGAGGCTCGATTGTAGTTTGACATCCGTGGCAATCTTCATAAAATGCCAATTAGCGAACAATTGTTCGTTAATTAGATGGGTCGGCCAGGGCACCCGCCCGGTACGTCCCGCAACAACGGAGACATGCCATGTGCAGGAGACTATTGCGCGCCTTGGGCGCATGCGCCCTGGCGGCGGGGGCGGCGGCCAGTTCCGTCGCCGGCGCGGCCGAGGCCTATCCCAGCAAACCCATCCGCTTCGTCGTGCCCGCCGCGGCCGGCGGACCCACTGAAATCGTCACCCGGTTGCTGGCCGAACGCATGACGCAGAGCATGGGCGTATCGGTCATCGTCGAGGCCAAGCCCGGGGCGGGCGGCAATATCGGGGCGGACGCCGTGGCCAAGGCGGCGCCGGACGGCTACACGATCCTGATGGGCACGATAGGCACCAACGCCATCAACCAAACCCTGTACAAGTCCATGCCGTTCCAGCCGTTGAAGGACTTCACGGCGGTGACGCAGGTCGTGTCGTATCCGCTGGTGGTGGTGGTCAACCCGAAGCTCCCGATCCACTCGGTGGCAGACCTCATCGCCTATGCCAAGGCCAACCCCGGCAAGCTCAACCGCGCCTCGGGCGGCAGCGGCACGTCCATGCACATGTCGGGCGAACTGTTCAACGAGATGGCCGGCGTGCAGATGCAGCACATCCCGTACAAGGGCAGCCTGCCCGCGCTCACGGACGTGATCGGCGGACAGGCCGACCTGGCCTTCGACAGCCTGGTCATCGCCCAGCCCCTGATCAAGTCCGGCAAGCTGCGCGCAATCGCCGTGACCGGGCCGGAACGTTCCCCAGCCGCACCCGCCATCCCCACCGTGGCCGAAACCCTGCCGGGCTATGCCATGACCTCCTGGATCGGCGTGTTCGCGCCCGCCGGCACGCCGCGTCCCATCGTCGAACGCCTGCAGCAGGAAATTGCCAAGGCGCTGGCCGATCCCCGCGTGCGCGAACAACTTGTTTCGCAGGCCGCGGATCCGGTGGCCAGCAAGCCCGACGACTTTGCGCGCTTCACAGCCGATGAAACCGAGAAATGGGCGCCTGTCGTCAAGGCTTCCGGCGCATCCGTTTCCTGAATCCCCAAGGAGGAGTGACACATGCAGTCCATCGATTTTCAGGCGCGCCGCAAGCGCGTCGCCCAACACGCGCGCGAACTCGGCTTCGATGCCTACCTGGGCACCCGCCAGGGCGCGCTGCACTACCTGAGCGGCGCATTCATGCCCTGGCGCGGCGCCGTGCTGGTCACGGCTGACGGCCACTGCGAATTCATCTACTGGGCCATGGACGCCTCGCGAGTGCGGGTGGAAGGCCATGAGATGGAAATGTACGAGTTCGAGTTTTCCGACTTTCCGCAACTGATACGCCAGCGCCTGGAGCATCACGGACTGACGCGTGGCAAGGTGGCGCTGGACCTGTCGCACCCCGGGGCGGCGCAGGTGGCGCCGGGCATGCTGACTGCGGCCGAGTACTTCGACCTCACCAGCCATCTGCCCGACATCCGTTTCGCGAACGGCGTGGACGTGATCGACGACGTCATGCTGATCAAGGACGCTGCCGAGATCGAGCGCCTGCGCCATGCGGCGGAAGTCTCGGACTACGGTTTCGAGCAGGGCATGAATGCGGTGCGGGTCGGAGCGACCGAGAACGAGATCGCCGGCGAAATCGAGCGTGCTATCCGGCAACGAGGCAGCACCTGGTCCTGGGCGGTGACGGGCGGTACCGAAGTCGGAGCCGGCGAGCGCACGGGATTCCTGCGCGGCGTGACCCAGCAGGCGACCGACCGCGTCATCCAGCCGAACGAATTCGTGATCCTGGACCTGCATCCCTTGCTGGACCTCTACATGGCGGATACGGCATTGCCCGTGTTCCTGGGCAAGCCCGACCCGGTCCAGAGCAAGCTGATCGATTGCTGGGAAGAGACCGTGCAGACCATGCTGGCATCGTTGACGCCGGGCCGGCCGATAGCGGAGTGCGCCAGCCGCGGCATTGCCGTGTTCGAAAAGCACGGACTGAGCGAGTTCGGCCTGCCCCTGTTCGGCCACGGCCTGGGCACCTGCGCGCGTACCCGGCCCTTCATCAACCTGCGCAGCCGCGACGTCGTGACGCCTGGCATGGTGGTGGCGTTGGGCACGCACCTGTACCGCCCGGGCGTGGGCGGCATGCGGCTGGAGTATCCGGTGCTGATCGGAGAGCACGGCGCCGAGCCGCTGGTGCGCACCGAGGCCCGCGTGCACCGCCTTCCCTGAACCTCTGCCGGAGCCTGATGATGAAAGCGATACCCCTGAGCCCGCTGATCGGTGCGGCCGTCCATGGCGTGGATCTGGAAACCCTGGACGACGCTGCCTTCGCGGATGTGAATGCGCTGTTCCTGCGCCGCCAGTTGCTGGTCTTCAAGAACCAGCGCCTCTCGCCCGAGGGCCAGTTGCGCTTCAGCCGCCGCCTGGGCGAGCTGGATATCCACGTGCTGGCCCAGTACAACCATCCCGAGTATCCCGAGATATTCGTGCTTTCCAACGAGGTCAAGAACGGCGTGCCGGCGGGCATCGCCGACGGCGGTTCGTACTGGCATTCGGATTTCGCCTTCCGCGAATGCCCGGCCAAGGCCACCATTCTGAATGCGCAACAGATTCCACCGGAAGGCGGCAACACCCTGTTCGTCAACATGTACCAGGCCTACGAGGAACTGGACGGCGCCGTGCAAAGCCAATTGGCGGGCCTGCGGGCGGTGCACCGCTACCGGCGCAAGAACACCAGGGCCGACGAAGGCACCCAGGTGAAGATGGACGCCAGTCAACTGGCCGGCACGCCTGACGTCGAACATCCCATCGTGCGCACGCATCCCGAGACGGGCCGCAAGGCGCTCTACGTCCATCCCGGCATGACCGCCGAGGTGTCTGGCTGGGGCGAGGCGGACAGCCAGGAATTGCTGGACCGCCTGTTCGCGCATTGCACGCAGGAGCAGTACCAGTACGCGCTGCAATGGGAGCCGGGCGACGTGGTCATGTGGGACAACCGCTGCGTGATGCACAAGGCCACCACCCGTGAACTGCCGGCCAGCATGCGGCGCACGATCTACCGCACCACGGTCATGGGCGAACGTCCCGTTTAGGCGCTGCCGATGTCCACCCGTCAGCCCTCAGGTCGCGCCGGTGGCGTGACGCAGTTGGAAGCCTTGCCATTGGACGGCGGGGGAACGCTGGCGCCGGTCCGGCTGGCCTGGGCCCGCTACGGTCCGCCGCCGGAGCGCGCGCGCGCCGTGGTGTTGCTGCTGCATGGCATATCCGGCAGCCACCAGGCCTTGCTTGCGGCCGAGGGAGAGGTCCATCCCGATGCCGGCTGGGCCAGTCCCTGGCTGGGGTCGGGAGCGGCGCTGGACACGCGCGATACCTGCGTGCTGGCGCCGAACGCGTTGGGATCCTGTTTCGGCAGCAGCGCGCCGATCGGGGCGGCCGCCAGCGCATTTCCTGACATATCGATTGCCGATGGCGTGCGCCTGCAGGGGGAATGGCTGCGCGCGATCGGCGTCGAGCGCCTGGATGCGGTGGTGGGTTATTCCTACGGCGGCTATCAGGCCTTCCAGTGGGCCGTGGCCGCGCCGCTGCCCGTCGGGCGGGTGGTGGCGCTGGCGTCGGCGCCGCGCGGCGGCGGCAGCATGGCGGACGCGCAGCGCCTGCGCCGCATCGCCGCCGCCCTCGACGCGGGCGATGCGCATGCCTGGAACGAATGGGTCGAATTGCGCTGCGCAACCCTGCGTCGCTATGGCTACGCGCAATGGCTGGCCGATGCGGGCGAACCCGCCGCGGAGCAGCGCTTGCGGGCCGAGGCGCAGGCCTGGGCGGCGCGTTTTTCACCGTGGTCCATGGCGGCGCTCAGGACGTCCGCCTGCCGCTACGACGTGCGCGACGCGCTGCTGGAAACCGCTACGCCCGTGCGTTGGCTGCGCTGCGTATCCGACGAGCTCTTTGCGCCCGACGATCCGGGCGCAAAGGCGCGGATCGCGTATCCCGCCCATATTGTCCAGACCAGCGTGGCTGGGCGCTACGGCCATCTGTCGCCGCTGCTGGAAGGCCGTCTGTGGGATGCCCAGCTGCGGCAGGCGCTGGCATAGCAGAGGCTGTGCCACCCCGGCGCAGGAAAACCCGGGCGAAAAAATGCCCGCTTGCGCGGGCATTTTTCATCTGTGCGGCAAGGCTTACTGGATCTTGGCCTTTTCGCGCAGTTCCTTCTGGTAGTCGGCCAGGGTTTGCTGGCGCAGCATTTCTTCCAGTTGCGGGCGCACCTGGTCGAGCGGCGGGAATTCCACCGGACGGGTGTCGTCGACCACGATGATGTGCCAGCCGTACTGGGTCTGGACCGGCTTGTCGACCATTTCGCCCTTCTTCAGCTGCGTCACGGCTTGCGCGAACGGCTGGACGTAGTTGGTCGGGGGAGCCCAACCCAGGTCGCCGCCCTTTTCGGCGCTGCCGGGGTCCTTGGAGTTCTTCTTGGCCAGGTCGTTGAACTTGCTCTTGTTGCTCTTGATCTGGGCCAGCAGGTCATTCGCCGTCTTCTCGTCTTCGACGAGGATGTGGCGGACCTTGTATTCCATCTTGCCGGCCTGTTCCTTCTTGATCTTCTCGTATTCGGCCGTGACCTTGGCGTCCGACACGGGGTGCTTGGCCAGGTAGTCGGCCATCAGGGCGCGGACCAGGATGCCTTGGCGGGCCAGTTCGACTTCGGTCTGGACGTCGGCCTGCTTGGCGATACCGCTGGATTCGGCGGCTTGCACGAAGATCTGGCGGTTGATCATTTCCTGCTTGACCTGTTCGCGCAGTTGCGGCGAATCGGTGGCGCCCTGGCTGACCAGCAGCTTGACGAATTGATCCAGGCTCTTCTGCGAGATGGCCTTGCCGTTGACGGTAGCCACGTTCTGAGCGAAAGCCGGCACGGCGATGACGCAGGCCGCAGCCAGCATGACGATGCGTTTCATGAATATCCTTTTACTTTCTATTTGGGAGCCTGGGCATCTAGCGCAAGCGCATGAATCGGATAAGGGATCAAATCTTGCAAATGATGATACACCAGCCTATGCCGCGCAACGGGCGAAAGCCCCGCGAAGCAAGGCGCTACGATGATCACGCGATAGTGGCCGGCGCCGTTTTTACTGCCTTCGTGGCCGGCATGCAAATGCGAGTCGTCCAGAATGTCCAAACTGACAGGTTCCAGGGCGGCTAGCCGCTCCCGGATCAGGGAAATGCGGTCGGTGGTGTCTGACATGAGGAGTGAGGGTTGGTTCCGGCGCGGCGCGCCGGCCATGGATTTCGGAAGGGATCAGGGCTGAGGGGGCGGGGTGTCGGAGGAGGGGGCCTGTTCCTCCGTCTGGATATGCTTGCCCAGCCAGATCGACTGGCCGATCACGAAGACCACCATCAGGCCCATCAGGCCGAAGGCCTTGAAGCTGACCCACTGCGATTCGGTGAAGTGGCCGGAAAACGCCACATACAGGTTGAGCGCACCCGCGATCAGGAAGAAGCCGGCCCAGACCAGGTTCAGCCGTTCCCAGGCGGCGTCGGGCAGCTGGATCTGCTTTTCCATCAGGCGGCGGATCAGGTTGCGGCCGAACAGCAAGCGCGCAAAGACCAGCGCGCCGCCGAACAGCCAGTACAGCACCGTGGGCTTCCACTTGATGAACACGTCGCTGTGCAGCCAGATCGTGGCCCCGCCGAACACCAGGATGACGGTCAGGTTGATCCAATGCATGGCCTCGGTGGCGCGGCCCGTCGCTTTCAGCCAGACGATCTGCAGCACGGCCGCCGCCATGGCGACGCCCGTGGCGATGAAAATGTCCGTGTACCGATACGCAATGAAGAAAAGGAACAGCGGAAACAGGTCGAACAGGAACTTCTTCATTCAGTCTTCTATGGGTTCAAACGTCATCGACAGGGAATTGATGCAGTAGCGCAGTCCGGTGGGCTCGGGGCCGTCGGGGAAGACGTGTCCCAGATGCGAGTCGCAGACGTTGCACAGCACTTCGGTGCGGACCATGCCGTGGGTGGTGTCGCGCTCTTCGCGCACCAGTTCCGGGTCCAGCGGCTGGAAGTAGCTGGGCCAGCCGCAGCCAGCGTCGAATTTGGTGTCGGAAGCGAACAGCGCCGTGCCACAGCCCACGCAGCGGTAGATGCCGTGAGAGAACGTATTCCAGTAACGCCCGGTGAATGCCCGTTCGGTACCCTTTTCACGGGCGACGACGTATTCTTCGGGGGAAAGCTGGGCCCGCCATTCGGCGTCGGATTTTCGTACTTTGTCCATATGAGCTCTTGGAGTCCCGATGCCCGAAATGGTTCGGGCATAATCCCGCCCCATGTTAATCGAGTTTGACCAGGCGGTTGTTTCCACGCCCCAGGCGCAAGTGCTGAATGGGGTGAGCCTGACGCTGGCCGAACGACGCATCGGCATCGTCGGCCCCAATGGCGCCGGCAAGAGCACGCTGGCGCGCCTGATCAATGGGCTGGTCCTGCCCTCGGCCGGCAATGTGCGGGTGGGCGGGCTGGACACCCGGCGCGACTTGAAGGCCGTGCGCCGCCAGGTCGGGTTCGTGTTCCAGAACCCTGAAAACCAGATTGTCTTCCCCATCGTCCGCGAGGACCTGGCGTTCGGCCTGAAGCATCTGTCCCCGGACCGCCAGCAGCGCGAAGCCCGTATCGATGCGCAATTGGGCAGCCTGGGCGTCGGTCACCTGGCGGACCGGACCAGCCACACGCTGTCCGGCGGCGAACGCCAACTGGTGGCGCTGGCGGCAGTGCTGGTGATGGAACCGGCGCTGATCGTGTTCGATGAACCCACCACCCAGCTGGACCTGCGCAATCGCAATCGCGTGCGCGACGCCATTGCGGGCCTGCCCCATGATGCCATCGTCGTCAGCCACGACCTGGAGCTGCTGGAGGATTTCGACCGGGTGGTGGTGGTGCGCGACGGTAACGTCGCGGCCGATGACCAGCCGGCCGCCGCGCTGCGTTGGTACCGGGAGCACTGCGCATGATGGAGCCGCTTTACGTCGCGGGAGATACCTTTCTGCACCGCCTGCCCGCCTGGCTGAAGCTGCTGGCGCTGATGGCGGCGGGCGCGGGCCTGTTCCTGCTGCGCGACCCGCGCTGGCTGGCGCCTGCCTTCCTGGCGGCCGCCGCGCTGGTCTGGTCCACGGGCGTGGCCGGGGCTGCCGTCTGGCGGCAGGTCAAGGGCTTGGCCTGGGTGCTGCTGGCCGTCGGCTTGTTCACGGCCTGGTTCCAGGGCGGCCTGGAGGCGCTGGCCGTGCTGCTGCGCGTAGGCGCGATGGTGGGACTGGCCCTGGCCGTCACGCTGGCCACGCGCACCTCGGATCTGATTGCCGTCTGCGAAAAGGCGCTGATGCCACTGGAACGCCTGAGGCTTGTCGATGCCGGCAAGGTTGCGCTGGCCTTGGCGCTGGCCCTGCGTTTCGTGCCGGAGATCTGGCGCAACTTCCAGGAAATCCGCGAAGCGCAGGCCGCGCGTGGCCTGGGCGCCAATCCGGTCGCGCTGATCGTGCCCTTGATCGTGCTGACGCTGAAAAGAGCGCAGGAAGTATCCGAAGCGATAGACGCGCGCAGCCACTGAGGCCCGCGCGCCCAGTTCCATCTCCCAAAGGGGAAAACCGTGAAATCCAGTAATACCGTGCTGATTGCGCTGTTCGCGGCGCTGATCGTCGTCCTGAGCCTGATCCCGCCGATTCCACTGCCCGCCATACCGGTGCCGGTCACGCTGCAAACCTTGGGTGCCATGCTGGCGGGCGCAATGCTCGGACCCGTCCGTGGCGCGCTGGCCTGCCTGCTGTACCTGGCGCTGGCGGCGGTCGGGTTGCCCGTCCTGCCGGGAGGCCGGGGAGGGCTGGGCGCTTTTTTCGGGCCTACCGGCGGCTTTCTCGTCGGCCTGGTGGCGGGCGCCTTCGTGACGGGCTGGCTGGCGCGCAGCCTGGCCGGCCGCGCCGCGGGCGGCTGGGGGAAGTTCGCCGGCTATTTGGCGGCATGCGTGGTGGGCGGCATCGCGGTGGTCTACGCCTGCGGCGTGCCCTGGCTGGCCGCCGTGACGAAAATGGGTTTGGCCAAGGCTGCGATGGCGGTCGCGGTGTTCCTGCCCGGCGACCTGGCCAAGGCCGTGATTGCCGCCTGGGTGGCGTCGCGGGTGGAGCGCGTGTGGCCGATGTTGGGGCGTTGAGTGGCGCGCCGCAGTCCAAGGGAATCCCCCAACTGACGGCCGCAAAGCTTTTCTAGTACAAGTTCGCCATTAACGAATGCGTTTGCTGAATTGCGTTTTTCGTAGCACATCAGGGAATTACCGGAGTTGCGCATCGTCATTTGATACTGTTTTAACCCTATAATATTTTTTTCTGTATAACTTTAACTAGGCTCGCCCTGCCTCGACCGAGGCGCCTCAGAGCCACCACAGGAGACAAAAACATGCGCAAGCACTTCGGCTTGTCCGCGGCGGCTGCCGCCATTGCCCTGGCCCTGCCGCTACTGGCGAACGCCCAGGTCAAGGTTGGCGTGACCGTGTCCAGCACCGGCCCGGCTGCCTCGCTGGGTATCCCCGAGCGCAACACCGTGGCGCTGCTGCCCAAGGAAGTGGCTGGCCAGAAGATCGAATGGATCGTCCTGGACGACGCCACCGACACCACGCAAGCCGTCAAGAACTCGCGCAAGCTGGCCTCCGACGACAAGGTCGACGTGCTGATCGGCACCTCGGTCACGCCGGGCTCGCTCGCCATGGTCGACGTGGCCGCCGAAGCCAAAGTGCCGATGATCAGCGTGGCCGCCAGCGCCAAGATCGTCGAACCCGTGGACGACAAGCGCCGCTGGGTCTTCAAGACCCCGCAGAACGACGCCCTGATGGCCGGTGCCCTGGCTGACGCCATGGCCAAGTCCAAGGTCAAGACCCTGGGCTTCATCGGCTTTGCCGACGCCTACGGCGACGGCTGGCTGGACGTGATGCAAAAGGCCGCCAAGGCCAAGGGCATCGAGATCGTCGCCATCGAGAAATACAGCCGCACCGACACCAGCGTGACGGGCCAGGTGCTCAAGCTGGTCGGCGCCAAGCCCGACGCCATCCTGATCGCCGGCGCCGGCACTCCGTCGGCCCTGCCGCAAAAGGAACTGAAGGCCCGCAACTACGGCGGCACCATCTACCAGACGCACGGCGCCGCCAACAACGACGTGCTGCGCGTTTGCGGCAAGGACTGCGACGGCATGCTGCTGCCGGCCGGCCCGCTGCTGGTCGCGGCCCAGCTGCCCGATAGCAACCAGGTCAAGAAGTCGGCCCTGGCCTACGTCGAAGCCTATGAAAAGGCCAACGGCGCCGGCTCCACCAACACGTTCGGCGGCCACATGTGGGACGCCGGCCAGCTGGTCGTGGCCGCGCTGCCCGTGGCGCTGAAGTCGGGCGCCAAGCCCGGCACGCCGGAATTCCGCGTCGCCATGCGCGATGCCCTGGAAGGCGTGAAGGACCTGGCCGCGTCGCAAGGCGTGTTCAACATGTCGCCCACGGACCACGCTGGCTTTGACGAGCGCTCGCGCGTCATCGTCAAGGTCGAAGGCGGCAAGTGGGTCTACCAGCCCGGCCTGTAATCCTCCAGGATCGCCCGATCCAAGGGTGTGCAAAGCGCGGCGGCGCCCGCCGCGCGGCACCCTAGCAATGCTTCGCACCGGCCTTTCCGGCCGGTGTGTCGTATCAGTGTCCCGGGTGCGGCCGGAACACCAGAATAAATAAGGTTGTTAGATGGATTCCTCAATTGCGCTGATCCTGCTGCAAGACGGTGTCGTCAACGGCGCCATCTATGCCCTCCTGGGCATGGCTCTGGTGCTGGTGTTCGCCGTTACGCGCGTCATTTTCATTCCCCAGGGCGAGTTCGTGGCGTTCGGCGCCCTGACCCTGGCCATGCTGGTGGACGGCAAAGTGCCGGGCACTGCCTATCTCCTGCCGCTGCTGGGCATCGTCTGCCTGGCGCTCGAGCTGCTGCGTGCGCTGCGCACCCGCAGCGCAGTCGCCTTGCCCAAGGCCATCGCCACCTGTGTGGTTCTGCCGCTGGCGCTGCTCTGGCTGACCGTGACCTACACCGCACCCGGCAATTCGCTGTGGCTGAACATGCTGCTGACGCTGCTGCTGGTGATCCCGATGGGTCCGATGGTCTACCGCATCGTCTACCAGCCGCTGGCCGAAGCCACCGTGCTGGTGCTGCTGATCGTTTCCGTGGCCGTGCACTTCGCGCTCACCGGCCTGGCGCTGGTCTTCTTCGGCGCCGAAGGCTGGCGCACTCCGGCCTTCGTCAGTGGCCAGGTCGACCTGGGCTTCATGACCTGGTCGGCGCAAAGCCTGTTCGTGGTGGCGACATGCGCCATCCTGATCATCGGCCTGTGGCTGTTCTTCGGCAAGACGCTGTATGGCCGCGCGCTGCGCGCCACGGCCGTCAACCGCCGCGGCGCCCGCCTGGTCGGCATCAGCACCACCATGTCCGGCAGCCTGACCTTCACGCTGGCCGTCGCCATCGGCGCCATGTCCGGCATGCTGATCGCGCCCATCACCACCGTGTACTACGACACCGGCTTCCTGATCGGCCTGAAGGGCTTTGTCGGCGCCATCATCGGCGGGCTGGCCAGCTACCCCGTGGCGGCCGCGGGCTCGCTGCTGGTGGGCGTGCTGGAGTCCTTCTCGTCCTTCTGGGCCAGCGCCTACAAGGAAGTGATTGTCTTCACCCTGATTATCCCGGTTCTGGTCTGGCGTTCGTTCAGCACCCATCACGTGGACGAAGAGGAATAAACGTCATGAACCGCATTCTGCTTGCCGTCTTCATCGTCGTCCTGGCGGGCCTGCCACTGCTGCCGGTCACGCCCGAATTCTGGGTGACGCAACTCAATTACATCGGGCTGGCCAGCCTGGTGGTGCTGGGCCTGGTGCTCTTGACCGGCGTGGGCGGCCTGACCTCGTTCGGCCAGGCGGCGTTCGTGGGCCTGGGCGCCTACACCACCGCCTACCTGACCACGCAATACGATGTCTCGCCCTGGCTGGCGTTGCCGGCCGGGCTGATCCTGACGGCCGTCGTGGCCTACCTGCTGGGCGCGATCACCCTGCGCCTGTCGGGCCACTACCTGCCGCTGGGCACCATCGCCTGGGGCCTGTCGCTGTACTTCCTGTTCGGCAATATCGACTGGCTGGGCAAGCATGACGGCATCGCCGGCATCGAGCCCATCAGCATCTTCGGCATGTCCCTGGCCAGCGGCCGCCACATCTATTACCTGATCTGGGTGTTCGTGCTGCTGGCGTTGTGGGCGACCCGCAACCTGCTGAACTCGCGTCCGGGCCGCGCCATTCGCGCGCTCAAGAGCGGCGCCGGCATGGCCGAGTCCATGGGCGTGAACACCGCCGCCTACAAGGTCGTGATCTTCGTCTGGGCGGCGCTGCTGGCCTGCGTCTCGGGTTGGCTCTACGCGCACATGCAGCGCGCCGTCAGCCCCAGCCCGTTCGGCATCAACTACGGCATCGAGTACCTGTTCATGGCGGTGGTCGGCGGCGCCGGCTACGTCTGGGGCGCCCTGCTGGGCTCCAGCGTCATCCTGGTGCTGAAGGACCAGTTGCAGAACCTGCTGCCCAAGCTGCTGGACACCAACGCCAACTTCGAGATGATCGTCTTCGGCGTGCTGCTGATCCTGATGCTGCAATACGCCCGCAACGGCCTGTGGCCGATCCTGGCGGGCTGGTGGGACAGCATCACAGGCGCCGACAGCTCGCGCCGCAATCTGGCGCCGCCCGCGTCCGCGCCGGCCCTGCCGACGCGCGTGCGCCCGCAAGCCGGCCAGGTGGTGCTCGAAGTCGACGCCATCCGCAAGGAATTCGGCGGGCTGGTCGCCGTCAACGATATTTCCTTCAAGGTCGCGTCCGGCGAGATCATGGGCCTGATCGGTCCGAACGGCGCCGGCAAGAGCACGACCTTCAACCTGATCAGCGGCGTGCTGCCGGTGACGCGCGGCAAGGTCACCTTCATGGGCCAGCGCATCGACAGCCGTTCGGCGCGCGACATCGCCAAGCTGGGCGTGGGTCGCACCTTCCAGCACGTGCAGCTGCTGCCCGGCATGACCGTGCTGGAAAACGTGGCGCTGGGCGCGCACCTGCGCTCCGACGTCGGCGTGCTGGCGGGCGCCCTGCATTCGGACCGCGCCCGCGAGGCGCAGCTGCTGCACGAGGCCGCCGAGCAGATCAAGCGCGTCGGCCTGGGCGAGTACCTGTACGAGCAGGCCGGCAACCTGGCGCTGGGCCAGCAACGCATCCTGGAAATCGCGCGCGCCCTGGCCGCCGACCCCGTGCTGCTGCTGCTGGACGAACCCGCCGCCGGCCTGCGCTACAAGGAAAAGCAGGACCTGGCGCGCGTGCTGGAACAGTTGCGCGCCGAGGGCATGAGCATTCTGCTCGTCGAACACGATATGGATTTTGTGATGCGTCTGACCAACCACCTCGTGGTGATGGATTTCGGCACCAAGCTGGCGGAAGGCGTGCCGGCCGACGTGCAAAAGAACCCGGCGGTGCTGGAAGCCTACCTGGGCGGCATCGATGATGACCTGCCCGAAGCGGACCAGGCCAAGCCCGTGTCGGCAGGAGGCGTGTGATGAGCGCTCCCGTACTCGAAGTCAGCAACCTGTCTGCCCGCTACGGCAAGGTGGGCGCGCTGGTGGGCGCCTCGCTCACCGTGCCCGCCGGCAGCATCGTCACGGTGATCGGCGCCAACGGCGCCGGCAAGTCCACCATGCTGAACGCCATGATGGGCTCGCTGCCCCAGACCGGCCACGCGGCCGGCACCGTGCAATACGCCGGCACCGACGTATCGGGCTGGCAGGTCGAGCGCCGCGTCGCGGCTGGCATGTCGCTGGTGCCAGAGCGCCGCGAACTGTTCGGCACCATGTCGGTGGAAGACAACCTGCTGCTGGGCGGGTTCCGCCGCTACCGCGCCCGCGAAAGCGGCTGGCGCGACACGCTGAACGAAGTCTTCGACCTGTTCCCGCGGCTGCGCGAGCGCCGCGCCCAGCAGGCCGGCACGCTGTCGGGCGGCGAACGCCAAATGCTGGCCGTCGGCCGTGCATTGATGGCCAAGCCCAATCTGCTGATGCTCGATGAGCCCAGCTTGGGCCTGGCGCCGCGCATCGTGCGCGAGATCTTCCACATCATCGCGCGCCTGCGCGAGACCGGCGTGGCAATCCTGCTGGTGGAACAGAACGCGCGCGCCGCGTTGCAGGTGGCCGATTACGGCTACGTGCTGGAAACCGGCGAAGTCATCCTGCACGGCCCGGCGCGCGAGCTGGCCGGCGACCCGAAGGTCATCGAAAGCTATCTGGGCCTGGGCAAGGGCGGCGAGCAAAGCTGACCGACCCCGAGCACACGAAGAGCCGGACGCCGCAGGGTGTCCGGCTTTTTTTTATCGTTCGAAGACCTCGACCACCCGGAACCGTTCGCACACCAGCACCAGGTCCGGCGCATAGCCGCCGTTGCGGTCGAAATAAGCGATGTGCGCATCGCGCCATGCCTCGTACGGGCCTTCGCCTTCGGCCAGCGCGAACGCCTCGTCCACCTGATCGAAGCGCTGGATCAGCACGCTGAGCGTCTCGATCACGCAAGCCGGGCGGCCCGAGCCGTCCAGCACCACGTCACGCCGACCGGCCTCGGGCACAGGTTCCTGTTCGTTGAAGTCGCGCAACGCGCCGCAGGTGGCGGTCTTCGTGCCGGCCAGCACCAGCGCAAGCAATTCGTCGGCTAACTCGGGCGAGTCGCCGAACTGGAAGGTCACGGCGTTTTCATAGGGAGCAGGTGGTTTCATGCCTGGGGTATCCATTGCAATATCAGCTCCTGTCCCATCGCGGGATCGGAAGTGGAGGGGGCGCCGGTTTCGATGCGGCCGGCCAGACGCCGCGTGTAGGTCGGATCGCCGCTTTCGCGCACGGTCAGGTCATACCATCCCGCACTGCGGGTCATGTCCCAGGACAGGCTGACCGTCTCGCCGGGAGCGAGCGTGGCATCCTCTTCCTGGGGATAGCCGTAGGCGTTGGCTTCCACCCGGAATGAACGGGCCTGCGGGGCGGGGTTGCGCAGCGTTAATTGCAGCGATGCGCCAGGCCCCTGGTAGGCGGCCAAGACCTCCAGCGCCGGCAGGCCGGCGCGGCCGGTGCAATGGCGATGGAAACCGTTGGGACCCAGCACCCACAGGTCGTAGCGTCCATCGTCAGCGGCGGTCTGCCATGCGCCCTCCAGATGCTTGCCGGCTTCCACTGTGTAGCGGCGCGGGCCGCGGTCCAGATGCAGCCGGTCATAGACGTGCAGCACCGCGCCCGCCGTGCCGCTGTTCTCGAAACGCAGCGTGACGCTTGCCGCGTCCGCGCGCGCGTGGACCTGCAACGCATAGGGCAGGGGGCGCGACGGGCGCGTGCCCGCCTGCTGCCGCGCCGGCCCCGGCTGCAGCGGCGCGGGCGGCGTGACGGTGCCCGGCAGCGCCGATGCGAGGCCGGCGCGTTCGGCGGTGGCTGGAAAGCCGCTGGGCAGGCCCGCGCCGTCCGGCGCGGCGAAATCGAAGATCGAGGTCAGGTCGCCACAGACCGCGCGCCGCCACGGCGAGATATTGGGCTCGGCCACGCCGAAGCGTTGCTCGATGAAGCGCAGCACGGAAGTGTGGTCGAACACTTGGGAGTTGACCCAGCCGCCCTTGGTCCAGGGCGACAGCACGTACATGGGCACGCGCGGACCCAGGCCGTAGACGCCGTGCAAATGCGCCAGCGTGTCGTCCTTCTCTGCGCCGGCGACGATCTCGTGATACTCGCCGCGCGTATTTACCGTGGACGCCCCGGCCAGCGCGCCCGATGCATCGCGCGCAGGCGGCGCGGGCGGCGGCATGTGGTCGAAGAAGCCGTCGTTTTCGTCGAACATCAGCAACAGGACGGTCTTGCTCCAGACCTCCGGGTTGGCCGTCAACGCATCCAGCACCCGGGCCGTGTAGTCAGCGCCTTGCGCCGGGCTGGACGGGCTGGGATGCTCGGAGCCGGCCTTCGTGGCGCAGATCCACGAGACCTGCGGCAGCGTGCCGTCCAGCACGTCCTGGCGTAGCAGGTCCAGGCCGCGGGTGGTGAGCGCCTTTTCCTTCAGCGCGGCCGCCGCGCCCGGCGCGCCATGATAGGCGTCGCGGTAGGCCTTGAAGCCGGCGGTCGGGTTCAGCGAATAATTGTCCGCCATGTTCTGGTAGATGCGCCAGCTGATGCCGGCGGCCTCCAGGCGTTCGGGATAGGTCGTCCAGGTGTAGGCGCGCGCCGGATCGCCGCCCGTGAGCTTGTTGTAGGTATTGCCCAAGGCCGGGCCGTTGCCGCGGCCCAGGCCGTCGTTGGTGCCGGTCCAGACGAACAGCCGGTTGGTGTTGGTGCCGCCGGTGAACGAGCAGTGATAGGCGTCGCAGACCGTGAAGGCGCGCGCCATGGCGTACTGGAAGGGCATGTCCTCGTCCGTGAAGTACGCCATCGAATGGTTCTTCTTGGCGGCCGGCCAGTTGCCCATGCGGCCCGCGTCCCAGGCGTCCTGCGCGTTGGACCAGGTGTGCGGCGTGCTGGCCACGCGCATGGTTTCGAAGGCCTCGCGCGTATCCAGATGGAAGGGCAGGACCGTGCGCGGCGCGCCTTCATCGGGTTTGTCGTTGTATTGCGCCCAGACGGTGCGATGGCGCGCGTCGGGGCTATCCGGCACGGGTATGGGAAAGCGGTCGCCAAACCCGCGTACGCCGGCCAGCGCGCCGAAGTAATGATCGAACGCGCGGTTCTCCTGCATGAAGATCACGATGTGTTCCACGTCGCGGATCGTGCCCGTGCGCCGCGCCGCGGGGATCGCGAGCGCGCGGCGGATGGAGGCGGGCAGCAGGGCCAGGGCGCTGCCGGCGCCGGCCAGCGTCGCGCCGCTGCGGAGAAAATCACGTCGGGTCTGCATGAGGCATTCCTGAGAACGACGCTGCCCGCACAGGGGCGGGCAGCAGGGAGGGGGCTGAAACGGCGGCGATCCTACTTCGCGCCGGTGCTTTCCGCGTAATCCATGTATAGCTTGTGCGCGCGGCGGGCCATGGGGCCGTATTCCAGCTGGCGGTCTTCCACGCGGTTCACGTGCACCACCTTGCCGTAGTTGCCGGACGAGAACACTTCATCGGCTTCCTCGATGTCGGCGCGGGTCAGGCTGCGTTCCTGCACGTCGACGCCGTCGGCCTTCAACAGCGCCAGCACGCGGCGGCGCGTGATGCCGTTCAGGAAGGTGCCGTTGTCGGCGGGCGTGGACACCACGCCGTTCTTGGCGATCCACAGGTTGCTGGTGGCGAATTCGGCGATGTTGCCCGCGCCGTCCAGCATGATGGCGTTGTCGAAGCCCTTTTCGGCGGCCTCGCGGATGGCGCGCTGGCCGTTGGGGTACAGGCAGGACGCCTTGGCGTCGGTGGGCGCCATGTTGGGCCAGGAACGTGCAAAGCTGGAGAAGCAGGCGGAAAAGCCCTGGTCGCCCGGCATCGGCACCTTGAACACGTGCAGCACGAACTGGGTCTTGTCGGCGTCCGGCAGCAGGAAGCCGTCGGCGCAATAGAACATGGGCTTGATGTAGAGTTCGCTGCCTTGCGGGAACTTGGCTACAGCCTGCAGGCACAGCTTTTGGATCTCTTCCCAGCCGATCTGGGGCTTCATCAGCATTTTTTCGGCCGAGCGCACCACGCGCTGGCAATGCAGATCCAGGTCGGGCGTCAGGCCGCGGAATGCGCGCGCGCCGTCGAACACCATGCTGGCCATCCAGAAGGCGTGGTCGGCCGGGCCGAGCAATTTGGGGTTTTCAGTGGTCCAGTGACCGTTGTGCCAGAACAAGGCATCCATGGTTGTCTTCCTTCACTTGAATTGGGGTGGCGCTATCGGCGCGCCGAAACGTCAGGATACATGAGGCAGCGGCCGGCTTCGCGCCGTCATTCGCGCGCCAGCGCCGCCTGCACGCGGTCGGCTGCCTGCGCCGGCATCCATTGCCGCCAGACCGGGCCGTACTGCTTGAGGAAATAGCGCGCGGCGTCCTCGGGTTCCTTGCCTTCGTTTTCCAGCCAGCCCAGGGTGGCGTCGATGGCGTCGCTGGGCACAGTCAGCTTGCCCAGGAATTCGGCGATCTGCGGCGCCTGTTTCGCGAACTCGGCGTTCACGCCGGTGACGACGGGGTTGGGCTTGAACTCGGTGGGCACGGGATTCGCGCACTTGGGATCGGTCATGCAGGTGTAGGCGGCCTGGTCGAACGCGGGCAGTTCCAGCTTCACCAGATCCAGCGCGCCGACCAGCGAGGTGGGCGTCCAGTAGTAGAAGACGATGTCGCGTTTGCGCTTGTAGGCGGACACGATGGCGGCTTTTTGCGCGGCGCCGGAGCCGGGCGCGAACATCGCGTAGTCCTTATCGAGCTTCAAGGCGCGCAGCAGGTTCTCGTTCAGGGTGCCGCAGGCCCAGCCCGCCGGGCAGCCGTAGATCCGGCCGCGGCCGGGTTCTTCGGGATCGGCGAACACGTTCTTGAAGCGCGCCAGGTCGGCCGCGGACTTCAGCTCGGGATGGCGCTCGACGGTGTAGCGAGGCACGTACCAGCCTTCGCCGGCGTCGTAGACGTGGCCCACGCCCAGCACCTTGCCGCTGGCCAGGGCCTTCTTCCATGCACCCTCGATCTGGCCGGGCCACACTTCCGGCGTGACGTCGACATCGCCGCGTTGCAGCGCCGCCAGCATGGGCAGGGTTTCGCCGATTTCGACCGTGGTCTTGCAGCCGTAGCCGTGTTCCAGCACATAGCGTTCGATGCCGGCCAGCACCAGGTTGGATTCCCAGTTCAGGCCGCTGAAGCGGACGGGCCGTTTGACTTCGCATACCGGCGCGGCGGAATCCGCGGCTTGAGCAGCCGCGGGAAGGAGGGCTGCGGCCAGCGCCAGGGCGCCAAGGACGGGGGCGAGCGGATGCGGTTTGCGCATGGTCAGGCACCTGTTTGGTTGGGTGCCGTTCATTGTACGGGCGGCAGCCGCCGCGCCAAATGAAAACGGGGCCGCATAAAGCGGCCCCGTGCTTGCGCTGTCAGGATCAGGCGCGGGCGGCGCGGCGGCGATCGATGAAGGCGCCGACCTCGCCCACGATGCCGCGGCGGAAGGCCAGCACGCAGATCACGAAGATCAGGCCGATCACGATGGTGACCGATTCGCCCAGGCGCAGGAACCAGTCCACGCCGGTCAGGTTGGCCATCATCTGGCCGAAGTCGCCCACCTTGTTTTCCATCAGCACCACGATGAAGGCGCCGAGGATGGGACCGGTCAAGGTGCCCAGCCCGCCGATCAGCGTCATCAGGATGACCAGGCCGGACATCTGCCAGGTGGCATCGGACAAGGTGGCCGACACGAAGACCAGGGTCTTGGTGGCGCCCGCCAGGCCGGCCAGCGCGGCCGACAGCACGAAGGCCAGCAGCTTGAAGCGGTCGACGTCGTAGCCCAGCGAGATGGCCCGCGGTTCGTTTTCGCGCAGCGCCTGCAGCACCTGGCCGAAGGGCGAATTCACCGTGCGCCAGATGATGAAGTAGCCGATGACGAAGATGGCCATCACCACGTAGTACAGGTTCAGGTCCTTGGACAGGTCGATCAGCCCGAACAGGGTGCCGCGCGGCACGCTTTGCAGGCCGTCCTCGCCGCCGGTGAACTTCGCCTGGAGGAAGAAGAAGAACACCATCTGCGACAGCGCCAGGGTGATCATGGCGAAATAGATGCCGCTGCGGCGGATGGCGATGGCGCCCATCGCCAGGCCCAGCAGCCCCGCCACGGCCACGCCGAACAGCAGGCCGACCTCGGTGGGGAAGCCCCATACCTTGAGCGCGTGGCCGGTGGCGTAGGCCGCGCTGCCCAGGAAGGCGGCGTGGCCGAACGACAGCAGCCCGGTGAAACCCAGCAGCAGGTTGAATGCGCAGGCGAAGAGCGCGTAGCACATGATCTTCATGGCGAAGATCGGATAGACCCCGATAAAGGGAAGAATGGCCACCACGATGGCCAGTACCGCATAGCCCAGGAATTGACGATTCATTTTTCTTTTCCGAACAGCCCGGCCGGGCGGATCAACAGAACGATGGCCATGATGATGAACACGACCGTGCTGGAGGCCTCGGGCCAGAACACCTTGGTCAGTCCTTCGATCACGCCCAGGCCCAGACCGGTCACGATGGCGCCCATGATGGACCCCATGCCACCGATCACGACCACGGCGAACACGACGATGATGAGGTTGGAGCCCATCAGGGGGGAAATCTGCAGCACGGGCGCGGCCAGCACGCCGGCAAAGCCCGCCAGCGCCACGCCGAAGCCATAGGTCAGGGTGATCATGCGCGGCACGTTCACGCCGAAGGCCTCGACCAGGCGGGGGTTTTCGGTGCCGGCGCGCAACAGTGCGCCCAGGCGGGTGCGTTCGATGACGAACCAGGTTGCCAGACACACTACCAGGGAGGCTGCCACGACCCAGCCGCGGTAATTCGGCAGGATCATGAAGCCCAGGTTGGTGGCGCCGCGCAAGGCGTCAGGCGTGGGGTAGGGTTGACCCGAGACGCCGTAGAAGCTGCGGAACAGACCTTCGATGAGCAGCGTCAGGCCGAAGGTCAGCAGCAGCCCGTACAGGTGATCGAGCTTGTACAGGTGTCGCAGCAACAGCTTTTCTATGATGATGCCGAACAGCCCGACGACCAGCGGCGCCAGGATCAGCATGACCCAGTAGTTCAACCCCAGGTACGACAGCCCCATCCAGGCGATGAACGCGCCCAGCATGTAGAGCGCGCCGTGCGCGAAGTTGATGACGTTCAGCAGCCCGAAGATGACGGCCAGCCCGAGCGACAGCATGGCGTAGAAGGAGCCGTTGACCAGGCCTAGCAAAAGCTGGCCGAACAAGGCCTGTATGGGGATGCCGAAAATGTCAGTCATCTTATGAAAATCCTGCGCGTACGGAGGGAAGCGAGCTAATCAAAACGCGGCCCGACGGGTAGGATCGCCGGGTCGCGTCTGGGGCACATGGGCTGGATTACTTCTTGACCAGCTTGCAGGTGGACTCGGACAACTTGGTGTAGACCTCGTCGCCGGGCAGCGTCGCCACGACCTTGTAATAGTCCCACGGGGCCTTGGATTCGGCCGGCGTCTTGACCTGCATCAGGTACATGTCGTGGATCATGCGGCCGTCTTCGCGCACATAACCGCCTTGCGCGAAGAAGTCGTTGACCTTGTTCGACTTCATCCACTTCATGACGGCGTCGCCGTCGTCCGTGCCGGTGGCCTTGATGGCGTTCAGGTAGAAAGCCGTGGCCGAGTAGTCGCCCGCCTGCAGCATGGAGGGCTTGCGGCCGACCTTGGCTTCGAACTTCTTGGACCAGGCGCGCGAGGCGTCGGATTGATCCCAGTACCAGCCGTCGGTCAGGTACATGCCTTGCGTGGCTTGCAGGCCCAGCGCGTGCACGTCGTTGATGAAGACCAGCAGGCCGGCCATCTTCATGGTCTTGGTCACGCCGAATTCATTGGCGGCCTTGATCGAGTTGATGGTGTCGCCGCCCGCGTTGGCCAGGCCCAGGATCTGCGCCTTGGACGATTGCGCCTGCAGCAGGAAGGACGAGAAGTCCGACGCGCCCAGCGGCGCCCGCACCTGGCCCTTGACCTCGCCGCCCGCGGCCTTGACCACGGCCATGGTGTCGCGCTCCAGCGCGTGGCCGAAGGCATAGTCAGCGGTCAGGAAGAACCAGCTCTTGCCGCCGTCTTTCACCACGGCGGAGCCGGTGCCGCGCGCCAGCGCCACGGTGTCGTAGGCGTAGTGCACGGTATAGGGCGAGCATTGGGCGTTGGTCAGGTCCGACGCGCCCGCGCCGATCGCCATGAAGGGCTTCTTCTTCGCGGCGGCCACGCCGGCCATGGCCAGGCTGGTCGACGAGTTGGTGCCGGCGATGATGACGTCCACCTTCTGCTCGTCGAACCATTCGCGCACGCGCGCCGAAGCCACGTCGGCCTTGTTCTGGTGGTCTGCGGAGACGACTTCGATCTTCTTGCCGTTGATCGAACCGCCGGCGTCCTCGATCGCCATGCGCACGGCTTCCAGACCGGCCTTGCCGTCGATGTCCGAATACACGCCGGACATGTCAGTGATGAAGCCGATGCGGATGACATCGTCGGAGATACCTTGCGCGTGGGCGGTTGCCCCAGCAAATCCCAGGCCCGCCATGGCCAGTGCAGCAGTGATGGTGTGCAGCTTCATGGGATGACTCCTCTCTTCCCTACGGTGTAGTGTTGCCGGATTTCCGGCGGATGACACAGGTTCTAGACGCCCAGCAGTTCGTTGAGCGTGTCCTGTTTTTCTGAAAGTTCTGCGGCTTCGAAGTGCTCGACGATCTGGCCGTGCTCCATGACGTAGAAGCGGTCGGCCAGGGGCGCTGCGAAGCGGAAGTTCTGCTCCACCATGACGATGGTGTAGCCGCGCTGCTTCAGCGCCGTGATCATGCGAGCCAGCGCCTGCACGATGACAGGGGCGAGGCCTTCGGAGATTTCGTCGAGCAGCAGCAGGTTGGCGCCGGTGCGCAGGATGCGCGCCACGGCCAGCATTTGCTGTTCGCCGCCAGACAGGCGCGTGCCGGGAGAATTCCGGCGCTCCTGCAGATTGGGGAACATGTCGTAGATTTCTGCCAGCGACATGCCGCCGCCCAGCGAACCGACGACCGGAGGCAGCAGCAGGTTTTCTTCGCAGGACAGGCTGGCGAAGATGCCGCGTTCCTCGGGGCAATAGCCCACGCCCAGATGGGCGATCTTGTAGGTGGGCAGGTCGATGGCTTCGGTGCCATGGATGCGCACCGAGCCCTTGCGCGATCCCGTCAGGCCCAGGATGGCCCGCAGGGTGGTGGTGCGCCCGGCGCCGTTGCGTCCGAGCAGCGTGACCACTTCGCCTTGTCCAACGCGCATATCCACGCCGTGCAGGATATGCGATTCCCCGTACCAGGCCTGCAGGCCCGAAATTTCCAGTGCCGGGGTGCTCATGCGTGCGCTCCTTGAAGTTCGCCGTCGGTGGTGCCCATGTAAGCCTGCATCACGGCCGGATGGCGGGAGACTTCGGCGTACGATCCTTCGGCCAGCACGCTGCCGCGCGCCAGCACAGTAATGGTGTTGGCGATGGAGGACACGACATTCATGTTGTGTTCCACCATCAGGATGGTGCGTCCGGCGCTGACGCGCTTGATCAGTTGCGTGACGCGGTCCACGTCCTCGTGGCCCATGCCTTGTGTGGGTTCGTCCAGCAGCATCAGCTCGGGTTCCATCGCCAGCGTGGTGGCGATTTCAAGCGCGCGCTTGCGGCCATAGGGCAGGTTTACGGTGGTTTCGTTGGCGAAGGCGCCCAGATCCACCTGCTCCAGCAGGTCGCGCGCCGGCTGATTCAGCACGGCGAGCTGCCTGTCGCTTTTCCAGAAGTGGAACGACAGGCCGGTCCTGCGCTGCAGCCCGATGCGCACGTTCTCCAGCACGGTCAGGTGCGGAAACACCGCCGAGATCTGGAATGAACGGATCACGCCGCGGCGCGCGATCTGCGCGGGCCGCTCGCCGGTAATGTCGATACCGTTGAACTTGATGCTTCCCGACGTGGGAGAAAGAAACTTGGTAAGCAGGTTGAAGCAAGTGGTCTTGCCCGCGCCGTTCGGCCCGATCAAGGCATGAATCTCGCCCCGCTTGATACGCAAATCGACCCCATTGACCGCGACGAATCCGCGGAATTCCTTGGTGAGGCCTTTTGTCTCCAGGATCGTGTCGTCCATGTTCGCTGCACCGGCGTTGTATTTATTTCGGTCTCCACCTGCCGTCGTTGCGCCAGGCCCCCGCAGGGTCCGGAAAACTGTTCAGGAAATCGCAGTTTTCTTATGAGTTGCCGGCGAGTATGCGCACCTATTTATCAAAATTCCATGAGGGTTTGTCATAGGTTTTGCAGTGCGGAATGGGCAATTGTCGGCAGGCCGACAATGCTTGCGCCACAAGGGAATAAAGGCTTTCCATAATGGAAATGCAATGCAGCAAATATGCGTTGATCGTCATCAACGCCTGATGGATTTGAGAGGGAGGGAAAACCCGATTTGCGTGCACCGAATGCCGTGTCGGCGCGTAAGCTAACGCGCCGTCAGGCGGGCGTCTTCTGCTTGAATTCGCAGAGATCGGAAATGCCGCATTGAGGGCATTTGGGTTTGCGCGCCACGCAGACGTAGCGGCCCAGCAGGATCAGCCAGTGGTGAGCGTCCTGCATGTATTCGCGCGGCACGAACTTTTCGAGTTTCTGTTCGACTTCCAGCACATTCTTGCCGGGCGCGATGCCGGTGCGGTTCGACACGCGGAAGATGTGCGTGTCCACCGCCATCGTGGGTTGTCCGAACGCCGTGTTGAGCACCACGTTGGCGGTCTTGCGCCCAACGCCGGGCAGGGCTTCCAGCGCTTCGCGAGTCTGCGGTACTTCGCCGCCGTGCTGCTCGATCAGGATCTTGCAGGTGGCGATGGTGTTCTTCGCCTTGGTGCGATACAGGCCGATGGTCTTGATGTAGTCGGCCAAGCCTTCTTCGCCGAGCGCCAGCAGGGCTTGCGGCGTGCCGTAAGCGGGGAAGAATTTGCGCGTGGCGATGTTGACCGATTTGTCGGTCGCCTGCGCCGACAGCAGCACGGCAATCAGCAACTGGAACGGCGTGTCGTATTCGAGCTCGGTGGTCGGATGCGGGTTGGCGGCCTGCAGGCGGGCGAAGATCTCTCGGCGTTTGGCTGCGTTCATGATTGAGTGGAGTTGCGGCGGGCCCGGGCGCGGGCCAGCGCGGATTCAATGGCGGAACGCTTGCGGTCCTCATTGCGCGCCTCGTCGGCGGCGGGAGCGGAAGCGCTGGGCGCGGCAGCCGCTTCGGGCGCCATCAGGCGCGCGTTGTCGGCAGCCAGGCGTTCGGTGCGTGCCAGATGGCTGCGGTGGCGCTGGCGGCTGATGGCGGCATCCTGCGAATTCCAGGCGCGACCTGCCGGCACCATCTGGATGCAATCGACCGGACAGGGCGCCACGCACAGGTCGCAGCCGGTGCACCAGTCGGCCAGCACGGTATGCATATGCTTGTTGGCGCCCACGATGGCGTCCACGGGACAGGCCTGGATGCACAGCGTACAGCCGATGCAGTGCGCTTCGTCGATGCGCGCGACCAGCAGCGGGCCGGGTTCGCCGCGGGTGGCGTCCAGCGGCAGGATGGGGGTATCGAGCAGGACCGCCAGCGCGGCGATACCGTCGTCGCCGCCGGGCGGGCAGCGGTTGATCGGGGCGGAGCCGTCCGCGATGGCGTCGGCATAGGGCCGGCAGCCGTCGTATCCGCACTTGGTGCATTGCGTCTGGGGTAGCAAGGCATCGATGCGGTCGGCCAATGAGCGACAGGACATGGATGTGAAGATGAAATCGTGGGACGGGGGCGCAAAAGGCAGGAATCAGGGACCCCAAACGCGAATCGCGCGCAACCCATCAAACAGCGCTGAGATTTCCAGCCACCGCTGTTTGATGGGTTGCGCGCGTCGGAGGTCCGGGTTCTAGTCCGGCTTGACTCGCGCTACACCCATCCTACGCAGATTGCCGGATGAATTCGGCAATTTTAGGACAGATCATTTCGCGCCAGCGGCGGCCCGAGAAAATGCCGTAGTGGCCGCAGTTGGGCGCCGTGTAGTGCGTCTTGCGCTCGGCCGGGATGTTCTTGCACAGCTTGATGGCGGCGCGCGTCTGGCCCTGGCCCGAGATGTCGTCCAGTTCGCCTTCGATGGTGAGCAGGGCGACCTTCTTGATGTCCGCCGGACGCACCAGCTTGCCGTCCACTTCCCAGGTGCCGTTGGGCAACTGGAACTCCTGGAACACCATGCGGATCGTGTCCAGATAGAACTCGGCCGGCATGTCCAGCACGGCGTTGTATTCGTCATAGAAGCGGCGGTGCGCTTCGGCGTCGCTGTCGTCGCCGCGCAGCAGGTCCAGGTAGAAGTCGTAATGCGACTTCATGTGGCGGTCGGGGTTCATGGCCATGAACCCCGCGTGCTGCAGGAAACCCGGGTAGACCTTGCGGCCCGCGCCCGGATAGCGCGGCGGCACCGGATGGATGACCTGGTTCTCGAACCAGCTGTAGGGCTTGGTCGTGGCCAGGCGGTTGACCTGCGTGGGCGACTGGCGCGGGTCAATGGGACCACCCATCATCACCATGCTGCGCGGCTGACAGGGATCGTTGGCGGAGGCCATCAGCGAGACGGCGGCCAGCACCGGCACCGTCGGCTGGCACACGGAAATCACGTGCACGTCCGGACCCAGGTGGCGAATGAAATCCTGCACGTAGCGCACGTAGTCGTTCAGATGGAACGGACCGGCCGACAGCGGCACCATGCGGGCGTCGACCCAGTCGGTGACGTAGACGTCGTGGGCCGGCAGCAGGGCGCGCACGGTGTCGCGCAGCAGGGTGGCGTGGTGGCCGGACAGCGGCGCCACCAGCAGGACCTTGGGATCGTCGCGGCCCGTGTGGCGGACATCGCGCTGGAAGTGCAGCAGGCGGCAGAACGGCTTGTCGATGGCCACGCCTTCGATGACGCGGACGGACTTGCCGTTGATTTCGGTGGTGGGCAGGTTCCAGGCAGGCTTCTGGTATTCCTTGCCGATGCGGGTCATCAGCTCATACCCGGCTGCCATCTGGCGAGAGATCGGGGTATAGGCGAGAGGGCTGTAGGGACTGGAAAACAGCTGGGAACCGGCGTCCGTAAATGCAGCGAACGGAGTCAGGAAGGCGCGCTGCATTTCGTGCAATTGATACAGCATTTGAGAAAAGTCCTTCTGGGTCGTGCGTGTGTCCCGATTATTGCTCCGGGCACTAACGATATTTCTAAACAGCCTGAAGAAACGCCGACAAAAAAAGCAAATCTGTTGCTAAAAAGCGACCCAATACCCATTGAGCACCAGTTTAGGGCGCTTTTTACAACGTGCTGTCATACCAAAAGAAGGATTTATGCACTAAGTCGGACGGACCGAAGCTACCAGTAGTTTTCCACTGCCAGGTTGCCGGGGATGCCGCGGCGTCCAGGCTTGAAGCCGCGTTCGCCCAGCAGCTTGCGGGCGTCGGCCAGCATGTCGGGATTGCCGCAAAGCATGATCTTGGCCTGCTCGGGGTCCAGCGGCTGGCCTGCGAGCTGCTCCAGGCGGCCGTCGGCGATCAGCGTGGTCAGGCGTTCCTGCGGCATGCCGGGCAGGGCTTCGCGGGTGGCGATGGGCAGGTAGACGAGTTTCTGCGGATCCGCCGCGAAGAACTCGGCCAGCGCCGGCTGATTGCGCCAGGATTCGATTTCGGTGCGGTAGGCGAGCTCCGCGGCGGTGCGCACTCCGTGCACCAGGATGATGCGGCGGTAGGCCCGCCAGACTGCCGGGTCGCGCAGGATCGAAAGGTAGGCAGACAGGCCCGTGCCCGAGGCCAGCAGCCAAAGATCGCCGCCCGGCGCGAAGCGCTCCAGGGTCAGAAATCCGTAGGGCGTCTTTTCCACATATAGCGAGTCGCCAGGCTGCAGCCGCGCCATGCGCGGACTGAACAGGCCTTCGGGGACCACGATGGAATAGAACTCCAGCCAGGGTTCGTGCGGCGCCGACACCATGGAATAGGCGCGCCACAGCGTGGGTTCGCCTTCCGAGGCGCCGGCTTCCGGCAGACCGACCCGGGCGAACTGGCCCGGCTGGAACGTATACGCGTCGTCGCGCGTCACGCGCACGGAGAACAGCTTGTCAGGCACCCAGGTGTGGACGTGGGTAACGGTCTGGCGCGTGTATTTGGAGTCGTCGGTCATCGGTACATCGCGCGAGGCCGGCCGCCAGGGCGGGGCCGGCGTTCGCGGATTATTTTTCCAGGTATTGCAGCTTGTCCTGCTTGCCATTCCATTCGTCGGCGTCGGGCAGGGGCTTCTTGGCACGGCTGATGCTGGCGAACTCGGGCGAGAGTTCGGCATTCAGGGCGATGAAATTCAACTGGTCCTGCGGCACGTCTTCTTCGGCGTAGATGGCATTGGCCGGGCATTCCGGGATGCAGACGGCGCAGTCGATGCATTCGTCAGGGTCGATCACGAGGAAGTTCGGACCCTCACGAAAACAGTCCACCGGGCACACGTCTACGCAGTCGGTGTACTTGCACTTAATACAGTTTTCGGTGACAACGTGGGTCATTCAGGAACTCCGGGAGCGGCGGCTTTTGTGTCTTGTTGGGCGGATTTTACCCAATGCCGCGCCGATGTGCCGGCAATACCCGTATTGACATAGTGGCCCTTCGCCCTGAACAGCGGGAGCTCTATGCTATGGTGTCGCGAAACGAAACGCGCCATCATGATAATCACTTCGCTGCTCGACACCGATCTGTATAAATTCAGCATGATGCAGGTGGTTCTGCATCATTTTCCCGCTGCCCAGGTCGAGTACCGTTACAAATGCCGCACGCCCGGGGTCGACCTGCGTCCCTACCTGGACGAAATCCGCGAGGAAGTGCATCAGCTATGCCAGTTGCGCTTCACCGAGGACGAACTTAAATATCTGGGCGGCTTGCGCTTTATCAAAAGCGACTTCGTCGATTTCCTCGAACTGTTCCATCTGCCGGAGCGCTGCATTCACATCGGCGTGGGCGATGGGCCGGGCGAAATCAGCATCGAGGTCAAAGGCCCCTGGCTGCATACGATCCTGTTCGAGATCCCGGTGCTGGCCATCGTCAACGAGGTCTATTTCCGCAACACTCGCAAGAATCCCGACTGGGAAGAGGGCCGCAAGCGCCTGCAGTCCAAGATGCACCTGGTGCTGGACGATCCGGCGCTGGCCGATTTTCGCGTGGCTGAGTACGGCACGCGGCGCCGCTTTTCCAAGATCTGGCACGAAGAAATCGTGTCCACCATGAAGTCGCAGATGGGCGTGCATTTCGCCGGCACCAGCAACGTGCTGCTGGCCAAGCAACACGAAGTGCTGCCCCTGGGCACGATGGGCCACGAATACCTGCAAGCCTGCCAGGCGCTGGGTCCGCGGCTGCGCGATTCGCAGGTGTACGCGCTGGAGGTTTGGGCCAAGGAATACCGTGGCGACCTGGGCATTGCGCTGTCGGACGTCTACGGCATGGATGCCTTCCTGCGTGATTTCGACATGTATTTCTGCAAGCTGTTCGACGGCGCGCGGCATGATTCGGGCGATCCCTTCGTCTGGGGCGAGCGCCTGCTCGAGCACTACCGCAAGAACCGCGTGGATCCGCGCGCCAAGACGCTGGTGTTCTCGGATTCGCTGACTTTCCCGCGCGCCATCGAGCTGGCCCGCCAGTTTTCCGGTCGCTGCAAGGTGTCCTTCGGCATCGGCACCAACCTGACCAACGACCTGGGCCACGAGCCCCTGCAGATCGTCATGAAGATGGTCCGCTGCAATGGCCAGCCGGTGGCCAAGGTGTCCGACGCGCCGGAAAAGACCATGTGCGACGATCCGGCCTACCTGGCCTATCTGCGCCAGGTATTCCAGCTGCCCCCCGCCTGACGGCGGCTCGGGGTAAATTGCGGGTTCTTCAGTATCGTTCCACCCAACCCACTCGAATCTAGGGGACTATTCATGAGCAGCATCAAGCGCTTCCACGTGGCCAAGCGCCTGTCCGACATGGCCGTGTACAACGGCGTCGCGTACCTGGCCGGCCAGGTGCCGGACGATTCCACGCTGGACATCACCGGCCAGACCGAACAGGTGCTCGCCACGATCGACCGCCTGCTGGCCGAAGCCGGCACCGACAAGACCAAGATCCTGATGGCCCAGATCTACGTGGCCAACATGAAGGAATTCGATGGCATGAACAAGGCCTGGGACGCCTGGGTCGCCGACGGCAATTCGCCTCCGCGCGCCACCGTCGAAGCCCGCCTGGCCAATCCGGACTACAAGGTCGAAATCGTCGTGACGGCTGCCGTCTAAGACGCCTGCCGCGTCGGGCGCCCCGGGCGCCTGATGCGTGCACGGGGCGGGCTGGCGCGTGCGCCACCCGTCTCATCATCCCGCGTTGTGCCGGCTACTGCCCGAGCAACAGCGTCGCGGCCAGCAGGCCGCCCAATTCCTCGCATTTCGCAATATCCGCGCCGGCCACGATCTTGGGCGCCAGGATCTGCTGCGCCGTCTGCGCACCCATGTTGACGATGAGCGCCGGCGCCAGCGCGTTGAGCCGCCAGCCCGTGCAGATGCGCTCGACCTGCCGCGCCGCGCCCGCGCCGTCGCTGCCCGCGCTGATGGCGCAGGCGTAGGGCAAGCCTTGTATCCGGTCCAGCACCGCGTAATAGTTGCGGTCGAAGAATTCCTTCATCTCGCCGCTCAGCGAGGCCAGGTTCTCGGGGGCGCAGAACAGGTAGGCCTGGCTGGCGAGCATTTCTTCGGCCTGCGTGTCGGCGGCGCGCCGCAAGACCACGTCCAGGTCTGCCGTCTGTTCCAGTTGCGCGGCGGCCGCGCGCGCCCCGCGCGCAGCGGCTTCGGCCATCTGCCGCGCGGCGCCGGTGCGCGAATGCCACACGATCAGCAGCTGTTTCATGCGTAGCGTTCCAGCGGATCCTGGCGGTAGTAGGTCCGCAGCAGCCCATACCATTGCGGCAGCGCTTCGTACATGGGGTAGGGATCCACGAAGAAGTGTTCCGAGCTGACCGCGAAGAACTCGGCTTCGTCGGTGGCGGCATACGGGTCCATCGGCAGTTGGCCGTACCAGGCGTCGGCGGCCTCGCTTTCCGGATCCACATCATGCGGGATGGCGGCCTCGACCGCATCCACGGCAGCGATGAAGCGGTCCAGGCTGTCGTCCAGGATGCGGCGCCAGGCCTGTGGCTTGAGTTCGGGGTGCGCGGCCAGCGAGGGCATGCCGTCGGCATAGCCCGAACGCAGGTCCAGTTTGTGGGCGAACTCGTGGATGACCACGTTGAAGCCGCCGTCGGAGAACTGCGTGTCTTCCCAGGACAGCACCAGCGGCCCGCCTTCCCAGGCTTCGCCGGCGGCGTCCTCCAGGTATTCGTGCACCACGCCGTCATCGTCCTGGCGCGAGCGCGGGATGCGGAAGCTGGCGGGGTACACGATGATCTCGTCCCAGCCTTCGTACAGTTCGGGCGCCAGGTTGAGGATGGGCAGGCTGGCCTGGGCCGCGATGCTCAGGCGCATGAAGTCCGAGACCTCCAGTCCTTGCGCGCCGTTGATGTGCTTGCTGGCCAGCAGCCAGGCCGAACGCGCCTGCAACTGGGCCGCTTCATCGGCGTTCAATGCCGCCAGGAACGGGTGGGCGTCCAGCACCTGTTGCCACAGTTCCGGGGAGATGCGGGCCTGCATTTCGGCCACCGCGGAGGGGCGGGCGCCCCGGCCCTTGAGCCAGCGCAACATAAGCTTCGGTTCCTTCCATATGCCGGGGCTAGCGGCTGCTTTTGGTGTCTACAAACCCTAGTGTAGAGTGTCGGGATATCAAACTACATCCGCCTGCCGTCCGTCATGTCCGCCCCGCCTGTTCCCGACGCGCCTACGCCTTTCGACGCTACCTGGCGCCAGGAGGTAGGCGCCGGCCTGGATGCCGAGGGCGTGGCGCTGATCGACCAGGCCGTGGCCTGGGCCGAACCGCGTTTCGAAGGGCAGCAGGCGCTGACCGGCGAACCCCTGGCCGGACACGGCGCGGGCGTGGTCCGCATCCTGGCGGCCTTGCATACCGATGCCGCCACCCGCGCCGCGGCGTTGCTGGCTGCCTTGCCGACCGACCTGATGGCGCCCGCGCCGTCCCTGCGCAGCGATCCGGTCGCGGCCGCCTTCGGTCCCGAGATCGCGCGGCTGGTGCAGGGCACGCGCGCGCTGCTGCGCCTGGGCGTGGTGGCGCGGCAGGCGAGCGACGCCGCCGCCGAAAGCGGCTCGCAAAAGGAAATGCAGCGCAAGATGCTGCTGGCCATGGCGGCCGACCTGCGCATCGTGCTGATGCGGCTGGCCTCGCGCCTGCGCACCTTGCGCTGGCACGCGGAAAGCAAGGCGCCGTGCTCCACCGATTTCGCCCGCGAAACCCTGGACCTGTATGCGCCGCTGGCGAACCGCCTGGGGATCTGGCAGATCAAGTGGGAAATGGAAGATCTGGCGTTCCGCTTCCTGGAGCCCGACAAGTACAAACAGATCGCCCGCCTGCTGGAAGAGAAGCGGGTGGAGCGCGAAGCCTTCATCGCCGGCGCCATCGAACGCCTGCAGACGGGGTTGGCCAAGGCGGGCGTCGAGGCCGAGGTCAGCGGCCGGCCCAAGCACATCTACAGCATCTGGAACAAGATGCGCGTGAAGCGGCTGGATTTCTCGCAGATGTACGACCTGCGCGCGCTGCGCATCATCGTTGACGACGTGCGCGCCTGCTATACGGCGCTGGGCATGGTGCACGAAATGTGGACGCCGATCTCGGAAGAATTCGACGACTATATTTCGCGGCCCAAGCCCAACGGCTACCGCTCGCTGCACACGGTGGTGGCCGACGACGACGGCCGTCCCTTCGAAGTGCAGATCCGCACGCGCGAGATGCATCAGTTCGCCGAATACGGCATGGCCGCGCATTGGCGCTACAAGGAAGCGGGCGCCAAGGGCGGCCAGGTGGCGGCCTCCAGCGAATACGACCGGCAACTGGCGTGGATGCGGCAACTACTGGCCTGGAACAGCGATGTCGAGGGCGGCGGCGAACCCGCCCAGCCCGCGCCCGCCAAGCCGGCATCGGGCAGGCAGCGCGGCCCGGCGGCGGCGCCGGCCCATACCGATGAGCGCATCTACGTGCTGACGCCGCAGGCGCGCGTGATCGAACTGCCCGCCGGCGCCACCCCGGTCGATTTCGCCTATCACCTGCACACCGACCTTGGCCACCGTTGCCGCGGCGCCCGCGTCGACGGGCAGATGGTGCCGCTGCAGACCCATCTGTCCACCGGCCAGACCGTGGAGATCATCTCCGCCAAGTCCGGCGGGCCGTCGCGCGACTGGCTCAACCCGCAGCTGGGCTTTCTGGCCAGTCCGCGGGCCCGCGCCAAGGTGCGCATGTGGTTCAACGCGATCGAATTGCAGCAGCGCATCACGCAGGGCCAGGCGCTGGTCGAAAAGGAATTGCAGCGGCTGGGCAAGACTGCCGTCAATCTGGAACAGCTGGCGCAGAACCTGGGATTCGCCCGCGCCGACGACCTGTACGTGGCGGCGGCCAAGGAAGAGTTCAGCCTGCGGCAGATCGACACCCTGTTCCAGCAGCCCGGGCCGGTCGTCGAGCCGCAGCCGGCCGCCTTGCGCCACGCCAGCGCCGGCAGCGCCGAGAAAAGCGGCAAGAGCGGCGTGCTGGTGGTGGGGGTGGGGTCGCTCTTGACGCAGCTGGCGCGCTGCTGCCGTCCGGCGCCGCCCGATCCGATCGCCGGCTTTGTCACGCGCGGACGCGGGGTGTCGATCCACCGCAGCGATTGCCACAGCTATCTGGCGCTGGCCGCGCGAGAGCCGGAGCGCGTCATCGAGGTGGCCTGGGGCGAAACCGCCGACACGTTCTACCCGGTGGACATCAGTGTGCGCGCGCACGACCGTTCCGGCCTGTTGCGGGACCTGTCCGAAGTCTTTGCGCGGCTGCGCCTGAACGTGGTGGGCGTGAACACACAGAGCAAGCAGTCGCTGGCCCATATGGTGTTCACGGTGGAAGTGCGCGGCGGGGAATCGCTGTCGCGCGCGCTGGACGCCCTGGCCGAAGTGCCGGGCGTGTCGTCGGCGACACGCCGCTAGGCGGGAAACCCGGGCCGGGCGGCCCGGGCGGGAGCAGGACTCAGTTGTCCAGCTCTTCGTGCGCGCGGTCGCGCATGTAGAACGCGGCGATCAGCCCCAGCGCCACGCCGAACATCACGTAATAGGCGGGCGCCATCGGCGAGCCGGTGGTCTTGATCAGCCAGGTCACGATGAACTGCGCGAAACCGCCGAAGATCATCACGGCCACGTTGTAGGCCAGGGACAGGCCCACCGAGCGCACGCGCGCGGGGAACAGTTCCGCCATCACCGTGCTGAACACGCCGAAGAATGCCGACACGAACAGGCAGACCACGACCTGCACGGCCAGCAGGCGGCCGATGGACGGCGCGTCCGACAGCCAGTAGTACAGCGGATACAGCACGATCAGGTAGCCGATGAGCGAGCCGATCACCAGGGGGCGTCGGCCGATGCGGTCGGACCAGGCGCCCATGAAGGGCGTCAGCAGCACCATCAGCGCCGCGCCCGCCATCTGCACCAGGAAGGTCTGGTTCAGCGGCAGCTTCAGGATCTGCGTGGAGTAGGTCACCAGATACGTGAAGGTGATGTAGATGGACACGGTCGCGGTGACGACCAGGCCCACGCCGATCAGCGCTTCGCGGGTATGCGTCTTCAGCATCTGGCCCAGGCTCAGGCGCTGCACGTCGCCGCGGGCGGCGGCTTGGCGCTCTTCTTCCTTGATCTGCTTGAACGCGTCGGTTTCATCGACGTTACGGCGGATATAGATGGCGATGGGGACAATGACCAGGCCGAAGGCGAACGGCAAGCGCCATGCCCAGTCGGCGATCTGTTGCGGGGTGAAGAACTCGGTGATGAGCGTGCCGCAGGCCGCGCCGATCAGCAGCGCCAGCATCTGGCCGGCCATCTGCCAGGAACCGTAGAAGCCGCGCTTGCCGTTGGGCGCCATCTCGATCAGCAGCGCCGTCGAGGTGCCGAATTCGCCGCCGGCGGAGAAACCCTGCAAGAGGCGAGCGATCAGGATGAAGATCGGGGCCAGGATGCCGGCCGCGTGGTAGGTGGGGGCCACGGTGATCAGCGCGATCGACACGGCCATCAGCGAGGTCACCATGACCATGGCGGCCTTGCGGCCTTTCTTGTCGCCGTACAGGCCAAGGATGATGCCGCCCACGGGGCGCATGAAGAAGCCGACGCCGAAAATGGCGGTGGTCATCAGGATGGCGTTCAGCTCGCTGCCGGGAACGCTGGGGTCGGTGGGGAAGAACAGCTTCGAGATGATCGGCGTCATGAACGCGAACACCAGGAAGTCATACCATTCGAGGGCATTGCCTATTACTGCCGCCACGATGTTGCGTGTGGGAACTGCTTTGTGCTGCACGGTTTCTCCTTGGGGTTTGCCTAACCGGGCGACATTCTAGGCGCTTCGCGCGCCGGACCACGCCGAGACGCGGAGGCGCGCTGGCCTTACACTCCTGTTTTTCCCCAAGAGAGTAGTGACATGAACGCGCGCACCTGGCTGGAAACGCTGGTTGGCTTTGACACCACCAGCCGCAATTCCAATCTTGCCCTGATCGAAACCGTCCGGGATTGGCTCAAGGGCCAGGGCGTCGACGCATGGCTGGCGCACAATCCGGAGCGCACCAAGGCCAACCTGTTCGCGACCTTGCCCGCCCAGGACGGCGGCATGCAGGGCGGCATCGTGCTGTCCGGCCACACCGACGTGGTGCCGGTCGACGGCCAGGAATGGAGCACGGATCCGTTCAAGCTCGTCGAAAAGGACGGCCTGCTCTATGGCCGCGGCAGCTGCGACATGAAGGGTTTCATCGCCAGCTCGCTGGCAATGGTGCCGGAATTCCTGGCCATGCCGCGCAAGAAGCCGATGCACCTGGCGTTCTCGTATGACGAGGAAGTCGGCTGCGCCGGCGCGCCCTACATGCTGGCCGACCTGCACGAACGCGGCATCCGCCCCGAAGGCTGCGTGGTGGGCGAGCCCACCGGCATGCAGGTGGTGGTGGCGCACAAGGGCATCAACCTGTTCCGCTGCAAGGTGCACGGCAAGGCGGCGCACTCGTCGCTGACCCCGCGCGGCTGCAACGCCATCGAATATGCCGCCCGCCTGATCTGCCGCATCCGCGACCTGGCCGACAGCTTCAAGGCCAACGGCCCCTACGACCAGTTCTACGACGTGCCGTTCTCCACGATGACCACCAACCAGATCCGGGGCGGCATCGCGGTCAATACCATCCCCGAACTGTGTGAATTTACCTACGAATTCCGTAACCTGCCCGGCATGCAGCCCGACGAGATCCAGGCAGAAGTTGAAAAATACGTGCGCGAAGAGCTCCTGCCGCGCATGAAGGCCGAATTCGACGGCGCCAGCATCGAAATCGAGACGGGCGCGGCCGCGCCCGCCCTGGAAGCGTCCGAGGAAGCCGCCATCACCCAGCTGGTGCGCGCCCTGACCGAAGACCGTGCCACCCGCAAGGTTGCCTACGGCACCGAGGCTGGCCTGTTCCAGGGCATCGGCATTCCCACCGTGGTCTGCGGCCCCGGCCATATCGAACAGGCCCACAAGCCCAACGAGTACGTCGCGCTGGACCAGTTGGCCGCCTGCGACACCTTCCTGCGCCGCCTGGGGCAGTCGCTCTGAGGGCAGGCTGACGGTTCCCGGGGCGGCTGGGGCGTTGCCCCCGGCCGCTGCCGGCGTCAGGTAAAATGACGGGTTGCAAACCGGATTTGCGGCCGGCAGTGGCCTGCCGCGATACCCGGGGGAGATGCTTGGTGAAACCTTACGACTTTCCGGATGCCCAGGGCCATTTTGGCCCTTATGGCGGTGTTTTCGTGGCGGAAACGCTGATGCACGCGCTCGACGAGCTGCGCGCGGCCTATGACCATTACCGTGTCGACCCCGCCTTCCAGGAAGAGTTCAACTACGAACTCAAGCATTTCGTCGGCCGGCCCAGCCCGGTCTACCACGCACGCCGCTGGTCGGAAATGGTGGGCGGCGCCCAGATCTGGTTCAAGCGCGAAGACCTGAACCACACCGGCGCCCACAAGGTCAACAACTGCATCGGCCAGGCCTTGCTGGCCAAGCGCATGGGCAAGCCGCGCGTCATCGCCGAAACCGGCGCCGGCCAGCACGGCGTGGCCACCGCCACGGTAGCGGCCCGCTACGGCATGGAATGCGTGGTCTACATGGGCAGCGAAGACGTCCGCCGTCAGGCCTCGAACGTCTACCGCATGAAGCTGCTGGGCGCGACGGTGGTGCCGGTCACGTCCGGTTCGCGCACCCTGAAGGACGCACTGAACGAAGCCATGCGCGACTGGGTCACCAACATCGAAAACACCTTCTACATCATCGGCACGGTGGCGGGTCCCGACCCCTATCCCCGCATGGTGCGCGATTTCCAGACCGTCATCGGCAACGAATGCTTGACGCAGATGCCCGAGGCCACCGGCCGCCAGCCCGACTACGTCGTGGCGGCGGTGGGCGGCGGCTCCAACGCCATGGGCATCTTCCATCCCTACATTCCGTACGAAAACGTGCGCCTGATCGGCGTCGAGGCGGCGGGCGAGGGCATGGACAGCGGCCGCCACGCCGCTTCCCTGGCCGCGGGCCAGGTGGGCGTGCTGCACGGCAACCGCACCTACGTCATGCAGGACGCCGACGGCCAGGTTCAGGAAACGCATTCGGTCTCCGCCGGCCTGGACTATCCCGGCGTGGGCCCGGAACATGCCTGGCTGAAGGACTCCGGCCGTGCCGAGTACGTCGGCATCACCGACGCGGAAGCCCTCAAGGCCTTCCACGATTGCTGCCGCATCGAAGGCATCATGCCCGCGCTGGAGTCCTCGCACGCCATCGCGCAAGCCGTGAAGATGGCCGCCACGCTGCCGCGCGACGCCGTCATCCTGGTCAACTTGTCGGGCCGTGGCGACAAGGACATGCATACCGTGGCCGAACAGGCCGGCATCGAGCTCTGAGGCCCTGTCCATGACCACTCGCATCGACCGCATTGCCGCCGCTTTTGCGCGCACCGCCGAATCCGGCCGCGCCGCGGCGCTGATTCCCTACATTGCCGCCGGCGATCCTTCGCCCGCCGCGACCGTTCCCCTGATGCATGCGCTGGTCGAGGCCGGCGCCGACGTCATCGAACTGGGCGTGCCGTTCTCCGATCCCATGGCTGACGGCCCGGTGATCCAGCGCGCCGCCGACCGCGCCATCGCGCAAGGCGTGGGCCTGGCCCGCGTGCTGGAGCTGGTGGCTGAATTCCGCCAGCGCGACGCATCCACGCCGGTGGTGTTGATGGGTTATGCCAACCCGATCGAACGCATGGGCCAGGCCGAGTTCGCGCGTCGCGCCGAGCAGGCGGGCGTGGACGGTGTGCTGGTGGTGGACTATCCGCCCGAAGAAGTCGTCGAGTTCGCCGCCACGCTGGGCGGGCACGGCATTGCGCCCATCTTCCTGCTGGCGCCCACGTCCACGGAAGCGCGCATCAAGGCCGTCGCCGAAGTGGCGCGGGGTTACGTGTACTACGTGTCGCTCAAGGGCGTCACGGGTTCGGGCTCGCTCAACACTGACGACGTTGCCGAGCGCCTGGCCGTGATCCGCCGCCACGTGCGCGACATTCCGGTGGGCGTGGGCTTCGGCATCCGCGACGCCGAAAGCGCCCAGCGCGTGGCGCGCGCGGCGGATGCCGTCGTGATCGGCAGCAAACTGATTGAAACCATGGAGCAGGCGGCGGCGAATGCCCCCGCGGCCCAGAAAACCGACGCCGCAGTCACCGCCGCCAGCGGCTGGCTGCGCACCATCCGGCAAGCGCTGGATCAAGTAAAACGAGCAAGCGCGTCGGCCTGAGCGGCGGGCGTGACCTCATACGGGATGAATAATCAATGAGCTGGATCGAAAAACTCCTGCCTCCTCGCATCAATAAAACCAGCGAAAGCGGCCCCCGCCGCGTTCCCGAAGGCCTATGGGTGAAATGCCCGTCGTGCGAATCGGTGCTGTACAGCGAAGACCTCGCGGCCAACCTGCACGTCTGCCCCAAGTGCGACCACCACATGCGCATCGGGGCCCGTGCCCGCATCGACTCGCTGCTGGATGTCGAGGGCCGCGTCGAGATCGGCCAGACCACGCGTTCGGTCGATACGCTGAAGTTCAAGGACACCCGCAAGTACCCCGAGCGTCTGCAGGAAGCGGTCAAGCAGACCGGCGAAACCGACGCGCTGGTGGTCATGAGCGGTTCGATCCGCGGCGTATCCGCAACGCTGGCCTGCTTTGAATTCGAATTCATGGGCGGCTCCATGGGCTCGGTGGTGGGCGAGCGCTTCGCGCGCGGCGCCCAGGCCGCGCTGGACAACAAGACGCCCTTCATCTGCGTGGCTGCCTCGGGCGGCGCGCGCATGCAGGAAAGCCTGCTGTCGCTGATGCAGATGGCCAAGACCAATGCCATGCTGACCCGCCTGTCGGCGGCCGGCCTGCCGTTCATCAGCGTGTTGACCGACCCCACCATGGGCGGCGTGTCAGCCAGCTTCGCCTTCATGGGCGACGTGGTCATCGCAGAACCCAAGGCGCTGATCGGCTTTGCCGGCCCGCGCGTGATTGAACAGACCGTGCGCGAAAAACTGCCGGAAGGCTTCCAGCGCGCCGAGTTCCTGCTGCAGAAGGGCGCCATCGACATGGTCGTGGACCGCCGCCAGCTGCGCGAGGAAATCGCCCGCCTGCTGGCCTTGCTGACCAATCAACCGGCGGACGTGGTTACGGCCTGAGTTTGCCCCGGCGTGCGCCTGAGGGGACGGGCCAGACGAACAGCGCCAAGATGCCGCCGGCAGCCCAGGGCTTCCGGCGGCATTGTCATATGCGGCCCCGGGACCGCATATGACGAACAATTTGCGGAACAGTGTTTTCCATCCGCGATGTTGCCTGCGTGCGACAAAGCTTGAGCCTTCCGGCCCGGATTTTGCTATGTTGCGTACTAGGTTTGAAATCTACGGAGTTTTCCAATGCAGTTGACCAAGAAGAAGATGCTTACCGGCCTTGTGGGATTTGCCCTGGCTGCAACCGCGTCGCTGGCAAGCGCCCAATCGTCCGAGGGTACTCAGGGCGGCGTCAGCGTGCATTACGGCATTGGAGACCACTATCAGCGCCTGACGATCAACTACGAAACGGCTTCGGTCTGGACCTACCAGTTCGGTGGCAACTGGGGCCGGCTGGACCTGACGCCCGAACTCGGCGCGTCGTACTGGAAGGCGAGCGGCTCGCGCTCCCCGGGCCATGTCTGGCAGCTCAACGCCATCCCGATGTTCCGCTGGTGGACCGGCGAACGCTTCTACATTGAAGCGGGTATTGGCGCCACGCTCTTCTCCAGCACGCGTTTCGCCGACGAGAACATCAGCACCGCTTTCCAGTTTGGCGACCACATCGGCATGGGCTTTCTCGTGACGCCGAACAATCGCATCGGCCTGCGCTATTCGCACTTCTCGAACGCCAGCATCAAGCGCCCGAACCCGGGCCTGGACGTGGTGCAGCTGACGTACACCTACCAGTTCTGATCACGCCATGTATGTGGGCGTGGCGCGGCCCCAAGGGCCCGCCGCACAGACAGATCCACCCTCAGGGGTGGATTTTTTTTGGGCTGCTGTGCTGCATTGCGGCAAGTCCAATTTGATACCTCAAAAATATTATGTTCTGACGCTGCGTATACATACTTGTTGGTAGGGAGTGCAATCGCCAGAATGCTCTGGCACTGCACAACACACAACGAGCCGCCGCGCGGCTCCGCTTCCCGGCACGCTTGGCTGCGGCCGGGGAGGGGCGCGACGATGGCATACGGAGACCAACGCATGAACACCCCCTGTACGCCCGCGCGTCCCCTGACGCGCATGACGGTAGCCCTAGGCCTGGGCCTCGCGCTTTTCTGCGGCTCATCCGCCGCCATGGCCGAGGAGTTTCCTAACAAGCCGCTGCGCATGGTCGTGGGCTTTGCCCCGGGAGGCGGCGCGGACATCGTGGCGCGCCTGGTCGGCGCCAAGATGGCAGAAAGCCTGGGGCAGCAGGTGGTGGTCGAAAACCGGGCCGGCGCCACCGGCACCATCGCCGCCGACAACGTCGCCCGTTCGCCTGCCGATGGCTACTCGCTGTTCCTGGGTTCGCAGTCCACCATGGTGGTGGCGCCTTCGCTGTTCCCGTCCTTGCCCTTCAAGCCCGAGAAGGACTTTGCGCCGGTATCGCAGATCGTGACCATGCCGCTGATCCTGGTGGTCAATCCAGCCTTGGTGGATGCCAAGACCGTACAGGAGCTGACGGAACAGATCCGCAAGGCCGGCGATGGCGCAATGAGCTATGCCTCGTCCGGCCAGGGCGGCCCGCAGCACATAGCCGGCGAGCTGTATGCGCACATGGTGGGCACCAAGGTGACGCATGTGCCGTACAAGGGCGAATCGGCCGCCATGGCCGACGTGCTGGGCGGGCACGTGCCGTACATGTTCGCCAATCTGCCTGTGGCCTTGCCTCACATCGCATCGGGCAAGGTCCGGCCGTTGGCCATTACCAGCCTGAAGCGCGACTCCAAGGCGCCGCAAATCCCGACCCTGGCCGAGTCCGGGTTCAAGGACTTCGAAGTGTCGACCTGGTATGGCGTGTTCGCGCCGGCCAATACGCCCAAGCCCGTGGTGGCCAAGCTTTCCGATTCCATCCGCGCCGCCGTGCAGCAGAACGATATGCAGGCCAAGCTCAGCGAGCAGGGCTTCACGGTGGTGGGCAGCGATTCCGATACCTTCACGCGTTTCGTGGGTACGGAGCTGCCGCGCTGGTCGGTGCTGATCCGCGACATAGGCATCAAACCCGAATAGGCGTCCAGCCCGCGCGGGCGAGCCTTTATCCCTACGAGATCCAGACATGATCGATTTCACTGAAAAACGTGCAGCCGGCCCCGTCATCCGGCTGCATTCCGCGGACAACGTCGTGGTGGCGCGCGTGCCCATCGGCATAGGCATGGCCGTACCCTCCGAAGGCATCGTCAGCCGCAGCCAGATCCCGGCAGGGCATAAGATCGCGGCGCGCGACCTGCGCGCCGGCGAGCCCCTCCTCAAGTACAACGTCTGCATCGGCTTTGCAGCGGGCGACATTCCGGCCGGCACCTACGTCCATTCGCACAACATGGACTTCCAGGAGTTCGACCGGGACTACGCGCACGCCCGCGATTACGTGGCGACGCCGGTCCTGCCCGAGTCCGAGCAGGCGCGCTTTCTCGGTATCGTGCGCGCCAACGGACAGGTCGCCACGCGCAACTACATCGGGGTCATGGCGACGGTCAACTGTTCGGCGACGGTGGTGCATCGCATTGCCGAAGCTTTCACGCCGCAGCTGATGGCCGCCTATCCCAATGTGGACGGCGTGGTGGCGCTGAGCCATGGCATGGGCTGCGGCATGGAAATGTCCGGCGAACCCATGGATTTGTTGCGCCGGACGATGGGCGGTTACGCCTGTCACGCCAACTTCGCCGCCGTGCTGATCGTCGGGCTGGGCTGCGAGCGCAATCAGTTGGATGCCTTGCTCAAGGACCAGGGCCTGGAGGCGGGCGCGCGGTTGAAGACTTTCATCATGCAGGAGACCGGCGGCACGCGCAAAACCATCGAGGCGGGCGTCGCCGCGGTGCAGGCGCTGTTGCCCGAGGCCAATCGGGTCGAGCGCGTGCCGGTGCCGGCGCGGCATCTGACGGTGGGCCTGCAATGCGGCGGTTCGGACGGCTTTTCGTCCATCACCGCCAATCCCGCATTGGGGGCGGCCATGGACATCCTGGTGCGCCACGGCGGCACCGCCATCCTGTCCGAAACGCCTGAGATCTATGGCGTGGAGCACACCTTGACCTCGCGCGCCCGCAACCGCGAGGTCGGCGAAAAGCTGGTGCAGCGCATCCGCTGGTGGAAGGAAGAGTACTCGCCGGGGCGCGACGTGCAGATCAACGGCAAGGTCAGTCCGGGCAACCAGATGGGCGGATTGGCCAACATCTTCGAGAAGTCGCTGGGCTCTTCGATGAAGGGCGGCACCACGGCGTTGATGGAGGTCTACCGCTACGCGGAGCCGGTGCGCCAGCCCGGCATGGTGTTCATGGACACGCCGGGCTTCGACCCCGTGTCCGCGACCGGACAGATCGCCGGCGGGGCCAACATGATCTGTTTCACCACCGGGCGCGGTTCGATGTTCGGCGCCAAGCCCGTGCCCTCGATCAAGCTGGCGACCAATACGCCGATGTATGAAAGGCTGACGGAGGACATGGACGTCAATTGCGGCGACATCCTGGACGGCACCGCGACGCTACAGGAAGTGGCGCAGCGCATCTTCGAGGAAATCCTGCTGGTGGCCTCCGGCACGCGCAGCAAGAGCGAGCTGCTGGGACTGGGCGATCACGAGTTCGTGCCCTGGAACATCGGCGTGGTGAGCTGAGCGGCACCGCCAAAAGAAGCGCCCCGGCGCACGGCTTCAGGTCGCCGTGCGCCGGGGCGCTTCTTGCTGCGGATATTGCGCTGTTCAATCCCGCGGACAACTAGCGCCCGCGGGATTGCGCGCTAGTTGTCCGCCAGGGTCTGCGCGCCGGGCATGTCGAAGCCGTTCTCATCCAGGGCGGCCTGCAAGGCGGTGCGCTGTTCAGCGTTCAGTTCCACGAGGGGCGGTCGTACCGTCGCCCAGGCCGGATCGCCGGATTTCCAGGCAATCGCGGCCTTCATCGCGGGGATCATGGGGAATTTGCCGAACACGTTGCGGGTCGCGTTCAGACCGGCCTGGCGAGCGTCGGCGTCGGCTTCCTGCCAGCGCTGCTGCAGGGCGACGATGGGGCCCGGATTGACGTTGCCGGTGGCGGTGATGCAGCCCACGCCGCCCGCGCGCAGGGTCTGCAGCAGGAAGGCTTCGCTGCCCGCGTAGACCTTGAAGCCGCGCGGCGCGAAGCGTTCGATCATGGCCGCCGTGTTGTTCCAGTCCCCACCACTGTCCTTTACGCCGGCGACCTGGCCGGGATAGCGGTCGAGCAGGCGGTCGATCAGGTCCAGGCTCAGCGGCACCTGGCTCACGGGAGGGATGTGATACAGGTACATGCGCAACCGGTCGTCGCCCACGCCTTCGATCAGTTCGGCGTAGTAGCGGAACAGGCCTTCGTCGCTCACGCCCTTGTAATAGAAGGGGGGCAGGACCAGCACGCCCATGCTGCCGCTGCGCACGGCGTGGCGTGTCAACTCGATCGCGTCGGGCAGCGCGCAGGCGCCCGTGCCGGGCATCAGCGCCGACGGTTCCACGCCCGCTTCCAGCAGCGCGTCCAGCAGGCTGCGCTTTTCCGACAGGGCGAGCGAGTTGGCTTCCGAGTTGGTGCCGAATATGGCCAGCCCGACGGATTGTTCGCGCAGCCAGCGGCAGTGCTTCACATAGCGTCCCAGCGCCGGGCGATAGGCTGCGTCGAATGGCGTCAGGACCGGAGAAAAAACGCCGGGAATGCTGGCTTGGGTGCTCATTGTCTCTACTCGTTTTCTGATGAATGAAAAGGACGCGCCACGGGGCGCAGCGGCAACGACTGATTCTGGCACCGAAGCGGCCAGTGAACATCTGCTGTTTAATTGCTTCAATCCATAAAATTGTTGTGGTTTGCCCTGGCGCAAACCATGCCTGCAGAAAAAGGGGGGACGCTTTGGATACGCGATATGTGCAGAGCTTTGTGTCGGTGGTCGAATGCGGATCGCTGGCGGAGGCCGCGCGCCGGCTGGACCTGACCCCCGCTGCCATTGCGGCGCGGGTGCGCACCCTGGAGGAAGAGCTGGGCGCCACGCTCATCAAGCGCGTGGGCCGCAGCGTCAAGGCGACCGAAGCGGGCCTGAAAGTGCTGGAACGAGCCCGCAGCGTGCTGCGCGAAGTGCGCGACCTGCGGGCCAGCGCCAGCGACGACGCGCCCTTGGGCGAGTTGAGGCTGGGCGTGTCGGTGTCGGCGCTGACGGGCATCATGCCCACCGTGCTGGCGCGCCTGTACCGGCGCCTGCCCAAGCTGGCCGTTTTCGTGGAGCCAGGCACCTCCAATCACCTGTACCACCGGGTGATCAACGGCGACCTGGACGCGGCCTTCATCGTCAAGCCGCAATTCAACCTGTCCAAGGGCTACGCCTGGAAATTGGTGGCGGAAGAGCCGCTGGTGGTGCTGGCGCCGCCCGATACCGTGAGCAATGACGCCCACGAACTGATGAGCACGCAGCCTTTTATACGCTATGACCGCAACGTCTGGGGCGGCCGGCTGGCGGACCAGTATCTGCGCCAGCACGGCATCGTGCCGCGCGAGCGCCTGGAGGTCGACGGCCTGATGGGCATCGCCTGCATGGTGTCGGAAGGGCTGGGCGTGTCGCTGGTACCCGATTGGGCGCCGGATTGGGTGGACAGCCGGCGCGTCAAGCGAGTGCCGCTGCCGGGGCGCGCGCCTCTGCGCTGCATGGGGATCATCTGGGCCCGGCATATGCCGCATTCGGCGTTGGCGGAAGCGTTCGTCGAAGAGGCCGGCCTGGCTTTGAACCTGCCCGCGGAGCCGATAGAGGACGAGTGAGCGGCCGAGGGGGCGCGCTGCGAATCGCGCGGGGCGTCGCTGCCCTGCGGACCCACCATGAAAAACACCCCGTACGCTGGATCGGTATCCAGCGTACGGGGTGCGATGTGCTGCCAGTCGCAAGCCCTTGCGGGCCTGCGGTTTAGTGGCGCGTTTCGACCTGAACCAGCGGCTCGTTGGAAACGGGCGCGACCGGCTTGCGCTCGCGGCCCAGGCGGACCGGTGTGTGCGCAGCGGCGATACGCAGCTGGGTCTGGGCGTGGCGGTCCGGATCGGTCTCCACCCACTGCAGGCCGGCGGCATTCACCACGTCGTGCAGGGCCTGGGCCTTGGCCGACGGGGCGACAGCCGGCACCACGATGGGCTGGCTGGCTGCGGGCGTCGCGGCAGCCGCTTCCTGCGCGACAGGCGCGGCCGGAGCAACCGGGGCGACCGGCGCCGGGGCGGGAGCAACCACGGGTTCGACGGCGGCGGCTTCCACCGGCGCCGGCTCGGTCGCTGCGGGGGCGGAAACCTCGCTCGCGGCCTGCACGGACACCGGCTGGGTCACTTCGGCGGTAGCCGTCTGCACGGGCTGGGCCACGGGTTCGACGGCTTGCTCGGCTTGGGCCTGCACGGGCGCTGCCGGCTGGGTTTCAACCGGAGCAGCGGCAACCTGGACGGGCTCGGCTGTCGTGGTTTCGGGCTGCTGGGCTTGCGCCGGAGCGGCCTGGACCTGCGCGGCAGGTTCCTCGGTTTGCGCAGCGGTCACGGCGGGCTGGGCAGCGGCTTCTTCCGACTGTTCGATGCTGTCGTCGTCGGCGCCATCTTCCTGCTGGTCGTCGCTGCCGGCCAAGCCAGCTTCTTCCTGGCTGCGGCGGCCACGGCGGCTGCGGCGGCGGCGGCGCTTGCGCTCGGGATCGGCGGCGCCTTCGGCGCCTTCCACGGCGGGTACGCCATCGGCGGTCTGTTCGAGCACGGCTTCGGCTTCGCCGGCCTCGGCGGTCACCGCGGCGGCTTCAGGAGCCGGTTTGGTTTCGGGCAGGGCGGTGGCGACCGTCTGCGCCAGGGCGGCGACCATGCTTTCCTGTTCGCTCATCGGGGCGTCGGACTGGCCTTCCTCGCGGCGATTGCGGCCACGGCCGCGGCGGCGGTTGCGGCCGGCGCCGCTGTCCTCGCCGCCAGCTTCCACGGCTTGCTCGGGGCGGTTGGACGCCAGGGCAGCTTGCGCAGCCTGGGTGTCGCGTTCGCCACGGGTGTCGTTGCGGTTGTTGCGGTCGCCGCGTTCCTGGCGCTCGCCCTCGGCGCGGCGGTTGCCGCGGACGTGGTGGCGGCCGCCTTCGCTGCCCTCGGCGCCTTCGCCGCGGGATTCGCCGCGGCGGTTGCGGTTGCGGTCCGAACCATGGCGTTCGCCACGGCGTTCCTGGCCGTCATGGCTGCTGCGGCCCTTGCCGCGGCCGGAGCTGGCGCGCTTGGCGCTGTCTTCCTGGGCAGCGGGAGCGGGCTTGGCCGCTTCGGAGCTGCCGCCCAGCCACCCGAACAGGCGCTTGAACAGGCCGCCCAGGCCGCCGGTTGCTGCCGGCGCGGGAGCCGGCGCAGCGGGAGCCGGGGTCGAAACAGGAGCGGGCTGCGAGGGCGTGATGCCCTTGACCAGCGCTTCCGGACGCGACTTGATTTCGTGCTCGCGCGGCTGCCAGGGGGCGTCCGTGGCCGGGGCTTCAACCAGTTCGAAGCTGGTCTTCAGTTCTTCCAGGCGCGGATCGTCGTGGCGCAGGCGCTCGATGTGGTGGTGCGGCGTTTCCAGATGCTTGTTGGGGATCAGCATCAGGTTGACCTTGAGGCGGGCTTCCATCTTGGTGATGTCGGCGCGCTTTTCGTTCAGCAGGTAGGTTGCAACGTCGACCGGCACTTGGGCGTGCACGGCGGCGGTGTTTTCCTTCATGGCCTCTTCCTGCAGCAGGCGCAGCACATGCAGGGCGCTGGACTCGGCGTCGCGGATCACGCCGGTGCCGTTGCAGCGCGGGCAGGTGATGTGCGAGCCTTCGTTCAGGGCGGGACGCAGGCGCTGGCGCGACAGTTCCATCAGGCCGAAGCGCGAAATCTTGCCCATCTGGACGCGGGCGCGGTCGAAGTGGAGGGCGTCACGCAGGCGCTGTTCGACGGCGCGCTGGTTCTTGCTGTCCTCCATGTCGATGAAGTCGATGACGATCAGGCCGCCCAGGTCGCGCAGGCGCAACTGGCGGGCCACTTCATCGGCTGCTTCCGAGTTGGTGCGCAGCGCGGTTTCCTCGATGTCGGCGCCGCGCGTGGAGCGGGCCGAGTTGACGTCCACGGAAACCAGGGCTTCGGTGTGATCGATGACGATGGCGCCGCCCGAGGGCAGCGTGACCGTGCGCGAGTACGCCGTTTCGATCTGGTGTTCGATCTGGAAACGGGAGAAGAGGGGGATATCGTCGCGGTAGCGTTTGACGCGTTGGACGTTGTCCGGCATCACCACGCTCATGAAAGCCGTGGCCTGGTCGGCGATCTCGTCGGTATCGATGAGGATCTCGCCGATTTCCGGGGAGAAGTAGTCGCGGATGGCCCGGATGACCAGGCTGGATTCCAGGTAGATCAGGATCGGCGCGGAGTTGTCGCGCGCGGCGCCGTCGATCGCGGTCCAGAGCTGCAACAGGTAGGACAGGTCCCACTGGAGCTCTTCGACGTTGCGGCCGATGCCGGCGGTGCGGGCGATGATGCTCATGCCCTGGGGCAGATCGAGCTGCTCCATCGTGTCGCGCAGTTCCTGGCGGTCCTCGCCCTCGACGCGGCGCGAAACGCCACCGCCACGGGGGTTGTTGGGCATCAGGACCAGGTAGCGGCCGGCCAGCGAGATGAACGTGGTCAGGGCGGCGCCCTTGTTGCCGCGCTCTTCCTTTTCAACCTGGACGATCAGTTCCTGGCCTTCGCGCAGGGCGTCCTGGATGCGGGCGCTGCGGACGTCCACGCCTTCCTTGAAGTAGCTGCGGGCCACTTCCTTGAAAGGCAGGAAACCGTGACGGTCTTCACCGTAGTTGACGAAGCAAGCTTCGAGGCCGGGTTCAATCCGGGTGATGACACCTTTGTAGATATTGCCTTTGCGTTGTTCACGGCCGGCAGTCTCGATGTCGAGGTCGATGAGTTTTTGCCCATCGACGATAGCGACGCGTAATTCTTCCTGATGCGTCGCATTGAACAGCATGCGCTTCATGAGAGGGGTTCTCCGTTGTCATGACGCGCCGATATCGGCGCGTGACCTCGGGTCACTCGGGCTGCGGGCTGAAGCGGGCAAGAGTTGCGGACCGTACCTGGGCGGCGCCCAGGCGTATCCGCCGCGGGTCAGGCGGGCACGTCGAGCCGTGGGGCTCGGGGTTCTGTCAGCAGGAGGGTCAGCTTCACTGAATGTGGTTTGACGGAAAAGTGCTGTGAACGGCAGTTGCGGTCGGATTGGTTGCCCACGCGCAGCTGGTGCTTTAAATATGCGACGATTCTTGCGGTGCTTCAGAGCCGCTTGCGGCATGCAACGGACCTGCTGGGACAGCGGGCAAAATGAATGCCACACCACTATCCGGCAGGGCGCGGTTGCGCCGGCGACCAAATGACCCCGGGGGTTGAATGAGCAGGCAGTACAATGGCGGCCCGCGCGCTCGACGGAGTTGCGTAACGTTGCATCTCTACGTCAGGCGGCTAGTTCAGCCCCTTTAGGCTGTCCCGATTATATGTCGCTTTTCGCAATGCGCAAAGAAACTTCCCCCTCGCTTTCCCTCTCTAAAGCTCCCCCTGCCGTCCGGATGGTGGAAGTCGATGCCGAGCATGCCGGCCAGCGTCTGGACAACTACCTTGCGCGCCTGTGCAAGGGCGTCCCCAAAACCCATATCTACAAGGCCATACGCGGCGGCGAAGTGCGGGTAAACAAGGGACGCACTTCGGCCGACTACCGCGTCGCCGAGGGCGACGTGGTCCGCGTTCCGCCGCTGCGGCTGCCCGACCCGGGCAAGCCCCGGCCGGTGCCTGGCGCCGAATTCCCCGTGGTGTTCGAGGACGAGGCGTTGCTTGTCGTGGACAAGCCCGCCGGCGTGGCGGTCCATGGCGGCAGCGGCGTGTCCTTCGGCGTGATCGAACAGCTGCGGGCGGCCCGGCCCGGCGCCAAGTTCCTGGAACTGGTCCATCGCCTGGACCGGGAGACCTCGGGTCTCTTGATGGTGGCCAAGAAGCGCAGCGCCCTGCTGGCGTTGCACGCCATGCTGCGCGAAGGAAAAGGGGACAAACATTACCTGGCCCTGGTCGAGGGCGATTGGGTCAATGACCGCCAGCACATCAAGCTGGGGCTGTCCAAGTGGACCACCCAGTCCGGCGAGCGCCGGGTCAAGGTCGATCCGGACGGCCAGTCGGCGCACACCATCGTCACGCTCAAGCAGCGTTTTGGTGGCTATAGTCTGGTCGACGCCGAATTGCGTACCGGTCGCACCCATCAGATCCGGGTGCACCTGGCCGCCAGCGGCTTCCCCATCGTGGGCGACGACAAGTACGGCCACGACGAAGTACGGGCGCAGTTCGCGCGCATGGGTTTTGGCAGGATGTTCCTGCACGCCCACCAATTGACCTTGGCCCACCCGGTGACGGGCGAGTCCCTGACGCTTACCGCCGAGCTGCCCCCAGCTTGCCGGAAAATACTGAAACAACTGGAGTCGGTCTGATTATGTCGTATTCGCTGGTCGTTTTTGACTGGGATGGCACCCTGATGGATTCCACGCACAGCATCGTGGCCGCCATCCAGGGCGCCTGCCGCGACCTGGAGCTGGCGGTACCTTCGGCATCCGATGCCAGCTGGGTGATAGGCCTGTCCCTGGAAAGCGCCCTGCGCCGCGCGGTGCCGGAACTGACGCAGGCGATGCTGCCGCGCTTCCTGGAGCGCTACCGCACGCACTATCTGCTGCGTGATCCGGAATTGCGCCTGTTCGAGGGCGTGCAGGAACTCTTGGCCGAACTGGCCGGGCAGAACGTGCGCCTGGCGGTGGCTACCGGCAAGAGCCGCGTGGGCCTGACCCGCGCGCTGGCCGCGACCGGCCTGGGGCCGCTGTTCGATGCCACGCGCACCGCCGACGAAACTTTCAGCAAGCCGCATCCGGCGATGCTGCACGAGCTGATGCAGGAGCTGGACGTGGATCCGGACCGCGTCGTGATGGTGGGTGACACCTCGCACGACCTGCAGATGGCGATCAATGCCGGCGTGCATGGCCTGGGGGTGACCTATGGCGCACATACCCTGAAGGAACTTGAGGGTTGTTCGCCCCAGGCGGTGCTCGACAGCGTGCCGAAGGTGCGCGAATGGCTGCTGCCTCGTATCTAGCGACCTGGCGCCCGGGATTCTCCGGGCGTGCGCAGTCCGGGCGCGGAACGCCCGCCGTACGCGCGGGTCTATAGGAAATACCCGCAAGCGCCGGCTGCCGCGGAATATCATGGGGCGGCGCGGCGTCCATGGCTTGCGCAGGGCGCGTCCATGATCCTGCGGGCGCTACACCGGAGACCATGATGTTGATACGCAAGCCCGACGATATTCTTCCGTCCGAGATCACCTCCGAGGACGTCTGGCGTTCGCGCCGCGAACTGATGCTGCGCGCGGGGCTGGTCGCGGCCGCCGCAGGCCTGCCGGGGTGGGCCATGCGCAGCGCGCACGCCCAGGAGGCCGGCGTTCTGCCGGGCAAGCTCAACCCCGCCTTGAGCGTCATGGACAAGCAGACGACGCTGGCCGACGTCACCTCCTACAACAACTACTACGAGTTCGGCGTGGATAAGGGCGATCCGGCCGCCAATGCCGGCAAATTGCAGACACGCCCCTGGAGCGTGAGCGTCGAGGGCGAAGTCGGCAAGCCGCGCACCTTTTCCATCGAAGAGCTGCTCAAGCTGGCGCCGATGGAAGAACGCGTCTACCGGCTGCGCTGCGTCGAGGGCTGGTCCATGGTGATTCCGTGGATGGGCTATTCGCTGTCGGCGCTGCTCAAGCAGGTCGAACCCACGGGCAACGCCAAGTACGTGGAATTCGTCACCGCCGTGCAGCGCGAGAACATGCCGGGCGTGCGCGCCGCGATCCTGGAATGGCCTTATGTGGAGGGCCTGCGCATCGACGAAGCCATGAATCCCCTGGCCATGCTGGTGTTCGGCGTCTACGGAAAGGTGCTGCCGAACCAGAACGGCGCGCCGCTCAGGTTGGCGGTACCCTGGAAGTATGGTTTCAAGTCGGCCAAGTCCCTGGTCAAGATCCGCCTGGTCGAAAAGCCGCCCGTGTCGTCGTGGATCAAGGCCGCGCCCCAGGAGTACGGCTTTTACGCCAATGTGAATCCCGAGGTGCCTCATCCGCGCTGGAGCCAGGCCACGGAACGCCGCATTGGCGAGGACGGGCTGTTCTCCCCCAAGCGCAAGACCTTGATGTTCAACGGTTATGCCGAACAGGTGGCGTCGCTCTACCAGGGGATGGACCTGAAGGCGAACTACTGAGGCGATTCCATGCCTGACGGCACTCCGCAGGTGGCTCCGGCCACGCCGCCGCGCAAGACCCAGCTTTCCGCCAAGACTGTGGGGCGCTTCAAACCGTTCCTGTTCCTGCTGGGGCTGGCGCCGTTCGCGCGTTGGATCTGGCTGGGCGTGAATAACGGGCTGACGGCGAACCCGGTCGAGTTCCTGACCCGTTCATCGGGCACCTGGACCCTGGTCTGCCTGCTCGTGACCCTGGCCATCACGCCGCTGCGCCGACTGACTGGCCAGCCGGCATTGGTGCGTCTGCGGCGCATGTGCGGTTTGTTCGCGTTCTTCTATGGATCCATGCACTTCATGGCCTGGGTCTGGTGGGATCGCGGCTTCGATCCGGCGGGCATGCTGCGCGATATCGGCGAACGCCCCTTCATCATGGTGGGATTTGCGGCGTTCGTGCTGATGGCCGCTCTGGCGGCTACCTCCACGCAGTGGGCCATGCGCAAGCTGGGCAAGCGCTGGCAAAGCCTGCACCGCGCCATCTATGCCATCGGCCTGCTGGCGGTGCTGCATTATTGGTGGCACAAGGCCGGCAAGAACGACCTGGCGCAGCCCGCCCTGTACGCCGCCGTGCTGGCCTTGTTGCTGGGCTGGCGGCTGGTCGCCTGGTTGCGCGGCAGGCGGTAGCGCTGCGCGTCCCTACAGCATCGCCAGCATGATGGCGGCAGTCTCCGCGTCCGGCTGGCCGTCGTACAGTGTCGGTCGGTAGTGCATCTGAAAGGCTGCCAGCGCGCCGATGGTGGCCGGGCTCAGTGTGCCGTCCTGTGGACACGCATAGCCCAACCGTGCCAGCTGTTTCTGGAACCATGCGACATCCGGGATGCCCTGGACCTGAAGGCGCGCGAGGTGTTCGGCGGCTCCGGTCTCGTCGTACCAGCGCCCGATTCCCGCCTCGGCCAACGTCTTCCACGGGAAAAGAGGGCCGGGATCCACCTTGCGCTGGGGCGCGATGTCGCTGTGGCCCACGATGTTCTCGGGCGTGACACCATGCCGTTGCGCAATATCGCGCAGCAATATGGTCAGTGCGCGCAATTGCTGGTCGTTGTACGGATGCCAGACAGGCTTGCCGTCAGAGCCCTCCGTCCAGCCTGGGTTGACGATTTCTATGCCGATGGACGTGCTGTTCATGGCGATGTTGCCATACCAGGAGCTGGCGCCGGCATGCCAGGCGGCGCGGTTCTCGTCGACCAGCCGGTAGACGCGGCCGGCGTCGTTAACCAGATAGTGCGAACTGACCTTGCCCTTGGAGAGCAATTCCATGGAACGGGCGTCGTCCACGCTGGTGTAGTGCAGCACGATGCTGCGTACCCGGCTGGCCTGGCTGACCGCAGTGATCGAGGTGTCCAGGTCCAGGCCGGCGGGGCCGCGCGCGGCGCATCCCGCCAGGATGGCCGCGGCAAGCGGCACAAGGAATAGGCGGCGCATGGATCAGCGCGCCAGGAAGAGGAATAGCGTCGGCAGCTTGTCGAGCTGGGGCGCCGGCTGCTTTTTCCAGTCGGCCACGCTGCGGGTGACGATCCATTCGTCGGCGGTCGTGACCGAGCGCGCCACGCACAGCTTGGTGTCGCCCTTCAGGCTGGCCAGCAGCGTGGCGAACATGGCGGCGTTGCGATAGGGGGTCTCGATCAGCAGTTGGGTCTGGTTGTGCTTGGCCGAGTGCTGCTCCCAGGCGCGCAGCTGCTTGGCGCGTTCCGCGGGGTCCACCGGCGCGTAGCCATGGAAGGCAAAGCGCTGGCCGTCCAGTCCGCTGGCCATCAGGCCCAGCAGGATGGAAGAGGGGCCGACCCAGGGTTTTACCGTGATGCCCAGGCGGTGTGCGGCGTCCGCGACCTTGGCGCCCGGGTCCGCGACCGCGGGGCAGCCCGCCTCGGAGACCAGGCCGATTTCCGCGCCCTTGAGCGCCGGTTCCAGCCAGGCCTTGATCTGGGCGGCGTCTACCTTGTCGTTCAGGGTGTGGATGGTGATTTCCTGCAGCGGCCGGGTTGTGCCGATCAGCTTGAGGAAGGCGCGCGCGGTCTTTGCGTTTTCGGCGATGTAGGTGTCCAGCTGGCCTGCCAGGGTGCGGACCTCGGTGGGGAGCCAGCGCTCGGGCGGGGCTTCACCCAGGCCGACCGGGATCAGGTGCAGCGCGCCGCTCATGTGGATGCTCCGGGCGCGTCCAGCGGATCCAGGCCGAACTGCGCCAGCATGCCGGTCAGCGCGATCAGCGGCAGCCCGATGATGGCGGTGGGGTCGTCGCTCTGGATGCTTTCCATCAGTGCGATGCCCAGGCTTTCCGCCTTGGCGCTGCCTGCGGTATCGTAGGGTTCTTCGGCGCGCAGATAGGCTTCGATCGCGCGGTCCGACAGCTGGCGGAAATGGCAGCGCGTGACGATGTCGGCTTTTTCCACCCGCTGGCCGTCCGTGACCGCCAAGGCGCTGTGAAATTCCACGATTTGACCCGACAGGGCCCGCAATTGCGCCAATGCGCGCGGGAAATCCCCCGGTTTGCCGATGGGCTGTCCGTCGATGGTGGCCACCTGGTCCGAGCCGATCACGATGCTGCCGGGGTAATTGGCCGCGACCGCCATGGCCTTGGCCACGGACAGGCGCAGCGCCAGGGCTTCGGGCGTTTCGCCGGAGTGTGGCGTTTCGTCTACATCGGGGGAAATCGCCGTGAAAGGCAGGCGCAGGCGGGACAGCAGTTCTTTGCGGTAACGCGAGCTGGACGCGAGGATCAGGCTGGGCTTGGAAGGCATGCGATATTTGACGTTAAGGCGTAAGTCACAGTATTATCTAACGTTTTGCGGGATTTTTGCATGAATGGGCGCGCGAGCAAGCCGGTGGCGAAGCTTGGCGGCCTCGGCAAAATCATGGGTTCTGGGTTTTCCGGGGTTTAAACCCCCGGGGTTTTAAACCCGCGAGTTCGGGCTCTGTGAACAGCCCCGCGAATGCAAAGGACTGAACATCAAGCGCATCGATGCATACGCATTTGCCCAGATGGGCAAGGAAGCGCAAGGAACCATACCTCTTGTGCGGCTTACGCGCGTGGTTGACGGGCTGCCCGAACAACCGCAGGGCGATGCCGGACTCGTGACGTGGTCCGTGCGCGGCGAAATGGGTAGAACCGGCCTGCTGATGGGCCGGCCGCTACTGCATATCCATGTGCAGGCGAATCCGGTGCTGGTGTGCCAACGGTGCAACGAGCCGTTCGTGTATCCGATCGACAGCGAAGTCCTTTTGCAGCTGGTCAAGTCCGAAGCCGATCTCGACGACGATGCTTCCTACGGGGATCCGTCCGGCGAGGACGACGAGGACGAAGAAGGAAATGGTTTTGTGTCCAACCTGCCTGAAAAGGTGGTGGGTTCGCATCATTTTGATCTGCTGGCCCAGATCGAAGATGAGCTCATTCTGAGCGTTCCGTATGTGCCCAAGCATGATGTATGCCCGGGCGCGCTGGCCAAGGTCAGCGAAGCTTCTCCCGAGGAGCCCGCTGTCAAGCGTCCGTCGCCGTTTGCGGTGCTGGAACAACTGAAGCACAAAGATTGAGATCAACATCGGGCCGCATCGCGTACAATGCGCCCCGTTTCTAGGAGTCATCATGGCCGTTCAACAAAACAAGAAGTCCCCGTCCAAGCGCGGTATGCACCGCTCGCACGATTTTCTGGTGAACCCGCCGACCGCGATCGAACCCAACACGGGCGAAGCGCATCTGCGTCACCACATCAGCCCCAACGGCTTCTACCGCGGCCGCAAGGTCCTGAAGACCAAGGCCGACGAATAAGGCCCCCGGGCCGAACTCGTACTCGGACCATTTCGGCTGAGCGCTGATACCTGGCACCCGTGATACGCATCGCCATAGACTGTATGGGCGGAGACTTCGGTCTGCCCGTCACGATTCCGGCTGCGATCGAGTTCGCCCGGCAATTTCCGGATACCCGGCTATTGCTGGTCGGGCTTCCCGACGCCATCGAAGCGGCGCTCTCCGAGCACCGCGGCGTGGCGCGTGATCGCATTGAGATCGTGGCGGCTTCCGAAGTCGTCACCATGGACGACCCGGTCGAGGTCGCCCTGCGCCGCAAAAAAGACTCCTCCATGCGCCTGGCCGCCCAGTCCGTCAAGGACGGGCGCGCCGACGCCTGCGTTTCCGCGGGCAATACCGGCGCGTGGATGGCCATTTCACGCTATGTGCTCAAGACGCTGGACGGCATAGACCGCCCCGCGATCGCCACGTCCATTCCGAACCAGACGGGCCGCGCCACCACGGTGCTGGACCTGGGCGCGAATGTGGACTGCACGGCCGAGCATCTACTCCAATTCGCCATCATGGGCGCCGCGCTGTCGCAGGCGGTGGACCATCGCGAGCGCCCCTCGGTGGGCCTGCTCAACATCGGCGAAGAAGTCATCAAGGGCAACGAAGTCGTCAAGGAAGCCGCCGAGCTCCTGCGCAGCAGCCCGCTCAACTTCTACGGCAACGTGGAAGGCAATGACATATTCAAAGGCACGGTCGACGTCGTCGTCTGCGACGGTTTCGTCGGCAACGTCGTGCTCAAGTCCGTCGAAGGGCTGGCGAAGATGTTGTCCAGCGTCATTCGCGAAGAGTTCAAACGCAATCTGATCACGCTGCTGGCTGGCGCGGTGGCCAAGCCGGTGCTCAACCGCCTGCGCACCCGCGTCGACAACCGGCGCTATAACGGCGCCGCGCTGCTGGGCTTGCGCGGCGTGGTCATCAAGAGCCATGGTTCCGCGGACGTCTACGCCTATGGATTTGCGTTGCAGCGCGCCCGTGAAGCCGTAGTGAGTAAACTGCTGGAGCGCACCGCTGAGACGGTCGCTCAGATTACCAAGCGCGTTCAATCTGGCGAAGGCCCCTCGGTGTCGTCGCCAAACGTGGCTGGGGACACCGCTTGATGGATACCGCAATGAAATATTCCGTGATCGCGGGCACCGGCAGCTTCCTGCCGGAACGCGTGGTTTCGAATGACGAACTGGCGGCGGAGCTGGCGACGCGCGACATCGCCACCTCCGACGAATGGATCGTCGAGCGCACCGGCATCCGCCAGCGCCATCTGGCCGAGCGCGGCGTGACCACCAGCGTCCTGGCGACCGAGGCCTCGCGCCGCGCGCTTGCCGATGCCGGCGTGGACGCCTCCGAGGTCGACCTGATCGTCCTGGCCACGTCGACGCCGGACTTCGTGTTTCCGAGCACCGCCTGCATCGTGCAGTCCAATATCGGCGCCAAGGGTTCGGCGGCATTCGACGTGCAGGCCGTGTGCAGCGGTTTCGTCTATGCGATGACCACCGCCGACAGCTTCATCCGTGCCGGCCGTGCGCGTTGCGCGCTGGTCATCGGCGCTGAAGTCTTCTCGCGCATCCTGGACTGGAACGACCGCTCCACCTGCGTGCTGTTCGGCGACGGCGCCGGCGCCGTGGTGCTCAAGGCTTCCGACAAGCCTGGCATCCTGGCCGCGCAACTGCACGCCGACGGCAGCCAGGCCAAGATCCTGAACGCTGCGGGCAACGTAGCCTATGGCGACGTGACCGGCGATCCGTTCCTGCGCATGGACGGGCAGGCCGTGTTCAAGCAGGCCGTTACCGTGCTGGACCGTTCCGCGCGCGACACCTGCGCCGAAGCGGGCGTCGAGATCGCCGACGTCGATTGGCTGATCCCGCACCAGGCCAACGTGCGCATCCTGAATTTCCTGGCGCGCAAGCTTGCCGTGCCGGTCGAGAAGGTCGTCGTCACCGTCGACAGCCACGCCAACACCTCTGCAGCCAGCGTGCCGCTGGCCCTGGACGCCGCGCGCCGCGACGGCCGCGTCAAGCCGGGCCAGTTGATCCTGATGCAAGGCGTGGGCGGCGGATTCACCTGGGGCTCGGTACTGGCCCGCATGTAAGGGCGCGCTCCGGCGCGGCGTGGCGCTCGGCGCCGCGGCCGCCGGAACGATGTGCCTGGCATTCCACACAGACACTGAATCAATCCAAACGGTCAAACATGAAAATCGCTTTTGTCTTTCCTGGCCAAGGTTCCCAAGCTGTCGGCATGCTGGACGCCTGGTCCGGCGTCGCGGCCGTCACGGACACCGTGGCGCGCGCCTCGCAGGCGCTGGGTCAGGACCTGGGCGCGCTGATCGCGCAAGGCCCTGCGGAACAGCTCAACCTGACCACCAACACCCAGCCCGCCATGCTGACCGCTGGCGCTGCGTTCTACGCGGCCTGGTGCGCTGCTGGCGGCCGCAAGCCCGACGTCGTGGCCGGCCACAGCCTGGGCGAATACGCCGCGCTGACGGCCGCGGGCTCGCTCGCGCTTGAAGATGCCGTGCGTCTGGTGCGCGTGCGCGCCGACGCCATGCAGGCCGCGGTGCCGGTAGGCACCGGCGCCATGGCCGCCATCCTGGGTCTGGACGACGACGCCGTGCGCGCGGCCTGCGAAGCCGCCGCCCAGGGCGAGGTTGTCGAAGCCGTGAACTTCAACGCGCCCGCGCAGGTCGTGATCGCAGGCCACAAGGCCGCGGTCGAACGCGCTTGCGAACTGGCCAAGGCCGCAGGCGCCAAGCGCGCGCTGCTGCTGCCGGTGTCCGCGCCGTTCCACTCCAGCCTGCTCAAGCCCGCCGCAGACGTGCTGGCCGGCGCGCTGGCCGGCGTGACCGTGTCCGCGCCGCAGGTGCAAGTGATCAACAACGTCGACGTGGCTTCGCCTGTCGAACCCGATGCAATCCGGGATGCGCTGGTGCGCCAGGCATGGCATCCTGTGCGCTGGGTCGAAACCCTGCGCGCGATGAAGGCGCAAGGCGTCACGCACGTCATCGAATGCGGTCCCGGCAAGGTGCTGGCCGGCCTGACCAAGCGCATCGATCCCGAACTCACGGGCATGGCCATTACCGATCCTGCTTCGCTTGAAGCAGCGTTGGCCGCCGTCAACGGAAATTAAGAACATGGACAACACCTCGATCGAACTGCAGGGCAAGATCGCGCTGGTGACCGGCGCCACGCGTGGCATTGGCCGCGCCATCGCCCAGGAACTGGCTGCGCGCGGCGCCACCGTCGTCGGCACCGCCACGTCCGAATCGGGCGCTGCCGCCATCACCGAAGCGCTGGCGCCCGTGGGCGGCCGCGGCGTGGTGCTGGACGTGACCGACGCCGCTGCCTGCGATGCGCTGATCGACGCGCTGGGCAAGGAGGGCGGCGGTCCCCACATCCTCGTCAATAACGCAGGCATCACCCGTGATACGCTGGCGATGCGCATGAAGGATGAGGACTGGTCGGCTGTCATCGATACCAACCTGGCTTCGGTTTTCCGCCTGTCGCGCGCCGTGCTGCGCAGCATGATGAAGGCCCGCTGGGGACGCATCATCAACGTCACGTCCGTGGTGGGTTCCAGCGGCAACCCGGGCCAGGCCAACTACGCCGCGGCCAAGGCCGGCGTGGCAGGCATGTCGCGCGCCCTGGCGCGTGAACTGGGCAGCCGCAACATCACCGTGAACTGCGTCGCGCCCGGTTTCATCGATACCGACATGACGCGCGCGCTGGGCGAAAATCAGACTGCGGCCTTGCTGCAGCAGATTCCGCTGGGCCGCCTGGGTTCGCCTGCCGACATCGCCCACGCCGTGGCGTTTTTGTCCGGGCCGCAGGCGGGTTACATTACCGGCACCACCCTGCACGTCAACGGCGGGATGTACATGCAATAAGTCACGAATCGCGCGTAGGCGGCCAGTTCCGCCATGCCGCCGCCGGACACAAACGGCGAGGCAACGCGAGGTTCAACCGGAAACGCCGCACACCGGTTTCCTGCGCCATTCCCGGCGACAGATCAAGTGCGCGGTGTTATTTTTGTCACGGCCAGGCGTCGCAAAACTCCGCGCTTGGCTATAATTCGCGGGATTTTTCCCAATTGGAGATCTGCATGGAAAGCATCGAACAGCGCGTCAAGAAGATCGTCGCTGAACAACTTGGCGTCAACGAAGCCGAGATCAAGAACGAATCCTCCTTCCTTGACGACCTCGGTGCCGATTCGCTCGACATGGTCGAACTGGTCATGGCGCTCGAAGACGAATTCGAGACCGAGATCCCCGACGAAGAGGCCGAAAAGATCACGACCGTGCAACAAGCGATTGACTACATCAATTCGCACGGCAAGCAGTAAGCTGGGCTTTTACCCTTCTGGTTGCCTCGCGACGTCCGTCGCAGCCAGCCGGAAAATCGGGGCGGTTTCAGGAATTTGCCGTGCGGTCCGCATGCGGGAAGGGCGTAGTAATGCCCGACCCGCTTTCGCGTGGGCCGCACGTGCAGCGCATCCCGAAAACCGCCTTTCTTTTGTCTGTTTGAGGAGTCATCCGTGAAGCGACGTGTCGTCATCACTGGCCTGGGTATCGTTTCTCCCGTCGGGAACGACTTGACCACCGCTTGGGACAATATCGTCAACGGACGTTCTGGCATCAGCCGCATCACCCGTTTCGATCCCTCGGCCATCACCACGCATATTGCCGGCGAAGTCAAAGACTTCGACATCAGCACCTATATCTCGGCCAAGGAAGCCCGCCAGATGGATACCTTCATCCATTACGGCCTGGCCGCCGGGATGCAGGCATGGCGCGACAGCGGCCTGGAAGTCACCGAAGCCAACGCGGAACGCATCGGCGTGATCGTGGGCTCGGGCATCGGCGGTCTGCCGCGCATCGAGGAAACGCAGGTTGAATACCTGGCCAAGGGTCCGCGCCGCATTTCGCCGTTCTTCGTGCCGGGTTCGCTGATCAACCTGATCTCCGGTCATTTGTCCATCGCATATGGCATGAAGGGCCCGAGCTACGCAGTCGTGTCGGCCTGCACCACCGGCCTGCATTGCATCGGCGACGCTGCGCGTCTGATCGAGTACGGCGATGCCGACGTCATGGTTGCCGGCGGCGCCGAGTCCACCGTGTCGCCGCTGGGCATCGGCGGTTTTGCCGCGATGCGCGCCTTGTCGACCCGCAATGACGATCCTCAGACGGCTTCGCGTCCCTGGGACCGCGATCGCGACGGCTTCGTACTGGGCGAGGGTGCGGGCGTACTGGTGCTGGAAGAGTACGAACACGCCAAGAAGCGCGGCGCGCGCATCTACGGCGAGTTCGTGGGCTACGGCATGAGTTCCGATGCGCACCACATCACGGCTCCAGACAAGGACGGTCCGCGTCGCGGCATCGTGAATGCGCTGCGCAACGGCGGCCTGAACCTCGAAGACGTGCAGTACGTCAACGCGCATGGCACCTCGACGCCCCTGGGCGACAAGAACGAAACCGACGCCTTGAAGCTGGCTTTCGGCGATCACGCCAAGAAGCTGGTGGTCAATTCGACCAAGTCCATGACTGGGCACCTGCTTGGCGCGGCCGGTGGTATCGAGGCGGTGTTCACCACCCTGGCGGTCTACAACCAGGTGTCGCCGCCCACGATCAACATCTTCAATCAAGATCCGGAATGCGATTTGGATTACTGCGCCAATGAGGCGCGGCAGATGAAGATCGATGTCGGCCTGTCCAACTCGTTCGGCTTCGGCGGCACCAACGGCTCGATGGCCGTTCGCCGGGTCTGATTTGGAAGAGGCGCTCGGGGAACGCTGGGCGTTTCGCGTGCCCGTCAGGCGGCCAGGAAGCGCCACGGCGCTTTTTGGCCTGGCGCTGGCCGCGGCTGGCGCCAGCGTGCTGACGGCGGCGTCCTGGCACGGCATGGCATGGGCAGCGGGCGCGGCGATTGCGCTCCTGCTTGTGCTGGCCGGGCTGTTACACTCGGCACGGAGCAGCCTGTCCCCCGTATCCGCGTTGCGCGCGGCAGCCGGGGCAGGGAGCTGGCAGGTACGCCTGCCGCAAGGCTGGCAGGACGCAAGGCTGTTGCGAGAACAGCGTGGTCCCCGCTGGCTGACGCTCACTTTGCAGCCCTTGTCCACCGGGAGTACGGCCTTTACCAACAGCACAATCACCCTCACCGTCTGGCAGCGGACGTTGCGCCCCGAGTCCTGGCGGCGCCTGTGCCTGCTGGCCGGCGCGGCGCGGCCTGCCCGTCCGGCGCCCAGCCTGCGGGAGGCGTCATGAGCGAGCGCGAAGTCGACGCCGAGCTTGTCGCGCGCGTCCAGCGGGGCGACAAGAAGGCTTTCGACCTGCTGGTGCTCAAGTACCAGCGCAAGATTCTCCGTCTGCTGGCCCGCATGATCCGCGACCCCGCGGAAATCGAGGACGTGGCCCAGGAGGCTTTCATCAAGGCCTACCGCGCCTTGCCCCAATTCCGTGGGGAGAGCGCCTTTTACACCTGGTTGTACCGGATCGCCATCAACACGGCGCGCAACTGGCTGGCCTCGCAGGGCCGGCGTCCCAGCGCGCCCAATGCGATAGAAACGGAAGACGGTGAAACTTTTAACGAAACCGACAACCTAACCGATATAAGCACGCCGGAATCCATGGTCGCCAGCCGCGAAATCGCCGAGACGGTGAACGCGGCTATTGAGGAATTGCCGGAAGAATTGCGTACCGCAATTGTCCTGCGTGAAATCGAAGGTATGAGTTACGAAGACATCGCCCAGAGCATGGATTGCCCGATAGGTACGGTGCGTTCCCGCATTTTTCGTGCGCGTGAAGCCATCGCCACCAAGTTGCGTCCGTTGCTAGGCACCGATGCCGAGCGTCGCTGGTAAGGAGTGGCAGTCATGCAAACAGCAGCCAAATCCGTTGTGATCGCCGAGTCCTCCTGGGAGGAGTCGGTTTCCGCCTGGATGGACGGAGAGGAATCCGACGACATCTTTCCCGGCTTGTTGTCCCGCGAGGGGCGCGAGACCTGGGACACCTATCATCTGATCGGTGATTCCCTGCGCAACGCCGATCTGGCGCTGACCCCCAGCGCGGCCTTCCAGGCCCGCCTGGCACGGGCGCTGGACGCGGAATTGCCCATTGTTGCGGCGCCTCGGCGCCGCTCGCCATTGCGGGTCGGCCTGTCCGGCCTGGCGGTGGCCGCTGCCGTGGCGACCGTCGCCTGGGTGGCGCAGCCTTACCTGACCGGCGAACCGGCGACCGAAGTCCGGGTACTGGCCGATGCCAGCTCGCCCGCCGCGGCTGCCGACGATTCGGGCTTGCGCGACTACCTGGAAGCGCATCGCCAGATGGCTGGCCCGAGCGCCGTGCGCCAGGTGTCCTTTGACACCGGGGTGGGGCGCTGATGGCGTTGGTGCTTCCATCGCGCTGGCCGGTGCTGGGCCGGGCCGCCACGCTGCAGGCCCACCGCGCCGGCTGGTTTGCCGCCACGCTTTTGACCGCTTTCCTGGCTGCGCACGAACCCGCGCGCGCGGCCGATGCCGCGCCCGCCGTCACCGATGACGTGGTCCAGCTGCTGACCCGCATCCAACAAGCCGCCCGCAAGCAGGACTACGCGGGCGTCTTCATGTACCAGCAGGGCGAAACGATCCAGTCCTCGCGCCTGGTGCACGTGGTGGACGGCACCGGTGAACGCGAACGCCTGGAAATCCTCGACGGCCAGCCCCGCGAGTACCTGCGTCACAACGAAGACGTGCAGTGTCTGCTGCCCGAGCGCAAGACCGTGTTGCTGGAGCGCCGCCGAGGCGACCGCTTTCCCGGTCTGCTGCTGGGCGACGCGGCCAACCTGTCCGAGCACTACAAGATCCACGCCGAGTCCGCGCTGCACCGCGTGGCCGGGCGCGAATGCCGCCTGATCACGATCGAGCCGCTGGACAAGCTGCGCTACGGCTACCGGCTGTGCGCGGACGTCGAAACCAATCTGCTGCTCAAGGCCCAGACGCTGAACGCCGCCCGCGGCGTGGTCGAGCAGGTGTCCTTCACCTCGCTGCGGCTGGGCTCGGAAGTCGATCCCCAGTTGCTGAGCTCGCGCTGGAGCACGCGCGACTGGAAGGTGCTGGAACCCTCGATGAAACCGGTGGATCTGGCTGCCCAGGGGTGGCGCATCCCGGCGCCCAAGGGCTTCAAGGCCGTCATGCAGGTGGCCCGTTCGATGGGGAAGGGCATTACGGTCAACCAGATGGTATTGTCCGACGGACTGGCGGCCATTTCCGTGTTCATCGAACCCTACGACAGCCAGCGCGGCCACCGTCCTCCCCACGGCGCCGCGCAGCGCGGGGCGATCACGGTCTATGGCACGCGCATCGCTGATTTCTGGCTGACCGCCGTGGGCGAAGTGCCCATCGCGACGCTGGAGCAGCTGGCGCAAGCCACTGAATATGTGCCCGCCGCGCCTGTGGCAGCAGCCCCCGGGGCCGAGTCCAAGTGATCGGCCGGGTATGGCAAGCAGCAATTTCGGAGTAACACTTATGAAAGCAATGACAGTGTCGAATGCTTTTTTCCGGCGCTTTCTGGTGGCGGCCGCGGCCAGCGTCATGTTGGCCGGCGCCTATGTGCCTGCCGCCGTCGCCCAGGCGCCGACGGTGACGCTGCCTGATTTCACTAGCATTGTCGAAAAGGCCGACCCCGCGGTCGTCAACATCCGCACCACGGCCACGGTGCCGGTGCGCGGCATGGGCCCCGGCGGCGGCAATGATCCCTATGAACTGTTCCGCTGGTTCTTCGGCCCCGAATTCCAGCCGCCCGGCGGCGGCGCTCAGCCCGGCCCCTCGCCGCGTCAGCGTCCGCAGCCATCCCAGCCCGAAGAGCGCACCGTGCCGCGCGGCGTGGGTTCCGGCTTCTTCATTTCCGATGACGGCTACATCCTGACCAACAACCACGTGGTGGTGGACGCGACGGACATCTACGTTACGCTGACCGACGGCCGCGAGTTCAAGGCCAAGGTCATCGGCACGGACGAGCGCACCGACGTGGCGCTGATCAAGATCGAAGCCAAGGACATGACCCCGCTGGTGATCGGCGATCCCAAGAAGCTGAAGAAGGGGCAGTGGGTGCTGGCCATCGGTTCGCCGTTCGGCCTGGATTCCACCGTGACCTCCGGCATCGTCAGCGCCATCGGCCGCGATACCGGCGAATACCTGCCGTTCATCCAGACCGACGTGGCGGTCAACCCGGGCAACTCGGGCGGTCCGCTGATCAACCTGCAAGGCGAGGTGGTGGGCATCAATTCCCAGATCATTTCGCGCAGCGGCGGCTTCATGGGCATTTCGCTGGCCATTCCGATCGACGAAGCCATGCGCGTGGTGGACCAGTTGCGCGCTACCGGCAAGGTCACGCGCGGCCGCGTCGGCGTGCAGATCGGCGAAGTGGGCAAGGACGTGGCCGAAGCCATCGGCTTGCCCAAGGCCGAAGGCGCGTTGGTCAGCAGCGTGGAAGCCGATGGTCCTGCCGAGCAGGCAGGCGTGCAGCCGGGCGACGTGATCCTCAAGTTCAACGGCGAACCCATCAAGCGTTGGTCCGACCTGCCCCGCATCGTGGGCGAAACCAAGCCGGGCACGCGCGCCGACATGGAAGTGTGGCGCAAGGGCAAGAACCTGACGCTGACGGTCAAGGTGGGCGAGATCCCGACCGAGAAGGCCGCGGGCGCCAGCAAGAAGGGTGCGCCGCCAGTCCCGGAAGTCACCAATGCGCTGGGTCTGGGCGTGGTCGACGTGCCGGCCGACGTGCAGAAGAAGCTGCGCATCAAGGGCGGCGTCCAGGTCAAGGTGGCCGAAGGCGCTGCGGCCAAGGCCGGCCTGCAGGAAGGCGATATCGTGTTGGCCCTGAACGACACCGACGTCACGGGCGCCAAGCAGTTCGGCGAACTCGTGGCCAAGCTGGACAAGGGCCGCGCCGCAGGGTTGCTGGTGCGCCGCGGCGACCAGACGCAGTGGGTGGCGGTGCCGGCATCGAAGTAATGCCGGGCCCGTCTTCCGAGTCCGCAGAAAAAAGGCGCAAGACCGGCTAAAATGCCTGGTTGCCGCAAGAGGGGGCGCATGGCGCCCCCTTGTTTTGCCCGGGCCAGGCCCGTTGGCACCCTCCTCGTCAGCCGTGCGTATTCCGGCGGCGGTGTCTTCCGGCCCAGTGCCGAGTGTTCCGTCCCTTATAACTTCAAGCATGCAGCATATTCGCAACTTCTCCATCATTGCCCACATCGATCACGGCAAATCGACCCTGGCCGATCGCCTGATCCAGCGCTGCGGCGGATTGGCGGATCGCGAGATGTCGGCGCAGGTCCTCGATTCCATGGAAATCGAACGCGAGCGCGGCATCACCATCAAGGCCCAGACCGCGGCCCTGCACTACAAGGCGCAGGACGGCAAGGTCTACAACCTGAACCTGATCGACACCCCGGGGCACGTGGACTTCTCGTATGAAGTCAGCCGCTCCCTGTCGGCCTGCGAAGGCGCGCTGCTGGTGGTGGACGCTTCGCAGGGCGTGGAAGCGCAGACCGTGGCCAACTGCTACACCGCCATCGAGCTGGGCGTGGAAGTGCTGCCCGTGCTGAACAAGATGGACCTGCCGCAGGCTGATCCCGACAGCGCCCGCCAGGAAGTCGAGGATGTGATCGGCATCGACGCCTCGCAGGCGGTGCTGGCCAGCGCCAAGACCGGCATGGGCATCGACGAGATCCTGGAAATGGTCGTGGCCCGCGTGCCGCCGCCCAAGGGCGATCCCGACGCGCCGCTGCAGGCCCTCATCATCGATTCGTGGTTCGACAACTACGTGGGCGTGGTGATGCTGGTGCGCATCATCAACGGCGTGCTCAAGCCCAAGGACAAGATCCTGCTGATGGCGTCCGGCGCCACCCACCTTTGCGAGCAGACCGGCGTGTTCACGCCGAAGTCGCAACAGCGTCCGCATCTGTCGGCGGGCGAAGTGGGCTTCATCATCGCCGGCATCAAGCAGCTGGAAGACGCCAAGGTGGGCGATACCGTCACGTTGGCCAACAAGCCTGCAGCCGAACCGCTGCCCGGCTTCAAGGAAGTGAAGCCGCAGGTGTTCGCGGGCCTGTACCCCGTGGAAAGCTCCGAATACGACCAGCTGCGCGATTCGCTTGAAAAGCTCAAGCTGAACGACGCCGCGCTGATGTTCGAGCCGGAAGTGTCGCAGGCGCTGGGCTTCGGTTTCCGTTGCGGCTTCCTGGGTCTTTTGCACATGGAAATCGTGCAGGAGCGCCTGGAGCGCGAATTCGACATGGACATCATCACCACCGCGCCGTCGGTGGTGTACGAGGTCGAACAGCGCGACGGTTCCGTGATCACCGTGGAAAGCCCGTCGCGCATGCCGGAAATCGGCAAGATCGCCGACATCCGCGAACCCATCGTGAAGGTCACGCTATTCATGCCGCAGGACTACGTGGGTCCTGTCATGACGCTGTGCAATAACAAGCGCGGCGTGCAGGTCAACATGAGCTACCACGGCCGCCAGGTGCACCTGGTGTACGAGATCCCGCTGGCCGAGATCGTGCTGGACTTCTTCGACAAGCTGAAGTCGGTGTCGCGCGGCTACGCTTCGATGGACTACGAGTTCCTGGAGTACCGCTCGGCCGACGTGGTGCGCGTGGACCTGCTGATCAACAACGACCGCGTCGACGCGCTGGCCGTGATCGTCCACCGCAGCAACGCGCGCCATCGCGCCCGCGACGTGGTCACGCGCATGCGCGGCCTGATTCCGCGCCAGATGTTCGACGTGGTGATCCAGGCCGCCATCGGCGCCGAAATCATCGCGCGTGAAAACGTCAAGGCGTTGCGCAAGAACGTGCTGGCCAAGTGCTACGGCGGCGACATCTCGCGCAAGAAGAAGCTGCTGGAAAAGCAGAAGGCCGGCAAGAAGCGCATGAAGCAGGTGGGTAGCGTGGAAATTCCGCAGGAGGCGTTCCTGGCCATCCTGCAAGTGGAAGACAAATAGAACCCGAAAAGGCGGTTAGCTGATGAGTTGGAACTTTGCCCTGATTCTTTTTGTTTTGCTGGTGTTGACCGGCATTATCTGGGTGCTTGATCTGGCAGTGCTGCGCAAGGGCCGCGAACGCCGGGCCCAGGCGGCAATGGCGCAATACGATACGGCCCTGGTCGGCGACGCCCAGGAAGCCGAGCGCCTGCGCCGCGAAGCCGGCGACGCCGCGCGCCGCATGCCGTGGTGGATCGAATACGCCGTCAGCTTCTTCCCCGTCATCCTGTTCGTGTTCATGCTGCGCTCGTTCGTGGTCGAGCCGTTCCGCATTCCGTCGGGCTCGATGCTGCCGACCCTGCAATCGGGCGATCTGATCCTGGTGAACAAGTTCAGCTACGGCCTGCGCCTGCCGGTCATCGACAAGAAGATCATCGAGGTGGGCAAGCCCCAGCGCGGCGACGTGTTCGTGTTCCGCTACCCCGTGGATCCGGACGTCGACTACATCAAGCGCGTGGTCGGCCTGCCGGGCGACGAGGTCGCCTACCTGGACAAAAAGCTCTACATCAACGGCGAATTGGTGCCGCATGAGCGCGACGGCGACTACTTCGAGCCGGATCGTGTGTCATATATTGCGCAATATAAAGAGAAGTTGGGCGACGTTGAGCACAAAATCCTGCTGGATGAGGGCAAGCCGCAGGAGTATGGCCCGATGTGGCAATTTCCCAACCGCCAGAACTGCCAATACAGCCGTAATGGGGTACGCTGCAAAGTACCCGAGGGGCAGTTTTTCGCCATGGGCGATAATCGGGATAACAGCGCCGACAGCCGATACTGGGGCTTCGTACCGGAAGCCAATATCGTCGGCCGCGCGTTCTTCATCTGGATGAATTTCAGCGATCTCAGCCGCATCGGCCGGTTCAACTGATTATGTCGCTAGCCACGCTAGAAAACCGCCTGGATCACCACTTCAGTGATTCGGCATTGCTCGAACAGGCGCTGACGCACCGCAGCCACGGTGCGCGCCACAACGAGCGCCTGGAATTCCTTGGGGATTCCGTGCTGAACTTTGTCGTTGCGGCGATGCTGTTCGAGCGTTATTCCAAAATCGACGAAGGCGATCTGTCGCGCCTGCGCGCCAATCTGGTCAAGCAGGCCTCGCTGGCGGATATCGCCCAGCGGCTGGAACTGTCGCAATACCTGCGTCTGGGCGAAGGCGAATTGAAGAGCGGCGGTTTCCGCCGGCCTTCCATCCTGGCGGACACGGTCGAAGCCCTGTTCGGCGCCGTGTTCCTGGACGCGGGTTTCGACGCCGCCCGTCGCGTGATCGTGCGCCAGTACCAGCCGGTGCTGGCTTCGGTCGATCCCAAGACCCTGGGCAAGGACGCCAAGACCTTGCTGCAGGAATTCCTGCAGGGCCGCAAGCTGGCGCTGCCGGTGTACACGGTGGTGGCCACGCATGGCGCGGCCCATAGCCAGCAGTTCGAAGTCGAGTGCGCCATTCCGGCGCTCGAGATCAAGGTGATGGCGCCCGGCGCCAGCCGCCGTGCCGCCGAGCAATCGGCGGCCAAGCTGGCGCTGGAGGCCGCGTTGGCCGTCAGCCCGGCGACCAAGGCTGCCCGCAAGTCGGGCAAGGCGCGCAAAACCGCGCAATTGTCGCTGCCGGTGGCAGTGGCTCAAGAGACTAAATGAGCGATACCCCTTTTCGTACCGGCTTCGTCGCCATCGTGGGCCGCCCCAACGTGGGCAAGTCCACCCTGACGAACGCCCTGATCGGTTCCAAGATTTCCATCGTGTCGCGCAAGGCGCAGACCACGCGCCACCGCATCCACGGTGTGTTGACGCGCGAGCACGAGCAGTTCGTATTCGTCGATACGCCGGGTTTCCAGACCCGCCATGGCGGCGCAATGAACCGCATGATGAACCGCGTGGTCACGCAGGCCCTGGCCGACGTGGACGTGGTGGTGCATGTGGTGGAAGCCGGCAAATGGTCCGAGGGCGACGCCAAGCTGCTGCCGCTTTTGCCCGCGCCGGAACGCACCATCCTGGTCGTCTCCAAGATCGACGCATTGAAGAACCGCGACGACCTGTTCGCCTTCGTGTCCAAGATCATGGCGCTGCATCCGTTCGGCGCCGTGGTGCCCGTCAGCGCCACCAAGAACCAGCAGCTGGATCAGCTGTTGCAAGAAATCGCGTCGCGCCTGCCGGAAGGCGAGCCGATGTTCGAGGAAGACACGCTGACCGACCGCCCCATGCGCTTCATCGCCGCCGAACTGGTGCGCGAGAAGATCTTCCGCCTGGTTGGCGACGAACTGCCTTACGGCTGTACCGTCGTCATCGAGCAATGGGAAGAAACCAGCAAGGGCGCCAGCATCAATGCCTGCGTGGTGGTCGAGCGCGACAGCCACAAACCCATCCTGTTGGGCGCGGGCGGCATGCACATGAAGCGCATCGCCACGGAGGCGCGGCAGGACATCGCCAAGCTGCTGGACAAGCCGGTGCACCTGGAGGTCTACATCAAGGTGCGCAAGGGCTGGTCCGACCGCGAGGGTGCGCTCCGCGATCTGGGCTATGAGTAGACGGGCGCCTCGCGTCCAGGATCGCCCCGGATACATGTTGCACGCCACCGCGTGGCGTGAAACCTCCCTCATCGTTCAGACTTTCTCACGCGATCACGGCTGTGTGGCCATGGTCGCCAAGGGCGCGAAGCGCCCGTATTCCGTCCTGCGTCCCGTGTTGTCCGCGTTCCAGCCGCTGCTGCTGTCGTGGACCGGCAATGGCGAGGTCAAGACGCTGACGCGCGCCGAGATCGCGGGCATCCGGCCGCTGACCGGCACCGCGCTGATGTCGGCCTGGTATATGAACGAACTGCTGCTGCGGCTGCTGCCGCGCGAAGACGCCCATCCGCTGTTGTTCGACGCCTACGACTTCGCCTTGCAGCAGTTGTCCGGCGGCACCCGCGCCGCGGGCGCGCTGCGCCGCTTCGAATGGACGCTGCTGCGCGAAACCGGTTATGGCGTGGACGAGGATCCCCCCGATTTCGACGACCCGGCGATCGAGCCGGCCCTGCGCCGCGACCTGCGCGAACGGCTGGCCGAAATCCTGGCGGGCCGTCCCTTGTCGACCCGCCGCGTGTTGCTGGACCTGCAACGCATCTGAGCGCAGCGCGATCCGGCCATGACCTTCACGCTCAAGCAGGTCGAGACCTTCCGCACCGTCTATGAAACGGAAAGCGTCACCGCCGCTGCCAGACGGCTGGACGTGTCGCCCGCCACCGTCAGCGCGACCCTGGCCGCGCTCGAAGCCAGCATCGAGCTGCGTCTGTTCGAGCGCGTACGCCAGCGCATGCAGCGCACGCCCGAGGCGACCCTGCTGTATGAAGAAATCCGCCGCCTGAACGTCGGGCTGGAAAGCCTGGGCCGCAAGATCCGCGCCATCCGCGGCGCGGCGCAGCCGCGGCTGCGCATCGGCTGCATCCATGCCTATAGCGGCGCCATCATCAGCGACACTATTGCTCGCTTTCGCGAGCGCTATCCTGATACCGGCCTGTATCTGCAGATCCGGGATTCCAATACCTTGCGCGACATGGTGGTGTCGGGCGAGCTGGACCTGGCAGCTGTGGCCGACGAATCCGAACTCGAAGGCTTGCGCGGCCACCGGCTGGCCAGTTTGCGCGCCGTGGCGGTTTTTCCCAAGGGGCATCCGCTGGCGCGGCTGGAGCAAGTGGATTTTTCGCACCTGGCCGACGCCGACGTGATCGCGCTGAACGCCGAGGACGGCTCGCGCAAGCGCCTGGACGCGCTGTTGGCGCAAGCGGGGCAGAGCCTGAAGGTGGCCATCGAGACGCCTTATTCCAGCACCGTGTGCCAACTGGCGCTGGCGGGGCATGGCGTGGGCATCGCCAACCCGGCCACGGCAGTCGGCATGGCGGCGGCGGGCCTGTGCTATCGCCCGCTGGCCGCGCCGGTGCATTTCGAATGCCACATGATCCTGCATGGCAGCCGCCCCTTGTCCGAGGCGGGCAAGTTCTGGGCGACCTGTCTGCGCGGCGCGTTGGCGCCGCTGGTGGAAAGCTTTGGCGTCTAGCGCGCCGAAGCCGGCCCCCGGGCGCTAGCCGCGGCGCCCGTCCGAGGTCACGATCAACACCACGGACGACTCCGCATCCAACAAGCCCGAGCGCCGCAGCCGCGACACGGCAGCCAGCGCCGCGGCCGATGACAGCTCGGTCGCCAGGCCAATGCGTTCCAGCCGCTGCTGCGCTTGCGCGGCCGCGGCGTCCGAGATCTCCACCGGCGTGCCGCCGGAACGCGTCAAGGCTTCCAGCGATTGCAGCGTGCTGGTGCTGCCCGCGATCGAATACTGGTCCGTCACGCCGTCCCATTGCTTGCGCGCGTCGCCTGTGGCGCGCGCGCGCGACAGGCGGGCGTACGGCTCCACCGCATGCAGGCGCGGAAGGCGCGCGATGCGGCCGGTTTGCAGCAGATGCTGCCAACCCAGGAAGATGCCCCACAGCAGATCGCCGCGCGCGGTGGGCACCACGATGTCACTGGGCACGCCGCAGCTTTCCAGGATCTCCTGCGCGATGGGCTTGTAGCCTTCCACGCCGTAGGGGTGGGTGCCCACGGGCGGATTCAGATAGTTCGTGCCGGCGAAGGCGCCGTGGTTGCGACACAAGTCCTCGACATGGGGCCAGCGGCTCAGGCTGTCCTCGAAGGCGGTCAGCCGGGCGCCGAAGCGCTGCATGGCCTCGCGCTGCAAGGGCGGGCAGTTGGTGGTGATGGCGATGTCGGCTTCCAGCCGCGCGGCGGCGCAATAGGCGGCCAGCGAGACGCCGGCATTGCCGCTGGAGGCGGCCGCCACGCGGGTGGCGCCGGCCAGGCGCGCGCGCGACACCAGTTGGGCCGCCATGCGGTCCTTGTGGCTGCCGGTGGGGTTGGCGCTTTCGCATTTCAGCCAGAGCTGGCCCACGCCTTCAGTCTGCGCCAGCGCGGGCGCCGCGAGGCAGGGAGTGGCGCCTTCGCCCAGCGTGACGGCGTCCAGCACCGGCAGGGGCATGGCGCCGTCGGCCGAGGGTTCGTACAGGCATTCCAGGCTGGCGGGGTGGCCGGCTTCCAGGCAGCTGGGGCAGCCTTCGGGGTAATCGGCCGGCGGCCACAGGCTGGCGCAACGGATGCAGCGCAGGCCGGACAAGCTAGGGTTCATCTGCATGGGTCAATACTTCGAGGCAAGGGAATCGAGGGGAAGGGCGGGCGCGACTTGCAGCAGGCAATCGCCGTCGTCGCTGCGGGCGATGGCGCGCAGGCACACGACAGTGCCGGCCTGCGGACTGGTCAGCGCGCGCGGCGCCATGTCGGGTCGGGCGGGTTCCAGCAGTTGGCCGATGCGCTGGCGCGCATTGACCAGTTGTCCCAGTTCGACAGCGGGCACGAACACGCCAGCCTCGCTGGCGCGCAGGGTGGCGGCGGGAGCGTCCAGGTCATAGAGGCGGACCTCGGGGCGGCGCGCGGGCGGGCGGTCGGGCAGGAGGCCGAGCTCGCCCAGGCAGCCCAGCAGGCCGTCGCGGCAGCGGTCGACCAGCGCCTGGCTGGTTTCGCGGCCGCCCCCGATCTCGGCGCTCAGGCGCAGCACCCCATGGCGGCTGGCGGCGGCCGGCATGGAGCCGGACTCCGTGCCGCGGAAGTACATGCAATCGGGCAGCCCGAAGGCTCGCGCCAGGGCGGGCAGGCGTTCGTCGTAGGCGTCGTCGCCGTAGCGCGTGATGACCGACGAGGGCAGGTAGCGCAGCGACGCGCCGCCGCTGTGCACGTCCACCAGCGCCTGTATGCGCGGCAGCAGCCGGGCTTCCAGCGCGGCGGCCACGCTTTCCGTGTAGCCGCGCGCGGGGGCGCCCAGGAAAGCGCGGTTGAGGTTGCCGCCGTCGGACGGCGACAGGCGCGTGCCCGCCAGCGAGGCCTCGGCGTTGGCCGCGGGCAGCAGGTAGACCGTGCCGCGTTGCAGGATGCCGGGCAGCAGGCGCCACAGCTCCAGGATGGCGGCCTGGCCTTCCCATTCGTCGCCATGCACGCCCGCCATCAAGGCAACGGCGGGGCCAGGCCCCGCCTCGATCCGCAGCATCGGTATGGTGACGCGCCGGTAGGCCGACGCGTTGGTCGCCGCGGCGCAGGAAAAGTCCTCGCGGCTTACCGTGGCCATGCGGCGGCTCCTGCTGATGTGACGATCCGGTTCAATCCAGCGTCGTGCCGGCGGCCTTGATGATGCCTTCCCATTTGGGCAGCTCCTTGCGTATCTGGTTCTGTACGTCCTGCGGCGTGCCACCCAGCGGTTCCTGGGAGCGGCTGCGCAGTTCCTTGCTGACGCCGTCCGAGCGCAGCGCAGCGTTCATTGCCGCGTTCAGCCGCGCGATGACCTCGGGCGGGGTGCCGGCGGGCGCGACCAGCGCGCTCCAGGCCGATTGCTCGTAGTCGGGATACCCTTGCTCCGCCACCGTCGGCACGTCCGGATTGGAGGCGGCGCGGGTCTTGGTCGTGACCGCCAGCGCGCGCAAGCGGCCATCCTTCAGGTTGCCGATCAGTGGCGGCAGGTTTTCCATCATGGAATCGACATGGCCGCCCAGCAGGTCGGACAACTGCGCGGCCGTGGCCTTGTACGGGATCTGGCGCACGGCGGCGCCGGTCTGGGCGATGAAGAGCTTGACCCCGACCTCGCTGGTGGTGCCCGGGTCGGCGGAGGTCATCGTCAGGCGCTCCGGCTGGGCGCGGCTGGCCTCGATGAACCCCTTCAGGTCGCGATAGGGCGAGGACGCGTTCACCACGATGACGTTGGGCGTTTCGGCCACCAGCCCGATGGCGGCGATGTCGCGGTCCAGGTCGTAGAGCTGCTGCTTGAACAGGAACCGGTGCAGCACCAGCGTGCCGACGTGGGCATAGCCGATGGTGTAGCCGTCGGCCGGCGCGCGCGCCACGGCCTGGGTGCCGATACGGCCGCCCGCGCCGACGCGGTTCTCCACGACCACGGGCTGGCCCAGCTGGCGGCTCATTTCCTGGCCCACCAGGCGCGCAGTGATGTCGGCGTTGCCGCCCGCTGCGGCCGGCACGATCAGGGTGATGGCGCGTTCCGGATAGGCGGCCAGCGCGGCGGGCGCGGCCAAGCTTAGCAACACGGCGGCAAGACAGGCGGTGCGTTTCATGACGTTTCCCCAGGCATTGAGAGCTGCGCCATTGTGCGGTCGCGGCCTGGGGAATACGTTTGTTTCAATGATATGGATGTTCAATAAAACCTAAGACCTGTCCGCATTGCGCCGGTCGGCGGTCCGTCCCAGCCCGTGGCCCACGGCGGCGGCCGCCAGCGCGCACAGGGCGCCCAGCGCGGCGATCAGCGCCGGGCCGTAGCCCAGCATGTCCACGCCCGCCTTGACCCAGCCGCTGGCCGCATCGCCCGCGCGGTAGACCACGGTGTCGATGACGTTCTTGGTCTTGTACTTGTCTTCGGGCGAGACTGCAGTGAACAGCATTTCGCGCCCCGGCCGGATCAGCGCGTACTCGCCGACCCGGCGCACGATCATGGCCGCGGCCAGCACGCCGAAGACGGGAAAGGCCGCCAGCGCCAGGAAAGCGGCCGTCATCGTCAGCGGCACGGCGGTCAGCAGGAAGCGCAGCCCCAGACGCGTGGCCACGCGCCCGGTGATGAAGAGCTGCGACAGCAGCGACAGCGCCTGTACCGTGAAGTCCAGCGCGCTGAAGACCCGGATGCGCTGGGCCGTGTCGGTAAAGGCATGCGCCACCAGCCGCGCCTGCTCCATGTAGAGAAACGTGTTGAGCGTGGCCAGCAGGATCACCAGCAGCGAAATCCCCAGCAGGTAAGGTGACTGGAAGATGCGCGAGAGGCCGGCCAGGATCGAACCTTCCAGCGGTCGGCGCATGTCGTCCGACGCCGCGTCCTCGCGGTGGGCCGCGCGCCAGCGCAGCAGCCAGCGCTTGAGGGGCAGGGTGGCGGTCAACAGCAGCGCCGACAGCAGCAACAGGCCGGCCGGACCGAGCGCGCCGGCCAGCAGGCCGCCCAACAGCGGGCCTGCCAGCCCGCCGGCGCTGGCGCCCGCGGCAATCAGCGCGAACAGGCGCTTGGCGGACTCCATGCGGAATACGTCGGCCATCAGGCTCCAGGCGATGGAGACGACGAACAGGTTGAAGACCGACAGCCAGACGTAGAAGCTGCGCGCCGCCCAGACGCTGCCGGGGCGCAGATGGAGCAGGGCGGCGAAGCCGGCCATGCTGAGCGCGAAAGCGGCATAGACCCAGGTCACCAGCATGGCGCGTGGCACGCGCGCCGACAGCCAGCCGAACAGCGGCACCACGGCCAGCATGGCGATGAAGGTCGCGGTGAACAGCCATTGCAGCTGGTCGACGCCCGCCTGGATGCCCATGGTCTCGCGTATCGGCCGCAGCATGAAATAGCCGCAGAACAGAAAGAAGAAAAACGCGAAGCCGCAGGCTGCCGGCGCCAGTTCTTCCTGCGGAATGCCCAAGGCCTGCGCGGCGCGGCCTGGCAAGCTGCCGGGGGCGGACGCCATGGCGTCAGGCCAGCAGCGCGGCGATGCGTTCCCGCATGGCGGCGTCCGGCAGCGGCCCGAAGCCGGCCTGCGCGTTGTCCGCCATGTTGGCCGGCTTGGAAGTGGCGGGAATGACGGCGGTGACCGCGGGATGGCCGATGATGAACTTCAGGAAGATCTGCGCCCAGGATCCGCAATCGATCTCGGCGGCCAGCTCGGGCAGCGCCATCCCCTTGACCCGGCGGAACAGCGCGCCGTCCTGGAACGGGCGGTTGATCAGCACCGCGACGCCGTGGGCCTGGCAGGCGGGCAACAGGCGTTTTTCGGCGCTGCGGTCGGCTACGGACAGGTTGATCTGCAGGAAATCGGGCTTTTCGCGTTCGACCAGTTCGGTCAGTTCGTCGTGGGCATGGTCGGTGTAGTGCGTGATGCCCAGATAGCGGATCACGCCTTGCTGCTTCAGTTCGCGCAGCAGCGCCAATTGGTTGGCGGTGTCGATCAGGTTGTGCACCTGGACCAGGTCGAGCTTGTCGCTGCCCAGCGCCTGTTGCGATTGGCGCACCTGGCGCATGGCTGACTCGTGGCCCTGCGTGCTGATCTTGGTCGCCAGGAAGGTCCTGGCCCGCACGCCGCCGTCGCGCGCCAGCAGCGCGCCGGTGACCGCTTCCGCCTGCCCGTAGCTGGGCGCGGTGTCGATCAGCTTGCCGCCCTTCTGCAGCAGCGTATCCAGCACCTGCGCCAGCGGCGCCATGGCGGCCTTGTCGGCGGGGGACACGTTGAAGGTGTCGGCGGTGCCCAGGCCGATCACAGGCAGCGCCTCGCCGGAGGCGGGTATGTTCCGCCTGTGCATGGGAGTTACCACGCTGAGGGCGCGGGCCGTCCAGGCCGGCCCGGTCAGGGCGGCGGCGGCAGCGGTCTGGAGGAAGCGGCGGCGGTCGGGCATGGCGTGGCTCCAGCGGGAAAGGGCGCCCGGGAGGGGCAAAGAAAAGGGCCTACACGTGAATGCAGGCCCAAGGTAAAAAAAGAGCCCACACGTGAATGTAGGCTCTTTGTGCCGGTTTGGCAGCGTTGCGATTACTCGCGGTTGCCGCCGAAGATGCCCAGCAGCATCAGCAGGTTCGAGAAGACGTTGTAGACGTCCAGGTAGATGGCCAGCGTGGCGGACACGTAGTTGGTTTCGCCGCCGTTGACCACGCGCTGCAGGTCGACCAGCATGAAGGCCGAGAAGATGACGATGGCCAGGACCGAGATGGTCAGCATCAGCGCGGGCAGTTGCAGGAAGATGTTGGCCAGGGCCGCCACCAGGATCACGACCGCGCCGATGAACAGGAATTTCTGCAATCCCGACAGGTCGCGCTTGATGGTGGTGGCCAGCGTGGCCATCGTGCCGAACACGATCGCGGTGCCGCCGAAGGCCGTCATGACCAGCTGCGAGCCGTTGCTCATGCCCATGACGAAGCCCAGCAGGCGCGACAGCATCACGCCCATGAAGAACGTGAAGGCCAGCAGCAGGACCACGCCCAGCGAGCTGTTCTTGTTCTTTTCGATCGCGAACATCAGGCCGAACGCGCCCACCAGGAACACGATGGCGGACAGGCCGGGACTTGCGCCCATGATGCGGTTGATGCCGGTGTACATGCCCACGGCCGCGCCCAGCACGGTCGGGATCAGCGAGAGCGCCAAGAGCCAATAGGTGTTGCGCAGCACCTGGTTGCGCGCGACCTCGCCCGGCGCGCCGGCTACGGCGCCGGAACGGTTAAAAGGGGACGGACGATATTCGTTCATTGAGAACTCCTGTGTGCGGCAGAGTAATGGTTGCCTAGAAGGCTTAGATGGGAAGGATACCTTACAGTTCCCTGAAGAATCCAGTTCTGCCTAGGATTAGACCAGAGGCGCGAAATAGGTTCCAGACGGGTCAACCCGGCCTGACGTCCTGCAGCACCCTGGCGACGATGCGCGGCAATTCCGCGTCCATGCGGGCCTGGATCTGTTCGATGGCCTCGGCCAGGGCTTCGCGCATCAGCTGCTCGACCTCGGCCTGAAGGCGGGCGCTCAGGACCGTGGCGTCCGGCGCCGCGGGGGGCGTAGCCAGGACGGCGGCTGCCGGCGGAATGATATCAGGGGACGCATCTGCGTCGTCCGCCACTTCCGTCAGTAGCGGAAAGGCGTCGTCGTCATCACCCTGCGCGCCATCGTCGGCCAGGTCGGTCAACACGGGCATGTCCGCGTCGTGCGGGGACGCCGGCGGGTAGAGCGCGGGCTCGGCCCGCTGGGTCAGGGTAGGGATGCCGGGGTCGGCGTGGCGAGAGGGCATGATGGCTCCCGGGTGATCGAGGTGGCGCGCCGCAAGGCCGGCGCGTTCAGCCGTCCGGCTGCTGGCGGCTGAGGTCGTGGCTTTGCGGCGTGTGGCCCGCGGCCAGGTAGGTCCGCCAGCGCTGGCGGGCGGCCTGCTTGTCGTCGGGGTCGTCCGAGACGATTTCAAGCAGGCGCTCGAAGGCTTCGAAACCCGGAGGGCAGTCGAGGTCCAGGTTCAGCAGCCAGGACGGCTGGGGCTGTCCGCCCTGGCCCGCCGCGGCCGCGGCCTGTTGCGGATCGCCGGCAGTGAGAATTACAGGAGTCTCGCCCGCCAGCGGATCGTTGGCCAGCACGTGCGGCACGAAAGAAGTGTCGTCGAAGGCCCAGAGCATGCGGTCGAACGCGGCCAGCCGGGAGCCATCCCTACAGTACACCACCAGCCGCTGCCCTGCCAGGTAGCGCTTGCGCACCACCTGGCAGGCGGTGCGCAAGCGGTCGGGCGCGCCGAAGGCGAAGTCGATGCGCGTCATGCCGGGTTCCGTTGCTGCCGTTTCAAGCCTGGTCCAGCAGGTACTGCATCAGGAGCGGCACAGGGCGGCCGGTGGCGCCCTTGTCCTTGCCACCGCGCCAGGCGGTGCCGGCGATGTCCAGGTGGGCCCAGCGGTACGAGGTGGCAAAGCGCGACAGGAAGCAGGCCGCCGTGACCGCGCCCGCCGGAGGACCGCCGATGTTGGCGAGGTCGGCGAAGTTGGACTTGAGCTGTTCCTGGTAGGCGTCGTCCATCGGCATGCGCCATGCGGTGTCCAGCGACTGGCGGCCGGCCGCGGCCAGCGCATCGGCCAGCGCGTCGTCCTTGGAGAACAGGCCGCTATTGACGTTGCCCAGGGCCACCACGCAAGCGCCGGTCAGGGTGGCGATGTCGATCACCGCGGACGGCTTGAAGCGTTCCGCGTAGGTCAGTGCGTCGCACAGCACCAGGCGGCCTTCGGCGTCGGTGTTCAGGATTTCGATGGTCAGGCCAGCCATGCTGGTGACGACGTCGCCCGGCTTGTTGGCCTTGCCGCTGGGCAGGTTTTCGCAAGCCGGGATCAGGCCCACCACGTCCAGCGGCAGCTCCAGTTCGGCCAGGGCACGGAACGAACCCAGCACGCTGGCGGCGCCGCACATGTCGTACTTCATTTCGTCCATGGTGGCGGCGGGCTTGAGCGAGATGCCGCCGGCATCGAAGGTGATGCCCTTGCCGACCAGCACGATGGGGCCTTGCGCGCCCTTGGCGGTCTTTTTGGCGGCCTTGTTGCCGGCATGGCGCAGGACGATGAAGCGCAGCGCTTCCTCGGAGCCGCGCGCGACCGACAGGAACGAGCCCATGCCCAGCGCTTCGACCTGCTTGCGGTCCAGCACTTCCACCTTCAGCGACTTGAACTCGCGGGCCAGGCGCTTGGCCGTCTCGCCCAGGTAGGTCGGCGTGCAGATATTGCCGGGCAGGTTGCCCAGCGTGCGGGTCAGGTCCATGCCGTTGGCGATGGCGCCGCCTTCGCGCAGGCCCTTCTGGGCCTGGGCCGCGTCGGCGCGCTCGACGACCTGGACGATCTTCTTGAGCTTGGGACGGGCGTCGCGGTCGGGCTTGCCGAAGCTGGCGTCGTAATGATAGGTGGCGTTGCCGGCTGCGATGGCGGCGCTGCGGGCGCGCGCGATGACAGCCACGTCGGCGATCGGATTGGCGACCAGCGTGGACACGCCTTCAGCCAGCTGCGCCGATACGCAAGCCGCGGCGAAGGCCTGCTCGGCCGAGGCGTGGGCGCGGGCAGAATATTCTTCCTGCTTGCCCAGGCCCACCAGCACCACACGCTGCGCGGACACGCCGGGCAGGTTGCGCAGGGTCAGCGTGGAGCCGGCGCGGCCGCGGAACTCGGCCTTGACCACCGAACGCACCGCGCCATTGGAAGCGCGGTCGATGAGATCGGCGGCGGGGCTCAACACGCCTTCCGCATAGACCCCGACGGCCAGGGCGGCGGTCTTGACTTGGTGCAGGGAAGCAGTGGTCTGTGTGCTAAATTCCATGAGGGTTTCCCGTGTACGTCTGTGTAGAATGCGGTCGATTATCCCGCATATTCTCCCATGTCTCTATTCAAACGCTCTGTCGTCAGCGAGATCACCAGTCACGCTGGCGTTGTCTTTTCCACGTTGCTCATCGTATGGCTCAGCGTGTTGCTCGTGCGCCTGCTCGGTGAAGCAGCGGGCGGCAACATCGGGGCGGACGTCGTGGTGGTGCTGGCCGCGCTGTCGACCATCACCGCATTGCCGACCATTCTCGCGGTCTCCGTCTTCATTGCGGTCCTCACCACCGTCACGCGCAATTACCGTGAATCGGAAATGGTGGTGTGGTTCGCCAGCGGCCTCTCGCTGGCCGACTGGTTCCGGCCGGTGCTGCGCGTCGCCATCCCCGTGGCGCTGGCGGTGGCGGGGTTGACGCTGGTGGCGGCGCCTTGGGCGTACCGCCAGATCGGCGAATACCACGAACGCTTCGAGCAGCGCTCCGACCTGTCCAAGGTCACGGCCGGCCAGTTCGCGGAATCGTCCGGCGGCAACCGCGTGTTCTTCGCCGAAGATCCGCTGGAGCCCAGCGATGAACTGGGCAACGTATTCGCGCGCGAAAATGGTCCCGAATGGCTCAGCGTGCTGACCGCCAGCAAGGCCCATAGCGAAACCATGCCCAACGGCGACCGCTTCCTGGTGCTGGGCGAAGGCCATCGCTATGACCTGAAGCCGGGCACGCCCGAGATCCGGCTGGTGCACTTCGACAAGTACGGCCTGCGCCTCGAAAGCAAGTCGGGCGGCGATCCCGTGGCCGAAGCGCGCGCCAACGCGGAGCGTTCCGCCAAGGCGCGCACGACCTCGCAATTGATTGCGGACAACACCAATAGCAGCTGGTCGCAAGTGATGTGGCGGGTCTCGCTGCCGCTGGCCGCGCTGAACCTGGCGTTGCTGGCGATTCCGCTGGGCGCCGTCAACCCGCGCCTGGGACGTTCGGGCGACCTGCTCATCGCCGGCCTGGTGGGCCTGCTCTACATGAACCTGATGAACCTGTCGCGCGCCTGGATCTCCAACGGCAAGCTCAGCTTTGGCGTGGGCGTGTGGGCGATCCATGCCTTGGTGGCGATGCTGACGGTCTTCCTGCTGATGCGGCGCTTGCGTGTGAAAGCGCCCAAGAACAGCGCCTGACGCCGGCACATCCAACGCCTTGCGGCCCGCCCAGCGCGGGCCGCGGCTTTTTCAGGGCAGGTACTTCATCGTGCCGCCCTTGCCGGCCAGCAGGTCGGCGTTCTTCAGCACTGACTTGCGAATGAACTCCCACAGGGCCGTCACGCGTTTGAGCTTGCGCAGGTCTTCATGGCAGTACATCCAGAACGAGCGCGTGATCTCGACCTCGTCCGCCAGCACGGGCGTGAGCCGCGGGTCCTGCGCGGCGATGAAGCAGGGCAGGATCGCCAGCGACTGGCCCTGCAGCGCGGCGTGGTATTGCGCCACCACGCTGGTGCTGCGCAATACCACCTTGCTGGCGGGCAGCAGGTCTTCCAGATAGCGCAGCCGCTCGCTGAACAGCAGTTCGTCGACGTAGCCGATGAAGGTGTGGTCGGCCAGGTCCGCGCGCTCGCGGATTGGCGGATGGCTGGCCAGATAGCCGGGCGTGCCGTACAGGCGCAGCGTGTAGTCGCACAGCTTGCTGCACACATAGGGGCCGCGCTGGGGGCGCTCGATGGTGATGGCCAGGTCGGCTTCACGCTTGGACAGGCTGACAAAGCGCGGCACCGGCAGGATGTCCAGCGTGATGTGCGGATAGCGCCGCTGGAAGTCCGCCGCCAACGGCGTCAGCACATAGCTGCCGAAGCCCTCGGTGGCGCCGATGCGCAAGTGCCCCGACAGCGCCTGGCCGATGCCCGACAGGTTTTCGCGGGCGGAATGCACCGTGGTCTCCATCTGTTCGGCATGGACGAACAGGCGCTGGCCGTCTTCGGTCAGCACGAAGCCCGCGCCGCGCGACTTTTCGAATAGCAGGGTGTCCAGCTCAGCTTCCAGCGCGCGGATGCGCCGCGACACGGTCGTGTGCTCGACCCCGAGCTTGCGCGCCGCGGCGCTCACCCGCTGGGTGCGGGCCACTTCGAGGAAATATCTCAGGCTGTCCCAATCAAGCACTTTCCGGCTCTCCAGGCCCGGCTGCGCGCTGCGCCGCCGGGAAAATTTTGCTTGTGCATGAATGCACAAGGAATGTGCATTTCTAGTGTTGCTTGTTGATTTTCACACATCTACACTGGGTCGGCGGGCTTGGGGCCTGTAGCCAGGCTCTCCGGGGCCTGAACCCCGGGACCGCAGGCCGCGTAGACGGCGCCATAACGAATAAAACTCAGGAGACAAATCCATGAAATTGCACGCACGCGGGCTGGCCGTAGGCTTGTGTCTGGGCGCCGCATTGGTCGGCCAGGCGCAGGCGGCGGATAAGCCGCCAGTGAAGATCGGCATTCTGACGGACATGTCTGGCACCTACGCCGGCATGGGTGGGCCTGGTTCGGTGGCGGCGGCGCAGTTGGCCATCGACGACTGCCTGGCCGCGGAATGCAAGGGCATGAAGATCGAGCTGGTGTCCGCGGACAACCAGAACAAGGCCGACGTGGGCGCGGCCAAAGCGCGCGAATGGTTCGACCGCGACGGCGTCACCGCCATTGCCGACCTGACCAATTCCGCGGTGGCGCTGGCGGTGCAGGGCATTGCGCGAGAAAAGAACAAGGTGGTGATGTTCTCCGGTCCCGCCACCACGGCGCTGACCAACAAGGAATGCTCACCGGTGGGATTCCACTGGATGTTCGATACCTACTCGCAGTCCGCGGGCGGCGCCAAGGCCACGGTGAAGGCAGGCGGCAAATCCTGGTACTTCATCACCGTGGACTACGCCTTCGGCCACTCGCTGGAAGCCGACACGGCCAAGGCCGTGCAAGCGCTGGGCGGCACCGTCGCCGGCAGCGTGCGCCATCCCCTGAACGCGCCGGACTTCGCGTCCTACCTGCTGCAGGCGCAGGCCTCCAAGGCCCAGGTCGTGGCGCTGGCCAACGGCGGCCAGGACACGGTCAACGCGGTCAAGCAAGCGCGCGAATTCGGCATCGTGGCCGGCGGCCAGCGCCTGGTCTCGTTGCTGATTTTCCTGTCGGACCTGCGCGCGCTGGGCCTGGAAAGCGCCCAGGGCCTGTCGTACGTGGACGGCTTCTACTGGGATTACGACGACGCCACGCGCCAGTGGTCCGGGCGCTTCGAGAAAGCGTTCCGCGGCCTGAAACCCACCATGACGCAGGCCGGCGTGTACTCCAGCGTGCGGCACTACCTGCGCTCGGTCGCCGCTTCCGGCAGCACCGACGGCAAGGTGGTGGCCGACAAGATGCGCGCGCTGCCCATCGAGGATCCGATCATGCGCAACGCGTCCATCCGTCCCGACGGCCGCGTGATCCACGACATGTACCTGTATGAAGTGAAAAAGCCGTCCGAGTCCAAGGGCGGTTGGGACTATTCCAAGCTGGTGGCCACCATTCCGGCCGCCGAAGCCTTCCAGCCGCTGGCGGATTCGAGCTGCCCGCTGGTCAAGAAGTAAACCCGGGGCGCCGGCAGGCCCTTGCCGCCGGCGCCTCACCATCCATGTATGCGGATTCCATCCGCATCGACCATGCAGTGTGAGGAGCATCAAATGAGTGAAGTCCCCCGCGTTCCGCTATTGATCGGCGGCAAGCTCGTGCAGTCCAAAACCACCGAATGGCGGGACGTGATCAATCCCGCTACCCAGGAGGTCGTTGCCAAGGTGCCCTTCGCCACGCGCGAAGAACTGGACCTGGCCGTCTCCAACGCCAAGGAGGCTTTCAAGACCTGGCGCAACAGCGGGCAGGGCGCTCGCATGCGCGTCATGCTGAAGTTCCAGGAACTGCTGCGCGCCAATACCGGCAAGCTGGCCGAAATGATTACCCGCGAGCACGGCAAGACCCTGCCGGACGCCGAGGGCGAAGTCGGCCGCGGCCTGGAAGTGGTGGAGCACGCATGCTCCATCGCCAACCTGCAGCTGGGCGAGTACGCCGAGAATGCCGCTTCCGGCATCGACGTCTACACGCTGATCCAGCCGCTGGGCGTGTGCGCGGGCATCACCGCGTTCAACTTCCCGGTCATGCTGCCTTGCTTCATGTTCCCGATCGCCGTGGCCTGCGGCAACACCTTCATCCTCAAGCCTTCCGAGCAGGATCCGACGTCCTCGCTGTTCCTGGCGCAACTGGCGCTGGAAGCCGGCCTGCCGCCGGGCGTGCTGAACGTGGTGCACGGCGGCCCGGAAACCGCCAACGGCCTGTGCGAACACCCCGACATCAAGGCGGTCTCGTTCATCGGTTCGACCCGCGTCGGCACCGAGATCTACAACCGTGCCTCCGCCGCCGGCAAGCGCTGCCAGTCCATGATGGGCGCCAAGAACCACTGCGTGATCCTGCCGGACGCCGATCCCGAGGTCGCGCTGAACCAGCTGGTGGGCGCCGCCTTCGGCGCGGCCGGCCAACGCTGCATGGCCTCGTCCGTGGCCGTGCTGGTGGGCGAAGCCCGCAACTGGCTGCCTGACTTCGTCGAACGCTCGAAGAAGCTCAAGGTCAATTCCGGCATGGACCGCGAAGCGGATCTCGGCCCTCTCGTTTCGCCCAACGCCAAGAAGCGCGTCGAAAGCCTGATCCAGAAGGGCGTGGACGAAGGCGCCAAGCTGCTGCTGGACGGCCGCAGCCTGAAGGTCGCCGGCTTTGAGCAGGGCAACTTCGTGGGCCCGACGATTTTCGACGGCGTCACCGAAAACATGACCATCTACACCGAGGAAATCTTCGGGCCGGTCCTGTGCGTGGTGGGCGTGGAAACGCTGGAGGACGCGGTTGCGTTCATCAACCGCAATCCCAACGGCAACGGCGTGGCGCTGTTCACCCAGGATGGCGGCGCGGCGCGCTACTTCCAGAACAACATCGACGTCGGCCAGGTCGGCATCAACGTGCCGATCCCGGTGCCGGTGGCCTGGTTCAGCTTCACCGGCTCGCGCGGCTCCAAACTGGGCGACCTGGGTCCCAATGGCAAGCAGGCCGTGCAGTTCTGGACGCAGACCAAGACCGTCACGGCGCGTTGGTCGGCCCATGCCAAGAGCGTGAACACCACGATCTCGATGCGCTGAACTGGGGACGCCTTGCATGTAAGCTTATATAAATAAGTTATATAACAAGGCGTCCTTATTACTTATAATTGGCCCGTCTAACAGGGGCCAATTCATGAACCTGCAGCAATTTCGTTTTGTCCGCGAAACCATCCGGCGCGACTTCAACCTGACCGAAGCCGCCAGGATGCTCTATACCTCGCAGCCCGGCGTCTCCAAGGCGATCATCGAGTTCGAGGACGAACTGGGCATCAAGATCTTCGAACGGCACGGCAAGCGCATCAAGGGGCTGACCAAGCCCGGCCTGGCGGTGTCGCAGGTCATCGACCGCATCATGCGCGAAGTGGACAACCTGAAGAAGGTCAGCGACGAGTTTGCGCGCCGCGACGAAGGCGGCCTTGTCATCGCTTGCACCCACACTCAGGCGCGCTATCTGCTGCCGCGCGTGATTCCCGCGTTCCGCAAGCAATTCCCCAAGGTGCACCTGTCGCTGGCCGAAGGCAGCCCCGCGCAACTGGCCGAAATGGTGCTGCATGAGCAGGCCGACCTGGCCCTGGCGACGGAATCGCTGGCCTTGACGCCGGGCCTGGCGACCTTGCCGGTCTATGCCTGGGAACACACCGTGGTGGTGCGCCCGGACCATCCCCTGGCCGAACTGACCTCCAGCGCCGCCAAGCGCCTGTCGCTGGCGCAGCTGGCCGAGTATCCCATCGTGACCTACGACCGCGCCTTCACCGGCCGCAGCACCATCGATGAGATCTTCGCCAACCAGGGTATCCACCCCGACATCGTGCTGGAAGCCATCGATGCCGACGTCATCAAGACCTATGTCGATGTGGGCCTGGGCATTGGCATCATCGCCGGCGTAGCCTACGATCCGCGCCGCGACAGCAACCTGGTGGGCCTGCCGGTGGGCCATCTGTTCGGCACGCATACGACCCGCGTCGGCGTGAAGGCAGGCGTGTTCCTGCGTGACTACGTCTACACCTTCCTGGAGATGCTGGCGCCTTCGCTGACCCGCGCGGTGGTGACCGAAGCGGTGCAGGGCACGCCCAAGTAGGCATCCGTTTCACGGGGGGCGAGAGGCGCGGCGTCATTGGGCGGCGCGCCTTTTTTCTTGATGCGTCGCGGTCCGCGCTATCCCCTTTCATGGGCTCATAAAAATAATTAAATAAGAACTGATCTCATTTGAGTTGACTAAAAAATAGGAATCATTATCATTACATCCAGTCTCAACGACCCAGTGAGGTTCATCATGACGGCAGGATTAAGTGCAGTGGTAGTGGGCGCCGACCGCCTTGGCAACATCCCGGATCTGCTCAAAGGACACAATATTTCGATCACGCACCACATCAGCGGGCGTGATCCCTCGCATCAAAAGAAGACGTTGCAACTGCCTTCGGGCACCCAGCTGGTCATCCTGCTGACCGACTTCCTGGGCCACAACGTCATGAAAACCTTCCGCAACGCCGCGCAACGTGGCGGCATCCGGGTCGTCGCTTGTCGGCGTTCGGTATGCAGCATGCAGCAGGCCCTGCAGCAATGCGGCCTGTGCCAGCGGGCTGGCTCTGTGCACTGAAGACACGGTCTGCCGCCGCCAAACAAAAAACTGGGGAGGCCGAAACGGCCTGCGGCCCAAAGCGCCGCGAAGAGATGGAAAAACGCCGCCGGACTGGAAAGTCCGGCGGCGTTTTGCTTGTAGCGGGGAGAGCCTGGCGGCTATCCTGGGAATGTGTCAGTTGGAGGCGCGGGCGGACGCCATCAGGCTGTTGTCCAGGCGGCGCGCGCCGTTGTAGCGCTTGGACCAGTAGGCCATGGTCATGTTTTCGACGCGGACCACGCCGCCAGCGCTGGGCGAGTGCACGAAGCGGTCGTCGCCCAGGTAGATGCCCACGTGCGAGTAGCGGCGGCCCAGCGTATTGAAGAAGACCAGGTCGCCGGCCTTCAGTTCGTTCTTGGCGACCGAGACGCCTTGCTGCGCCATCTCGGCGGCGTTGCGGGGCAGCTTCAGGCCCAGCGAACGTTCGGCGGTGTAGGTCACCAGGCCGCTGCAGTCGAATCCGGTATCGGGGGAATTGCCGCCGAAGCGGTAGCGGATGCCCAGATGGTTCAGGGCTTCGCTGACCAGGGCGTTGTCGCTGCTGACGCCGGAGTGGGTCTTCTGGCGTTCGCGCTTGAATTTCTGGCTTACCAGTACGCCGATGGGATCATCGGAGGTGGCGACCCATTCCGTCTCGTAGGGGTCAATCTCGGACGTATGGGCGGTTGACTTTTGATTTGTAGCGGCACAACCTGCCAGACCCACCACGCATGCAACCAACGCCAGCAAGCGCAGACCGCGAGTTGCTTGGCCGGAGGATGAATTCAGTCTCGCGTGGTTGGAGTGTCGATGCATGCGCCTGGGGGTGATTTGCAGATAACGGCAAAAAACACGGAATTCGCCGTGAATGTGGCCGAGATGTCAGCAAAATCAACATTGTTCTACAACTTCGCGGGGATTCTACCAAACTTTTAAGACCAGTTAGTTACGAAACTGGCCTTAATGTCCATGCAGCGTGGACATTTGGTAGAACATTTTGACTTGCGGCAAGCCTCGTGCAAGGTTTGCCTACCAGAATGACCGAAGGATCAGAGAAGAAATCAATCAGCCTTAAGGCCTAAGAAAGATAACAGGAGACATAAATGCAAAAAACCCGGGATTTCCATTACCGCTCGATACATGACCGCGACGCGTTCTGGCGGGAAGAGGCCGGCCGCATCCACTGGGAGACGCCCTTCGAGTCCGTGCTGGACTTCTCCCGGCCGCCGTTCGCCAAGTGGTTCACGGGCGGGCGCACCAATCTCTGTTACAACGCCGTCGACCGCTGGCTGCCGACCCAGGCCGAAACGCCGGCCCTGATCTGGGTGTCCACCGAGGTCGACCGCGAGCGCGTCTACACGCGCCAGGAAATGTACGAAGAGGTCAACGCCGCCGCTGCCATGCTCAAGGAGCTCGGGGTGGGGCGCGGCGACCGGGTGCTGCTGTACATGCCCATGGTGCCGGAAGCCGTGTTCACCATGCTGGCGTGCGCGCGGATCGGCGCGGTGCATTCGGTGGTGTTCGGCGGCTTCGCCTCGGTCAATCTGGCCCAGCGCATCGACGACGCGGCGCCCAAAGTGGTGGTCTGCACCGACGGCGGTTCGCGCGGCGGCAAGGTCGTGCCCTACAAACCGCTGCTGGACCGTGCCTTGGCGCTGGCCAAGACGCCGCCGGCCTCGGTGGTGGTGTTCGACCGCGGCCTGGCGCCGTTCGAACCCGTCGCAGGACGCGACCTGGATTACGAGACGCTGCGCCAGCGCCACCTGGGCGCGCGGGTGCCGGTGGAATGGCTGGAGTCCTCGGAGCCCAGCTATATCCTCTATACCTCCGGCACCACCGGCAAGCCCAAGGGCGTGCAGCGCGATACCGGCGGCTATGCCGTGGCGCTGGCCTCGTCCATGGAATACCTGTTCGACGGCCGCGCCGGCGACACCTTCTTCTGCACCAGCGACATCGGCTGGGTGGTGGGCCATTCGTACATCATCTACGGCCCCCTGATCGGCGGGCAGGCGACGGTGCTGTATGAAGGCACCCCGGTGCGTCCGGACGGCGCCATCCTGTGGAAGCTGGTGGAGCAGTTCGGCGTCAACACCCTGTTCTCGGCGCCGACCGCGGTGCGCGTGCTCAAGCGCCAGGATCCGGAGCTGCTCAAGCGCCACGACCTGTCCTCGTTGCGTGCGGTCTATCTGGCGGGCGAACCGCTGGACGAGCCGACCGCGCAATGGATCTCGGGCGGCCTGGGCAAGCCCATCATCGACAACTACTGGCAGACGGAATCGGGCTGGCCGATCCTGTCGGCCCAGCCTGGCGTGGAAAAGGTCCCGACGCGCTTCGGCAGCCCGTCGTTCCCGGTATATGGCTTTGACGCGCGCATCGTCAGCGAGTCCACGGGCGAGGATCTGGGACCCGACCAGAAAGGCGTGGTGGCCATCGTGCCGCCGCTGCCGCCGGGCGCCATGTCCACCATCTGGGGCGACGACGAGCGCTTCGTGCAGACCTACTTCACCTCCATTCCCGGCCGCCAGGTGTATTCGACCTTCGACTGGGGCCTGGTGGATGCCGACGGCTACTGGTTCATCCTGGGGCGCACGGATGATGTGATCAATGTGGCGGGCCACCGGCTGGGCACGCGCGAGATCGAGGAATCCGTCAATAGCCACAACGCGATTGCCGAATGCGCGGTCGTGGGCGTGGCGGACTCGCTCAAGGGCCAGGTTGCGATGGCGTTCGCCGTGCTCAAGAATCCCGCCGGAGCCGAAACCGAGGAAGGGGCAAAGCGCCTGGAAGGCGATATCATGCGGCTGGTGGAAGAGCAGCTGGGAGCGGTGGCTAGGCCCGCCAGGATCCGGTTCGTGGGCGCATTGCCCAAGACCCGTTCCGGCAAGGTCCTGCGCCGCGCGATCGTCGCGGTATGCGAAGGACGCGATCCCGGCGATCTGACCACCATAGAAGATCCCACCGCCCTGGAACAAATAAAGGAGTCGCTGCAATGAATACCAAGCCCGTGCTGAGCGCCGAAGACGTCAAGAAGATTTTGGCTGCGGCCGAAGCACACGCCCTGCAGAACAAGTGGGCCGTCACGATCTCCGTGGTCGATGACGGCGGCCATCTGCTGGGCATGCTGCGCCTGGACGGCGCGGCTCCGATTTCGGCGCACATCGCGCCGGCCAAGGCCAAGACCGCGGCGCTCGGCCGCCGCGAGTCGCGCGTCTACGAGGAAATGATCAACAACGGCCGCGTTTCGTTCCTGTCGGCCCCCTTGATCGACGGCCTGCTGGAAGGCGGCGTGCCGGTCGTGGCCGATGGCCATGTGGTCGGCGCGGTCGGCGTGTCGGGCGTGAAGTCGAGCGAAGACGTGCTGATCGCTCAAGCTGGCATCGCCGCCCTGGGCCTATGAGCCACGGCGAGCCGTCGGATGCGCCGGCCGGCGCATCCGCGCAGAACGCCGGGGCAGGGGGCGACGGCCCCCTGAATCCCGGCGTGGCCAAACGCGAGGTCTGGGCCTGGGCCATGTACGACTTCGCCAATTCCGGCTACACCACCGTGATCCTCACGGCGGTGTTCAGCACCTATTTCGTCGGTGTGGTCGGCGGGCGCGCGCCCTGGGCCACGCTGGCCTGGACCGCGGCGCTGTCGCTGTCCTATCTCCTCATCATGCTGACCATGCCCACGCTGGGCGCCCGCGCCGATGCGCGCGCCAGCAAGCGCCGCCTGCTGTTTTCGAGCACGGTGGGTTGCGTGGCCGCTACGCTGGTGCTGACGCAGGCCGGGCCCGGGGACGTCTGGCTGGCGCTGGCCGCCATCGTCATTTCCAACTACTGCTATTGCGTCGGCGAATCCGTGGTCGCGGCCTTCCTGCCGGAGCTTGCGCGGCCCTCCGCGCTGGGCCGCGTTTCGGGCTGGGGCTGGAGCTTCGGCTATTGCGGCGGCATGCTCACGCTGGGCTTGTCGCTGGTGGTCGTGACGCTGGCCGAGGGGCGTGGCGAGACGGCCGAGCATTTCGTGCCGTGGGTCATCGTGGTCACGTGCGCGGTGTTCGCGCTGGCGGCGCTGCCGTCCTTCTTCCTGCTGCGCGAACGCGCGAAGCCGCAGGCCGGCAAGCAGGAGGCGCTGCACATGCTCAAGCGCCTGGCCTATGCCTGGCGCGAAACCGGGCAGCATTTTCCGGAGTTCCGCCGCCTGCTCATGTGCATCGCCTGCTACCAGGCGGGCATTTCGGTGGTGATCACGCTGGCCGCGGTCTATGCCTCGGAGGTCATGGGCTTTACCACGCCGCAGATCATGCTGCTGGTGTTCACCGTAAACATCGGCGCGGCGGCCGGCGCATTTTCGTTCGGCTACGTGCAGGACCGCATCGGCCACAAGCCGGCGCTGGCCCTGACGCTGTGCGGCTGGATCGTGATGGTGCTGGTGGCCTACGCCGCCGTGACCGCGCCCGTGTTCTGGATCGCGGCCACGTTGGCCGGGCTGTGCATGGGCACCACGCAGAGCGCGGGCCGCGCCATGACCGGCGCGCTGGCGCCCGCCGGCCGGCTGGCAGAGTTCTACTCGCTGTGGACCTTCGCGGTGCAACTGGCCGCGGTGATCGGTCCGCTGACCTACGGCCTGGTGACCTGGGCCACGCACGGCAACCACCGGCTTGCGATCCTGGTGACCGGCCTGTTCTTCGTGGGCGGCCTCATCCTTTTGTCGCGCGTGGACGTGAAGCGCGGGCTGGAACGGCGCGCCGCCTGAGGCGCGCGGTTCGCGCAGGCTGCTATCCTTATGGACTGTCCGGTGCCGCCGCGTCGAGAGCGCGGCGGCACGCCTTGATTACCCGGCGCCGGCCTTGCGCCGCGGGCTCCGGCCCGCATTTTGCGTAAGGTGCCCGTAAGAGCGCGGCGATACGGTTGCGGTTGGGTAATGAACAAGCGGCACAAACAAACAGAATTACCGATTGGAGACAAAGATCATGTCGAACGCTATTGAGTCCGTACTGGTGGAAACCCGGGTGTTCCCGCCGCCCGAGCGCGCAGCAGAAGGCGCCGCGATTCCCAGCATGGAGGCCTACAACGCGCTGTGCGCGCAGGTCGAAAACGATTTCGACGGATTCTGGGCCGGGCAGGCGCGCGACAACCTGCAGTGGACCAAGCCGTTCACGCAGGTCCTGGACGAATCGGACGCGCCGTTCTACCGCTGGTTCGGCGATGGCGAATTGAACGTGTCGGCCAACTGTCTGGACGTGCACCTGACCAACGGCAATGCCGACAAGACCGCCATCATCTTTGAAACCGACGACGGCAAGGTCAACAAGGTCAGCTACCGTGAACTGCTGGCGCGCGTCTGCCGCTTCGCCAACGGCATGAAGGCGCTGGGCTACAAGAAGGGCGACCGCGCCATCATCTACATGCCCATGTCGATCGAAGCCGTGGTGGCCATGCAGGCCTGCGCGCGCCTGGGCGTGACGCACTCGGTGGTGTTCGGCGGCTTCTCGGCCAAGAGCCTGCAGGAGCGCATCATGGACGTGGGCGCGTCCCTGGTCATCACCGCCGACGAGCAGGTGCGCGGCGGCAAGACCATACCGCTGAAGCCCGCGGTCGAAGAAGCCTTCACCATGGGCGGCTGCGAGGCCGTGAGCAAGGTCATCGTGTACCGCCGCACCGGCGGCAAGGTGCAATGGAACGAAGGCCGCGACCTCTGGATGCACGACGTCGAAGCCGGCCAGCCCGACACCTGCGAACCCGTGCCGGTCAACGCCGAGCATCCGCTCTTCATCCTCTATACCTCCGGCTCCACCGGCAAGCCCAAGGGCGTGCAGCATTCCTCGGCGGGCTACCTGCTGTGGGCGCTGCTGACGGTGAAGTGGACCTTCGACGCCCGCAAGGACGACGTGTACTGGTGCACGGCCGACGTGGGCTGGGTCACCGGCCACACCTACATCACCTACGGTCCGCTGGCCGCCGGCCTGACGCAGGTGGTGTTCGAAGGCGTGCCGACTTATCCCAACGCCGGCCGCTTCTGGGACATGATCGCGCGCCACAAGGTCACCACCTTCTACACCGCGCCCACCGCGATCCGCTCGCTGATCAAGGCCGCCGAGGCCGCGCCCGAAGCGCATCCGCAGAACTACGACCTGGACAGCCTGCGCATCATCGGCACGGTGGGCGAGCCCATCAATCCCGAAGCCTGGATGTGGTACCACAAGAACATCGGCCGCGAACGTTGCCCCATCGTGGACACGTGGTGGCAGACCGAGACCGGCGGCCACATGATCACGCCGCTGCCTGGCGCCACGCCGACCAAGCCGGGTTCCTGCACCTTGCCGCTGCCGGGCATCGCCGCCGCCATCGTCGACGAGACCGGCGGCGACGTGGAGCAGGGCAATGGCGGCTTCCTGGTCATCAAGCGTCCGTGGCCCGCCATGATCCGCAACATCTGGGGCGACCCGGAGCGTTTCAAGAAGAGCTACTTTCCCTCGGAACTGCGCGGCTACTACCTGGCCGGCGACGGCGCGCAGCGCGATGCCGACGGCTATTTCTGGATCATGGGCCGTATCGACGACGTGCTGAACGTGTCCGGCCACCGCCTGGGCACGATGGAAGTCGAGTCCGCGCTGGTGGCGCACGAACTGGTGGCGGAAGCCGCGGTGGTGGGCCGTCCGGACGACACGACGGGCGAAGCCGTGGTGGCCTTCGTGGTGCTCAAGCGTTCGCGTCCGGAAGGCGAAGAGGCGCAAGCCATCGCCAAGGTGCTGCGCGACTGGGTGGCCAAGGAAATCGGCCCCATCGCCAAGCCCAAGGACATCCGCTTCGGCGACAACCTGCCCAAGACCCGCTCGGGCAAGATCATGCGCCGCCTGTTGCGCGTGGTCGCCAAGGGCGAGGAAATCACGCAGGACGTTTCCACGCTGGAGAATCCGGCCATCCTGGATCAGTTGGCCAAGTCGCTGTGATCCTTCCCGTCCACTTGATGGACGGGAACGGCCCGCCTGCGGCCTCCGCGGGAGGCAAGGCAGGCGCATAATGTCATACGCCCGTATCGGAATCGCCGGTACGGGCGTATTTGCTTTTTCGCGCCCAGAATTTTTTCCCACGGAGCCGTGCCAGTGAGCCGCAGCAGTTTCGATCGAGCAGGGCTAGCCCTGATGTTCAGCACCATCCTGGTCTGGGCGGGCAGCTGGATCGCGATGAAACTGATCGTTCCCTACATCGGTCCCTTCGACTTCGTGGCGCTGCGCTACGTTTCGGGCGGCCTGGTGCTGTTCGCGCTGGCCATCGCAATGCGGCGGCCGCTGGCGATGCCGCCCTGGAAGCTGACATTGCTGATCGGCCTGACGCAGACGGCCGGATTCCAGGGGTTTGTACAGACGGCGCTGGTGTCGGGCGGCGTGGGCAAGGTCTCGCTCATGGCGTACACGATGCCGTTCTGGGTGATCCTCTTCGCGTGGTGGCTGCTGGGCGAACGTCCCACGGCGCGGCATGGGGTGGGCATTGCGCTGGCCGCCATCGGGCTGGTCTGCTTCGTCGAACCCTGGAACGGCCTGGGCGATATCCGGCCCGTGTTGCTGGGGCTGGGCAGCGGCCTGTGCTGGGGCGTGGGCACCGTGCTGTCCAAGCGCATGTTCGAGCGGCACGCGCCCGATGTGATGACATTCACCGCCTGGCAGATGCTGCTGGGCGGACTGGTCATGACGCCGGTCGCCTTTCTGGTGCCGCAGATGCCGGCCCAGTGGGGCTGGCAGCTTTGGGCCGGCATGGCCTACATCGTGCTGATCGCGACCGCCGCGGGCTGGTTGTTGTGGCTGCTGGTGGTGCGACTGGTGCCGGCGTCGATCGCAGGCCTGTCCAGCCTGGGCGTGCCAGTCGTGGCCATGCTGTTCGCCTGGGCGCTGCTGTCCGAGCAGCCTACCGCGGCTGAGCTGGGCGGCATGGCGCTGATCCTGGCCGGCATCTGGGTAGTGAGCCGCGCGGCGCCGGCGGCGCGCGCCGAATAAGCGCTTTCCATATTCCTTTTCCTATCCTGGGATTTTCCATGATCGATCTGCGTAGCGACACAGTCACCCGGCCATCCGCAGCCATGTTGCAGGCCATGGTCTGCGCGCCCCTGGGCGATGACGTGATGGGCGATGACCCGACCGTGATCCGCCTGCAGGAGGCGGTTGCCGAGCGCACGGGCAAGGCGGCCGGGCTGTTTTTCCCCTCTGGCACGCAAAGCAATCTGGGGGCTCTGATGGCCCATTGCGAGCGCGGCGACGAGTACCTGGTGGGCCAGCTTGCGCACACCTATAAGTACGAAGGGGGCGGGGCGGCCGTGCTGGGCAGCATCCAGCCGCAGCCCATAGAACATGCGGCGGACGGCTCCTTGCCGCTGGACAAGTTGACCGCGGCGCTCAAGCCCGAGGGCGACGCGCATTTCGCCCGCACCCGCTTGCTGGCGCTGGAGAATACTTTCCACGGAAAGCTGATTCCGGCCAGCTACGTGCAGGCCGCGACCGACTGGGCGCGCCAGCATGGCCTGGCGACGCATCTGGACGGCGCCCGCGTGTTCAACGCGGCCGTCGCCAGCGGCAAGCCGGTGGCGGACCTGTGCGCGCCTTTCGACACGGTGTCCATCTGTTTTTCCAAGGGCCTGGGCGCGCCCGTGGGGTCGGTGCTGGTCGGCAGCGTCGAACTCATCGCCCGCGCCCGCCGCTGGCGCAAGATGCTGGGCGGCGGTTTGCGCCAGGCTGGCGTGCTGGCCGCGGCCTGCCTGTATGCGCTGGAGCACAACGTGGAGCGCCTGGCCGAAGACCACGAGAACGCCCGGCTGCTGGCAGAAGGGCTGCGCGCCATTCCGGGCGTAAAGGTATTGAGCCAGGACACCAACATGGTGTTCGCGGAATTCGAACCCGCGCGCTGCGATGAACTCACCGCCAAGCTGGCGGCTGACGGTATCCAGATGCGGGCTGTGTATGGCGGCCCGACCCGCCTGGTCACGCACCTGGACGTGTCCGCCGCGGACGTGCGGCAGGTGGTCCAGGCGGTGACCCGGCACCTGGCATAAGCGGGGCGGGCGCTCAGGCGTCCGCGCGCAGCACGTCCGACAAGACCGAGAACAATTCGTCGATCTGCGCGCGCTCGATGATGAGCGGGGGCGACAACAGCATGGTGTCGCCCGCCGAACGGATCAGGCAGCCGCGTTCCAGGCAGGCCTGGTGCACGGCGTACGCCCGCTGGCCGGGCTTGCCTTCCAGCGGTTCGAGTTCGATGGCGGCCAGGAGGCCGATGTTGCGGATGTCCACTACGTGCGGCAGTCCCTTCAGGCTGTGCGCCGCGTCTTCCCAATAGCGCCAGAGTTCGCGGCTGCGCTGGAACAGGCCTTCGCGGCGGCAGATGTCCAGGGTCGCGAGGCCGGCGGCGCAGGCCACGGGATGGCCGGAATAGGTGTAGCCATGCGACAGCTCGATGGCGCTGTCCGGCCCCTGCATGAACGCATCGTAGACATGCTGCTGCACCAGCGTGGCGCCCATGGGGATGGCGCCGTTGGTCAGCCCCTTGGCGCTGGTGATGATGTCGGGCGTGACGCCGAAGTGCGATGAGGCGAACGCGCCATCGATGCGGCCGAAGGCGCAGATCACTTCGTCGAAGATCAGCAGGATGCCGTGCGCGTCGCAGATCTGCCGCAGCTTCTGCAGATAGCCCTTGGGCGGCACCAGCACGCCGGTCGAACCCGCCACGGGTTCCACGATGACGGCCGCGATGGTGGAGGCGTCATGCAGCGCGACGATGCGCTCCAGCGTATCGGCCAGGTGGGCGCCCCAGTCCGGCTGGCCGCGCGTGTAGGCCATCTGGCTGCGGTCATAGGTGTGCGGCAGGTGGTCCACGTAGGGCAGCAGATTGCCGAAAGGCTTGCGGTGGCCGGCGATGCCCGACACCGACAGGCCGCCGAACCCCACCCCGTGGTACGAGCGCTCGCGCCCGATCAGGCGCACGCGCTGGCCCTGTCCGCGCGCGCGGTGATAGCCCAGCGCGATCTTCAGCGCGGTGTCCACCGCTTCGGATCCGGAGTTCGAGAAAAACACGTTGGAGAACCCGGCGGGCGCTTCCTGGCGCAAGGACTCGGCCAGCTCGAAGGCCAGGGGATGGCTCATCTGGAACGACGGCGCGTAGTCCAGTTCATGGGCGGTGCGGGCGATGGCCTCGACGATTTCCGGGCGGCGGTGTCCGGCGTTCACGCACCACAGGCCCGCAATGCCGTCCAGCACGCGGCGTCCGTCCGGCCGGATGTAGTGCATGCCCTCGGCGGCGCTGAACAGCACGGGCGCGCGCTTGTACCGGCGGTTCGCGGTGAAGGGCATCCAATAGGCTTCGGCGTTGATGGCGGGAGTGGGATGAGGCGCTGACGATGGCATGGGTGTTCCGGCGTGAAGAGATATTCGGACTTTCTATTTTGTATTAATCAATTGATAAATACAATACAAGAAGACCCGAAGGTACGCCGCAACGAGGACGCCATGCGTGCCGAGGGCCCGCGACGGCGGGCTGGCGGATGAATGAAAGCGGAAAGGGTGTCAGGACACTTGCAGCGAGGTCTTCAAGTGGCGCCGCATGAGCTGCGAAGCCCACTCCTGGTCGCCGGCCTCGAGCGCGTCGATGATCTGCAGGTGTTCGCTGCTGGAGTTGATGAAGCGCGCGTCGCGGTAGAACGCGGCATGCTCTTCCAGCCGGCGCAATTGGTTCTGCTGCTGCACCGCCTGCAGGATGTAGCGGTTGCCCGAGAAGCGGGCCAGCATTTCGTGGAACGAGGCGTTGAGATTGAAGAACTCGGTGGCCGAGATGTCGGCGTCGCTGCGCGCGGCCAGCGCTTCATGCGCGGCGCGCATGCGGGCCAGCGCCTCGCGGTCCAGGCGGAACGTGGGTTCCAGCAGGCCGGCGCATTCGATCGTCATGCGGAAGCGGTAGCTCTCGTTGAGCGCGTCGCGGTTTTCCAGCGACGGCGCGAATTGCCAGCCATGGCCCTTGCGCTTCTCGATCAGGCCGTCCGCGGAGAGCTGCAACAGGGTCTTGGTCAGCACGCTGCGCGGCGCTGGATAGCGCTGTTGCAGGTCGCGCTCGGTAAAGGTTTCCGGCAGCTCGCGCGAGGCGCGGTCATCGATCAGGCGCCGGTATAGCTCGTCCTGGGTGGGGCCGGCGCCCTCGATGGCTGGGGGCGCGGCCGCCGCGTGCGCCGCTACCGTGTAGCCGCTGTTGGGGCGGTGCGTGATGAGGCCCTGCGCGGCCAGCAGCTTCAACGCGCCGCGCACGGGCGTGCGCGACACCTCGTAGCTCGCGGCCAACGTTTCCTCGGACAGGTGGTCGCCGGGCGCATGGCGCCGGGCCACGATGTCTTCCGCGATAAGGCGCGCCAGGTCGACTTGCAGCGGAGTGGGGCGGGCGGGAGCGGCGTTGGACATGAAGGATGGGCGCGAAGGGCGACGGAGTCGGAATGGTACCGGAGAGCTACGCGCGCAACGTTCGCGATAGTGGCCCCGGGGAAACCCTTGTATTGAACTTTTTCTTATATTAGTACAAAATTTGCCCGTCTTGAACCTTGCTCCGGAGCCTTGAGCCGTGACTTTGCCCACCCCCTTCCCCCTGGTCGATGTACAGGGCAGCCCATACGAGCGGGGCCGCCAGCATGGCGCCGCCGTCCCCGAGCGCGTGGCGCGCAGCGTGGCCCTCTACCGCGGGCAGCTGGAGCGGCGCGGCGTCGCCGCGGACCGCTTGAAGGAACTGGCCGCCGCCATGGTGCCGGTGGTGGGCGACTATGACGCGGCCTACCTGGAAGAGCTGCGCGGCATCGCCGACGGATCGGGCCAGGCGCTGGAGGATGTGGTGGTCATCAACTGCCGCACCGAAATGATGTTCGGCCATGCCGAGCTGGGCCGCGCCCGCAAGGGGCTGGACGATGGCTGCACCGGCCTGGTCGTGCTGCCCGAGGCCGCCGCCGGCGGCAAGCTCATGCATGCCCATAACTGGGACTGGCGCGAGGAATGCGTGGACACCGGCATCGTGCTGCGCATGCGCCGCGAAGACGGCCCCGACCTGCTGGTGTTCACGGAAGCCGGCAGCCTCGCGCGCCACGGTTTCAACAGCGCGGGCGTTTCCCTGTCCGGCAATTTCCTGTCTTGCGAACACGACTATCAGCGCCCCGCCGAGGTGCCGCTGGTGCTGGTGCGGCGCAAGATGCTGGAAGCCAGCAACATCTGCAACGCCATGAAGGTGCTGTGGGCCTCGCGCCGCTTTTGCTCCAACAACCTGATGCTGGCGCAGGCGCAGGGCGAGGCGGTCGACCTGGAGTGCTCGCCCGACGAAATCTTCTGGATCACCCCCGAGGACGGCCTGCTGGTACATGCCAACCACTGGATCAGCCCGCCCGCGCGCGCCAAGCTGTTCGACAAAGGGCTGGCGGCCAATCCGGATTCGATCTACCGCCAGCGCCGTGTGCAGGACATGCTGGCGCGCGCCACGGGCGGCATCGACTGGGACACGGTCAAGCGCATCCTGGCCGACGACTTCGCCGCGCCCGACGGCGTGCTGCGTTCGCCCAAGCCGGCCAGTTTCGACAGCATCTCGGCCACGGTGGCCACCACCTTGATGGAGCCGGCCAGCGGCGTGATGTGGATCGCGCGCAAGCCCTACGAAGGACGCAACTTCGCGGAGTACCGGCTCTTCTGAGCCGGCCCCCAGACCCGTATGCGGCGAGCGCCGCGCCTGGAGTGATCCCTATGAATTCGCATGCTACGCGCGCCAAGAACGCGCTGCTGTTGTCCGCCGCGCTGGCCGCCGCCGTGGCCGCTCTGCCCGCCGCCGTGCGGGCGCAGGCCGCCGCGCCAGAAATCCGCTACGCCGAAGGGTCGGGCACGCCGACCACGCTGCCCGGCGGGCGGTCCCGCAACACTTCCACCGACAACGTGCTGGCGCACGTGGTGGAGTCCCTGGTGGCGCTGCGCGCCGACATGAGCGTGGCCCCCATGCTGGCCGACAGCTGGACGCTGTCCGACGACAAGCGCGCCTATACCTTCAAGCTGCGCCAGGGCGTTACCTTCCATGACGGCACGCCCATGACCTCGGCCGACGTCAAATGGACCTACGACTACCTCAACGGCGCCCAGTCCGAGTACTCCTGCAAGAACCTCTACGACGGCAGCAAGGGCGCCAAGGTCGTGGCGGTGGAGACGCCCGATCCGGCCACCGTGGTGTTCAGGCTGGAGCAGCCCTACGCGCTGTTCCTGGACCAGATGGCCAGCGTGCAGTGCCCGATGCCGGTGCTGAGCGCCAGGAGCGTCGACGCCGACGGCAAGTGGGCCAGGCCCATCGGCACCGGTCCTTACGTGTTGGCGGAATGGAAGAAGGAACAGTACCTGCTGCTGACGCCGTACGCCGGCTACAAGCCGCGCGAGGAAGCGCCCAGCGGCATGGCCGGCAAGAAAGTGGCGCGGGCCAATGTGCGCTTCGTGGTGATTCCGGATGCGGCCGCGCAGAAGGCGGCGCTCATGGCGGGGCAGGTCGACGCCTACAACGCGGACGAAGACAATCTGCCGGCCAAGGACCCGCGCTGGAACATCGTCACCGAGCAGGGCCTGGACACCGTCAACCTGCTGATGCAGACGCGCGCGCCCTTGCTGTCGGATGTGAACATGCGCCGCGCCATCGCGCTGGCGCTGGACTTTCCCGGCATCGCCAAGGCTTTGAATAACGGCCAGGCGGCCTATAACCCGTCCCTGGTGCCCGCGGCCAGCGTCTACTACTCCGAGGCCGACCGCGCCGGCTACGAGAAGAACCTGAAAGAGGTCAAGCGCCTGCTCGATGCCGCCGGCTACCGCGGCGAGCCCCTGAAGCTGCAGGCCAACAAGCGCTATCCCTACCTGTACCGCGTCGCGGTGGTGACGCAGCAGCTGTTGGGCAAGGCCGGCATCAAGGCCGAGCTGGACATGCTGGAATGGGGCACCCAGGTGACCAACTTCCGCGAAGGCAAGTTCCAGCTGATGGCATTCGCGTATTCCGCGCGCACGGAGCCGGCGCTGATGTTCCGCGACGTGATCGGCGATAAGTCCAAAACGCCCATGGCCCAGTGGGAAAGTCCGGAGGCCGCGGCCATCCTGGAAGGCATAGAAGCCGAATCCGATCCTGCCGTGCGTAAGCAGGCCTTCGACAAGCTGCATGCCCTGATGCTGCGCGACACGCCGCTGCTGATGTACTACAACAAGCCCGGCTATGTGGTCGTTTCCAGCAAGCTGCAGGGCTTTACCGGCTGGCCGCTGCGCAAGCCGCGTTTCTTCAACGTGACCAAGAACTGAGGCGCCGTGCTGGGCTATCTACTCAAGCGCATCGCGGCGTCGGTGCCCACCGTGATCGTCGTCACGGTGCTCGTGTTCGCGCTGATACGCGCGATCCCCGGGGATCCTGCGTCGCTGATGCTGGGCGATATCGACAACCCGGCGCTGCTGGCGGAAATGCGCCACGCGCTGGGACTGGACCGTCCTGTAGGCGAGCAGTTCCTGATCTGGGTGGGCAACGCGCTGCAGGGCGACCTGGGCATGTCCATCGCGCGGCGCGAACCCGTGATGCATCTGGTGCTGACGCATTTTGCGGTGACGGCCCAGGTGGTGCTGACCGCCACGCTGCTGGCCTGCCTGGTGGCGGTGCCCGCCGGCATGGTGGCCGCCTGGCGCCAGAACCGCCGCGCCGACACCGCCATCGTGTCGACCTCGATCCTGTTCGTGTCCATGCCCAGCTTCTGGGTCGGCATCCTGCTGATCTGGCTGTTTGGCGTGAAGCTGAACTGGCTGCCGGTGTATGGCTTCGAATCCATCGCCCAGGGCGGACTGGGCGCGGCGCGGTATCTGGTGCTGCCGGTCTGCGCCATCGTGCTGACGGAAATCGCGGCCATCACGCGCATGATGCGCGCCAGCACCATCGAGACGCTGCGGCTGGAATACGTGGCGCATGCGCGCGCCAAGGGCCTGCCGGAAAAGCGCGTCATGCTGCGCCATGTGCTGCCCAATTCGTTCGGCCCCACCTTGACGGTGATCGGCCTGATGCTGGGCCATCTGCTGTCGGGCGCCGCGGTGATCGAGACCGTGTTCACGCTGCCGGGCATCGGGCGGCTGCTGGTGGAAAGCATCTATGCGCGGGACTACCCCGTGGTACAGGGCTGCCTGCTGTTCATCGCGCTCTTGTACGTGGCGGTCAACCTGGTGGTGGATCTGCTGTATCCGCTGTTCGACCCGCGCGTGAAGCTTCAATAGGATCATCATGGGCTTTAAACATACCAATGCCGTCCTGGGCGGCGCGCTGGTCGGGGGCGTCGTGCTGCTGGCCCTGGTCGGGCTGGTGTACACGCCGCACGATCCGCTGGAAGGCGATCTGCTGGCGCGCTTTTCGCCGCCGTCGGCGGAGTACTGGCTGGGCACCGATGAATTCGGCCGCGACGTGCTGTCGCGGCTGATGGCGGGCGCCGGGGTCAGCGTGGCGGTCAGCGTGTTTTCCGTGCTGCTGGCGCTGCTCTTGGGCACGACGATAGGCGTCACGGCCGGCTATGCGGGCGGCTGGGTCGATCGCGGCATCACCGTGCTGGTGGAATCGCTGATGGCGTTTCCGGGCCTCCTGCTCGCGCTCGGGATCATGACCGTGCTGGGGCCGTCCAAATGGGGCGTGGTGCTGGCGCTGGGCCTGGCGTATTCGCCGTCGGTGTCGCGCATCGCGCGCGGCGCGGCGCTGTCCCTGCGCCAGCGCGATTTCGTCATTGCCTCGCGCGCCACCGGCCATGGGGGCCTATGGACCGTGTTCCGCCACGTACTGCCCAACTGCCTGCCGCCGTTGCTGATCTTCGCGACCTCGATCTTCGGTTCCGCCCTGCTGGCGGAAAGCGCGCTGAGCTTCCTGGGCCTGGGCGTGCCGCCGCCGCTGGCCACCTGGGGCGGCATGCTGTCCGAAAGCCGCAACGCCATGGACCAGGCCATCTGGCTGGCGGTGTTTCCGGGCGCCATGATTTCGTTGAGCCTGCTGGGCATCAATCTGCTGGGCGATGCGGTGCGCGATCTGCTGGATCCGCGCATGCGGGGGGTGATGGCATGAGCGCTGCGCAACCCTTGCTGTCCGTGCGCGACCTGGAGATCCGCTTTCCGGGCAAGCGCGACGCCGCGCCGGTGGTGAACCGGGTGTCATTCGATCTGCACGCAGGCGAATCGCTGTCCATCGTCGGTGAGTCCGGCAGCGGCAAGACGCTGATCGGCAAGACGCTGCTGGGCCTGTTGCCCGATTCGGCGCGCATCACCGGCGGACAGGCGCTGTTCGAAGGCCAGGACCTGTTGCAGCAGGCGCCGCGCGACTGGCTGGCGAAGCGCGGCACCGGCATCGGCATGGTGTTCCAGGAGCCGATGGTGTCGCTCAACCCGGCGTTCCGCGTGGGCGAACAACTGATCGAGGCGCTGGTTCTGCGCCGTGGCATGGCGCGCCGCGAGGCCTGGGACGAAGCCGTCCGGATGCTGGAGCGGGTGCGCGTGCGCGACGCGCAGGATTGCATGAAGCGCTATCCGCATGAATTCTCCGGCGGCATGCGCCAGCGCATTCTGCTGGCGGGCGTGATGCTGCTCAAGCCGCGCCTCCTGATCGCGGACGAACCCACCACCGCGCTGGACTGCGTGGTGCAGAAGGAAGTGCTGGACCTGATGTGCGAACTGACGCGCGAGCAGGGCACGGCGCTGATCTTCATCAGCCACAACCTGGCGCTGGTGGCCGCGTACACGCAGCGCGTGCTGGTGATGTGCCGCGGCCGGGCGGTCGAGACCGGGCCGGTGGCCGAGGTGCTGTCGCGGCCGGCGGATCCGTACACGCTCAGCCTGCTGGACGCGTTGCCCAAGCGCGGTCCGGCCCGGCCTGCCGTCGAAGCGGCGCCCATCCTGCAGGTGGACGGATTGGCGATCGACTACTCGGTCCGCGAGGGCTGGTTCCGCAAGCGCGCGGTGCGCGCCGTGCACCGCGCGACGTTCGCGGTGGCGCCGGGGGAAACGCTGGCCATCGTCGGCGAATCGGGCAGCGGCAAGACCACGGTCATGATGTCCATCCTGGGACTGGTGCCGCAGGCGCAGGGGCGCATCGAACTGGACGGCCAGGCCTTGCCCGCGGGCGGTTCGGGGCAGTCGTGGCAGGCGGCGCGCCGGCGGGTGCAGATGGTGTTCCAGGATCCCTATTCATCGCTGGATCCGCGCATGACCATCGGCGACCTGGTGGGGGAGGGCCTGCGGCTGGAAGCCGGCATGACGGCGGACATCCGCCGCAAGCGCGTGGCCGACGCGTTGCGGGACGTGGGCCTGGGCGAGGACTACGCCGAGCGCTATGCGCACGAGCTGTCCGGCGGCCAGCGCCAGCGCGTGGCCATCGCGCGGGCGCTGGTGCTGCGGCCCGAGGTCATCATCGCGGACGAGCCAGTGTCGGCGCTGGACGTCACCGTGCAGAAGCAGGTGCTGGAGACTCTGATGTCGCTGCAGCGTTCACACGGCTTTGCCTGCCTGCTGATCTCGCATGACCTGGGCGTGGTCGAGCAGATCGCCGACCGCGTGGTGGTGATGCTGCGCGGCCATATCGTCGAAGAAGGCACGCGTGACGAAGTGTTCGACCGGCCCACGCATCCCTACACGCGCCGCCTGTTGCAGGCGGTGCCGGAACTGCGCGGCAACCGGACCGAGGGCTTTCGCGTGGAAGTGCGCGACCTGCCGGCGGGCCCGGGGCGCGACGAGGCCGATTACTTCGACCCCTCGTCCGCGCCGGGCCTGCCCGCAATGACGGCGGTACTCGAATCAGGCGCGACCCACCGGGTGGCGCTGGCGGCAGCCGCGGCCGGGGCCTGAGGCGGGGGCCTCAGCCGTGCCGCTCGCGGCTGTCGACGGGCGCCGCGTCGCGCTGGTTCATGCCGTAGTCGCGCAGCACCTGCGCCACGCGCAGGCGGTAATTGGCGAAGACGCCGCCGCGCCCGGCTTCCTGGGCCCGGCGGTGCGACTCCAGCGTGCGCCAGCGCTGGACCGCCGCTTCATCGCGCCAGAACGACAGCGACAGCAGCTTGCCCGGATCGCTCAGGCTCTGGAAGCGTTCGACCGAGACGAAGCCGTCAATGGCCTTCAGCTCGTCGATCAGGCTGGCGGCGATGTGCAGATAGGGATCGGGGTTGCCGTGGGCGGGTTCGACTTCGAATATCACTGCGATCATGGTGCTTGTTCCTCGGAAAAATCAAACTGCGGCACGCGCGCGTTGGGCAGCGGCCGGTAACGGAAACGGGCCGCCAGCGCGGCGGCATCCAGGCCTGCGCGCAGCAGGCGAGTGAGCGCGCCCGCCGCATGCAGGCGGGCCGGAAGGCGGCCCGGGCAGGCATGCCCGAAAGCGCCGAAAGTCCAGTGCGCCTCGGGTTGCACCGTGGCAGCCGCGGCCAGCACCAGCAGCACGGTCTGGCCGGCTTCGATGCGCAAGCCGCAGACGTCCATGCCCGCGGCGAGAAAGCGCCGCGTGTTGTGCAACGGCGGGTCGCTGCGTTCCACGTCGTCCACCAGGGCCAGCGCCGCAGCGTTCGTGAGATCCGCGCGCAGGCCGCGCCGTCCGGCCAGGACGATGGCGTTGCCCAGCAGGCCGGCGCCCGCCTCGCAGGACTGGAACAGCAGGCCGGCCAGGTTGGCGGCCAGCACCGCGGGCGCTATCTCCGCCCGCGCGCCGTCTTCGCGCAGCCGGCGCAGGGCCGGCGCGGCGTCGGGGGCTTGCAGATGCGATTCCAGGCGTGTCTGCAGGCGCTGCGCTGCGGCGTGTCCCGCTTCGATGCGATCCGCCGCTGCGGCGGCGGGCAGCGCGGACAGGAACGCCGCAATATCGGCGGCGCAATCTGCATACAGGTCAGGCGGCAGCCCCAGGAAGGCGGCTTGCGCATGCACCGGCGCGGCGCTCAGGTAACGGTCGACGGCGGCGGCGTCCAGGGGGCCGGGATCGGGACACGCGGGCGTACAGGGCCGCGCCGATTGTTCGCGGAGGTAGGCGCTCAGCAGGGCCTTCACCTGCGTGTGCGTTGCGCTGTCGTTCATGCGCACGAAGCGGCCGAAGAGTTCGCCCGCCGGGCCTGGACACAGCGCCTTGGGCACGGGCTCCGCGGCCGGGCGCACGCGCGCGGCCGGATGCTGCATGATGGCCGCTATCGCGTCCGGATGGCTGGCCACCCACAGGTCCAGCGCCGCCTCGCGATACAGCGGCCGCTCGCGCGCCAGCGCGGCGTAGTACGGGTAGGGGTCGGGGTGAGTGACCGCCTGCAGGGGATGGGCAGGATGCATGGCGATGGCCGGTAATGGATACGGCCGCCAGTATCCGCCAGCCTTGACGGCCACGATTCGATGCGCGGCGAACTATGCCTGCGGCGCGTCCGGGTTGCCTGCCGCCGCCAGCAGCGCGGCATAGCCGAGTCGCGAGTCCGGCCATTGCAGGGTGAAGCCGCTGGCGCGCAGGCGAGCGTTGCTCAGCTTCTTGCTGCCGACGTTGGCCGGCGCCGGCGCCTCGCGCGGCGCGGGGGCGCCGATCAGCCTGGCGAGGTCGGCATAGAGCTCGTGCAGGGGCAGCGGCGTATCGTCGCAGCCTATGTAGACAGGCGCGACGTCGGGCAGCAGCGCCAGATGGACCACGGCCCCCGCCGCGTCGTCGATGTGGATGCGGTTGGCCCAGTGTTCGGGAGCGGTCGGCGCGCCTGCCGCGCCTTGGCGCAGGCGTTCGATCAAGTGCAGGCGTCCGGGGCCGTAGAGGCCCGCCAGGCGCAAGGCGGTCGAGGGCAGGCCGCGGGCCGCCAGCGCGGCTTCGGCCTCGAGCAGGATGCGGCCATTGACGCCCAGCGGCGCGGGCGGCGTGTCTTCGTCGACCCAGCCGCCTTCGTGTTCGCCGTAGACCGCGCTGGACGAGATGAACACGATGCGCTTGAGCTGTGTGGCGTCCAGCGCGTCCAGCACGTGTTTCAGGCCATCGACGAACACCGCGCGGTAGGCGGCGGCTTCGCGCGCGCCGGGCGCGGGCAGGTGGATGAGCCGCGTGACACCCGGGGGCAGGGCGGGCAGCCCGTCGGCGCGGGAGATGTCGCCCCGCAGCCAGTGGATGCCGTCCGCATCCCCTACCGGTGGATTGCGGCGCAGCGCGTAGACTTCGTCGCCGCGCGCCAGGAAACGCCGGGCCGCGCGCTGACCCAGGTCGCCGCAGCCGATAAGGAGTACGCGTTCGGTCATGGAGAGTTCTGCCTGTCGAAAAAAAAGCGCCCCGCAGGGCGCCTTCGGTGGCCGGGCGCGGGCGTCCGGTAGCGTTACATGCCGCTGTACACGGGCCCTTCGCCGCCTTGCGGGGCCACCCAGACGATGTTCTGGGTCGGGTCCTTGATGTCGCAGGTCTTGCAGTGCACGCAGTTCTGCGCGTTGATCTGCAGGCGGTCCTCGCCGTGGTCGTCCTTGACGAATTCGTACACGCCCGCCGGGCAGTAGCGCGATTCCGGGCCGCCATACTTGGCCAGGTTGACCTGCACTGGCACGGACGGATCCTTCAGCGTCAGGTGGACGGGTTCGTTCTCGTCATGGTTGGTGTTCGAGATGAACACCGAGCTGAGCTTGTCGAAGGTCAGTTTGCCGTCGGGCTTGGGGTAGTCGATGCGCGCGCATTGCGATGCGGGTTGCAGACAGGCGTGGTCGGGCTTGTTGTGGCGCAGGGTCCAGGGCATCTTGCCCTTGAGCAGCAGCTGTTCGACGCCGGTCATCACGGTGGCGATGGTGCGGCCCTTCTTGAACCACTGCTTGAAGTTGCGCGCCTTGTTCAGTTCCGCATGCAGCCAGGAAGACTCGAAGGCCGCGGGGTAGGCGGCCAACTCGTCCTGGCGGCGGTCAGCGACCAGCGCGTCGAACGCGGCTTCGGCGGCCAGCTTGCCGGACTTGATGGCGGCGTGGCTGCCCTTGATGCGCGAGGCGTTGAGGAAACCGGCTTCGCAGCCGACCAGCACGCCGCCCGGGAAAGTCAGCTTGGGCAGGGCCAGCAGGCCGCCCGCGGTGATGGCGCGCGCGCCGTAGGCGATGCGCTTGCCGCCTTCAAAGGTGCCGCGGATGGCGGGGTGCGTCTTGTAGCGCTGGAATTCGTCGAACGGCGACAACCAGGGGTTGGCGTAGTCCAGGCCCACGATCATGCCCACCGCCACCAGGTTGTTGTCCAGGTGATAGAGGAAGGAGCCGCCGTAGGTGTCGGCGTCCAGCGGCCAGCCGGCGGTGTGGATCACCAGGCCGGGCTTGGATTGGGCCGGATCGACTTCCCACATTTCCTTGATGCCGATGCCGTAGGACTGAGGATTGCGGCCATCGTCCAGCTTGTAGCGTTCGATCAGCTGGCGGCCCAGCTGGCCGCGCGCGCCTTCGGCGAACACGGTGTAGCGGGCGTGCAGCTCCATGCCGGGCTGGTAATGGTCGGTGTGCGAACCGTCGCGGGCCACGCCCATGTCGCCGGTGGCCACGCCGCGGACCGCGCCGTTTTCGTCGTACAGCACTTCCACGGCTGCGAAGCCCGGGAAGATGTCCACGCCCAGGGCCTCGGCCTGCTCGCCCATCCACTTCACGACATCGCCCAGACGGACGATGTAGTTGCCTTCGTTGTGGAAACAGGGCGGCAGCAGCCAGTTGGGCGTGGTGCGCGCGCCGGTCTCGGACAGGAACATGAACTTGTCATGCGTGACGGGCACGTTCAGGGGCGCGCCTTTTTCCTTCCAGTCGGGGATGAGCTCGGTCAGCGCCAGCGGGTCCATGACGGCGCCGGACAGGATGTGTGCACCCAGTTCCGCGCCCTTTTCAAGTACGCAGACGCCGATTTCCTGATTCTTCTCAGCGGCCAACTGCTTAAGACGGATAGCAGTGGCCAGGCCGGCGGGTCCACCGCCAACCACGACCACGTCATATTCCATCGACTCGCGTTCAGACATTGCAAAGCTCCCCGTATGTATTCCATATATGGCTGGAAGTATTATCGGCGATTGTATTGCAGGCGGAGGCCATGGTTGCCTTCGTATTTCTTTTAGCCATCAGGAGTAATTGGTGAACGCGGACAAAACCTCAGCGCGGATCCTGGCCGTGGGAGATATCCATCAAGTCGAACTGCCTTTGCGGTGGGGCGACTCGGACGCTCTGAATCATCTGAACAATGCGATGTATTTCCGCCTCATGGAAGAGGCCCGGATACAGATACTTTATGGCGCGGGTTTCGCGCTCCCCGCAGATCAGGGGCTCATCCTGGCGCATGCGTCCTGCGATTTTCTGCGGCCGCTGACCTATCCCGCCAATGTGCTCGTGACGCACAAGCTCATGCGCATAGGCCGGTCCAGCGCCGAATTCGAATTGCTGCTGGAGAAGGCGGGCGACGAAGGCGGTCCGTATGCCCGCGCGCGCAACGTGCTAGTCTGGATGGACTATGTGGTCAATGCGTCCGCCCCGTGGCCGCAAGAGGTGCTGTCCAAGCTGGGCGCCATGTTCAAGCCCGGGGCTTGAATCGGCGCCGGCCAAAATAGCGCGTGCGTTGGCCGGCCATGCCGGTAAAATCAGCGCAAAATCAAAAAAGCAATAAGGGCGCGCCACCCTAGGCGCCAGCCGCACAGGACTCCGTACGGTGTTGCTGGGACCGGCGCCGGCAGCCGCGCCCTCTTCAAGTTCGACCTTAACTAGGAGTTGGAGCGATGGACAAGGTTTTTGCAAGCGCCCAGGAGGCGCTGGCAGGCATCGTCAAGGACGGCCAGATGATTGCCGTGGGCGGTTTCGGCCTTTGCGGCATTCCCGAGGCACTGATCGCCGCGCTGCGCGATTCGGGCGTGAAGGATCTCACTTGCATCAGCAATAACGCGGGCGTCGACGGCTTCGGCCTGGGCCAGCTGCTCAATACGCGCCAGGTCCGCAAGATGATTGCGTCCTACGTGGGCGAGAACAAGGAATTCGAGCGCCAGTACCTGTCCGGCGAACTCGAGCTGGAGTTCACTCCCCAGGGCACGCTGGCCGAGAAGCTGCGCGCCGGCGGCGCCGGCATCCCGGCCTTCTTCACCCGCACCGGCGTGGGCACCATCGTCGCCGACGGCAAGGAAATCCGCGAGTTCGACGGCCAGCAGTACGTGATGGAGCGTTCGCTGGTGCCGGACGTGTCGCTGGTCAAGGCGCACATCGCCGACCGCAGCGGCAACCTGGTGTTCCGCAAGACCGCCCGCAACTTCAATCCGAACGTCGCCATGGCGGGCAAGTTCACGGTGGTCGAAGTCGAGGAAATCGTTGACACCGGCAGCCTGGATCCCGATCAGATCCATCTGCCCGGCATCTATGTGCATCGGATCGTGCTGAATGCCACGCCCGAAAAGCGCATCGAACAACGCACCACTCGCCCGGCCTAAGGAGAACAGACATGGCATGGTCCCGCGATGAAATGGCGGCACGCGCCGCGCGCGAGCTGCAAGACGGCTTTTATGTGAACCTGGGCATCGGCTTGCCGACCCTGGTGGCCAACCACGTGCCCAAGGGCATGGAAGTGTGGCTGCAATCCGAGAACGGCCTGCTGGGCATCGGCCCGTTCCCCACCGACGATGAAGTCGACGCCGACCTCATCAACGCAGGCAAGCAGACGGTCACGACCTTGCCCGGCTCCTCGATCTTCTCGTCGGCGGATTCGTTCGCGATGATCCGCGGCGGCAAGATCAACCTGGCCATTCTTGGCGCCATGCAGGTGTCCGAAAAGGGCGACCTGGCCAACTGGATGATCCCGGGCAAGATGGTCAAGGGCATGGGTGGCGCCATGGACCTGGTGGCGGGCGTGGGCCGCGTCGTGGTCCTGATGGAGCACGTGGCCAAGAAAAAGGACGGCACCGAGGACATCAAGCTGCTGTCCGAATGCAACCTGCCGCTGACGGGCGTGGGGGTGGTCGACCTGATCATCACCGACCTGGGCGTGATGGAAGTCACCGAAAACGGCCTCAAGCTGCTGGAAACGGCGCCGGGCGTGACGGTGGACGAGATCAAGTCCAAGACCCAGGCCAAGCTGGACGTGTCGGCAGTCAAGTAATCCTTGCGCCGCACCCATGAAAAACGCCCCTCCGGGGCGTTTTTTTATGCCGTTTCGTCGAGCCGCATCCCCACATGCGGAATGCCGTCCTCGATGTACTCCTCGGTGACCTGCACGAAGCCGTGGCCGCCGTAGTAGTTGCGCAGTCGGGCCTGCGCGCCCAGGTACATGGCGCGGCCGGGCCAGCGCAGGCGTACTTCCTGCATCGCGTGGCGGATCAGCTCGTGGCCCAGGCCCTGGCCGCGGGTCCAGGGGGCGGTGATGACGCGTCCGATCTCGATCTGGCCGTCCTTCAGCGACGGATCCAGGATGCGGCAATAGGCGGCGAGCTTGCCGTCCTGCCAGGCCATCAGGTGCGAGGTCTGCCCGATCAGATCCTTGCCATCCATGTCCTGGAAGATGCAATTCTGTTCAATGACAAAGACTTCCGTGCGCAACCGCAGGATCGCGTAGATCTCGGTCACGGTCAGTTCCTGGTGCGGCTTGCAGATCCAATCGGGCATAGCGTCAATCCGGTGTGGCGGGGTGGGGGCCATTAGGGCGGGCCTTAGCGTACCTCAAACCGACCCCGTTTTATTCGATGCACTGTTACATGTTTTCACGGGTATACCCTTAGTATGAAAATCTATTTTCTTCTCTAAAATTTGTTTGTAAACAGATTTACATAAACTCCCGCTACATCTCCCCCCTCGATGACCAAGGCCGCACTCACGATTGCTGACCGGATCGCCCGGGCCCAGCCCGCGCTGAGCCGTACTCAGCACAAGATGGCCGAGTACGTGCTGGCGCACCAGTTCCGCGCCGCCACCATGACCATCGATGAGTTCGCCGCGGCGGTGGGAGTGTCGGTGGCGACGGCCAACCGCTTCGCGCGCGCCCTGGACCTGCCGGGCTATCCGCAGTTCCGCGCCGAACTCGCGCGCGGCTTCGAGGCGGCGCTGGAGCCAGTGGAAAAGCTGCGCACAGAGCTGGCGCATTCCGCCAGCGCCGTGCAGATCTTCGCCGCTACGCTGGAAGAAGACATCCGCAATGCCCAGCGCAACCTGCAGTCGCTGGACGCCGCCGCCTGCGAGCAGGCAGTGGAGGCCATCCTGGCCGCCGACCGCGTTTTCATCATCGGTTTCGGCGCCAGCGGCTTCCTGGCCGGCCTCCTGCAGCGCGGCCTGTGCATGCATCTGCATTCCGTCGAATCGCTGGCCGGTCCCGGCGGCGTGTCGCACGCGGCGCGCCAGATGGCGCGCATGACGTCCAAGGACCTGGTGATCGCCATCGGCTTTCCCCGCTACCTGGCCGACACGGTGACGTTGGCCGGCGCCGCCAAGCAGGCCGGCGTGCCGGTGCTGGTGCTGACCGACAAGCCCACCTCGCCATTGGCGCCCACGGCTTCCGTCCTGCTGTATGCGTATTCCGCGCGCCAGCTGATTCCCAATTCCGAAACCGCTGCGCTGGGGCTGATCGAAGCCCTGTCGGCCGCGGTGGCCTATCGGGCCAAGAATTCCGTCGCGGCCGCCGCTGGGGTGACCCAGTCCGTGATGCCGTGGCTCATCCATGGAGTAGGTAAACGATGATTCAACCCGTGATTGCGATTCACGGTGGCGCCGGCGCGATGTCCCGCGCGGCCATGTCGCCCGAGAAAGAACAGGAGTACCTGAGCGCGCTGGAATCCATCCTGACCGCCGGCCAGGCCGTGCTGGCCCGTGGCGGCAGCGCCCTGGACGCCGTGACCGAAGCCGTCCGCCTGCTGGAAGACTGTCCGCTGTTCAACGCCGGCCATGGCGCCGTGTTCACCAGCGCCGCCACCCACGAACTGGACGCCGCCATCATGGACGGCGCCACGCTGCGCTCGGGCGCGATCGCCGGCGTGCACCGCGTGCGCAACCCGATCTTCGCCGCGCGCAAGGTCATGGAAAACAGCAAGCACGTGTTCTTCGTGGGCGAGGGCGCCGAAGCCTTCGCCAAGGAAGAAGGCGTGGAACTGGTCGATCCCTCCTACTTCTCCACCGAAGCCCGCCGCGAACAGCTGCTGCGCGTGCAGCGCGAAACGCCGGAAGCGGCGGTGCTGGACCATGACGGCCAGGCGCTGGTCGCGCGCGGCCAGCCCGCACCGGCCGATCCGCTGGACTCGGACAAGAAGTTCGGCACCGTGGGCGCGGTGGCGGTGGACGCCCAGGGCAACCTGGCCGCGGCCACTTCGACCGGCGGCATCACCAACAAGCAGGTCGGCCGCGTGGGCGACGCGCCGCTGATCGGCGCCGGCACCTATGCCAGCAACAAGACCTGCGCGGTGTCCACCACGGGCACCGGCGAAATGTTCATCCGCATGGTCGCCGCCTATGACGTGGCGGCGCAGATGGAATATTGCGGCGCGTCGCTGGAAGCGGCCGCCGACCGCGTCGTGCATGAAAAGCTGCCCACCATCGATGGCAAGGGCGGCCTGGTGGCCGTCGACGCCCAGGGCAATGTGGCCTTGCCGTTCAACACGGAAGGCATGTATCGGGGTTACGCCCGCGTCGGCGAGAAGCCGGTCACCGCTATCTACCGATAAGCGGCGGCGGGTTCGTTTTTTCAGTATTTGGGGAATCAAAAGAGATGGTTGATCGCGCAAACAGCCTGGCGCTGCCGGAAAACCGCGTGGTCCAGGTCGACGACCTGACGGTGCGCTTCGTGGGATCGGAGCGCACGGTCGAAGCCGTGCGCAATCTGTCGTTCCATGTGGACCGGGGCGAGACCCTGGCCATCGTGGGCGAATCGGGTTCGGGCAAATCGGTGACGTCCCTGGCGCTCATGCGTCTGGTGGAGCACGGCGGCGGGCGCATCGCCCAGGGCAGCATGGCCCTGCGGCGGCGCAACGGTTCCGTGATCGACCTGGTCGGATCCAGCCAACGCGAAATGCGCAGTGTGCGCGGCGCGGACATGGCCATGATCTTCCAGGAGCCGATGACCTCCCTGAATCCGGTCTTCACCGCCGGCGACCAGATCGCCGAATCGATCCGCCAGCACCAGGGCAAGGACGCCGCGGCCGCGCGCGCCGAGGCGCTGCGCATGCTGGAGCAGGTCCGTATTCCGGAAGCCAAGTCGGTGCTGGACCGCTACCCGCACCAACTGTCGGGCGGCATGCGCCAGCGCGTGATGATCGCCATGGCGCTGGCCTGCAAGCCGGCGCTGCTGATCGCCGACGAACCCACCACCGCGCTGGACGTCACCATCCAGGCGCAGATCCTGCAACTGATCCGCCAGCTGCAGGAAGAAATGCACATGGGCGTGGTGTTCATCACCCACGACATGGGCGTGGTCGCGGAAGTGGCCGACCGCGTGCTGGTCATGTACCGCGGCGACAAGGTCGAGGAAGGCCCGTCCGAGCAGGTATTCGCCTCGCCGCAGCACCGCTACACCAAGGCGCTGCTGTCGGCCGTGCCGAAGCTGGGCGCCATGCAGGGCACGGACCTGCCCGCGCGTTTCCCGCTGCTGCAGGCCGAAGGCCAGGCCCAGCCCGAGGCAGCTCCGGTCAGCGCGCCCGCCGCGCCGGACGCCAAGCGCGAGCCTATCCTGAGCGTGCGCAAGCTGGTCACCCGCTTCGATCTGCGCGGCGGCATCATGAGCCGCGTGCAGCGCCGCGTGCATGCGGTGGAGCAGGTCAGCTTCGACCTGTTCCCCGGCGAAACGCTGTCGCTGGTGGGCGAGTCCGGTTGCGGCAAGTCCACCACCGGCCGCTCGCTGTTGCGCCTGGTCGACAGCCAGGGCGGCGAGATCCGCTTCGGCGGCCGCGACATCGTGCGCCTGAAGAACACCGAACTGCAATCCCTGCGCCGCGACATCCAGTTCGTGTTCCAGGACCCGTTCGCCTCGCTGGATCCGCGCGTGACGGTCGGCTTTTCCATCATGGAGCCGCTGCTGGTGCACGGCGTGGCCCGTGGCCGCGATGCCGAGCGCCGCGTGGCCGAACTGCTGGAACGCGTGGGCCTGCCGGCGGAAATGGCGCAGCGCTATCCGCACGAATTTTCGGGCGGCCAGCGCCAGCGCATCTGCATTGCGCGCGCCCTGGCTTTGAACCCCAAGGTCGTGATCGCGGACGAATCCGTGTCGGCGCTGGACGTGTCGATCCAGGCGCAGATCGTGAACCTGCTGATCGACCTGCAGCGCGACATGGGCATTTCCTTCCTGTTCATTTCGCATGACATGGCCGTGGTCGAGCGCGTCAGCCACCGCGTCGCCGTCATGTACCTGGGCCAGATCGTGGAGATTGGGCCGCGCCGCGCCATTTTCGAGAATCCGCAGCACCCTTACACCAAGAAGCTGATGTCCGCCGTGCCGATCGCCGATCCGGCCCGCCGCCACATGAAGCGCACGCTGTTGTCCGACGAAATCCCCAGCCCCATCCGCAAGCTCGGCGACGAGCCCGTGGTGCAGCCGCTGGTGCAGGTCGGAACGGATCACTTCGTCGCCCGGCATCCGGTCGGCGGAGCGTATTGAGTCAGTTGTCGTACTTGTTTTTCTTCCACCAAACCCCCTAATTCCTTTTTGGAACCAGGAGTTGCAATGATGAAAGTTCTGCGCCCCACCAAACTGATGGCCGCCGCTGCGCTGGCCTTCGGCGTGATCGCGTCGCCGCTGGCGCATGCCGCCAAGGACGTGACGTTCGCCGTCTCCATCGCGCTGGAAACGCTCGATCCGTACAACACCAACAGCACGCTGAACCAGGCGGCCGGCAAGGCCTACTATGAAGGCCTGTTCGAGTTCGACAAGGACCTGAAGGTCCAGAAGGTCCTGGCCACCGACTACACCGTCAGCGAAGACGGCCTGGTCTACACCTTCAAGCTGCGTCCCGGCGTGAAGTTCCATGACGGCACCGATTTCAACGCCGAAGCCGTCAAGATCAACTTCGACCGTCCGGCCAATCCGGACAACCGCCTGTCGCGCTACATCCAGTTCAGCGTCATCGACAAGACCGAAGTGGTCGACCCGATGACCGTCAAGATCACGCTGAAGAAGCCGTTCTCGGCCTTCATCAACGCGCTGGCCCACCCGGCCGCCATGATGATCTCGCCCGCCGCGCTGGCCAAGTACGGCAAGGAAATCGGCTTCCACCCCGTGGGCACCGGTCCCTTCGAATTCGTCGAATGGAAGCCGGCCGAATACCTGAAGGTCAAGAAGTTCGACGGCTACTGGAAGAAGGGCTACCCCAAGGTCGACACCCTGACCTTCCGTACCGTGACGGACAACAACACCCGCGCCGCCGTGGTGCAGACGGGTGAAGCGCAGTTCGCCTTCCCGGTGCCGTTCGAGCAGGCCGCCGTGCTGAAGAAGAACGACAAGCTGGACGTGGTCGATCACCACAACTCGATCATGGCGCGCTACCTGTCGATGAACACGCAGCAAAAGCCGTTCGACAACGTCAAGGTGCGTGAAGCCATCAACTACGCCATCAACAAGGAAGCCCTGGCCAAGGTCGCTTTCTCGGGCTATGCCACCATCGTCGACGGCGTCGTGCCGCAAGGCGTGGACTACGCGCACAAGACCGGCCCGTGGCCGTACGACATCAAGAAGGCCAAGGCCCTGCTGGCCGAAGCCGGCTACCCCAACGGCTTCGAAAGCCAGCTGTGGTCCGCCTATAACGACGGCACCTCGGTGAAGGTGGTGCAGTTCCTGCAGCAGCAACTGGCGCAAGTCGGCATCAAGGTGTCGGTCGAAGTGCTGGAATCGGGCCAGCGTGTGCAGCGCGTCCAACAGGTGCAGAAGCCTGAAGACGCCAAGGTCCGCATGTACTACGCCGGCTGGTCGTCCTCGACCGGCGAAGCCGACTGGGGCCTGCGTCCGCTGCTGACCACCGCCGCGTTCCCGCCGGTGCTCAACAACGTGTCGTACTACTCGAACAAGTCGGTGGACGATGGCATCCAGCAAGCCCTGGCCACGACCGACCGCGCCAAGAAGACCGAAATCTACAAGAACGTTCAGGAAACCATCTGGAAGGACGCCCCGTGGGCCTTCCTGGTGACCCAGAACAACCTGTACGTGAAGTCGAAGAACCTGTCGGGCGTGTACGTTGAGCCGGACACCTCGTTCTGGTTCGGCGACATCGATCTGAAGCAGTAAATCTGGCAGTAACTCTCGGGGCCTAGTCGCCCCTGTAAGGCCACATACGGCGGGGGCGCGGTGTCCCCGCCGATGTTGCAGGAATTTCAATGCTGACCTACATCGTCAAACGTCTTTTGGGCATGATCCCCACGCTGCTGCTGGTAGCCGTGGTCGTGTTCCTGTTTGTGCACATGCTTCCGGGCGACCCGGCGCGACTGGCCGCGGGCCAGGAGGCCGACCAGCAGACCGTCGAGCTCGTGCGCAAGGAACTGGGACTGGATCTGCCGCTGCCGCAGCAGTTCGTGCGCTATTTCAGCCACATGCTGCAAGGCGACCTGGGTACCTCCTTGCGTACCAAGCGCCCCGTCTCGACCGAAATCGCCGACCGTTTCATGCCTACCCTGTGGCTCACGCTCGCCAGCATGGTGTGGTCAGTGACCTTCGGCATGATCATCGGGATCGTGTCGGCGGTATGGCGCAATCGCTGGCCCGACCGTCTCGGCATGACGCTGGCGGTGTCCGGCATCTCGTTCCCCGCGTTCGCGCTGGGCATGATGCTGATGCAGGTCTTCTCCGTGAATCTGGGCTGGCTGCCTACCGTGGGCGCCTCGACCTGGCAACACTACATACTTCCGTCCATCACGCTGGGCGCCGCCGTGGCGGCCGTGATGGCGCGCTTTACCCGGGCTTCCTTCGTGGAAGTCATCCAGGAAGACTTCGTGCGGACCGCCCGCGCCAAGGGCCTTACCGAGCGCCGCGTCGTGATCAAGCATGCGCTGCGCAATGCGCTGATTCCCGTCGTCACGATGATGGGCCTGCAGTTCGGCTTCCTGCTGGGCGGCTCCATCGTGGTCGAGACCGTGTTCAACTGGCCCGGCCTCGGCCGCCTGCTGGTGGACGCCGTGACCCAGCGCGACTATCCGGTGATCCAGGGCCTGGTGCTGCTGTTCTCGCTGGAATTCATCCTGATCAACCTGATTGTCGACGTGCTCTATGGCGTCATCAATCCCAGCATCCGTTACAAGTGAGGCGGCCATGAGCAATACGACACCCGCCACGACCATCGCCGCCGCTCCCAAGAACGACGTGCGCACCCCCGCCACCGAGTTCTGGCGCAAATTCAAGAAGCAGAAGCTCGCCGTCGGCGCGGGCATCTTCGTCCTGCTGCTCGTCGTCGTCGCGGTCTTCGCGCCGTGGATCGTGCCGTTCGACCCGGAGAACTTCTTCGACTACGACGCCCTGAACGCCGGACCTTCCACCACCCACTGGCTGGGCGTGGACTCGCTGGGCCGCGACATCTTCAGCCGCATCATCATGGGCGCGCGCATCTCCCTGGCCGCGGGCTTCCTGTCCGTCGCCATGGGCGCCGTCGTCGGCACTTTTATGGGCCTGATGGCGGGCTACTACGAAGGCTGGTGGGAACGCATCACGATGCGCATCTCCGACGTGCTGCTGGCGTTCCCCGGCATGCTGCTGGCCATCGGCGTGGTCGCCATCCTGGGTTCCAGCATGGTCAACGTGATCGTGGCCGTGGCCGTGTTCAGCGTGCCGGCGTTTGCCCGCCTGGTGCGCGGCAACACGCTGTCGATCAAGCAGATGACCTACGTCGAAGCGGTCAAGAGCGTGGGCGCGTCCGACTGGACCATCATCATGCGCCACATCCTGCCCGGCACGATCTCGCCGATCGTGGTCTACGGCACGATGCGCATCGGCACCTCGATCATCACCGCGGCCAGCCTGTCGTTCCTGGGCATGGGCGCTTCGCCCCCCACGCCGGAGTGGGGCGCGATGCTGAACGAAGCGCGCGCCGACATGGTGATCGCGCCGCACGTGGCAATCTTCCCGGCGCTGGCGATCTTCTTCACGGTGCTCGCGTTCAACCTGCTGGGCGACGGCCTGCGCGACGCGCTCGATCCCAAGATCGACCGCAAGTAATCCTGCCGCCGGCCCTCCCTGGAGGGCTGGCGTGGAGGGCGAATCTTTGCGCCGTCGCCCCAGGGCGGCGGCGTTTTACATTCAGGAGCGTGGCGACACGCAGCGAACATGGACAAACAAGCGCTGGACATCCCCCGCATCGGCGTACTGCCATCGGGACCGCTGGATTCGATCTGCGACGTGGGCGAGGTCGCCGTCGGCCACCGTACGCTGGCCGAAGGCCCGCTGCAGACCGGCGTAACCGTGGTGCGTCCGCATGCCGGCGATCCCTATCTGGATAAGGTGCCGGCTGCCGCCACCGTGCTGAACGGCTTCGGCAAGAGCACCGGCCTGGTTCAGGTGCAGGAGCTGGGCGTGCTGGAAACGCCCATTGCGCTGACCAATACGTTTGGCGTGGGTACGGTGGCCAATGCGCAGATCCGCGCCGCGGTCGCCGCGAACCCTGGCATTGGTCGCGGCATGGCTACCGTCAATCCGCTGGTCTTCGAATGCAACGATGGCTATCTGAACGATATCCAGGCGCTGGCGGTGCAGGAATCGCACTACGCCGAGGCGCTGGCCGCCGCGGGCAAGCCGTTCGAGCAGGGCGCCGTCGGCGCGGGCCGGGGCATGTCCTGCTTCTCGTTCAAGGGCGGCATCGGCTCGGCCTCGCGCCTGGCATCCATTCAGGCCGGACCGCAATACACGGTTGGCGCGCTGGTGCTGGCGAACTTCGGCCGCCTGCCCAACCTGACCGTGGCGGGCAGGCCCTTCGGCCGCCGGCTGGCGCAGCAACTGGACAGCGGCCTGGCCCAGGCGGGCGAGAACGCCGCCATCGTGCCCGAGAAGGGTTCCATCATCCTGCTGCTGGCGACCGATGCGCCGCTGGACTCGCGCCAGTTGCGCCGCCTGTCGCTGCGGGCCGGGGCGGGGCTGGCCCGCACCGGTTCGGTGTATGGCCATGGCAGCGGCGACATCGCGCTGGCGTTTTCCACCGCCTATACGGTGCCGCAACTACCCGAGCAGCCCATGCCGGCGGTGGCGATGCTGCACGAGGCCCGCATCGATCCCTTGTTCGAAGCCGCCGCCGAAGCCTGCGAACAGGCCATCATTTCCGCGCTGTGGCATGCCGAAGGCGTGACGGGGCGCGACGGCAACCACCGCGCCGCGATCCGCGACGCGGCGCCGCAGTGGCGCCAGTGGCTGTCCGAAACCGAATTCTGAAATCCTCCGAGGCTGATCCCATGAAGATCCTGATTTCCACCGATATCGAAGGCGTCGCCGGCGTCTTTCATTCCGAACAAGTCCGCGCCGGCAACGGCGAATACGAGCGCGCCCGCGCCTGGATGACCGCCGAGGCCAACGCGGCCGTGCAAGGCGCGATCGCCGGCGGCGCCGAAGAGATCCTGGTCAACGATTCGCACGGCGGCTTTCGCAACCTGCTGCCTGACGGCCTGGACGAGCGCGCCCGCCTGGTGCTGGGCAAGCCGCGCTACCTCGGCATGATGGGCGGCCTGGAAGAGGGCTGCGACGCCGTCTTCATGATCGGCTACCACTCGCGTTCGCAGGGCCGCGGCATCCTGGCCCACACCATCAACAGCTTCGCCTTTGCCCGCGTAATCATCAACGGCATGGAGCTGGGCGAGGCCGGCCTGTACGGCGCGCTGGCGGGCGAGTTGGGCGTGCCCGTCATCCTGGGCACCGGCGACGATGCCTTCATCGCGGAGACCCGCGATACCTTCCCGGGCGCCGAATGGGTGCAGACCAAGGTGGCCCATGGGCAGGGTAGCGGCGTGACCCTGTCGCCCGCTGCATCGCGCCGCGCGATTGCGTCCGCCGCCGAAACCGCCGTGCGCAATTTGAAGAAAGGGGGAGTGGTTCCTTTCCGCATTCCCGCCCCTATAGAATGCCGGTTGCAGACGCAGAGCTCGGCCCTGGCCGACCTGTTCTGCATGTGGCCCACGCTGGAACGCGTGGACGGCGTGACCTTGCGATTCACCACGGATAGCATGCAGTCCGCCGTCCGCACGCTGAACAGCCTGGCCGCCATGTCTTTCATGTTGCGCTAAGGATCCCATCCCCCATGTCTAGCACCGACGCCCGTATTGCCCAATTGCGGCAGGCCATGAGCCGCCGCGGCCTGTCCGCCTATGTCGTTCCGTCCTCGGACCCGCACCTGTCCGAATACCTGCCCGCGCGCTGGCAGGGACGGCGCTGGTTGTCCGGCTTCACGGGCTCGGTCGGCACGCTGGTGGTCACGGCCGATTTCGCCGGCCTGTGGGTGGACAGCCGCTACTGGGTGCAGGCCGAAGCCCAGTTGGCCGGCACCTGCGTGCAGCTGATGAAGATCGCGCTGGCCACGACGCCGGGCCATGTGGACTGGCTGGCGGCCAATGCCAAGGCGGGCGAGGTCATCGGGGTGGACGGACAGGTGCTGGGCCTGGGCGCTTTCCGCGCCTTGTCGGCGGCCGCGGCCTCGGCCGGCGCGGCGCTTGAAATCCGCGAGGATCTGCTGGAAGACATCTGGCAGGAACGCGCCGGGCTGCCCGGCGCCGCCATCTATGAACATGTGGCGCCTGAAGCCTGCGTGACCCGCGCAGACAAGCTGGCGCAGGTGCGCGCCGCCATGCGCACGCATGGCGCCGACGTGCATTTCATCAGCACGCTGGACGACATTGCCTGGCTCTTCAACCTGCGCGGCGCGGACGTGGATTACAACCCGGTGTTCGTCGGCCACGCGCTGGTCGGACAGGACCATGCCACGCTGTTCGTGGCCGACGGCAAGATCGACGACGCCCTGCGTGCTGTGCTGGCGGCCGATGGCGTGGAAGTCGCCGCATATGCCCAGGCCGCCGATGCGCTGGCCTCGCTGGAACTCGATCAGAAGCTGCTGATCGATCCGGCCCGCGTGACCTGCGGCGTGTTCCATGCGATGGACCCGGCCGTGCCGCGCATCGAAGCCATCAATCCGTCCACGCTGCTGAAATCCCGCAAGACCGATGCCGAGCTGGCGAACGTACGTCTTGCCATGGCGCAGGACGGCGCCGCGCTCTGTGAGTTCTTCGCCTGGTTCGAAGGCGCGCTGGGCAATGAAACCATCACCGAACTGACCATCGACGAGCAGATCACCGCTGCGCGCGCGCGCCGGCCGGCCTATGTCTGCCCCAGCTTCGCCACCATCGCCGGCTTCAACGCCAACGGCGCGATGCCGCACTACCGCGCAACCCAGGAATCGCACGCCACCATCGAAGGCGACGGCCTGCTGCTGATCGACTCGGGCGGCCAATACCTGGGCGGCACGACCGACATCACCCGTGTGGTCGCGGTGGGCTCGCCCAGCGCCGACCAGAAGGTGGATTTCACGCTGGTGCTCAAGGGCATGATCGCGCTGTCGCGCGCCTCGTTCCCGCGCGGCACGCCTTCGCCCATGCTGGACGCCATTGCGCGCGCCCCAATTTGGGAAGGCGGCGCGGAATACGGCCATGGCACGGGCCACGGCGTGGGTTACTTCCTGAACGTGCATGAGGGCCCGCAGGTCATTTCCTACCGCGCCGTGCCGGGTCCGCACACGGCGATGGAGCCAGGCATGATCACCTCCAACGAACCGGGCATCTACCGCCCGGGCCGCTGGGGCGTGCGCATCGAGAACCTGGTCGCCAACCGCGCCTGGCTGACCTCGGAACTTGGCGAATTCCTGTGCTTCGAAACGCTGACGCTGTGCCCGATCGACACGCGCTGCATCGAGCCGTCGCTGATGCGCGCCGACGAAATCGCCTGGCTCAACGACTATCACAAGACGGTGTACGAACGCCTGTCGCCGCTGGTCGAAGGCGAGGCGCTGGCCTGGCTGGAGCGCCGCACCGCCGCGATCTGAACCGCTGCGTGAGTGCATGAAAAAAGGCCGCGGGCGCAATGCCCGCGGCCTTTTGCTTCGCGTGAAATCGGGTCAGCTTGCCGGCGTGGCCGTCTTGGCGCGGGGATACAGTGCGAGCCTGCCGATCAGGCAGCCCAAGGCCAGCAGCGCGCCATAGGCCAGCAGCGTCAGGCCGGCGGCCGCATGGGACTCCGCCGCGCGCATCAGTTGTCCCCAGGTCATCGCCCGGACGGCCAGGAATCCCAAACCTATGCCCAGCGCCTGCGCCAGCCAGAAGGCGATGGTGCCGTGGGCGACGGCCCGTCCGAACCGGGCCGCGCCGATCGGGCGCGGCAGGATGTTCAGGCAGACCAGGGTGCATAGCCCCAGCAGGGCCGCAGGCAGGACCAGGTAGCCCAGCGCGTACGCCGTCCAGCCAGCGCCCTGAGCCTGCATCTGCAGGAAACCGCCCAACCAGATCGAAACAGTCAGTTGCCAGACCAGCACGGTCAGCGCGGTAGTCCAGGCGGCATGGCGCCGTTCATAGGCGGGGCCGCCAGCCGGGCCCGCAGGCTGCACGGTCCAGGCGGCAATGCGCACGATGACGCAGATGCCGATGATCTCCAGCACGATGGTCACGAGCTTGGTGATGATGTTCAGGGCCAGAAACTGCCCGATCATGCCGAAGCCGAGCCGTTCCTGCAGCACGTCGCGGTGGTCCATGACGAAGCGCATCAGCGTGTTCTGCAGGAAGGCGATGCCTGCCGCCACGGCCAGGGTGTAAAGCAGAAACAGCGCGATGAAGGTGCCGAACAGCTTGCGGGGCTCGGTCACCGCCTGGGTGTCATGGCGCGCCAGCCAGCCTCGCATGGCTCCCCAGGCGGTCAATCCGGCGATCACCGCGCCCGCGACGATATGGACCAGCAGCGGCGCCAGGAACTGCGGCTGGGTGTACATCTCCTGCATTTGCTCGAACTGGGGCAGGGCCAGCAGGCTGTACGACTGGACCAGCGCCGAGTAAGCAAGCCGCAGGAAAACTGCGGTCAACGCAAGGCGCCAGGCGAGCGAGTAGGAGGATCGGGCGGGATCGGTCATCGGCGGAAGCGGGAGTGTTGAGAAAAAACAGCAAGCAAAAAAATAGGGATCGAACATAGCACGGCGCTGCGCCGCGCCACACAAGGCGATGCCCCTTTCGGCGATTCGAGTGCTGCCAAATGTTACGCCCCGGAGCTAGGGGAAAACCCAAATAAGCTCCGCCTCCCGGCTATAATCCAAATTTCCCGCACGCGCCCGCTCGTCCCGGGTGCTCATTACGATGACCAAATACGTATTTGTCACCGGCGGTGTGGTGTCTTCCCTGGGCAAAGGCATCGCCGCTGCGTCGCTCGCCGCCATCCTCGAGTCGCGTGGCCTGCAAGTCACCATGCTGAAGCTCGACCCGTACATCAACGTCGATCCGGGCACCATGAGCCCGTTCCAGCATGGCGAGGTGTTCGTCACGGAAGACGGCGCCGAAACCGACCTGGACCTTGGCCACTACGAGCGTTTCATTTCGGCTCGCATGCACAAGGTGAACAACTTCACCACCGGCCAGATCTACGAATCCGTGCTCCGCAAGGAGCGCCGCGGTGACTACCTGGGCAAGACCGTCCAGGTCATTCCGCACATCACCAACGAAATCCAGGACTTCATCGCCCGCGGCGCCGAAGCCGCCTGGAACGGCAACACGGACGTCGCGATCGTCGAGATCGGCGGCACCGTGGGTGACATCGAGTCCCTGCCGTTCCTGGAAGCCGCCCGCCAGATGAGCCTGCGCATGGGCCGCAACAACGCCGCCTTCGTGCACCTGACGCTGGTGCCCTTCATCGCGTCGGCCGGCGAACTCAAGACCAAGCCGACCCAGCACTCGGTGCAGAAGCTGCGCGAAATCGGCATCTACCCGAACGCGCTGCTGTGCCGCGCCGACCGCCGCATCCCGGACGACGAGCGCGCCAAGATCTCGATGTTCTCCAACGTGCCCCTGGACGCGGTCATCTCCGTCTGGGACGCCGATTCGATCTACAAGATCCCGGCGATGCTGCATGCGCAGGGCGTGGACAACATCGTCTGCGAAGCGCTGGGCCTGACCCCGCCGCCGGCCGACCTGTCCATGTGGGACAACCTGGTCGAGGCGCTGGAGCACCCGCAGCACCAGCTCACCATCGGCATGGTCGGCAAGTACGTCGACCTGACCGAGTCGTACAAGTCGCTGACGGAAGCCCTGGTTCACGCCGGCATCCACACGCGCTCGAAGATCAACATCGAGTACATCGACTCCGAAGACATCGAAACCCGCGGCACCGACCAGCTCAAGCACCTGGACGCCATCCTGGTTCCGGGCGGCTTCGGCAAGCGCGGCACCGAAGGCAAGATTGCCGCGATCCGCTACGCCCGTGAAAACGGTGTGCCGTACCTGGGCATCTGCCTGGGCATGCAACTGGCCGTGATCGAGTTCGCGCGCCACGTCGCCGGCCTGGGCGGCGCCAACAGCACGGAATTCGATCCCTCGGCGCCGCACCCCGTGGTGGCCCTGATCACCGAATGGATGGACCGCGAAGGCAAGGTCGAAAAGCGCAACCAGTCGTCCGACCTGGGCGGCACCATGCGCAAGGGCGCGCAGCGCGTGCCGATCAAGCCGGGCACCCGCGCGCAGTCGATCTACGGCGACGAAGTGAACGAGCGTCACCGCCATCGCTACGAGGTCAACAACGTCTACGTGCCGCGCCTGGAAGAAGCCGGCATGGTGATCAGCGCCCGCACGCCGACCGAGAACCTGCCGGAAATGATGGAATTGCCCGACCACCCGTGGTTCGTGGGCGTGCAGTTCCACCCGGAGTTCACGTCGACCCCGCGTGACGGCCACCCGTTGTTCGCCAGCTATATCCGCGCCGCCATCGAGCAGAAGGCTCGCCGCGGTCAGGAGGCGTAATGCGCGTCTGCGGTCTGGAGTTCCGTAAGCGGATCTTCGGGACCGCGGGCCGCCGCCTCAGCGCCGCCCTATACGGCGGCGCTTCTTTCGGATACAACCAATTAGCATCGGATATGCGTCGCCCGGCCGCCTTGCGCGACACTGGCGGCGTCGCCGTATCCGGCGTCAGACCGAAACCAACGCAACTGCTCTGAAGGAATCCCATGAGTGCCTACCTCATCGCCGACGTCTCAGTGACCAAGCCCGCGCAGTACGAGGACTACAAGCGTCTGTCCACGCTCGCAATGCGCGCGTACGATGCGAAGATCCTGGTGCGCGGCGGCGATTCCAGGCACCTCGAGGGCCGTGAGCCTGGCCGTACCGTCGTCATGGAATTCCCCTCCATGACCGCGGCCCAGGCTTTCTACGACTCCTGGCAGTACCGCCGCGCCCGCAATGCCCGCGAAGGCGCGGCTGTCATGAATATGTTTATCGTTCAGGGAATGTAAAGTCATGAGTGCTATCGTCGATATCATCGGCCGCGAGATTCTGGATTCGCGCGGCAACCCCACCGTCGAATGCGATGTGCTGCTGGAGTCCGGCGCCATGGGCCGCGCGGCCGTGCCGTCGGGCGCGTCCACCGGCGCGCGCGAAGCCATCGAGCTGCGCGACGGCGACAAGAGCCGTTATCTGGGCAAGGGCGTGCTGCGCGCCGTCGAGAACCTGAATACGGAAATCTCGGAAGCCCTGATGGGCCTGGACGCCCAGGAACAGACCTTCGTCGATCGCACCCTGATCGAGCTGGACGGCACCGAATCCAAGGAACGCCTGGGCGCCAACGCGATCCTGGCCGCCTCCATGGCCGTGGCCCGCGCCGCCGCCGACGAATCGGGCCTGTCCCTGTACCGCTATTTCGGCGGCAGCGGCCCCATGAGCATGCCCGTGCCGATGATGAACGTCATCAACGGCGGCGCGCACGCCAACAACACGCTGGACCTGCAGGAACTGATGATTCTGCCGGTGGGCGCAGGCAGCTTCCGCGAAGCCCTGCGCTGGGGCGCCGAAGTCTTCCACATGCTCAAGAAGCTGATCCACGGCCAAGGCATGTCCACGGCAGTGGGCGACGAGGGCGGTTTCGCGCCCAACGTGGCCAGCCATGAAGCCGCCATCCAGCTGATCCTGAAGGCCATCACCGAAGCCGGCTACGAGCCGGGCACGCAGATCGCCCTGGGCCTGGATTGCGCCAGCTCCGAGTTCTACCGCGACGGCAAGTACACGCTGGCCGGCGAAGGCGGCATCTCGCTGTCCTCGCAGGAATTCACCAATCTGCTGGCCACCTGGTGCGACAAGTACCCGATCATCTCGATCGAAGACGGCATGGCCGAAAACGACTGGGAAGGCTGGAAGCTCCTGACCGACCAGTTGGGCAAGAAGGTGCAGCTGGTGGGCGACGACCTGTTCGTTACCAACACCAAGATCTTGCGCGAAGGCATCCAGAAGGGCGTCGCCAACTCGATCCTCATCAAGATCAACCAGATCGGCACCCTGACCGAGACCTTCGCCGCCATCGAAATGGCCAAGCGAGCCGGCTACACCGCCGTCGTGTCGCACCGTTCGGGCGAAACCGAAGACTCCACCATCGCCGATATCGCCGTGGCGACCAACGCCATGCAGATCAAGACGGGTTCGCTGTCGCGTTCGGACCGCATGGCCAAGTACAACCAGCTCCTGCGCATCGAGGAAGAGCTGGCTGAAGTCGCGTCGTATCCCGGCTTGGAAGCTTTTTACAACCTGCGTTGATGAGAAGCGCGGCCCCAGGCGCAATCCCGGGGCCGCATCCACGCCACGACTGCTGAGGGTTCCCGCGTATGCGCCTGTTGTTCCTGGTGCTGTTCGTGCTGCTAGGCCTGATCCAATACCCGCTGTGGCTGGGTAAGGGCGGGTGGTTCAAGGTCTGGGATCTGCAACGCCAGGTGGCGGAGCAACGCGAGACCAACGAAGGCCTGCGCGCGCGCAATGCCGCATTGGAAGCGGAAGTGCGCGACCTCGAAGGCGGCTCCGGCGCCATCGAGGAACGCGCCCGCGGCGAACTGGGCATGATGCGCGACGGCGAGGTGTTCGTGCACATCCTGCCGCAGAACACCCCGGCCCCGGCTGGCGGCGCCTCTTTGGCTGCCGACGCCGCGGCCAAGCCGGCCACCCCCGCGCGCGCCAGCGCGCCGGCGGCCCGCCCTGCGGCTACGCCTCCCAAGCCCGCCAATCAGGCCAACGCCCGGCACTGAGCGCCGGCTGCCGTTCCTGTTCATTCCCCGTTCCGTTCAACCGCAGCGCACGCTGCGGCACTCTCCGTACACGATGCCGGCGGGTTGCGTCGTCCTGCGCGCCCAATCCACCGGGTGCGAATGCATCTCCGTTTCCAGTTCCATGCGCAGGGGTAACAGGCCCCGGGTCTGCGCGTTTCCGGCATAGCTGCCGCGATCGGAGCCCAGCGCGGCCAGCAACGCCCGCAAGGGCGGCAGCAACGGCTTGTGCAGATAGGTCAGCCGCAGCTTCAAGGTGTTGGCCTGGAATATGGTCTGGCCGCCCGGCTGCGGCGGCCGGCGCGCATGCTGCAGGTCCTGGTAGCCGTTGTCGATGGCGCGCAGGCCTGACGCCGCGGGTACCTTGAGATCCGGGCGGGCGTGTTCGCGGAACGATTGCTCGTCGGGCAGCAGGACTTCGATGCGCCAGGGGTGGGTACCCGAAATGGCGGCCAGCTCGGCTTGCTCGTCTTCCTGGCGGCGGCGTGCGCCGGCCTGGCCTTGCGCATCGGCGTACCGCGGCAGCAGGGCCTGCAGAAAGGCCATGCGCATGCGCGCTGGATCGCCGTGCCCGGTGGCGCCGGCGCGTCCCGCCTCCATCAACGCCAGATAGGCCATCTGGCGCACGCCCTGCCAGCGGGCCGTTTCGATCGCCAGCAGGCCCAGCAGCAGCACCACGGCGCCCGCCACCGCGAATTCGATGGCGGCAGCGCCGCGTTGCCGGCAGGAGGGAGCATGAAAAAAGGCGGTCATGGCTGCGCAGTCTGGCGCAGGCATGGCCGCCTGTCGATGAGGATAAGCCGGCGTGATCGAAACGTCCCGGCGGCCAGGCCGCCGGTGTGGATCAGTGCACCGTGGGAGGTTCGTCCGCGGCCGGAGCTGCGCCGGACGAGAACAAGGTGGCGCAGTCGACGGAGTCGAACTTATACGGTTTGCCGCAGAAGTCGCAGGCCACGTCGACCTGGCCGCGTTCGGCCAGGATGCTGTTGATCTCTTCCTGGCCCAGCGTGCGCAGCATGCTGGCCACGCGTTCGCGGGTGCAGGGGCAGTGCCAGCGCACCGCCAGCGGATCGAACGCCACCAGGGTTTCTTCCCAGAACAGGCGATGGATCAGCGTGTCGATGTCGGTGGCCAGCAGTTCGTCGCGCTTGATGGTGCCGGCCAGGGCGCAGGCGCGGTCCCAGGTTTCGGCGGCGTTCTGCTCGGTAAGAGCGGGCGCGTCCGAGCCGCCGTGGTAAGGCAGGCGCTGGATCAGCATGCCCGTGGCATGGTCGGCGTCGGCCGCCAGCCACAGCCGGGTATCCAGCTGTTCGGAGGCTTTCATGTAGTGCTGCAGGGCTTCGGCCACGGTGTCGCCCTGCAGGGGCACGATACCCTGATAGGCCTGCTGGCCCGGCAGCTTGCGCTGCGGATCCAGCACCACGATGAAACGGCCGTTGCCGCCCGGGTTCAGCAGGCTTTGCATGTTGCCGTCGCTGGGCACGTCGTGGCCTTCGCGCATCTTGACGGTGGCGCGCAGGCTCAGGTCGTTGCGGCATTCCACCACCAGCAGGGCAATGGGGCCGTCGCCCTGGATCTGCAGCACCAGCGAGCCGTCGAACTTGATGTTGGCGGCCAGCAGTGTGGACGCCGCCACCAGTTCGCCCAGCAGGTGGGTGATGGCGGGAGGGTAGTCGTGATTGGCCTGCACGGCCTTCCAGGTCGCGTCCAGGCGCACGGCCTGGATGCGGACGCTGCGGTCTTCGGTAAGGTATTTCTTGAGCTGATCGGTCATGGAGGAATGTTAGCCGATCAGGCCCGTCTATTCCCCCTGCCGCCAGCAGGGTCGAAGCGCCGCCCCGGGGCGCTCAGCCGATCCGTTTCAGCGCGGTCTTGTAGTGTTGGCCGCGCGCCACGTAATGGGCGGTGTTCTTGTGCAGATTGGCGATTTCCTCGTCCGAGAGCTCGCGGACGATCTTGCCGATGCCGATGACCAGGGAGTTGTCGGGAATGATGCGGTCTTCCGGAATGATGGCGCCAGCGCCGATCAGGCAGTTGCGGCCAATGACGGCATTGTTCAGCACGATGGCCTGCATGCCCACGAGGGCGCCTTCATGGATGGTACAGCCGTGCAGCATGGCCTGATGGCCTACCGTGACGTTGGGGCCGATGGTCATGGGACAGCCGTCGTCCACGTGCAGCACGCTGCCTTCCTGGATATTGGTGCCGCTCTTGATCAGGATGGCGTCGTTGTCGCCGCGGATCGACACGTTGGACCAGATGCTGACGCCTGCCTCCAGCGTTACGTTGCCGATGATGTCGGCGCTGTCGGCCACATAGGCCGCCGGGTCGATGCGGGGAATCAGGTCGTCAAGCTGGTAAATGGGCATGCCTAGGTCTCCGGTTGCGGCGTCACGCCTTGGGGGCGTGCGGCGCGTCTGTAATGGCTGCGGTCATCCGCGAGCGCTCTTCTTCGCGCAGGCGCAGGACGCGGCGCTGGATTTTACCGGTGGTGGTCATGGGCAGCTCGTCGACGAATTCGATCTCCTTGGGGTACTCATACGGGGCCAGGCGTTCGCGCACATGTTCCTGCAGGTTCTCGATGATGTCGTTGCGGTCGCGCTGCGCGAACTCCGGCGTCAGCACCACGTAGGCCTTGACCAGGGCGCCGCGCTCGGCGTCCGGCTTGGGCACGACGGCGGCGTTGGCCACGGCCGGATGCCCGATCAGGCAGCTTTCGATTTCGCCCGGCCCGATGCGGTAGCCGGCGGACTTGAATACGTCGTCGGCGCGGCCCGCGTACCAGAGGTAGCCGTCGCCGTCGATCTTGGCCAGGTCGCCAGTCAGGCACCAGTCGCCCTTGAACTTGGCCTGGGTGGCGGCTTCATTGCGCCAGTAGCCCAGGAACATCACGGGATCCGGGTAGCCATGGATGTCGAGCCGGTTGACGGCGATCTCGCCGGTGGCGCCGGGCGCGACCGGCTTGCCGTCCTCGTCCAGCACCGCGACGTTGTGGCCCGGGTAGGGGCGGCCCATGCTGCCTGGTTTGGCGGGCCAGCGCTTCTGGCTGTTGCCCACCACGTAGTTCATTTCCGTCTGGCCGAACATTTCGTTGGGCGTTACGCCCAGCGCCGATTGGCACCATTCGAAGACGGTCTCGCCCACGCTTTCGCCGGCGCTCATGATGGAACGCAGGGCCAGCTGGTAGCGGCCGCGCGGCTCCGGCACCGCTTTCATCATCATCTTGAGCGCGGTGGGAAAGAGGAAGGTGTTGGTGACCTGGTAGCGTTCCAGGAGCTCGAATGCGCGCTCGACCGAGAAGCGGCCGCGCGTGCCGACGATGGGGTGGCCGAAGTACAGGGTGGGCAGAAGGGCGTCCATCATGCCGCCGGTCCAGGCCCAGTCGGCCGGCGACCAGAACACGTCGGCGGGCTTGGGGAACCAGTCCTGCGAGGCCACGAAGCCCGGCAGGTTGCCGATCAGCACGCTGTGCGGCAGCAGCGCGCCCTTGGGGGCGCCGGTGGTGCCGGAGGTATAGAGCAGGATGGCAGGGTCCGAGGAACGGGTCTGGACCATCTTGAATTCGCTGGGTTGGCGCGCCAGCAGGCTGCGCCAGGGCAATACGCGTTCGTCGGCGAAGCCGATGCCGATGATCTGCTGCAGGTTGGGACAGTTGTCGCTTACGGCCAGCAGGTTGGCGCTGGAGGCGTAATCCACGATCGCGACCCGGGTTTCGGAGTCGCGCAGGCGGCTTTCCAGGGCCTCGGGGCCGAACAGGGCGGACAGCGGCAGCACTACCGCGCCGACGCTGTAGATGGCCATATGGGCCACCACGGTCTCGGGCCGTTGCCCCAGCACCACACCCACGCGGTCGCCGCGCCCAACGCCCATTTTCACCAGGCCGTTGGCCAGCTGATTGGCCGCTTCCGCCAGGCGGGCATAGGTCCAGACCTCGCGGTTGCCAGATTCATCTTCGTAGTAGATGGCAATGCGCCGCGCATCCGGACTGCTGGATGCCCAGCGGTGGCAGCACGCTTCCGCGATGTTGAACTGGGTGGGTACCAGCCAGCGGAATGTTTGGTAGAGCGCCTGATATTGGTCGTTCATGGCCCTATGTTGTGAGCATGTTGCAGCGTGAACGGGTCAAGTTGGCCCGTTGCCCCAGATGCAAGCATGACCTAGAGGGCCGTGAACTGCAACATCCCCGTTGCGTAACGGGGACGCATACGGGTTATCACGGGTGTTTGCCTTGGCGGCGCAGTGCGGAGGGCAGGGCCGGCAGCGTCAGCGAGCGGGGCGGCCGGGCGGCGGGATCGGCTTCGCGATCCGCCATGACAGTGGCCCAGTCCAGCAACTGGAGCTGGCCGTCGTGCGTCTCCGCCAGGGCGGACAGGCTCTCCACCCAGTCGCCGTCGTTGCAGTAGAGGATCTCGCCCACGTAGCGCAGTTCGGCCTTGTGGATATGGCCGCAGACCACGCCGTCCAGGCCCCGTCGCCGGGCTTCGCCCGCCAGCGCCTCTTCGAAGTCCGTGATGAAGGACACGGCGTTCTTGACCTTGTGCTTCAGGTATTGCGACAGGGACCAGTAATGCAGTCCCAGGCGGTGGCGCAGCCGGTTGAAATGATGGTTGATCCACAGCGCCAGTTGGTAGAGCCCGTCGCCCAGGTGGGCCAGCCAGCGGCTGTGCTGGATCACGCCGTCGAACTGGTCGCCATGCAGCACCAGCAGGCGCTGCCCCTTGGCGGTGGTGTGCACGTCCTCGTCCAGGATCTCGATGTCGCCGAAGGCATAGCCAGCGAACTCGCGCGCGAATTCGTCATGGTTGCCCGGGATGAACACGACCCGGGTGCCGTTGCGCGCCTTGCGCAGGATGCGCTGGATGACGTCGTTGTGCGCCCGGGGCCAGTGCCAGTGCTTGCGCAGCTGCCAGCCGTCGACGATGTCCCCCACCAGGTAGAGCGTGTCGGAATCGTTGTGATCCAGGAAGTCGAGGAGGAATTCCGCCTTGCACCCGGCGGTGCCCAGGTGAATATCGGAAATCCAGAGGGCGCGCCAGTGCGCGGGGCGGATTTCGTTCACGGTCGCTTTCCCAGGGGCTGTGCTCATGCCTGGGAATGAAACCATCCGGCGATGACCGGAACGTGAACGCTGCGTGACGCTGTTGTGACGGCGGGCGAGGTTCTGCGATGCACGGCGGACTGCCGTGCATCGGGTTCATGGGTTCGGGGGGCCGCGACCGGAGTCGGCGGTCAGGGCTGCTGCGGGTTGGCCTTCTTGGCCCGCAGGCGCTTCCAGATGCCGCCGCCCAGCGCGGCCGCGGCCAGCAGGCCGACCTTGGCGAACTTGGCCAGGAAGGCGGCGATCACGGCGAACAGGCCCAGTTTCTTGGCCGCTACGCCAGCCACCAGGGCGGCCAGGCCGTACTCGGCCACCTTGTCGGTCGAGGAGTTGAAGTCGGCGTAGCGCTTGCCTTCGACGTAGTTCAGGTTGTCCAGCAGGGTCAGCACGGCCGTCTTGTCCTTGGGCACCATGCTCTTCTGCGTGATCAGGTCCAGCGTGATGTAGCCGTCGCGGCCCAGCGCGTAGGTGTTGTAGTTGACGGTGGGGTTCTCGGTGGCGCTTTCGCCCTTGTGCTTGACCGCGACCGACCAGACCAGGCGCTGCGAGTTGCTGTCGTACTTCGGCGCCTCGACCCAGCCGTCCATGATCAGTTCGGGGAAGCCACGCTTCTTGCGCTCTTCGTTGGACTGCTCGGTGCCTTCGCGCAGGCTGTCCAGCAATTCGTTGACGTTCCAGTTCTTGGCGTCGTCGTCCTTGATGTAGCCGGCCTTGTCGAAATTGACGGTGATGACCCAATCGTCATCGTCGTTCTTGGGCATCACCACGCCCAGCAGGGAAGGATCCTTGCCGTTGCCGTAGGCCGCCATCAGCCGGTCCGCCTGCAGGCGCGGCACGAAGAACATGGATTCGGGCAGATGCACGACCGCCTGCTCGCCCAGCTTGACGTCGGCGGGCCCTTCCTGGGCAGCGGCGAAGGCGGCCTTGGTGGCCGCTTCGATTTCCTGTTGGGCGGCGGCGTTCTGCGCCAGGGCGCCGGCGGGCAGCAGGAACAGGGCGCTGGCGGCGGCCAGCGCAACACGGGAAAGGAAAGCGCGCATGATGGTTCTAGGGCGTCTGAAAAAAGGGGCCCCATTGTCTTTGCGGTCGACTTTCAACTTTCTGAAAGCAAAAGGCTAATTCGGCGCACGATGTTGCCGTTTGTCGCAGAATGTATACGGCGCGGCGGCTGACGCTGCCGGCGCAGGCTAGCGGGCCTTCTTGTGGCGCGGCGCGTTGCGCAGCCGCGTGCCCAGGATGCGATCGTGCAGGAACTGGCCGTCGGGATCGAACCAGGACCAGACGAAGATGGTGAAGGGCGCGGCGACGATGAACATGTCCATCGAAGGCCAGCCGGTGGCGCTGGCGGCCGCCCACACGACCGCCGCGCCGGCCAGCACCAGAGGCCAGACCAGGACGTAGCGCAACATCAGGCGGGTCGTGGACGGGGTGTTGCCGTCGCGGTCGACCAGGCGGATGTTCCAGGTTTTCATGGGCAGGGTCTGGCCGCGGCGGCGCCAGCACAGCACGAAATACGCTCCGATGGCGACGAACAGCCAGGCCTGCCGGGCGCCGCGCAATTCCAGCGCGTTCTTGCTCTGGGTCAGGGTATCCAGCAGGTAGCCAGCCAGGAACACCACGCCAAACAGCAGCACGGCTTCGTACATCATGCAGGCGAACCGGCGCAGCCGGTTGGGGGTCTGGTCGAGGAGGGCGTCGGTCGTCATGGGTCGCTATTATCCGACAAAGCCCAGGCCTTCCAAGGCAAAAAAAAACCCACCGGTAAGGGCGGGTCTTAAAAGGGGCTATGCAGCCCCCAAGGGGAAAACTGTTCAGGCCGTAAGCCTGGGGCCTTGCTCAGGCGGCGGAGTGCGCGTTCTTGGCGCTCGTCTTGCCAGCCAGGGCACGGATGCCGTGGGCCAGCTTACGCAGGCCGGCGGCCAACGCCCGCATCGGGTGCGGACGGAATTGTTCTTCGATAGCCTGGAGCATCAGTTGGCGCTCGAGTTCGTCGGTCAGGCGGATAGTGTTGTTCGGGTTGATCACAATAGCCTCCACGGGCTTGCACTGTTTGTTTAGCTACTAGGGATAACCCGAATTATAGGGGTTAACCCTGAACTTGTGCAAGTGCCTGGTGCATATTGGCAACACCTTGGTGCGATGATGCGCTCAAACAGTGCTGGGGAAAACCATAAGCAAAGATAAGCGCGCCATGTTGCGGCGCCTTTACAACGCGCTGTTCAAGAGGAAGGGGGCGCCCGGGGGCCGAAACCTCCCGGGGCGCAGGGGGGCTCAGGCGTCGCGGTAACCGGCCGCGACCAGCTCGAAACCGAACAGGCGGCAGTCCAGCGAACCGTTGTGCAGCGGCACGCGGCGCTTGGGCTTCAAGCGCATCTGGTTGGGCAAGGTGAGGTCGCTGGTGATGACGTGCAGTTGCCAGCCCGCGAAATTGCGCTTCAGGCAGGTGGCCCAGTCGCGCCACAGATCCGCGTCCTGTTCGGTCCCCATGCGCTCGCCATAGGGCGGGTTGGTGACGATCCAGCCGTGGTCGGCGGGCGCCGTGACGTGGCGGGCATCGCCGACCTCGAAGCGGATCGAGTCTTCGGTCAGCCAGGCGCGTTCGGCGTTGTTGCGGGCGAATTCGATCGCGCGCGGGTCCAGGTCGTAGCCGACCAGCGGCGCGTCCAGTTGCGGCAGGATGCGCGCGCGGGCATCGTCCTTCAGGTCGCGCCAGCGGTAGGCGTCATGTCCGCGCAGGCGTTCGAAGCCGAACGGGCGCGAGATGCCCGGGGGCACGCCGAGGGCGATCCAGGCAGCCTCGATCAGGATGGTGCCCGATCCGCAGAACGGATCCAGCAGCGGGGCGGCCGGATCCCAGCCCGCCAACGCCAGCATGCCTGCGGCCAGGTTCTCGCGCAGCGGCGCCTCGCCCTTGTCCAGGCGCCAGCCGCGCTTGAACAGCGACTCGCCCGAGGTGTCCAGGTACAGCGTCGCGGTATGCCCGGTCAGGAACAGGTGCACGCGGGCGTCCGGACGCACGGTGTCGATGCTGGGGCGTTCGCCTTCCAGTTCGCGCAGGCGGTCGCAGATGCCGTCCTTGGCGCGCAAATTGCAGTACTGCAGGCTTTGCACCGGGCTCTTGATGGCCGAGGTATCCACGCGCAGGGTCTGCTCCGCGCCGAACCAGCGCTCCCAGGGAGTGTCGCGGGCCAGGTCCAGGATGTCGTCTTCGTGCGAAATCTCGGCATGGGCGACCTGCACCAGGATACGGGTGGCCAGGCGCGAATACAGGTTGGCGCGCTGCACGCCGGCCCAATCGGCCGTGAACGAGCAGCCAGCGCGGCCGGCCTGGGCGTCCTCGAAGCCCAGCGCCTGCATTTCGGCCGTCAGCGCCTCTTCCAGTCCTTGCGGGCAGGGGGCGAAGATGGGAAATGTTTCCGCCTGGCGGGTTTCGCGCGGACGGCGGCTGCGGACCTCGACGGCGGGTTCGCGGTGGTCTTGGTCCCGGTTACGTGCTTCGACAAAATCCGATTCGTGCTCGGGTTCAGCCTGATATTCCGGCGCCGGACCGTCGTCCTCGAACGGGTCGTAGAAGCGTCCCGCCGGGGTGGCCGGCGCGATGTACTGATCGTCGCGCAGGCGCGGCGCGCGCTGCGGGGCGCGGCCGGAGCGGCCGCCGGATTCAGTTTCGCGGCGCGGGCTGTCGGCCCGCTTGCGGTCCGTAGCAGGTCGCCCCGATGCCGCCCGGTCCGAGGCGCCGCGTCCCGGCGCCGCCCGGTCCGACGCGCCGCGCGCGGACTGGCCGCGGCCGGCGCCGCGCGGGCCACGCGCTTCCTCGTCCTTGCGCCGCTGATAGGCGGCGGGATCTTTCTGGCGTTCGATGCTTTCCTTGGTGCGCTCCTGTTGCGCGACCAGACGGGCGCGGGCGCCGCTGCGGGTGCGCTTGGGGGCGTCTTCGGCATAGGCGTCGCGCGCCGTTTTCTTGATCGTCAGCGTCTTGCGCGGGCGGTCCTGTTCATCAGAGGACATACGAATCCTGGCGAATGTGCAGAGGTAGGGGTATCAGAAGGGTTTGACGACGACCAGCGCCACCACCACCAAGAGCAGCAAGACGGGAACTTCGTTGAACCAGCGATAGAACTTGTGCGAACGGGTGTTTTTGCCCTGTTCGAATTTGCGCAGCATCAGGCCACAGGCGTGATGGTAGCCGATGACGAGCAGGACGAAAAAGAGCTTGGCGTGCATCCAGCCGTTGCCGGGGCCCACGCCGATGCGATAACCCAGATAGAGCCACATGCCGAATACCACCGCGACCACGGCCAGGATGGTGGTGAAACGGTACAGGCGGCGCGCCATGCCCAGCAGGGTGGTCTGGACCGCGGGGTCCGATTGCTGCGCCAGATTCACGAATATGCGCGGCAGGTAGAACAGGCCGGCGAACCAGGAAGCGATAAAGACAATATGAAAGGTCTTGACCCAAAGCATGGCCATGGCGCGATCCAGTCGAGGAAAGCCGCATTGTAAGCTGCGCCACTACGCGTTCAGGCCAAGAGGCAAAGCCCCGCGGGCAGGGCTTTGCGGGGAGGCGGCTCAGATCACGTACAGGTCGACGTACTCGTGGACCGGCATGGCTTCCAGCCGCTTCTGGTCCAGCGAGGCCTGCAGGATGCGGTCTTGCTGGCGGGCTGGAAACATGCGCGCCAGATTGGTGCGGAACTTGGTTTCCAGCAGCGGTATGCCTTCGGGGCGGCGGCGCTTGTGGCCGATGGGGTACTCGCAGACGATCTCGTCCAGCCGCGTGCCGTCCTTGAATTCCACCGTCAGCGCATTGGCGATCGAACGCTTGTCGGGGTCGTGATAGTCGCGGGTGTAAGCCGGGTCTTCGACACACACAATCTTGTCGCGCAGCGCGTCGATGCGTGGATCCCGCGCCACCGCGTCCTCGTAGTCGGCCGCGGTCAGGCGGCCGAACAGCGTCGGTACCGCCACCATGTACTGGATGCAGTGGTCCCGGTCGGCCGGGTTGGCCAGCGGTCCCTTCTTGTCGATGATGCGGATGCAGGCTTCGTGCGTGCGGATTGTGATTTTCGCGATGTCGTCGGCGTTCTTGCCGGCGGCCTGCAGCCGGGCGTGGAGTTCCATTGCGCACTCGACGGCGGTCTGCGCATGGAATTCGGCTGGAAACGAAATCTTGAACAGCACGTTTTCCATCACGTAGCTGCCGTAGGGGCGCTGGAACCGGAACGGCTGGCCTTTGAACAGCACGTCGTAAAAGCCCCAGGTCTTGGCCGTCAGCACGGACGGATAGCCCATTTCGCCGGTCCGGGCGATCAGCGCCAGGCGCACGGCGCGGCTGGTGGCGTCGCCCGCGGCCCAGCTCTTGCGGCTGCCGGTATTGGGCGCGTGGCGATAGGTGCGCAGGCTCTGGCCATCGACCCAGGCCAGCGACACCGCATTGATCACTTCATCGCGGCTCAGGCCCAGCATCTGCGCCACCACGGCGGTGGAGGCAACTTTCACCAGCACGACGTGGTCCAGGCCGACCTTGTTGAAGGAGTTTTCCAGTGCGATGCAGCCCTGGATCTCGTGCGCCTTGATCATGCCGGTCAGCACGTCGCGCATCAGCAGGGGCGGTTTGCCGGCCGCGACCGCCGTGCGGGACAGCCAGTCGGCGGTGGCCAGGATGCCGCCCAGGTTGTCGGACGGGTGGCCCCATTCGGCGGCCAGCCAGGTGTCGTTGAAGTCCAGCCAGCGGATCATCGTGCCGATGTTGAAGGCGGCCTGCACGGGATCGAGCTGGAATTGCGTGCCCGGCACCTTGGCGCCGTGGGGCACGGTCGTGCCGGGGACGATGGGCCCCAGCAGTTTCCTGCACGCTGGATACTCCAGCGCTTCCAGGCCGCAGCCCAGCGTGTCGATCAGGCAGTTGCGCGCCGTTTCGTACGCCAGGCCGCTCTGGATTTCATACTTCAGGACGTAGTCGGCGATATCGACCAGAACCAGGTCGGGATCGGGACGGACGTTGGAGATCGGGGCAGACATAGCGGTACCTCTCCATGGAATGAATACAGGTGGCCATGCCGTGCCCTCGTCCGCGCCCTGGTGTCGTGGCTTACTTGCGCTTTTCCAGCGGCACGAACTTCTGGTCTTCCGGGCCCACGTAATTGGCGGTGGGGCGGATGATCTTGTTGTCGATGCGCTGCTCGATGATGTGGGCCGACCAGCCCGCCGTGCGCGCGATGACGAACAGCGGCGTGAACATGGCGGTGGGGACTCCCATCATGTGATAGCTGACGGCCGAGAACCAGTCCAGGTTGGGGAACATCTTCTTGATGTCCCACATGACCGTTTCCAAGCGTTCGGCGATGTCGAACATCTTGGTGCTGCCGGCCTTCTTGGACAGCTTCTTGGCCACTTCCTTGATGACCTTGTTGCGCGGGTCGGACACGGTATAGACGGGGTGGCCAAAGCCGATGATAACTTCCTTGGCTTCGACGCGGCGGCGGATGTCGGCCTCGGCCTCGTCCGGGGTTTCATAGCGCTTCTGCACGTCGAAGGCCACTTCGTTGGCGCCGCCGTGCTTGGGGCCGCGCAGCGCGCCGATGGCGCCCGAGATGGCGGAGAACATGTCCGAGCCGGTGCCGGCGATGACGCGGGCCGTGAACGTGGACGCGTTGAACTCGTGTTCGGCGTACAGGTTCAGCGAGATGTGCATGGCCTTGACCCACTCGTCGCTGGGCTTTTCGCCGTGCAGCAGGTGCAGGAAGTGGCCGCCGATGCTGTCGTCGTCCGTCTGCACGTCGATGATGCGGCCGTTGTGGCTGTAGTGGTACCAGTACAGCAGCGCCGAGCCCAGGTTGGCCATCAGGCGGTCGGCGATGTCGCGCGCGCCCGGGGTGTTGTGGTCGTCTTTTTCAGGCAGCACGCAGCCCAGCACGGACACGGCGGTGCGCATCACGTCCATCGGGTGGCTGGCGGCGGGCAAGGCTTCCAGCGCGGCTTGCAGCTGGGCGGGCAGGCCGCGCAGGCTGCGCAGCTTTTCCTTGTAGGCCTTCAGTTCGGCCTTGTTCGGCAGCTTGCCGTGGACGAGCAAGTGGGCGATTTCCTCGAACTCGCTGGCGTCGGCGATGTCCAGGATGTCGTAGCCGCGGTAGTGCAGGTCGTTGCCGCTGCGGCCGACCGTGCACAGTGCGGTGTTGCCGGCGACGACGCCGGACAGCGCAACCGACTTCTTGGGCTTGAAGCCGGCTTTTTCTTCCGGCTGGGCGTCCGTCTTGGCCACTTGCTTCTTGGGAGCCGTGCTCATGTCTCTACTCCTTCCTTTCGCGATGGTCGTTGCTATTGGGGGTGGGCATGCAAGGCGCCGGGCGGCTGCCGCGACGCCGGAAACCGTGGGCTGGCTTAGGCCTTGCCCTTCTGGAACAGCGCGTCCAGCTTCGATTCGAATTCGTGGTAACCGATGCGGTCGTACAGTTCCTCGCGCGTCTGCATCAGGTCCACCACGTTCTTCTGGTGGCCATCGCGGCGGATGGCGGTGTAGACCGCTTCGGCTGCCTTGTTCATGGCGCGGAAGGCCGACAGCGGGTAGAGCACCATGCCTACGCCCACGCTCTTCAGTTCTTCCACCGAGAACAGCGGCGTCTTGCCGAATTCGGTGATGTTGGCCAGCACCGGCACCTTGACCGCCTTGACGAAGCGGTCGTAGGTAGGCAGGTCGTAGGCGGCTTCGGCGAAGATCGCGTCGGCGCCCGCTTCCACGCAGGCCAGCGCGCGCTCGATGGCGGCGTCCACGCCATGGGAGGCAATCGCGTCGGTGCGGGCGATCAGGTAGAAGTCCGTATCGGTGCGGGCGTCGGCCGCGGCCTTGACGCGGTCGGCCATTTCTTCGGTCGAGACGATTTCCTTGCCGGGGCGATGGCCGCAGCGCTTGGCGCCGACCTGGTCTTCGATGTGGCAGGCGGCGGCGCCGAACTTGATCAGACTCTTGACGCTGCGGGCGATGTTGAACGCCGACGGGCCGAAGCCGGTATCGATGTCGACCACCAGGGGCACGTCGCAGACGTCGGTGATGCGGCGCACGTCCGTCAGGACGTCGTCCATGGTGTTGATGCCCAGGTCGGGCAGGCCCAGCGAACCAGCCGCGACGCCGCCGCCGGACAGGTAGATGGCGCGGTAGCCGGCGCGCTTGGCCAACAGCGCGTGATTGGCGTTGATGGCGCCGATGATCTGCAGGGGGCTTTCTTCGGCAAGCGCGCGGCGAAAGAGGGCGCCGGCGGATTCGGGTCTGGACATGGGTGGTCTCCGTAATTTGGACCGGGTGTTTTCGTGGGCCCCGGATGAAACGACTGGACTGCGGACTGGCGCGTTGCAGGCCAGGCCGGGATGCGTCCCGTCCTGGTTCCTGACCTTACCGCGGGCCCGGAAAATAAATCTGTCCCCTTCGCGACATTCCTTTGCGCAGGGGCAAAGGGACAGGTTTATGTTTCGGTCTTGCCTAGGAATTGGGCCCGCGCAAACGGGCCCAATTCTTTACTCATGCGCTGCTTACTTCAGCAGGTCCTTGACGCCGTCGCGCTCTTCGAGGAGCTCTTTCAGCGTGAAGTCCAGGCGCTCGCGCGAGAAGGCGTCGATTTCCAGGCCTTCGATGCGCTTGTATTCGCCGTTTTCGGTCGTGACCGGCACGCCGTAGATGATGCCTTCGGGGATGCCGTAGGAGCCGTCCGACGGGATGCCCATCGTGACCCACTTGCCGTTGCTGCCCAGGACCCAGTCACGGACGTGGTCGATGGCGGCGTTGGCAGCCGAAGCGGCCGAGGACAGGCCGCGGGCTTCGATGATGGCGGCGCCGCGCTTGCCCACGGTGGGGATGAACGTGTCGCGGTTCCAGGCGTCGTCGTTGATCAGCTTGGACAGCGATTCGCCGCCGACGGTGGCGAAGCGGTAGTCGGGGTACATCGTGGGCGAGTGGTTGCCCCACACGACCAGCTTTTCGATGTCGGCGACGGCCTTGCCGGACTTGGCAGCCAGTTGCGACAGGGCGCGGTTGTGGTCCAGGCGCAGCATGGCGGTGAAGTTCTTGGCGGGCAGGTCCGGCGCCGACTTCATGGCGATGTAGGCGTTGGTGTTGGCCGGGTTGCCGACGACCAGGACCTTGACGTTGCGGCTGGCGACGTCGTTCAGGGCCTTGCCCTGAGCCGTGAAGATCTGGGCATTGACCGACAGCAGGTCCTTGCGTTCCATGCCGGGGCCGCGCGGGCGGGCGCCAACCAGCAGGGCCACGTCGGCGTCCTTGAAGGCGGTGCGCGGGTCGCTGTGGGCGGTGACTTCTTGCAGCAGCGGGAAGGCGCAGTCATCCAGTTCCATGATGACGCCCTTCAGGGCCTTTTGCGCTTTCTCGTCGGGGATTTCCAGCAGTTGCAGGATGACGGGTTGATCTTTACCCAGCATTTCGCCGGAGGCGATGCGGAATAGCAGTGCGTAACCGATTTGGCCGGCGGCGCCGGTGACGGCGACACGCAAGGCAGGCTTGGACATGGACGTTCTCCGTAATGGTTTGGCGAGAAAAAATCTCACCAAGCAGTGTAATCGTTGGGCGTGAAAATCAACGCGTGTGCAACGGCGTGCGCAGCGGCAGGCGCGGGGCCCGGACAGCGTTGAATCCTAGATCGAATTTACGTGTCCGTCAATTGCTCTTCTATCTTATATAAGACATAAGACGTTGGACAGCCGCCCGGCCGATATGCCACAATAGAGCGTTTATTCGAATGCGCCGCAACCCGGTTTCGGTTGCGCGCCTGTATCAAGCCAGAACACTGGCGGCGGCAGCGCATTGCGGATGGGTTCGCTGCCTTGCGCCGCTCTCCCACTTCCCCGGATAAACATGACTCAATCAAAAAGATCCATGGCAGAGCCCCGGCCCGAAACCTCCTTACGCATTCGCGCCGCCCGCACGGCGGGCGAGGGGGCCGCTTTCAGTCCGCTCTACCGGCAAATCAAGGATCTGCTTGTCCAGAGCCTGGAACGCGGCGAATGGAAGCCCGGCGAACTCATCCCCAGCGAAATCGATCTGGCTGCCCGTTTCCAGGTAAGCCAGGGCACGGTGCGCAAGGCGGTCGATGAGCTGGCTGCCGAGCACATGCTGCTGCGCCGCCAGGGCAAGGGCACTTTCGTCGCCACCCACCACGAAGCGCGCGTGCGCTACCGCTTCCTGCGCCTGGCCGCCGATGACGAAGGCGAGGCCGGCCGGGCCGAAAGCCGCATCCTGGAATGCCGGCGCCTGCGGGCGCCCGCCGAGATCGCGCGCGCCCTGGACCTGCGTGCCGGCGAAACCGTCGTCATGATCCGCCGCCTGCTGTCCATGGGGCAGACGCCCACCGTCGTGGACGACATCTGGCTGCCTGGTTCCATCTTCCGTGGACTGACCCTGGAGCTGTTGACCGCCAACAAGGCGCCGCTCTACGGTCTGTTCGAATCCGAATTCGGCGTGAGCATGGTGCGCGCGGACGAAAAGCTGCGCGCGGTGATCGCGCCGGCCGAGGTCTGTCCGCTGCTTAATGTTCCCGCCGGGACGCCGTTGTTGCAGGTTGATAGGGTGTCTTATACGTATGGTGACCGCCCCATGGAAATCCGCCGGGGGTTGTACTTGACCGATCGATACCACTACCGCAATAGTCTGAATTGATGAGTTTTTTACCTACGATTTGATACCGACCCTATCTCTGGGCGAAAATACCGTGTTTGCCCGCAAGGGCTACGGCATTTCCGCCGTAACGATTCCCTAGTTCCGAAACACCGAGGCCGTCATGTCCGACACCGCTGCCAAGCCACGTCCGCAGTTTCGCAATATTGGTATTGCGCAACTCGCCAGCTACCGCCTGCCCCTGGCCGGCAAGCTGTCCATCCTGCACCGCGTCAGCGGTGCGCTGCTGTTCCTCTGTCTTCCCTTGGTCATTCTGCCGCTGTTCGCGGCCAGCGTGGCCGCACCGCAGACGTTCGCAGCCGTGGCCGCGTACGCCGGCAACCCGATCGTCAAGCTTGTCTTCCTGGTCCTGATCTGGGGCTATCTGCACCACTTCTGTGCCGGCATCCGCTACCTGCTGCTGGACCTGCACATCGGTATCGACAAGCTGTCGGCCAAGAAGAGCGCCGGCGTGGTTTTCGGGGTGAGCCTGGCGCTGACCCTGGTGTTCGCTCTCAAACTGTTCGGAGTGCTGTAATGGCCGACGTCAAAAACTACGGACCCAAGCGTCTGGTCGTGGGCGCCCATTACGGCGTCATGGATTTCATCATCCAGCGCATCACCGCCGTCATCATGGCCGTGTATACGCTGGTGCTGCTCATCGGCATCCTGATGATGCCGGCCTTCACGTACGAGCACTGGACCGCGCTGTTCAACTTCTACGTGGGCGTTCTTCCGGTTGGCCAGATCCTGGCCACCCTTGCATTCATTGCGCTGGCCTGGCATGCCTGGATTGGTGTGCGCGACATCTGGATGGACTACGTCAAGTCGGTGGGCGTGCGCCTGCTGCTGCAAGTGCTGACGATCCTCTGGCTGGTCGGTTCGGTCGTTTACTTCGCGCAAATCCTCTGGAGCATTTAAGCCGTGGTCTCTGTCATGAAATCCCTGCCGCGCCGCCAGTTTGATGTGGTGGTCGTTGGCGCCGGTGGAGCCGGCATGCGTTGTTCGCTGCAACTGTCCCAAGCGGGCCTGTCCGTTGCAGTGCTGTCCAAGGTGTTCCCCACGCGTTCGCACACGGTTGCCGCACAGGGCGGCGTGAGCGCCTCGCTGGGCAACATGAGCGAAGACAACTGGTACTGGCACATGTACGACACCGTCAAGGGTTCGGACTGGCTGGGCGACCAGGACGCCATCGAATTCATGTGCCGTGAAGCGCCGAACGCCGTGTACGAGCTCGAGCACTTCGGCATGCCGTTCGACCGCAACCCCGACGGCACCATCTACCAGCGTCCGTTCGGCGGCCACACCGCCAACTTCGGTGAAAAGCCGGTCCAGCGCGCCTGTGCCGCTGCCGACCGCACCGGCCACGCGCTGCTGCACACCCTCTACCAGCGCAACGTCGCCGCGCGTACCCAGTTCTTCGTCGAATGGATGGCGCTGGACCTGCTGCGCAACGAAGCGGGCGACGTCGTGGGCGTGACCGCCCTGGAAATGGAAACGGGCGAAATCTACATCCTGGAAGCCAAGACCACGGTGCTGGCCACCGGCGGCGCCGGCCGCATCTGGGCCGCTTCCACCAACGCCTTCATCAACACCGGTGATGGCCTGGGCATGGCCGCCCGCGCGGGCATTCCGCTGCAGGACATGGAATTCTGGCAATTCCACCCGACCGGCGTGGCCGGCGCCGGCGTGCTGATCACCGAAGGCGTGCGCGGCGAAGGCGGCATCCTGCTGAACAAGGATGGCGAACGCTTCATGGAGCGCTATGCGCCCACGCTGAAGGATCTGGCCCCGCGCGACTTCGTGTCCCGCTCGATGGACCAGGAAATCAAGGAAGGCCGCGGCTGCGGTCCGGACGGCAGCTACGTGGTCCTCAAGCTGGATCACCTGGGCGCCGACGTGATCAACAAGCGTCTGCCCTCGATCCGCGAAATCGCGATCAAGTTCGGCAACGTGGACCCGATCAAGGAACCGATCCCCGTCGTTCCGACCATCCACTACCAGATGGGCGGCATTCCGGCCAACTACCACGGCCAGGTGCTGACGCGCGAAAACGGCGAGAACAAGATCGTCAACGGCCTGTACGCCATCGGCGAATGCGCCGCGGTGTCGGTGCACGGCGCCAACCGCCTGGGCACCAACTCGCTGCTGGACCTGATCGTGTTCGGTCGCGCCACCGGCAACCACATCGTCAATTCGCATCCGGAACGCCAGCACGCGCACCAGCCCGTGCCGCAGCAAGCCGTCGAATTCTCGCTGGACCGCATCAACAAGCTGGAATCGCGCACTTCGGGCGAGAAGACCCAGGACATCGGCAACGCCATCCGCTTCTCGATGCAGCGCCACTGCGGCGTGTTCCGCACGCTGGAACTGCTGAACGAAGGCGTGACCCAGATCGAAGATCTGGCCAAGCAAGCCGACAACATCTACTTCAAGGACAAGTCCAAGGTGTTCAACACCGCGCGCGTCGAGGCGCTGGAATTGGCGAACATGACCGAAGTGGCCCGCGCCACGATCAAGTCGGCCGCCAACCGCACCGAAAGCCGCGGCGCGCACGCGCTGGACGACCACCCGACGCGCGACGACGAGAACTGGCTGAAGCACACGCTGTGGTACTCCGAAGGCAGCCGCCTGGATTACAAGCCCGTGCAGATGAAGCCGCTGACGGTCGAGTCCTTCCCGCCCAAGGCGCGTACCTTCTAAGTCCGGATTGAGCCCACTATGAGCACCAAGAGAATCGTCAAGTTCGAAATCTACCGCTACGATCCGGACAAGGACGAGCGCCCGTACATGCAGAAGCTGGAAGTCGAACTCCAGCCGACCGACAAGATGCTGCTCGATGCGCTGGTGCGCATCAAGAACGACGTCGATGACAGCCTGGCCCTGCGCCGCTCGTGCCGTGAAGGCGTGTGCGGTTCGGACGCCATGAACATCAACGGCAAGAACGGTCTGGCGTGCACGACCAACCTGCGCGAACTGAAGGAACCCATCGTTCTGCGTCCGCTGCCGGGCCTGCCCGTCATCCGCGACCTGATCGTGGACATGACGCACTTCTTCAACCAGTACCACTCGATCCGCCCGTACCTCATCAACGACACGCCGCCGCCCGAAAAGGAACGTCTGCAGTCGCCCGAGGCCCGCGAAGAGCTGGATGGCCTGTACGAGTGCATTCTGTGCGCGTGCTGTTCCACTTCCTGCCCGTCGTTCTGGTGGAACCCGGACAAGTTCGTCGGCCCGGCCGGCCTGCTGCAAGCCTACCGCTTCATCGCCGACAGCCGCGACGAAGCCACGGGCAGCCGCCTCGACAACCTGGACGATCCGTACCGCCTGTTCCGTTGCCACACCATCATGAATTGCGTCGACGTCTGTCCCAAGGGACTGAACCCGACCAAGGCGATCGGCAAGATCAAGGAACTGATGGTTCGCCGTACGGTCTAGTTTTTATTAAGCGCATTTTGCCTCCGGCGGCATTTTTTGCCGCCGGGCCGTCCCAAGGCAAAAACGCCCCCAAAGGGGGGCAGCAAGCCCGCGTAGCGGGTGCGGCGTGGGGGCTTTTAAAGGTGTAAAGAAGGATGAGCAAGCTAACTGAATTGGAGCGGGCGCGCTTGCGTTGGCGGGCGCGCCGCGGCTTGCTCGAAAACGACTTGATCATCACCCGGTATCTGGATGCCCACGAGGCTGAGCTTACCGATGATGACGTAGCCGCATTGACGCAGCTTTTCGAGATGGGAGACAACGACCTTCTCGACCTGCTGCTGGCCCGCAAAGAGCTTGAGGGCGCGCTGGACACGCCCAGGCTTCGGAGCATCATTGGCCAGATGCGCGCGCTCTGATTAATTGAGAGGAATGAACATGAACCTGTCTGACAAAAAAGCCACTCTATCCTTCTCGGATGGCAGCGCCCCCATTGAGTTCCCTGTTTACAAGGGTACGGTTGGTCCGGATGTGATCGACATCCGCAAGCTGTACGGCCAGACGGGCATGTTCACGTTTGACCCCGGCTTCATGTCCACCGCTGCCTGCGAATCGGGCATCACGTACATCGACGGCGACAAGGGCGAACTGCTGTACCGCGGCTACCCCATCGAGCAATTGGCCGTCAATTGCGACTTCATGGACATCTGCTACCTGATCCTGAACGGCGAACTGCCCAACAAGGACCAGAAGGCCGATTTCGATTCGCAAGTGACCCATCACACGATGGTCAACGAGCAGCTGCACTTCTTCCTGCGCGGCTTCCGTCGCGACGCGCACCCGATGGCCGTGCTGACCGGCCTGGTCGGCGCGCTGTCCGCGTTCTACCACGACTCCACCGACATCACGAACCCGCAGCATCGTCACATCTCGGCCATCCGCCTGATCGCCAAGATGCCGACGCTGGTCGCGATGGCCTATAAGTATTCGCAAGGCCAGCCCTTCATCTACCCGCAGAACGACCTGTCCTACACGGGCAACTTCCTGCGCATGATGTTCGCCACGCCGTGCGAAGACTACAAGGTGAACGAAGTCGTCGAGCGCGCGCTGGACCGCATCTTCATCCTGCACGCCGACCACGAGCAGAACGCTTCGACCTCGACCGTCCGCCTGTGCGGTTCGTCGGGCACCAACCCGTTCGCCGCCATCTCGGCCGGCGTGGCTTGCCTGTGGGGCCCGGCTCACGGCGGCGCCAACGAAGCTTGCCTGCAGATGCTGGAAGAGCTGCAAGCCAACGGCGGCATCGCCAAGGTCGGCGAGTTCATGGAGAAGGTCAAGGACAAGAACTCGGGCGTGCGCCTGATGGGCTTTGGCCACCGCGTCTACAAGAACTACGACCCGCGCGCCAAGCTGATGCAGGAAACCTGCAAGGAAGTGCTCTCGGCCCTGGGCCTGGAAAACGACCCGCTGTTCAAGCTGGCCATGGAACTGGAACGCATCGCCCTGTCGGATCCGTACTTCGTCCAGCGCAAGCTGTACCCGAACGTGGACTTCTACTCGGGTATCGTCCAGCGCGCCATCGGCATCCCGACCTCGCTGTTCACGGCCATCTTCGCGCTGGCCCGCACGGTGGGCTGGATCGCCCAGTGGAACGAAATGCTGTCGGATCCCGATTACAAGATCGGCCGTCCGCGCCAGCTGTTCACCGGTTCGGTCACGCGCGACGTGCCCCCGATGGACAAGCGTTGATACGCAGTCTGGCTTGAACAAGAAACCGCCTTCGGGCGGTTTTTTGTTGCCTGTACGCCGTGTGGCCGCGGCGCGATGGTTTGGCGTGTACCATCCTTGCCATGATTCCGATAGCGCTGCCTTCTGCTGGCTTCTACATTTTTGTTTCCCTGGGTTTTCTTGCCGGTCTGGCGCTGCTGGCCTGGGCCGTGGTCCTGGTCGCCAGCGGCGGCGCGCGCCGTACGGTGCGCAAGTACTGGAAGACTTCTTCCCTGGTGTTCGTCGTGCTGGCCGTGCCGTTCGCCTTCTATGCCTGGGTGCAGACGGTGATCTGGCAAATCGAACGAGAGGGCGCCCGTGCCGAGGCAGCCCGCAATGTCACGCTGCAGGAAGTCACGACCGTCGGCGGCATCGCCATGCCCGCGGGCACTCGACTGAAGCTGCAGGACGAAGGGCAGCTGGAGACCTATCTCGAAGTGGAATTTCCGCAGCCCGTGGCCATGTATGGCGTGCAGGCGTCGAGCGCGCGGCGCTATCTCAATTCGGACTATGACGACGAAACCTACGCCTTGCGGGGCCGCTATCCGCGCAACGTCATCCTGCGTGGCGCGGGCAGCCAGACCGTGCTGGGCTGGCAGTGCGACGCCACGCAGGACATCGAATTCGAGGTGGCGCGCGATGGCGCGATGAGGGCACTGGACAAGTGCGTGCTGGGGCCGGGCAACCGCGCCGAAACCCTGGACCTTGCGCCGGGTTCCATCGTCTACGGCTCCAGCGGCACGGTCTACACCGATGGCTCGAGCGATCCGGACCGCTGGCGCATCGAGGTCAAGGATCCGATGGCGGTCCGGATATTCGGGCTGCCCTTGAGCGAGCCCCGGCTGTACCTGGACGAGGCGCGGCGCCTGCTGCGGGTCAGCGATGCGGAACTGGCCTGCCCGACGCGATTCGGCGGCGTGAGCTATGCCGCCGGCACCCAGGTCAAGTCGATGCGCCGCGGCCGCGGCGATGCGCGCGAGCCGTTCCCGGGCGTGCTGGTGCTGAGCCCCTGGAATGGCCAGGCCGCCACACGCGACGGCCAGGCGGACGTGCCGGAAGGCATGTCGGTGATGCAGACCTTGGCTGGCGAGGTCGTGGACGTGGTCCGGAACGACACGGTGGGCGTCTTCCACTTCGCCACCTTCGTCGTGGGCGACGAGGAACCCGAGGCCCCCCGTCGCGCATCCTGCCCTTGAGCGCACGGCCCTCACGGGCGGGTGTTACGCGCCGATGCCGCGCGCCATCAGCACGGCGAACAGCGGCAGGAAGATGAACAGGTGCGATTCGATCATGACCCAGCGCCGCGCCCGCTTGATGTCGGCGGCCGCAGGCAAGAAGCCCGGCTGCTGCCGCGACTGCTTGGCCCAGCGCAGGAAGGTCATCGTCGGCGCGATCGAACAGAGCCCGATGATGACGAAGAGCGTGATCTTGGCATGGAACCAGGGATTGCTCATGTAGAACGCGGCGCCCTTGATGCCCAGCGTCAGGCGCAGCACACCAGTGATGAGCACCACCACGGCGCTCAGCGCATAGAGGCGGTCATAGATGACCAGGCGCTTGAGGCCGGCGGCAGTGAGATCGGGCCGCAGCAGCACGGCTTCGGCGGTCAGGACCACCACCAGCAGGAAGATGGCCAGGTAGTGAAACCAGGCATACAAGGCGTCGGCCAGCATGTTGACTCCAGAAAACAAGGTTGAACTTGGTTTTTACCATCAGCCCGTGCCGGCGGGCTATCGCGGCGGCATGAGCCCGCGCAATGAAAATGGGCGCCCCGAGGGGCGCCCATTGCTCAGCGGCTGACTATCATCAACGGCGCTTCTTGGCGGCCTCGGCGGCTTCCTGCTGCGCGTCCACCACGGCCAGCGCCGTCATGTTGACGATGCGGCGCACGGTGGCGCTGGTGGTCAGGATGTGCACGGGGCGCGCCGCGCCCAGCAGGATCGGGCCCATCGCGACGCCATTGCTGCCAGTCATCTTCAGCATGTTGTACGTGATGTTGCCGGTGTCCAGCGTGGGCATGACGAGCAGGTTGGCGCGGCCCTTGAGCGTGCTGTCCGGGTAGGCGAGCACGCGGATCTTTTCCGACAGGGCGGCGTCGGCGTGCATTTCGCCGTCGACTTCCAGGTCGGGAGCGCGGTCCTGCACCATCTGGCGCGCGGCGGCCATCTTGCGCGAGGATTCCGTCACGCGGCTGCCGAAGTTGGAGTGCGACAGCAGGGCGATCTTCGGCACCACGCCAAAGCGCAGCATTTCGTCCGCGGCCTGGATGGTGATGCTGGCGACTTCCTCGGCCGTCGGGTTCTCGTTGACGTGGGTGTCGGTGACGAACAGCGTCTGGTCGGGCAGCATCAGCACGTTCAGGGCGGCGTAGGTCTGGCCTTCCTTCTTGCCGATGATTTCGTCGATGTACTTGAGCTGGTTGTCGTACTTGCTGGCCACGCCGCACAGCAGGGCATCCGCGTCGCCGCGACGCAGCAGCATCGCGCCGATCAGCGTGTTGTGCTTGCGGATCATCGCCTTGGCGATGGCCGGCGTCACGCCTTCGCGGCCCTTCAGCTGGTAGTACGCGTTCCAGGTTTCGTTGAAGCGGCTGTCGTCTTCCGGATCCACGATCTCGAAGTCCTGGCCGGCCGCCAGGCGCAGGCCGAACTTCTTGATGCGCATTTCGATGACGGCAGGGCGGCCGATCAGGATCGGGAACGCCAGCTTCTCATCGGCCACGGTCTGCACCGCGCGCAGCACGCGCTCGTCTTCGCCGTCGGCGTAGATGACGCGCTTGGGCGCCTTCTTGGCCTGGGCGAACAGCGGACGCATCAGCTGGCCCGAGTGGTACACGAAGCCCATCAGCTTCTGGCGGTAGGCTTCGATGTCCTCGATGGGGCGGGCGGCTACGCCGGAGTCGGCGGCGGCCTGGGCCACGGCGGGGGCGATCTGGACGATCAGGCGCGGGTCGAAGGGCTTGGGGATGATGTAGTCCGGGCCGAACGACAGTTCCTGGCCGGCGTAGGCGCGGGCCACTTCGTCGTTCTGCTCGGCTTGCGCCAGTTCGGCGATGGCCTTCACGCAAGCCAGCTTCATCTCTTCCGTGATGCGCGACGCGCCGGCGTCCATGGCGCCGCGGAAGATGAAGGGGAAGCACAGCACGTTGTTGACCTGGTTCGGGTAGTCCGAACGGCCGGTGGCGATGATGCAGTCCGGGCGGGCGGCCTTGGCCACTTCAGGACGGATTTCCGGTTCCGGATTGGCCAGCGCCAGGATCAGCGGGCTGGCGGCCATGGTCTTGACCATGTCGGCGGTCAGCACGCCGGCGGTCGAGCAGCCCAGGAACACGTCGGCGCCGTTGACCACGTCGGCCAGCGTGCGCGCGTCGGTCTTCTGCGCGTAGCGCTTCTTGTTGGCTTCCATGTTTTCATCGCGGCCGTCCCAGATCACGCCGCGCGAATCCACCACGTAGATGTTCTCGCGCTTGACGCCCAGGTGGACCAGCAGGTCCAGGCAGGCGATGGCGGCGGCGCCGGCGCCGGAGCAGGCCAGCTTGACCTTGCCGATGTCCTTGTTCACGACCTTCAGGCCGTTCAGGATGGCGGCCGACGAAATGATGGCGGTGCCGTGCTGGTCGTCGTGGAAGACGGGGATCTTCATGCGCTCGCGCAGCTTCTTCTCGATGTAGAAGCACTCGGGCGCCTTGATGTCCTCGAGGTTGACGCCGCCCAGCGTGGGTTCCAGCGCGGCGATGATGTCGACCAGCTTGTCGGGGTCGTTCTCGGCCAGTTCGATGTCGAACACGTCGATGCCGGCGAACTTCTTGAACAGGCAGCCCTTGCCTTCCATCACGGGCTTGGCGGCCAGCGGGCCGATGTTGCCCAGGCCCAGCACGGCGGTGCCGTTGGTGATCACGCCCACCAGGTTGCCGCGCGAGGTGTACTTCGAGGCGGCGTCATCGCCCTGGTCGAAGATGGCCATGCAGGCGGCTGCCACGCCGGGGGAGTAGGCCAGGGACAGGTCGTCCTGGTTGGCCAGCGTCTTGGTCGGAGTGACCGAGATTTTGCCGGGGGTGGGGTAGGCGTGGTAGTCCAACGCCATTTTGGTGAGGGTTTCGTCCATGGGATACAGGCCTTGCGGGCGCTAAATGGAAAGGAAATGGGATTGCAAAAAGCGGGCTCGCGGCCCGCCGTATTTTCTGGGAAATGCTTGGGAACACCCGTATTTCAACAGAAAGCGCGGGTGCTTGGTTGTTGCGCTGCAGCGAATGGACGATTTTGCGCAAAACCTCGCTGCATTGCGGATTGCAATCCTATCTATCCCAAGGCGGCGTTTGCCGCGCGCCGGCATTCAGGCTCGCGCGCAACGCCAGGGCATCTTCCTGGCGGTCCAGGCTGTCCAGCGCGTACAGCACGATCCAATCCGCGCTGACCTCGAAGAAGTCGCGCAGCTGGGCGCGGGTGTCGCTGCGGCCGAAGCCGTCGGTGCCCAGCGTGCGGTAGGGCGCGGGCACCCAGGCGCGGATCTGTTCCGGCACGGCGCGCACGTAGTCGCTGGCGGCGACTACCGGGGCGTTGCTGGCGCCCAGGCAGCTGCGGACCCAGTCGGCGCCGGATGCAAGGCCGAGCACGCGGGCGCGTTCGGCTTCGCGGCCGTCGCGGGCCAGTTCGGAAAAGCTGGTGACGCTCCAGACTTCGGCGTCCACGCCGTAATCGGCCTGCAGGCGCTCCGCCGCGAGTTCGGCCTCGCGCAGCATCGGGCCCGCGCCCAGCAGGCGCACCTGCGCCTGCCCGCGCGCGGGCCGCAGGCGGTACATGCCGCGCAGGATGCCCTCGCGCACGTCGTTGCGTGCCGGCATGTCCGGCTGCGCCAGGTTCTCGTTGGTGACGGTCAGGTAGTAGAACTCGTCGCGCTGTTCGTCCAGCATGCGGCGCATGCCGTGCTCGACGATGATGGCGACCTCGTAGGCATAGGCCGGGTCATAGGCGCGGCAGTTCGGCACGGCGGCGGCCATGATGTGGCTGGAGCCGTCCTGGTGCTGCAGCCCCTCGCCGCCGAGTGTGGTGCGGCCGGAGGTGGCGCCGACAAGGAAGCCGCGCGTGCGCTGATCGGCGGCTGCCCAGATCAGGTCGCCGATGCGCTGGAAGCCGAACATCGAGTAATAGATATAGAAGGGCAGCATCGGCAGGCCGTTGACCGAATAGCTGGTGCCCGCGGCCGTCCACGAGGAAATCGCGCCGGCCTCGGTAATGCCTTCTTCCAGGATCTGGCCGTCGCGCGCCTCGCGGTAATACAGCACCGAGCCGATGTCTTCGGGTTCGTAGAGCTGGCCTTGCGCGGAATAGATGCCGATCTGTCGGAACAGGTTGGCCATGCCGAAGGTGCGCGCCTCGTCCGCCACGATGGGCACGATGCGCGGCCCCACGTTGGCGTCCTTGAGCAGGGCGGTGAGCATGCGCACGATGGCCATGGTGGACGACATTTCCTTGCCGTCGGCGGCCAGCGCGAAGCGCGCCCAGTGCTCCGCGTCCGGCGGCGCCAGGCGCGGCGCCTCGGTATTGCGGCGGGGAATGTGGCCGCCCAGCGCGGCGCGGCGCGCCTGCAGGTGGCGCAGTTCGGCGCTGTCCTCGGCCGGGCGGTAGAACTTCAGCGCCAGGCAATCGGCGTCCGAGATCGGCAGCGCGAAGCGGTCGCGGAAGGCCAGCAGCGCCTCGTCATCCAGCTTCTTCTGCTGGTGCGTGGTCATCTTGCCCTGGCCGGCCGAGCCCATGCCGAAACCCTTCTTGGTCTGCGCCAGGATCACCGTGGGCTGGCCGCGATGGCGCACGGCGCGGTGGTAGGCCGCGTGGATCTTCACCATGTCATGGCCGCCGCGGTGGAGGCGGTCGATGGCTTCGTCGCTCCAGTCGGCCACCAGGGCGGCCAGTTCGGGATTCTGGTTGAAGAAGTGGGCGCGGTTGAAGGCGCCGTCGTTGGCCGCGAAGGTCTGGAACTGTCCATCCACGGTATTGGCGAAGGCGCGCGCCAGGGCGCCATTGGCGTCGCGCCGCAGGAGCGCGTCCCAGTCGCTGCCCCAGACCAGCTTGATGACGTTCCAGCCGGCGCCCGCGTACAGCGTTTCCAGTTCGTCGATGATGCGGCCGTTGCCGCGCACCGGGCCGTCCAGGCGCTGCAGGTTGCAATTGACCACGAACACCAGGTTGTCGAGCTTTTCGCGCGCGGCCAGCGTCAGCGCGGCGATGGATTCAGGTTCGTCCATTTCGCCATCGCCGAAGATGCCCCAGACCTTGCGGTCGCCGCCGGGCATCAGCGAACGGTGCTCCAGGTAGCGCATGAAGCGCGCCTGGTAGATGGCGTTGATGGGGCCGATGCCCATCGAGCCCGTGGGGAATTGCCAGAAATCCGGCATCAGCCACGGGTGCGGATACGACGACAGCCCGCGCAGGCCGCGCGCGCCAGCCGTGATCTCCTGGCGGAAATGCGCCAGGTCCTCTTCGCCCAGAAAGCCTTCCAGATAGGCGCGGGCATACACGCCGGGCGCCGAGTGCGGCTGCATGTAGACCAGGTCGCCGGGGCCGTCCGGGCTCTGCGCGCGGAAGAAATGGTTGAAGCCGACCTCGAACAGGTCGGCGGCCGAGGCGTAGCTGGCGATGTGGCCGCCCAGCTCTCCATGCGCCTGGTTGGCGCGCACCACCATGGCCAGCGCATTCCAGCGGTTGATGCGGGCGATCCGTTCCTCCACGGCGAGGTTGCCGGGGAAGGGCGGCTCCTGATCGGCGGGGATGGTGTTGAGGTAGGCGGTGCGGGCCTGGCTGTTGGCGCGCAGGCCCAGCGACGCCGCATGACCCAGCAGATTGTCCAGCACGTAGCCCGCGCGCTCAGAACCTTCCGCATGTACCAGCGATTCCAGCGCCTCACGCCATTCGGCGGTTTCGGCGGGGTCGGCGTCGTGCTGGATGTCTTGCCCGGGGCGGGCGGAACTGGCGTCGCGCATGGTCTTGTCGTCTCCTGGTTTGACGTCCATGCTAGACCCTAGCCCCTGGCATGGGTGATCAAAATTCTGGGGAAACTTCGGAAAATTCAGCATAATCTTTTGCAAGTTTTACCGCTTGCGGCAGCTTCTGCTGAGGATATGCTTGGTGGTCGTATCAGAGGGGTGACCGCCAGGTGGACGCGAAGGCGCTAGAATTCGCGCCTGGCAAGATAGGAATAACTGCAATGACCCAACCCATCAGCGTCCCGGCAGAGGTCACGTTGCCCGAACTTACGTTCCGCGGCATCCTCCTGGGCGCAATCATCACTGTCATCTTCACGGCTTCCAACGTCTTTCTCGGACTGAAGGTGGGCCTGACGTTCTCATCCGCCATTCCGGCGGCGGTGATCTCGATGTCCGTCCTGCGCCTGTTCAAGGACGCGAACATCCTCGAAAACAACATGGTGCAGACCCAGGCCTCCGCGGCCGGGACGCTGTCGTCCATCATCTTCATCCTGCCGGCCCTGGTCATGATGGGACACTGGCAGGGCTTCCCGTTCTGGCAGACGCTGGGCATCTGCGCCGCCGGCGGCATGCTGGGCGTGATGTTCACCATTCCGCTGCGCCATGTGATGGTGGTGCAGAGCGACCTGCCGTATCCGGAAGGCGTGGCTGCCGCTGAAATCCTGCGGGTGGGCAGCGCCGAGCGCGCCCAGGACGAGGCCGCGGACAACGGACGCGCGCCAGCCAAGGCCGAGACCGGCATGGGCGACATCGTGGCCGGCGGCGTGGTCGCCGCCGCGGTCAGCTTCGCGGCCAGCGGACTGCGCGTGCTGGGAGACAGCGTCAGCGGCTGGTTCGCGCTGGGCGGCGCGGTGTTCCGGCTGCCCATGGGCTTTTCGCTGGCACTGCTGGGCGCGGGCTACCTGATCGGCATCGTCGCGGGCCTGGCCATGCTGACCGGGTTGATCATTTCCTGGGGCATCGCCGTGCCCATCCTCACCGCCATGGGCGACATCCCGGCGGGCACGTCGCTGGCGAAGTACGCCACCGGCCTGTGGGCTTCGCAGGTGCGCTTCATCGGCGCCGGCGTGATCGGCGTGGGCGCCATCTGGACCCTGGCCACGCTGTTCATGCCGATGGCGCGCGGCGTCAAGGCTTCGTTCGCGGCGCTGACCAAGGCGGGCGCGGCCCGCGCCGGACGCGCGCCGCGCACCGAGCGCGACCTGTCGGCCGGCTGGATCTCGGCCGTGACGCTGGTGCTGGTGGCGGTCCTGGTGGTGACCTTCCAGGTGTTCCTGTCCGGCGCGCCGCTGTCGCCTGCCGGCATCTGGAAGCTGGTGGCCTACGCCGTGCTGTTTGCCTTCGTCTTCGGCTTCCTGGTGGCCGCCGCCTGCGGCTACATGGCCGGCCTGGTGGGCTCGTCGACCAGCCCGATCTCGGGCGTGGGCATCGTTGCCATCGTGCTGGTGTCGCTGCTGATGCTGGCGCTGGGCGGCGAATTGCTGGGCGCGCAGAACGGCGTGCAGATGGCGATTGCGCTGTCGATCTTCAGCACCTCGGCGGTGGTGGCGGTGGCCTCCATTTCCAACGACAACCTGCAGGACCTGAAGACCGGCTGGCTGGTGGGCGCGACGCCCTGGCGTCAGCAGGTGGCCCTGCTGATCGGCTGCGTCGCCGGCGCGGCAGTGATTTCGCCGGTGCTGGAACTGCTTTACAACGCCTACGGTTTTGCCGACGCCATGCCGCGCGAGGGCATGGACCCGGCGCAGGCCCTGTCCGCGCCGCAGGCGACGCTGATGCTGGCGATCGCGCGCGGCATCTTCACGCACCAGCTCAACTGGACCATGATCCTGATCGGCATGGCGGTCGGCGTGGGCCTGATCGTGGTGGACGAGATCATGAAGCGCACCTGCCGCGTGGCCCGGATTCCGGTGCTGGCCGTGGGTATCGGCATCTATCTGCCGCCCACCGTCGCCGCGCCCATCGTGGTCGGCGCGGTCCTGGCATGGCTGCTGGAACGCGCCCTGCGCCGCCGCGCGGCCGCCGCCGGCAAGCCCTACGAGCAGTTCGCCGACGCAGCCAATCGCCGCGGCGTGCTGATCGCCTCGGGCCTGATCGTGGGCGAAAGCCTGGTCGGCGTGCTGATGGCCGGCATCATCGGCGCGGCCGGCACCGAAGCGCCGCTGGCGATCGCCGGCGCGGGCTTCGAGCACACGGCCTCGTTCCTGGGGTTGGCCGTCTTCGTGGCGGTGGCGATCCTGTTCTGGCGCCGGGTAATGAAACTGGCGTGAAACGCCCGGCCGGTCCTGCCGGGCGGCCGCCTCAGGCGGCGTCCAGCAGGTCGGCCAGCGTGCGGGCGATGACCTTGGTGGCGCGCCGCAGGTCTTCCAGCACTACCCGCTCATCGTTGCGCTTGGCGTGCGATTCCAGCACGGTGCGCGGTCCGGCGCCGTAGATCACGCCCGGAATGCCCGCTTCGGCGTACAGGCGCACGTCGGTGTAGAGCGGCGTGCCCATGGCGGCGATGGGCTCGCCGAACAATTCCTCTCCATGCTTCTGAATGGCCTGCACCAGCGGCTGGCTGCCGGGCAGCGGGCGCATGGAATTGGCCAGCAACAGGCGCTTGATGTCCACGCTGATGCCGGGCACGGCAGCAGCGGTTTCCTGGATGATGCGGCGGATGTCGGCCTCGACCTCGGCCGCGCTTTCTTCGGGGATCATGCGCCGGTCCAGCTTGAACGCCACCTTGCCTGGCACCACATTGGTGTTGGTGCCGCCTTCGATGCGGCCCACGTTCAGGTAGGGGTGGCTGATGCCCGGCACCTCGGAGCGGATTTCCCGGTACCGCGCGTTCTGCGCGTACAGCGCGTTCAGGATGGCAACCGCGCCTTGCAGCGCGTCCACGCCGCTGCTGGGGATGGCGGCATGCGCCATCTTGCCGTGGACCGTCACTTCCATTTGCAGGCAGCCGTTGTGGGCGGTTACGACCTCGTAGCTGAAACCCGCGGCGATCAGCAGATCGGGCTTGGTCAGTCCTTGGGACAGCAGCCAGCCGGGGCCGAGCAGGCCGCCGAATTCCTCGTCGTAGGTGAAGTGCAGTTCGACGGCGCCGCGGCTGGGGCGGGCGACGGCTTCCAGCGCGCGCAGGGCGAACGTGTAGCTGGCGAAGTCGCTCTTGCTGACCGCGGCGGCGCGGCCGTACAGGCTGCCGTCGTCGATCTCGCCGCCGTAGGGGTCATGTTCCCAGCCTTCGCCCGGCGGCACCACGTCGCCGTGGGCATTGAGCGCCACGCGCGGGCCGCCCGCGCCGTATTCGCGGCGCACGATCAGGTTGGTGATCGATTGCAGGCCATAGTCCCGCACGGCCTCGGCGGGCACGGGATGGGCTTCCGCCTGCAGGCCGAAGCCTTGCAGCAGCTCGGCCGTGCGCTCGGCATGCGGTGCGTTGTTGCCGGGCGGCGTGTCGGTCGGCACGCGCACCAGCTCCTGCAGGAAGCGGACTTCCTCGTCAAAGTGGGCGTCAATCCAGGCGTCGAGTCGGGCGTAGTCGGTCATGGTCGGCTATTGGGTGTCGTGGGCAAGGTCGTCGAGCAGGTTCAGGAACGCCAGCACGGCAAGCTGGATGTCGTCGCTGGAGGTGGATTCGCGCGGGTTGTGGCTGATGCCGGAGTTCTGGCCGCGCACGAACAGCATGGCCTGGGGCATGACCTCGTGCAGCTTCATGGCGTCGTGGCCGGCGCCGCTGGGCATGCGGTGGACGGGCAGTCCCAGCGCGTCGACGGCGCGTTCCCAGCGCTGCTGCCAGGCGCGATCGCTGGGCGCGGCGGCGGCGCGCATGGTTTCTTCCAGCGTGTAGCGCAGGCCGCGGCGCTGGCAGATGGCTTCGAGTTCGGCCAGCACGTCATGCGCCAGCGCATCGCGCTGCGCGTCGCTGGGCGCGCGCAGGTCCAGGCTGAAGCGGCATTCTCCCGGCACCACGTTGATCGAGCCGCCCGGGACTTCCAGCATGCCCATGGTGCCGACCGAGTCGCCGTCGCGGGCGGCGCGCTGCTCCGCGTACAAGGCCAGTTCGGCCGTGGCGGTGGCGGCGTCGCGGCGGCGGTTCATGGGCGTGGTGCCGGCGTGGCAGGCCAGGCCGTGGATCCGCACCTGGTAGCGCACGCAGCCGTTGATGGACGTGACCACGGCCAGCGGCAGCCCCATTTCGTAGAGCACCGGCCCTTGTTCGATGTGGACTTCGACGAAGCCCAGATAGCGGGCAGGGTCGCGCTTGAGCGTGGGAATGTCTTCACTGCGCAGGCCGGCTTGCGCCATGGCGTCGCGCATGCTGACGCCGTCGACGTCCTGCTGGTCCAGCCATTGCGGCTTGAAGTCGCCGATCAGCGCGCCCGAGCCCAGGAAGGTGGCGCGGTAGCGCTGGCCTTCCTCTTCCGCGAAGCCAATGACTTCCAGGTGGTAGGGCAGGCGCTTGCCCTGGCGGCGCAGTTCGCGCACGCAGGCCATCGGCACGAAGATGCCCAGCCGGCCGTCGTATTTGCCGGCGTTGCGCACGGTGTCGTAATGGCTGCCCGTCATGAGCGTGGGGGCGTCGGGGCTGGCGGCCAGGTAGCGGCCAACCACGTTGCCGACCGCGTCGATGCCGACCTCGTCGAAGCCGCAGTCGCGCATCCATTGCGACAACAGTCCGGCGCAGGCGCGGTGGGCTTCGGTCAGGTAGGTGACGGTGAGCTGCCCTTTTTCGGCGTAGCCGGGATCGCTGTGGACGGCCAGTTGCTCGCCCCAGTCCCAGATGTCGTTGCCGATGGCGGGTTCGGCGCCGAAGCCATCGCGCAGGCGGATCTCGGCGATGCGGTGCAACTGCTGCTGGGCCTCATCGAATTCCAGGTCCGGGGGGTTGTCCAGGCGGCGGGTGAACTCGTCGATCACCTGCTGGCGCGTCATGCCGGCGCCGCGCGGGCCGCGCACGGCCAGCACGAAGGGAAAGCCGAACCTGGCGCGGTAGTCGGCGTTCAACGCTTGCAGGCGGGCAGATTCGGCGGGCGTGCACGCGGCCAATCCGGCCAGGTCCTGTTCGCGCGCCGAATCCGCGTCCTGGGGCGTCCCTGCTGCCAGCTCGGGATGGGCGCGCAGTAGCGCCGTCCGGGCATCGGCATCCGCGTCGTTCACGGCGCGGCGCAGGCGCTGCGCCAGGTCGGCCAGCGAGCGGAACGGCCGGTGGCCAAGCGCGCGTTCGGCGATCCAGGGCGCGCGGCCGTACAGGCCGTCGAGCATGGCGGCGGCGTCCGCGGGCGCTGCCGCATTGAGTTGGGCTAGGGTGTGGGCCATGGCCGTCCTGTTCAGGCGTTGGGGGTGTAGGGATGCGCCGCCTTCCAGTGGCGCGCGATGTCCAGGCGCCGGCAGACCCAGACGCGGTCATGGCTGGCAATGTGGTCCAGGAAGCGCTGCAGCGCAGTGATGCGGCCGGGCCGGCCCAGCAGGCGGCAATGCATGCCGATGCTCATCATCTTGGGGGCCTCGTCGCCTTCGGCGTAGAGCGCGTCGAAGCTGTCCTTCAGGTACTGGAAGAAGGGATCTGCGTGCGAATAGCCCTGCGGCAGCGCGAAGCGCATGTCGTTGCAGTCCAGCGTGTAGGGCACGATCAGTTGCGGCACGACGCTGCCGTCCGTTTTCTGTACGCGCATCCAGAAGGGCAGGTCGTCGCCGTAGTAGTCGCTGTCGTACTCGAAGCCGCCGTAGTCGGCCACCAGACGCCGCGTGCGCGGACTGTCGCGTCCGGTGTACCAACCCAGCGGACGGCTGCCGGTCAATTGCGTGATCGCGTCCATGGCCAGGCGCATGTGTTCGCGCTCGGTGGCCTCGTCGATGTGCTGATAGTGGATCCAGCGCCAGCCGTGGCAGGCGATTTCGTGTCCCAGCTCGACGAAGGCGGCGGTCAGCTCGGGGTGGCGCTGCAAGGCCATGCCGACGCCGAACACCGTCAGCGGCAGGCCGCGCTTCTCGAATTCGCGCAGGATGCGCCAGACGCCGGCGCGCGAGCCGTACTCGTAGATGCCTTCCATGCTGAGGTGGCGCTCGGGATAGCTGGCGGGGTTGAACATTTCCGACAGGAACTGTTCGGACCCGGCGTCGCCATGCAGCACGCTGTTTTCGCCGCCTTCCTCGTAATTCAGCACGAACTGCACCGCGATGCGCGCCTGCCCCGGCCATCGGGCATGCGGCGGATTGCGGCCGTAGCCGGCCAGGTCGCGGGGGTAGGGGAGCGTGGAATCGTAGACGGTCATGGACAGGCGGGCGGAGTGCAACGGCGCGCGGCGGCCGGGCGTGGGTGGGCGGACGACTTCCTGATGATCAGCACCATAGCTGGAAATCCTAGTTATGTATACAAACTATGTACATAATTTTGCGGAGGCGACGTTGTCGGGAAGGTCCGGCCACGGAAAAAAGCCCAGCCGGCGGACACGCCGGCTGGGCTGCGCTTCCTGCGCTCATCATGGGCGCTGGCGGCCAGGGCTGGCAAGCCCTGGGGCAAGGCTGGACTTTCAGCGCAAGTCGCCGCAAGGCCAGCCGAAGGCGCCGTAGGCGCCCTTATCCGTTGCGGTAGAGAAAGCTGTAGGCGTTGATCGCCGGCACCCCTCCCAGGTGCGCATACAGAACCCGCGAACCGGCCGGAATCTCGCCGCGGCGGATGATGTCCATCATGCCCTGCATGGATTTTCCTTCGTAGACCGGGTCGGTCATCATGCCCTCGAGCCGGGCGCAGAGGCGGATGGCCTCGTTGGTCTCGGCCGAGGGCAGGCCGTAGGCCGGATAGGCATAGCGGGTGTCCAGCACCACGTCGCGCTCTTCGATGGCAGTCCCGAGTCCGACCATATCGGCCGTGCGCCGCGCGATGCGCAGGATCTGCGCGCGGGTTTGCTCGGGCGTGCCCGAAGCGTCGATACCGATGACGCGGTCCGCGCGGCCATCCGCCGCAAAGCCCACCACCATGCCGGCCTGCGTACTGCCCGTGACGGCGCAGACGACGATGTAGTCGAACTTGAAGCCCAGCTCGGCTTCCTGGCGCCGCACTTCCTCGGCGAAGCCGACGTAGCCCAGGCCGCCAAGTTCATGGTCGGATGCGCCGGCCGGAATCGCGTAGGGCTTGCCGCCGCGCTTGCGGACGTCTTCCAGCGCCTCTTCCCAGCTGCGGCGAAAGCCGATGTCGAACCCCTGGTCCACAAGACGCACGTCGGCGCCCATCAGGCGGCTCATCATGATGTTGCCGACCCGGTCGTAGACCGCGTCTGAATAGTCCACCCAGTTTTCCTGCACCAGCACGCAGGCCAGGCCCAGCTTGGCGGCCACCGCAGCCACCATGCGGGTGTGGTTGGACTGGATGCCGCCGATGGTGACCAGCGTGTCGCAGCCCTGTTCCAGCGCCTGCGGGATCAGGTACTCCAGCTTGCGCAGCTTGTTGCCGCCGAACGCGAGGCCGCTGTTGCAGTCTTCGCGCTTGGCGTAGATCTCGACCTTGCCGCCCAGATGCGTGGACAGGCGCTCGAGCTTTTCGATGGGGGTGTCGCCGAAGGTCAGGCGATGGCGCGGAAATCGTTGCAGATCCATGGGACTCTCCTGGGCCGGGCCGGGTGGCGCGGATGGAAAAATCATAGGAATTTCAAGGATTTGCCGTCAATTGCGTATTTTTATTATTTAAAAGGAAAATAATTAAATAAACGTCCAGGTTTCTATTTAATATTTCCTGATTGGCTTTTTGATCGAAATTTAATTTTCAGGGACGTATCAAATGCCGGCAAATTCTGAGCTGGACCGCATCGATCGCCACATCCTGCGCGTGCTGCAGCAGGACGCGCAGATCACCAACCTGGAGCTGAGCGCGCGCGTCCACCTGAGCCCGGCCGCCTGCCTGCGCCGCGTGGAAAAGCTCAAGAACGAGGGCGTCATCCGCAAGACTGTCGCCCTGCTGGAGCCGGCGGAAGTGGACATGGCCACCCTGGTCATCGTGGGCGTGGTGCTGGACCGCTCCACGCCGGAGTCCTTCACCGATTTCGAAGCCGCGGCGCGCGGCATCAGCGGCTGCCTGGAATGCCACCTGGTGGCCGGCGAGTTCGACTACTTCCTGATGCTGCGCATCCGTGATCTGGAACGCTTCAACAAGCTGCATGCGGGCGAGATCATCAAGCTGCCCGGCGTACGCCAGATCCGCACCTTTTTCGTCCTGAAAGAGATCCTGTCGACCACCGAATTGCCCGTATGAACGAGGCTAATGCGCAACACTGCAATTTCTACCAGTGAAAATGATGCGGCGCGGCATTTTGGGTTGCCGGAAATTGAATGCGAGTAGACGGCGCAATGGAAGGGGTTGCCTGGACATTCCAATGCTGCATGACGGCATTCCGAATGCGCTTTTGCGTCACGCAAACGCAAGAAGACGTCCTTAAACTCAAAGGGCTATACTCTTATCCCATACGGCTTTTAAGGCTTGTACGCGCCTTCTGCCCCTGCTATCCGCCTAACGGGAAGCCCGTGTCGCGGAAGGTTTTCCTGCATCGTGTCGAGTGAAGCACTCGTAAAGGTGAAGCGATATGTCTTCGGAAATAGAATCTCTATCCACGTCTTATCTCTTTGGGGGTAACGCCCCTTATGTTGAGGAGCTTTACGAAGCCTACCTCGACAATCCCGGTTCGGTACCTGACAACTGGCGCGAATACTTCGACCAGCTGCAACACGCTCCCGCTACCGACGGCCAGGAATCCACCCGCGACCAGGCCCACGCTCCCATCGTCGAATCGTTCGCCCAGCGCGCCAAGGCCAATGCCTTCGTGCAACGCGCGGCCGAACCCGACCTGACCGTGGCCAGCAAGCAGGTTTCGGTGCAGTCGCTGATCGCGGCCTACCGCTCCCTGGGTTCGCGCTGGGCCGACCTGGATCCGCTCAAGCGCCAGGAACGTCCCCCGATCCCCGAACTCGATCCGGCCTTCTACGGCCTGACCGAAGCCGATCTGGACCAGACCTACTCGGCCACCAACACCTACTTCACGACCGCCAGCACGATGACGCTGCGCGACATCCTGAAGGCGCTGCGCGACACGTACTGCCGCAGCATCGGTGCCGAATTCACGCACATCTCCGACCCCGCCGCCAAGCGCTGGATCCAGGAACGCCTGGAAGCCACCCTGGGCGCGCCCGCCTACTCGGCCGAAGAAAAGCGCCACATCCTGCAGCAGCTGACCGAGTCCGAAGGCCTCGAGCGCTTCCTGCACACCAAGTACGTCGGCCAGAAGCGCTTCTCGCTGGAAGGCGGCGAAAGCTTCATCGCCTCGATGGACGAAGTGGTGAACCACGCCGGTGAAAACGGCGTCCAGGAAATCGTGGTCGGCATGGCCCACCGCGGCCGCCTGAACCTGCTCGTGAACATCATGGGCAAGATGCCCGGCGACCTGTTCGCCGAGTTCGAAGGCAAGCACGCCGAAGGCCTGACCGACGGCGACGTGAAGTACCACAACGGCTTCTCCAGCGACCTGTCCACCCGTGGCGGCCCGGTCCACCTGTCGCTCGCGTTCAACCCGTCCCACCTGGAAATCGTCAACCCCGTGGTCGAAGGCAGCGCGCGCGCCCGCCAGGAACGCCGCGGCGACGCCGAAGGCAAGCAAGTGCTGCCGGTGCTGGTGCACGGCGACGCGGCCTTCGCCGGCCAGGGCGTGGTCATGGAAACCCTGAACCTGGCCCAGACCCGCGGCTACGGCACGGGCGGCACGCTGCATATCGTCATCAACAACCAGATCGGCTTCACCACGTCCGACCCCCGCGACTCGCGCTCGACGCTGTATTGCACCGACGTGGTCAAGATGATCGAAGCGCCGGTGTTCCACGTCAACGGCGACGATCCCGAAGCCGTCGTGTTCGTGACCAAGCTGGCGCTGGACTACCGTCTGCAGTTCCGCCACGACGTGGTCGTGGACATCGTCTGCTTCCGCAAGCTGGGCCACAACGAGCAAGACACCCCGTCGCTGACGCAGCCCCTGATGTACAAGCGCATCGGCCATCACCCCGGCACGCGCAAGCTGTACGCCGACAAGCTGACCACGCAAGGCGTGCTGGCCGACGGCGAAGCCGATCAGCTCGTCAAGGATTACCGCCAGCTGATGGAAGACGGCCAGCGCACCATCGAACCGGTGCTGACCGACTACAAGAGCAAGTACGCCATCGACTGGTCGCCGTTCCTGGGCGCCAAGTGGACCGACCAGGCCGACACCGCCGTGCCGCTGGCCGAACTCAAGCGCATCGGCGAACGCATCACCAGCGTGCCGGAAGGCTTCACGGTGCACCCGCTGGTCGCCAAGCTGCTGAACGACCGCCGCACCATGGCCAAGGGCGAAATGAACCTGGACTGGGGCATGGGCGAACACCTCGCCTTCGCGACCCTGGTGTCCTCGGGCTACGCCATCCGCATCACCGGCCAGGACTCGGGCCGCGGCACGTTCACGCACCGCCATGCCGTGCTGCACGACCAGAACCGCGAACGCTGGAACGACGGCACCTACATTCCGCTGCAGAACGTCTCGGAAGGCCAGGCTCCGTTCACCGTCATCGACTCCGTGCTGTCCGAAGAGGCTGTGCTGGGCTTTGAATACGGTTACTCCAGCGCCGAACCCAACACGCTGACCATCTGGGAAGGCCAGTTCGGCGACTTCGTCAACGGCGCCCAGGTCGTGATCGACCAGTTCATCAGCTCCGGCGAAGCCAAGTGGGGCCGCCAGTCGGGCCTGACCCTGATGTTGCCGCACGGCTACGAAGGCCAGGGTCCCGAGCACTCGTCGGGCCGCATCGAGCGCTTCCTGCAGCTGTGCGCCGACAACAACATGCAAGTGGTCCAGCCGACCTCCGCGTCGCAGATCTTCCACGTGCTGCGCCGTCAGATGATCCGTCCGTTCCGCAAGCCGCTGGTGCTGTTCACGCCCAAGTCGCTGCTGCGCAACAAGGACGCCGGTTCGCCCCTGACCGACCTGGCCGGCGGCAGCTTCCGCCCGGTCATCGGCGAGGTCGACGAGGCCATCGACGCCAGCAAGGTCAAGCGCGTGCTGGCTTGCTCGGGCAAGGTCTACTACGATCTGGTCAATGCCCGCCGCGAGCGTGGCGCCGACAACGTTGCGATCGTCCGCGTCGAACAGCTGTATCCGTTCGCGCACAAGTCGTTCGAAACGGAACTGCGCAAGTACCCGAAGGCAACCGAAGTGATCTGGGTTCAGGACGAACCGCAGAACCAGGGCGCCTGGTTCTACGTTCAGCATCACGTGTACGAGAACATGGTCGAAGGCCAGAAGCTGGGTTACGCCGGCCGCGCCGCGTCGGCATCGCCGGCCGTGGGCTACCTGGCCAAGCACCAGGAGCAGCAGAAGGCCCTGATCGAAACGGCTTTCGCGCCCAAGTTCAAGGTCATGTTGACGAAGTAACACTCGCTTGATGCACGCGCCGCGCGCGCAGGTTTCTGGAATTCCGATTCGAAGCTTGCCGCGCAGCGCGACCAGAACACAAACTTTACGGAACAAACAAAATGGCTATTACCGACGTCGTCGTCCCCCAACTCTCCGAATCCGTCTCCGAAGCGACGCTGCTGACCTGGAAGAAGCAGCCGGGCGCTGCCGTTGAAGCGGACGAAATCCTGATCGAAGTCGAAACCGACAAGGTCGTGCTGGAAGTGCCGGCTCCCGCTTCGGGCGTGCTGGCTGAAATCGTCAAGGGCGACGGCAGCACCGTCACCTCCGGCGAAGTGCTGGCTCGCATCGACACCGCCGGCAAGGCCGCCGTTGCCGCCGCCGCGCCCGCCGCCGAAGCGCCCAAGGCCGCCGAGCAAGCCGCTGCCGCTCCGGCCGCCGCTTCCGCTTCGTCGGCTGCCGCCGGCGTGGCTTCGCCCGCCGCTGCCAAGATCCTGGCCGAGAAGGGCGTTGACGCCGCTTCCGTGGCTGGCTCCGGCCGCGACGGCCGCGTGACCAAGGGCGATGCCCTGGCCGCCAGCGCGCCCGCCAAGGCCGCTCCGGCCAAGGCCGCCGCTCCGGTCGCGCCCCCGACGCTGTCGCTGGACGGCCGTCCGGAACAGCGCGTGCCGATGAGCCGCCTGCGCGCCCGCATCGCCGAGCGCCTGCTGCAATCGCAACAGGAAAACGCGATCCTGACCACGTTCAACGAAGTGAACATGCAGGCCGTCATCGACCTGCGCAACAAGTACAAGGACAAGTTCGAGAAAGAGCACGGCATCAAGCTGGGCTTCATGTCGTTCTTCGTCAAGGCCGCCGTTGCCGCGCTGAAGAAGTTCCCGCTGATCAACGCCTCGATCGACGGCAAGGACATCATCTACCACGGCTACTTCGACATCGGTATCGCTGTCGGCAGCCCGCGCGGCCTGGTTGTGCCGATCCTGCGCAACGCCGACCAGCTGTCGATCGCCGACATCGAAAAGACCATCGCCGACTTCGGCCGCCGCGCCGCTGACGGCAAGCTGGGCATTGAAGAAATGACCGGCGGCACGTTCTCGATCTCCAACGGCGGCGTGTTCGGCTCGATGCTGTCGACCCCGATCATCAACCCGCCGCAATCGGCCATCCTGGGCGTGCACGCCACCAAGGATCGCGCCGTGGTTGAAAACGGCCAGATCGTCATCCGCCCGATGAACTACCTGGCGCTGTCCTACGACCACCGCATCATCGACGGCCGCGAAGCCGTGCTGGGCCTGGTCGCCATGAAGGACGCCCTGGAAGATCCGCAGCGCCTGTTGCTGGACCTGTAATCTCGACGCCCCGGCCCGGCGCCCACCCGACCCCTGGGTCTTGCGGCGCCCTGGCCGGCTTATTGCCGGCCCGCAGGGCGGGGCGTGCTCCACTCAATACCTCATCGCGAGAACACTATGTCCAAACAATTTGACGTCGTCGTCATTGGCGCGGGCCCCGGCGGCTACATCGCCGCCATCCGCGCCGCGCAGCTCGGCATGTCGGTGGCTTGCATCGACGCCTGGCAGAACGGCCAAGGCGGCCCGGCTCCCGGCGGCACCTGCACCAACGTCGGCTGCATCCCGTCCAAGGCGCTGCTGCAATCGTCCGAGCACTACGAACAAGCCAATCACCACTTCGCCGAGCACGGCATCGAAGTCAAGGGCGTCAGCCTGAAGCTCGACACGCTGATCGGCCGCAAGAACACGGTGGTCAAGCAGAACAACGACGGCATCCTGTACCTGTTCAAGAAGAACAAGGTCACGTTCTTCCATGGCAAGGGCGCGTTCGCCGGCCAGGTTGAAGGCGGCTGGGCCATCAAGGTCACCGGCACCGCCGAGGAAGACCTGGTTGCCAAGCACGTGGTGGTCGCCACCGGTTCGTCGGCGCGCGAGCTGCCCGGCCTGCCGTTCGACGAAAAGGTCGTGCTGTCCAACGACGGCGCGCTGAACATCGGCGCCGTGCCGAAGACGCTGGGCGTGATCGGCGCCGGCGTGATCGGCCTGGAAATGGGCAGCGTGTGGCGCCGCCTGGGTTCCGAAGTCACCATCCTGGAAGCCATGCCGGAATTCCTGGCAGCCGCTGACGGCCAGGTGGCCAAGGAAGCCCTGAAGGCCTTCACCAAGCAAGGCCTGAACATCCAGATGGGCGTCAAGATCGGCGAGATCAAGGCGACCGCCAAGTCCGTCACCGTGCCCTACGTCGACGCCAAGGGCGCCGAGCAGAAGCTGGTGGTCGACAAGCTGATCGTCTCGATCGGCCGCGTGCCTTACACCGGCGGCCTGAACGCCGACGCCGTGGGCCTGAAGCTGGACGAGCGCGGCTTCATCGCCGTGGACGGCGACTGCAAGACCAACCTGCCGAACGTCTGGGCAGTCGGCGACGTGGTGCGCGGCCCGATGCTGGCGCACAAGGCCGAGGAAGAAGGCGTGGCGGTTGCCGAGCGCATCGCCGGCCAGCACGGCCACGTCAACTTCGACACCGTGCCGTGGGTTATCTACACCTCGCCGGAAATCGCCTGGGTCGGCAAGACCGAGCAGCAGCTCAAGGCCGAAGGCCGCGAGTACAAGGCTGGCAGCTTCCCCTTCCTGGCCAACGGCCGCGCCCGCGCGCTGGGCGACACCACCGGCTTTGCCAAGGTGATCGCCGATGCCAAGACCGACGAGGTCCTGGGCGTGCACATCGTGGGCCCGATGGCCTCGGAACTGATCTCGGAAGCCGTGACCATCATGGAATTCCGTGGCGCAGCCGAAGACATCGCCCGCATCTGCCACGCGCACCCGACGCTGTCGGAAGCCGTGAAGGAAGCCGCATTGGCCGTGGACAAGCGCGCATTGAACTTCTGATACGCGCATAGCCGATGCAAGACGGGGGCGGGTTCACGGATCCGCCCTTTTTTCATTCTGCTTTTCCTGCTCCCACATGAACGTCCGCGAATACTACGAACACGCCCTGGCCGAACGCGGCTACAAGCCCGACGAAGCCCAGAAAAAGGCGATCGACCGGCTGCAGCGCTATTTCGACGAATGGGTCAAGTTCAAGTCGATGCGCTCGAACGCGCTGAAGAAGCTGCTGAACCGCCCCGACGTGCCGCGCGGCGTGTACCTGTGGGGCGGAGTGGGGCGGGGCAAGAGCTTCCTGATGGACGCCTTCTACGCCACCGTGCCCGTGGTGCGCAAGACGCGCCTGCACTTCCACGAATTCATGCGCGGCGTGCACCGCGAACTCGAAGAAGTGAAGGGCATGCAGGATCCGCTGGACGAAGTGGCCAGGCGCGTGGCCAAACGCTACCGCCTGATCTGCTTCGACGAGTTCCACGTGTCCGACGTGGCCGACGCGATGATCCTGCACCGGCTGCTGTTCAAGCTGTTCGAGTACGGCACGTCCTTCGTGATGACGTCCAACTACGAGCCCTCGACCCTGTATCCGGACGGCCTGCACCGCGACCGCATCCTGCCCGCGATCCAGCTGATCCAGGCGCGCATGGACATCATGAACGTGGACGCCGGCGTGGACTACCGCCGCCGCTCGCTGGAACAGGTGCAGTGCTATCACACGCCGCTGGACGAGCGCGCCCAGAATGCATTGCAGGAAGCGTTCGACAGCCTGGCCGACACGCCGCCCCAGGATCCGGTGCTGCATATCGAGCACCGCGAGATCCGCGCGCTGGCGCTGGGCGGATCGGTGGTGTGGTTCGATTTCGCCACGCTTTGCGGCGGGCCGCGTTCGCAGAACGATTATCTGGAGTTGGCCAACCGCTTCCATGCGGTGATCCTGTCGGGCGTGCCGCGCATGGGACCGCGCCAGGCTTCGGAGGCGCGCCGCTTTACCTGGCTGATCGACGTGTTCTATGACCACCGCGTCAAGCTCATCATGTCCGCCGAGTGCGAACCCGAGGAGATCTACACGGAAGGCGCGCTGGCCAATGAATTCCACCGCACGGTCTCGCGCATCCTGGAAATGCAGTCGCGCGAGTACCTGGAATCGGAACGCCGCCACACCGTGTCGTTGTAGTCGCGCCGCATCTGTCCGAATTTTCCGGGCAGATCGCGGTTGAAATTGGTAATACAAGTCATTATCAATTAAGATTTGGAGACTTCTGGTCCAGCACCGCAGTTTCCAACGTGTCTTCCACCCTCTTGTCCGCATCGGCCGCGCGCACCGACCCTTCCGCCGCGCCCGTCGATGGCCTGTACCGCGATCACCGCCCCTGGCTGTTCGGCTGGCTGCGCCGCAGGCTTGGCTGCGAGCACCGGGCCGAAGACCTGGCGCAAGACGTGTTTCTGCGCGTGATCCAGGGCCGCAAGGCGGTGCGCGCCGGCGAAGCACGCGGACTGCTGACCACCATTGCCAAGGGCCTGGTGGTGGACCACCAGCGGCATGCGGCATTGGAACGGGCCTATCTCGCCTACCTGGCCGCCATACCCGAGGCTTATGCGCCGTCCCCCGAAGAGCAGACCGAGCAACTGCAATCGCTGGCGCGGCTGGACCGTCTGCTGGACGGCTTGCCGCCCAAGGCGCGTTCCGCGTTCCTGCTGTCGCAGCTCGACGGGCTGACCTATCCCGAGATCGCCCAGCGGCTTGAAGTCTCCTTGAGTTCGGTGCAGCAATACATGGTGCGCGCCATGACCGCGTGCTACGCGGCCTTTGATGACTAGCGCCGCGGACCCCGTCGCCGACCAGGCGATCGCCTGGTGGGTGCGGCTGCAATCCGGCCTGGCCGGTGCGGCAGAGCGGCAGTCCTGCGAGGCATGGCTGGCGCAGGATCCCGCGCATCGCTGCGCGTGGGATCGCTTGCAGCGCATCAGTCAGGATGCGCGGCGCGTGCCGGCGGCGTTGGCGCATGACGCGCTGACGCGTTCTGCATCGTCCTCGCCCCGATCGGCCGGCCGTCGCACGGTATTGCGCGGATTGCTGGCTGTTGGCGGCACGGCTTTTACCGGTTGGGCGGGCTACCGGCATACGCCGTGGCAGCGACTGGCGGCGGACCTCAGCACCGGCACAGGCGAACGGCTGGCCGTTGCGGTGGCTGATGGATTGCACATCACCTTGAACAGCGACAGCGCGGTGCGCCTGCACTTGCAGGACGATGCCCGCGGCCTGGACCTGTTGCGCGGCGAAGTGCTGGTGCGGACCGAAATGCGGCCCGCCATGGCGGCTCTGCGCGTGGATACCGGGCATGGCGAACTGCGCGCCGAACGGGCGCGCTTTGACCTGCGGCGCACCGCCGAAGGCGCGCGCTTGGGCGTGTACGAAGGCAGCGTGACGCTACTGCGCGGCGGCGTGGCTACGCATGCGGAAGCCGGGGAGCGCCTGGAATTCTCCGAGCATGGCGAAGTCGGCCGTCTTGCCTCCGATCCCGACCGGCTGGCCTGGACCGACGGGCTGGTGGTGGCCAAGGACTGGCGCCTGGACTACTTCGCGCAATACCTGGCTCGCCAGCGCCTGGGCATGATCCGGGTGGATCCGGCGGTGGCCGGTCTGCGGCTGTCGGGCGTATTTCCGCTGGATGACGCCGAGCGTGCGCTCAAGGCACTGGAGCCCGCCTTGCCCATCCGCGTGACGCGGCATACGCAGTATTGGCTGCAGGTCGGTCCGCGCGAGGCCTGAGTGTTACAAATTTTTTTGCCTGCGGCTTGCAGGTTTTCCGATCCCGTACGGAAGGCAGGGATAGATACCACCGTACAGGGAGAGTTTTGTGTCCGCTTCATCTCACTCGCGCTTGCGCGCCCCCTTGTCTGCCGGCCGCATGGCCCTGCTGGCCGCCATGTGCGCGGGCGGGCTTGCCGCCGGCATGCCGCAGGCCTGGGCGCAGCCGGCGCCCGCTACCGCGAACGCGCCGCGCAGCTACCAGATCGCTGCCGGCTCCTTGGCCGATGCCCTGACGCAGTTCGCGCGCAGCGCTGGCGTGGTCCTGTCGTTCGATCCGGCGCTGGTGCGGGGACGCCGCTCGGACGGGTTGGACGGCGCCTACTCGGTGGGCGCGGGATTCGCCCGCATCCTGTCGGGCAGCGGTTTGCAGGCGCGTGCGCAGTCGGGCAATACCTGGACGCTGGTGCAGGTTGCCGCACCCGCGGGCGACACGCCCACGCTGGCGCCGGTGACCGTGTCGGGCATGTCCGACAGCGCAATCACGACGGTGGGCTACGTGGCTACGGTGAGCGCCAGCGCCACCAAGACCGACACGCCGCTGATCGAAACGCCGCAGTCGGTATCGGTTGTCACGCGCGAGCAGATCACGGAGCAGGGCGCGCAGACACTGAACCAGGTGCTGCGCTACACCGCGGGCGTGGCCACCGAATCGCGCGGCGCCACCGCCACGCGCCTGGACCAGTTCAGCGTGCGCGGCTTTCAGGCTTCGTCCTACCTGGACGGCTTGCGAGTATTCGGCGGGCGCGACGCCTTGCCGCAGGTGGACACCTATCGCCTGGAGCGCGTGGATGTGCTGAAGGGACCGGCCTCCGTCATGTACGGGCAGGGCGGTCCGGGCGGCGTGGTCAACCAGGTCAGCAAGCGCCCGCTGGAAGAGACGCTGCGCGAGGTCGAGGTGCAGGTCGGCAACTATGACTATCGTCGCGCCAACTTCGATTTCGGCGGTCCGGTCGATGAAGGCGGCAAGTTCCTGTACCGCCTGGTCGGTTCGGGCTACATGTCCGACGGCCAGGTCAAGGACACCAAGGAACGCCGCTACTTCGTGTCGCCGGCCTTTACCTGGAAGCCCAGCAGCGACACGACGCTGACGGTGCTGACCAACTTCCAGCGCGATCCCGACATGGGTTCCTATGGCAGCGTGCCGGCCATGCGCACGCTGCTTTCCGCGCCCGACGGCATCCGCCTGCCGGCCGATTACTACGACGGCGACGCCAATTTCGAAAAGAGCGACCGCAAGAGCTATTCGCTGGGCTATGTGCTGGAGCACCGCTTCAATGACAACATCAAGGCATCGCAAAGCCTGCGCTGGACGCGCGCGGAAGCGCAGTACCGCAGCATCTACGGCGCGATGACCAATAACTACGGCTATACCGACAAGACCTACCGCTACCAGCAGCGCGCGTCGATCGCGACTGATGTGGACGTGGGCGCGCTGGTGCTGGACAACAATGTGCAGGCGCGCTTCAACACCGGCCCCTTCGCCCACACCACGCTGCTGGGCTTTGACTATCAGCACGTCAAGACCGACACGCTGTCCGGCTTTGGCACCGCGCCCGCGCTGGATGTGCTGAACCCGAACAATCATCAGAACATCCCGGCTCCGGCGTTCTCGACGGATGCGACCAACAAGCAGTACCAGACCGGCCTGTACTTCCAGGACCAGATCAAGATCGATCGCCTCTCGGTGTTGCTGGGTGGCCGCTACGACTGGTCGCGCACCGTGGGCGAGACCACCACGATCGCCACCGGACGGGTCGCGCCGTCCTCGCTGAATGCGGAGAAGTTCACGGGCCGCCTGGGTGCGATCTACAACTTCGACAACGGCGTGGCGCCGTACTTCAGCTATTCGGAATCGTTCGAGCCGCAGTCCGGCACGGGCTGGCAGAACAAGCCGTTCAAGCCGATCGAAGGCAACCAGTACGAGGTCGGCATCAAGTACCAGCCGCCGGGCAGCGCCACGCTGCTGTCGTTTGCGGCGTTCGACATCCGCCGCGAGAACATGACCACCACCGATCCGGATCCGACCCACATCTGCGGCACGGCGGGCGGACGCTGCTCGATCCAGGCGGGCGAGCTGCGCACGCAGGGCATCGAGCTCGAAGCCAAGACCGAGCCCCTGCGCGGCCTGACGCTGGTGGCTGCTTACTCCTTGATGGACAACGAGTACTCCAAGGGCTATCCCAACGCCGCGGGCATGAACCTGAAGGGCAAGACGCCGGTGGGCGTGCCTTCGCAACAGGCGTCCGCCTGGGCCCGCTACCAGTTGCAGGACGGTCCGCTGGCGGGCGTGGGGGTGGGTGGCGGCGTGCGCTACATCGGTTCCTCGTATGCCAACGAGACCAACACCCTGAAGGTGCCGTCGGTCACGCTGTTCGACCTGATGCTGGACTACGACCTGGGCCGCGCGTCGCCGTCGCTCAAGGGCATGCAGGTGGCGCTGAACGTGCAGAACCTGTTCGACAAGGAATACATCGCGTCGTGCTCGGGCGATTCCTGGTGCTGGTACGGCTACCAGCGCTCCATCAAGGCCAGCCTGCGCTATCGCTGGTAAGTCTTGCTGCTAGTTCGAAGTGAGAATGGTTATAATTTAAAACCCTCCGAATCGGGCTTGGGCCGCGGGGCTGGTCCGATCCGGTCCTCTAAAGGAAATCAATAATGACATTCGCAAGAACCTTGGCCGCCATTGCCCTGTTGGGCACGGCGGGCGCCGCGCAGGCGCATTTCGTTTGGTTGGAACGCAGCGCCGAGGGACCGGCCAAGGCGTATTTCGGGGAATGGGCGGATGACGTGCGCGAAAAGCGTGACGGCCTGCTCGGCAAGATCATGGTCGCGCCCGTCGTTACGGGCGCCGATGGCAAGCCGCTGAAGGCCTCGGGCGAAGGCGCCGACTTCCTCGAATTCGCGGCGGCGGGCAAGGGCGACGTGCGCTTGCGCCAGGCCTACCAGTTCAAGGACACCCTGGTGCAGTACGGCGCCAAGGCCGGCCGCGCGGACACCGAGGGCAAGCTGGACCTGGAACTCGTGCCGGTCGCGGCGGGGACCAACGCCTTCGTGCTGCAGTTCAAGGGCAAGCCGCTGGCGAAGACGGAAGTCACCGTATTCGGCCCGCCCAAGTGGGAGAAGCGCTTCCACAGCGATGAGAACGGCCGCATCGAAATCACCACCCCGTGGCCCGGCCAGTACGTGCTCGAAGCCGCCCACGTCGAAGACAAGGCGGGCGAGGCCGACGGCAAGGCATACGCCAAGATCCGCTACGTTTCCACTACTACCTTCAACGTGTCCCAGTGAAAGCTCCCGCTGCCGGCGCAGGCATGATGCGCTACCGTCTGGCCGTCTTTTCTAGGGCGGCGGCCGCCATCCTGGGCGGCTATGTTCTGGCGTCGGCGGCAGCCGCCTGCCTGGCGATCTGGCTGCCCATGCGGCGGCCGGACGCCGTGGTCACGGCGCAGATGCTGTCCTTTGTGTTCTACGCCTGCGGCGTGATCTGGGTTTTTGCCACGCGCAATGCCTGGCGCGCCTGGGCCGGCGTGCTGGCGCCCGCCGCGCTCCTGGGCGGGCTGTTCGCGATCGGCCGCGCGATGGGGGCGGCATGAAGGCGAAAGTGGAAAAGGCGCCGGGCGAGGAAGGCCTGCGCCAATCCATGTCCTGGCTGCACACCTGGTCGGGACTGATCTTCGGCTGGGTGCTGTTCGCGATGTTCCTGACCGGCACGCTGGCGTTCTTCCGCCCCGAGATCACGGCCTGGATGCAGCCCGAGATCCAGACGCGGCCCGCGCCTGCGGCGCAGTCCGTGACTGCTGCACAGAACTACCTGGCGGAACATGCGCCCGACGCCACGCGCTGGTTCATCACGCCGCCGTCCGACCGCGAACCGCTCATCCAACTGCTCTACCAAGTGCCCAAGCCCAAGCCGGGCGAACGCGGTTTCGTGCGCGTGAAGCTGGACCCCGCCACCGGCCAGGCCCTGACCGCGCGCGAGACGCGTGGCGGCGACTTCTTCTACCGCTTCCATTTCGAACTGGAAACCGCGTTTCCCTGGGGGCGCTGGCTGGCCAGCATCGCCGGCATGTTCATGCTGGTGGCCATCATCAGCGGCATCATCACCCACAAGAAGATATTCACCGACTTCTTCACGTTCCGGCCCGGGAAAGGCGGGCAGCGCGCCTGGATGGACGGCCACAACGCCTTGTCCGTGCTGGGGCTGCCGTTCCACCTGATGATCACGTTCAGCGGGCTGGTGCTGTTCATGGCCATGCTGATGCCGGCCGGCACACTGGCCGTCTACGAGAGCCCCAGGCAGTATTCCGACGAGGTCTTCAAGTCCTTCAGGATCACTCCCGCGCGCAACGAGCCCGCGCCGCTGACCGCGCTGGCGCCGCTGGTGGAGCAGGCGCAGCAGCACTGGCAAGGCGGCCGGGTGGGGCGCATTACCGTCAATCATCCCGGCGATGCCGGCGCGACCGTGACCCTGGTGCGCGACGCCGCGGATGGCGTGTCGTTCGGCAAGCTGGCGCCCTACATGCGTTTTGACGGCGTCACGGGCGCATTCCAGGAAGGCGAGGACGAGCTCGGCGCCACGGCGCGTACGGCGGGCGTCATCGTCGGCCTGCACCTGGGATTGTTTGCCGAACCGTTTTTGCGCTGGCTCTATTTCCTGGTCAGCATGGCGGGCACGGCGATGGTGGGCACGGGCCTGGTCCTGTGGATCGCCAAGCGGCGGCAGAAGGCGCGTCCGGGGGCGCGCGAAGCGTTTTCGTTGCGCCTGGTCGACGCGCTCAACGCCGGCACGGTCGCTGGCCTGTTCATCTCGATCGCCGCCTTTTTTTGGGCCAACCGCCTCCTGCCGATCGACCTGGCGGGCAGGCAGTTCTGGGAATCGCGCGCCTTCTTCGCCGTCTGGGGCTTGTCGCTGGTCTACGCCTTCCTGTTCCAGCGCAGCAAGTGGCGCGACCTGTTGGCCGCGGCCGCGGCCTCCCTGGCGCTGGTGCCGGTGGTCAACGCCCTGACGACCTCGCGCCATCTCGGGGTGTCGCTGCCTGCGGGCGATTGGGTCATGGCTGGTTTTGACCTGACCTGCCTGGCCGGGGCGCTGCTGCTGGCCTGGATGGCGCGCAAGGCGGCCCGCGCCAGCAAAGCGGGCGCCAAGGCGCCCGCCAAGGGCCGCGCCGCATCCAAGCCGTCCCAGCCCGCCTACGAACCTAGAGGTGATACGCCATGACGCTAGCTGCCTTCTGCCTGGCCTACGCGGGCTTTTCCGCCCTGTGCCTGGGCATGGACCGCCACTACGAAGACCTGTTCGACCGCGCGCTGCCGCGGCGTCACAGGTTGCCTTTGCGCCTGTTCGGCTGGGGGGCGCTGGCTTTGTCCTTGTGCGCCTCGGCGGCGGTCTGGGGCTGGAGCTACGGCACGGTGGAATGGATCGGCATTCTGAGCATCGCCGGGCTGCTCCTGATCTGGTTCCTGACGTTCCGGCCGCGCGCCGCGCTGACCGCGGGCGGGCTGTGCGCGCTGGCGGCGCCAGTGTTGGCCGTCCTGTAGCCGCGCGCCCGGCAAGTTACACTGGGCGTTTCCCCCAGCAAACGCCTCTTCGCCTCATGAATACCCGCGTCCTCACCGGCATCACCACCTCTGGAACTCCCCACCTCGGCAACTACGCGGGCGCGATCCGTCCCGCCGTTCAGGCCAGCGCGCAGCCCGGCGTGGACGCATTCTTCTTCATGGCGGATTACCACGCCCTCATCAAGTGCGACGACCCTGCCCGCGTGGCGCGCTCGCGCCTTGAAATCGCCGCGACCTGGCTGGCGGTGGGCCTGGACCACGAGCGCGTGACCTTCTACCGCCAGTCGGACATCCCCGAGATCCCCGAGCTGACCTGGCTGTTGAACTGCGTCACGGCCAAGGGCCTGATGAACCGGGCGCACGCCTATAAGGCGTCGGTGGACCAGAACACGGAAAAGGGTCTGGAACCGGACGATGGCGTGACCATGGGCCTGTTCTCGTACCCGGTGCTGATGGCCGCTGACATCGTCATGTTCAACGCCAACAAGGTGCCGGTGGGCCGTGACCAGATCCAGCATCTGGAAATGGCGCGCGACATCGCCCAGCGCTTCAACCACCTGTACGGCCGCGACTATTTCACGCTGCCGGAAGTGGTGATCGAAGAAGACGTGGCGACCTTGCCGGGCCTGGACGGCCGCAAGATGTCCAAGAGCTACAACAACACCATTCCGCTGTTCGAGGGCGGCGCCAGCGCGCTGCGCGCGGCGGTGATGCGCATCGTGACCGATTCGCGCGCGCCGGGCGAACCCAAGGACGCCGAGAACTCGCACCTGTACACCATCTACCGCGCCTTCGCCACGCACGAACAGGCTGCCGCGCTGCGCAAGCAGCTCGAAGAAGGCATGGGCTGGGGCGAAGCCAAGCAGGCGCTGTACGACCACCTGGAAAACCTGCTGGCGCCCATGCGCGAGAAGTATTTCGACCTGATGGCCAACCCTGGCCGCATCGAAGACATCCTGCAGGCCGGCGCCGCCAAGGCGCGCAAGCTGGCCACGCCTTTCATGCAGGAACTGCGCCAGGCCGTGGGCCTGCGCAACCTGGAAGCCGGCTCGGGCGCCAAGGCCGCGCAGCCCAAGAAGGAAAAGGGCAAGGGCGCGCGCTTCGTCAGCTTCCGCGACGAGGACGGCAGCTTCCGTTTCCGCCTGCTGGCAGCGGATGGCGAGGAACTGCTGTTGTCGCAGCGTTTCGCCGATCCGAAGGAAGCCGGCGCGTTGATGCGCCGTCTGCAAGCGGAACCGGCCGATGCGGTGCTGAAGGCCGATGGGCAAGGCTATGCCGCGATGATCGACGGCGTGGCCGTGGCCACCGCGCCGGCTGGCGCGCAAGACGAATCCGGCGCCTTGCTGGAACGCGCGCGCGCCGCGCTGTCGTCTTTGTCGCAGGAATAAACCCAAGGGGCCGGCGCGCAGCCGGCCCGGCGGTTCAGGCCGCGCGGGCGCTGGCTACGATGCGCCCGTCGCGCACCTCGAAGCGCTGGGCGCTGCCCTGTCCGGCGATTTCCAGCATGTCGCCTTCCGTGTAGCCCGTGACATTCGGGCAGTCCAGCCATTCGGGGTTGATGAACGGGAAGTACTTGAGCGTGCCGCTGCCCTGGCTGGCAAAATCGAAGGTGGTGTTGGCGACCACTTCCGGATCCCATTGGCTGGCATCGAAAGTCAGCGCGCAACCCGCGCCGATACGGTAGGTGATGCTGGCGCCCATGCTGGCGAATCCCAGTGCGCCGACGTGCAACTGCGCCCCATTGCTCAATTCGATGATGCGGCTGCCCAGCCGCTCCAGCGTGATGTGCTTGAAACTGACTTCGGCGCCATCGACAAGCAGGTGCGAATACTGGCCCAGGGTGATTTCGCTGTAGACGCCGCTGGCGTTGGCTTCCTTGGCGGTGAGGGTTGCCGTTTCATTGGCGGCAAGCGTGATGGTATGGGACATGGCTGGGCGGATCTCCGGTCGTTCGGGGCAGGGCGCTGTTGTTCTTGTGCTGCTCCCCGGCAGGCGCTATGCGCCTTGGCTCGCCTGCTCGCGGGGGGCTTGTGCCGCCTTGCGGCCTGGCGCCGCCGGGTTTTATTATTTGGACACAATTAGATATTTTCTATCATTTTTGATAGGTTTGGCTTGAGAGAAAACAAGTAACCCGCCTCTTTACGGGTAAGCCCTAGGTAAAAAAAACCGGCGCATCAGGCGCCGGTTTTCCGTGGGGCGGGTCTCGCTCAACGCTTGAGCTTGGCGAACGCGTCCGCCATGGCGCTGTTCATGCCGGCGCCGGCCCCGGCGCCGCCGCGGCTGCCGTCGCCCTGCGGACGGCGGTTGCGGTCGCCGCCCTTGGGGGCGTCGCCGCTGCGGCGGGCGGGAGCTGCGGTGTCGTTCAGGCGCATGGTCAACGCGACGCGCTTGCGCGCCACGTCCACTTCCAGCACCTTCACGCTGACCGTCTGGCCCACCCGCACGACGTCGCGCGGATCCTTCACGAACTTTTCGGCAAGGGCCGAGATGTGGACCAGGCCGTCCTGGTGCACGCCGATGTCCACGAACGCGCCGAAGTTCGCCACGTTGGTCACAACGCCTTCCAGCACCATGCCCGGGTACAGGTCGTTCAGGGTTTCGACGCCTTCCTTGAACTGCGCCGTCTTGAACTCCGGACGCGGATCGCGGCCGGGCTTTTCCAGTTCGGCGAAGATGTCGCGCACCGTCGGCAGGCCGAAGCGCTCGTCGGTGAAGTCGGACGGCGACACGCCCTTGAGCGCTTCGCGCTGGCCGATGATCTGCTTCACCTCGGCCTTGATCTTGGCGACGATGCGTTCGACCACCGGATAGGCTTCGGGGTGGACCGACGAGGCGTCCAGCGGGTTGTCGCCGTTGGGAATGCGCAGGAAGCCCGCGGCTTGTTCGAATGCCTTGTCGCCAAAGCGCGGCACCTTGCGCAGGATCTCGCGGGTCGGGAAGGCGCCGTTCTCGTCGCGCCAGGCGACGATGTTCTTGGCCAGCAGCGAATTCAGGCCGGACACGCGGGCCAGCAGGGCGGCCGACGCGGTGTTCACGTCCACGCCCACGGCGTTCACGCAATCCTCGACCACGGCGTCCAGCGAACGCGCCAGCTCGCGCTGGTTGACGTCGTGCTGGTACTGGCCCACGCCGATGGCCTTGGGATCGATCTTGACCAGTTCGGCCAGCGGATCCTGCAGGCGGCGGGCGATGGATACGGCGCCGCGCAGCGTCACGTCCAGGTCGGGGAATTCCTGGGCCGCGGTTTCAGACGCCGAATAGACGGAAGCGCCGGCCTCGGAGACCACCACGCGGGTGACCTTCAGGTCCGGGAAGCGTTCCATCATGTCGCCCACCAGCTTCTCGCTTTCGCGCGAGGCGGTGCCGTTGCCGATGGCGATCAGGTCGACCTTGTGGCGCGCCACAAGGGCGGCCAGCGTGTTGATGGTGCCGTCGCGGTCGCGGCGCGGTTCGAACGGGTAGACGGTGGTGGTGTCCACGACCTTGCCGGTCTGGTCGATCACGGCGACCTTGCAACCGGTGCGGATGCCGGGGTCCAGGCCCAGCACGGCCTTGGGGCCGGCGGGCGCGGCCAGCAGCAGGTCCTTCAGGTTGGCGGCGAACACCCGGATGGCTTCGGCTTCGCCGCTTTCGCGCAGGCGGCCGATCAGCTCGCTTTCGAACGCCGTCAGCAGCTTCACGCGCCAGGTCCAGCGGCAGACTTCGCCCAGCCAGCGCGCGCGCGGCGTGGCGTCCAGCGCGAACAGGCCGTTGCCCAGCTTGAGGAAGCCGGCGATGCGGGCCACGCAGGGATGCGGCGTCTGCGCTTCCAGTTCGGCTTCCAGGCCCAGGCGCAGTTCCAGCACGCCTTGCTGGCGGCCGCGCAGCAGCGCCAGGATACGGTGCGAGGGCAGGGTGCGCAGCGGTTCGTTGAAGTCGAACCAGTCGCGGAAATTGGCGCCCTCGGTTTCCTTGCCGTCGACCACCTTGGAATGGATCAGGCCGGTGGACCACAGGTGCTCGCGCATGTCGGCCAGCAGATCCGCGTTTTCCGCGTAGCGCTCGGCCAGGATGTCGCGCGCGCCGTCGAGCGCGGCCTTGGCGTCGTTGATGGACGCTTCGGGATTCAGGTATTGCGCGGCGAGCGCGGCGGGGTCGCAGGCGGGATCGGCGAGGATGCCGTCGGCCAGCGGCTCCAGGCCCGCTTCGCGGGCGATCTGGGCGCGGGTGCGGCGCTTGGGCTTGTACGGCGCGTACAAGTCTTCCAGGCGCTGCTTGGTGTCGGCCGTGGCGATTTCCTGCTGCAGCGCTTGCGTGAGCTTGCCCTGTTGCGAGATGGATTCAAGAATGGAGCCGCGGCGCTCTTCGAGTTCGCGCAGATAGCCCAGGCGCACTTCGAGATTGCGCAGCACGGTATCGTCCAGGCCGCCCGTGGCTTCCTTGCGATAGCGGGCGATGAAGGGCACGGTGGCGCCATCGTCCAGGAGTTCCACCGCCGAAGCGATCTGGGAGGCGCGCGTGCCCAGCTCGGTGGCGAGCTGCGCGACGATGCGGGCGTTGTCGACGCCGGCGGCGACGTACGTGATAGCGGAAGTTTCAGACATCTCGATACGACGACAAAAAGGAAAAACAAGGGGCGGATTGTGCCATAAGCCGCTGTTACAAAACGTGCCAGGGTGGACGGATATGTCCCCCTCGCGACGGCCTGGCGGCCAATCCGCGGCCCGGCAGCGGGTATCATTTGGTCCTTTCCCACCCAAGTGTCTGGCGCCCGAACCGCAACCGGCACCGGTTCACCGTTGACTCGCTATGCTGGACCTGGATATCTCCGAATTCTTCGACGCCGACGGGCCTTTGGCCACGGCTTTGCCCGGCTACAAGCCCCGGCCTTCACAGGTCGAACTCTCGCAGGCCATAGGGCAGGCCATCCAGGACCGCGCCACCTTGGTGGCGGAGGCAGGCACCGGCATCGGCAAAACCTGGGCCTATCTTGTACCCGCCTTCATCCAGGGCGGCAAGGTGCTGATTTCCACGGGTACGCGCACCCTGCAGGACCAGCTTTTCGCCCGTGACCTGCCGCGCGTGCGCGCGGCGTTGGCCGCGCCGGTGACGGCCGCGCTGCTCAAGGGCCGCGGCAACTACGTCTGTCATTACCACCTGGACCGCCTGCAGGGCGACGAGCGCGCGCTGAAGTCGCGCACCGAAATCCAGCAGTTGCGCCAGATCCAGGTGTTCGCGGGCATTTCCAAGACGGGCGACCGCGGCGACCTGGCGCAGGTACCGGAAGACGCCGACATCTGGCAGCGCGTGACCTCCACGCGCGAGAACTGCCTGGGCCAGGAATGCCCGCGCATCCGCGACTGCTTCGTGGTGAAGGCGCGCCGCCAGGCGCAGGAAGCCGACGTGGTGGTCGTGAACCATGCCCTGTTCATGGCCGACCTGGTGCTGCGCGAAGAGGGCGTGACCGACCTGCTGCCCGAAGCGGACACCGTGATCTTCGACGAAGCGCACCAGTTGCCGGACACGGCCACCCGCTTTCTGGGCAGCAGCGTGTCCACGCACCAGTTGCTGGATTTCGGCCGCGCGCTGGAAGCGGCCGGCCTGGCCTACGCGCGCGAAGCCGCCAAATGGAGCGACGTCAGCCGCCATGTGGAAACGGCGGCGCGCGAGCTGCGCCTGGTCTGTGCGCCGCTGGACCGTATGCCCGGCCGCAAGGCGACTTTCGAGGTCATCCCCAATCCCGAGGAATTCGACGAAGCGCTGTTGGCGCTGCGCGAGGCCGTGGACGGCGCGGCCAAGGCGCTGGGCGCGGTGGCCGAAAAGCACCCGGACCTGATGGCGGCCGCGCGCAGCGGCGCCGAGATTTCGGTGCGGCTGAAGCGCTGGGCCACGCCGGGCCGGGCGGGCGCAGACCATTCCGACGAAGGCTGGGGCCGCGACGACCAGGCGTCCGAACCCGTCGTGCAACCGGCGCTGGGCGATGGACTGCCCACGCCTGCCGCCATCCTGGAGGGCGCGGCCGCGGCGGAACAATGGACCGGCCCGGCGGTGCGCTGGGTCGAACACGGGCAGCACCACGTGCGCCTGCATTCGGCGCCGCTGTCGGTGGCCCAGGCTTTTTCCAAGTACCGCAAGCCGGGCCAGGCCTGGATCATGACCTCGGCCACGCTGTCCGTGAACGGCGAGTTCACGCACTTCACCAGCCAGCTGGGGCTGGAGAAGGCGCGCACGGGCAAATGGGAATCGCCCTTCGACTATCCCGAACAGGCCTTGCTGTTCGTGCCGCGCGGCATGCCCGAACCGCAATCGCCGCAGTTCCTCGACCGCTTCGTGCAGACCCTGCTGCCGCTGCTGGAGGCCAGCCCTGGCGGCACGCTGGTGCTGTGCACGACGCTGCGCGCGGTGGACAAGGTCGCCAACCTGCTGGCCGACGCCTTCGACGATGCCGGCCATGAATGGCCATTGCTCAAGCAGGGCGAGGGCACGCGCCGCGATCTGCTGGACCGCTTCTGCAAACTGGAGCATCCGGTGCTGGTGGGCAGCGCCAGTTTCTGGGAAGGCATAGACCTGCCCGGCGACGTGCTGACCCTGGTGGCGATCGACAAGCTGCCGTTCGCGCCGCCCGACGATCCGGTCATCGAGGCGCGCCTGCGCGCCTGCCGTGCGCATGGCGGCAATCCCTTTGCGGAATACCAACTGCCCGAAGCCGCGATCTCGCTCAAGCAGGGCGCGGGCCGTCTGATCCGTACGGAATCGGACTGGGGAGTGCTCATGGTGGGCGACGCGCGCCTGGTCGAAAAGCCTTATGGCAAGCGCCTGTGGCGCGGTCTGCCGCCGTTCGCGCGGACGCGCGAACTGGAAGAAGTACTGGCGTTCTACCGGCGCAAGCAGGAACCGCAGGACTAGCGGCCGTTCACGCCACAATCAGCCAGCCCTGGGGGCTGCCCGCGCCAGCGGGCCCCCCTGCCAGCCGCCTCAGGCCGCGACCCGTTCCGTCCGCCGCGACATCGCCCACCACCCGGTCATGACCGCGGCCAGGCCCACGATGGGCAGCATGGCGGCGTTCAACGTTTCCCAGCCCATGCGCACGAGGGCCGGACCCGCGGCCAGCGTGGCCAGGGCGGTGGTGGCGTAGCGCAGCATTTCGGCGGCTCCTTGTACGCGCGCCCGTTCGGCGGGACGGTAGGACTGCGCCAGCAGCGTGGTGCCGCCGACGAACATGAAGTTCCAGCCCACGCCCAGGCAGAACAATGCCGCGTGGAAGGCCGTGAGCGAAGTCGATTGCATCGCGATCAGCGAGCAGGCCGCGTTCAACGCCATGCCCATGCCAAGCACGCGGGGCAGCCCCAGCCGGTTGATCAGCGCGCCGGCGAAGAAGGCCGGGGCGTACATGCCGATCAGGTGCCACTGCATGATGCTGGCGCCATCGGCGATGCTGTGCTGGCAGGCGACCGCGGCCAGCGGCGCGGCCGTCATGACAAACATCATCGACACCGAACCCACGACATTGTTGGCCAGGGCCGCCACGAAAATCGGCTGCCGCATGACCTCGCCCAAAGGACGGGCCGGCAGGCCTGCGGCCTGCGTGTCGGCGGGCTGGCCGCCTTCGCCTTCCTGGTCGCGGTAGGCGATGAGCAGCAGCGCGCTGGCGGCTCCCAGCAGCGCCACCATCAGATAGGCGCCGGAGAAGATCGCGGCGGGAAAGATGTCCTTGGCCCAGGCCGCCAGCGCCGGCCCCGCGATGGCGGCGATGACGCCGCCCGTCAGGACCACGGATATGGCGCGGCTCTTGGCCTCGGCGGGTACCGCGTCGGCGGCGGCCAGGCGGTAGTACTGCGCAAACGCCTGGAACACGCCGACCAGCGCCGTGCCCAGGCAGAAGAGCCAGAAGTCGCTGGCGAACACCGCGGCCACGGAAATCAGCCCGCCGGCCGCGCCCGCCAGCGATCCCAGCATGAAGCCCGCACGGCGGCCGATGCGCTGCATGAGCAGCGATGCATACCAGGTGACCGCGGCGCCCGCCACGGTGATCAGCGCGAACGGCAGCGTGGCCAGGGCCGGATGCGGCGCCAGCATCTGGCCGGTCAGCGCCGTCAGGGTCAGGTCGATGGAGATCGCCGCGATGTACAGGCCCTGGCAGACGGCGAGGATACGGGCATTGCGCAGGCCGCGCGTGGAGGAGGTCATGGCTGTGGGAGTCCGGAGGATTGACAGGCCCCACTCTAGCGCCGGAAACTATGGCAAGAATGACTATTTTCCCTCATTTCATGCCATGACCCATCGCGTTTGCATCCTGCCCGTACCCAACTTCCAGCTGCTCGACATGGCAGGCCCGCTGTCGGTCTTCCAGATCGCTGCCGAACTGGTGCCGGGCGCCTACGAAGTGGCCGTGGCGTCGGCCGAAGGCGGCCTGGTCCGCTGTTCGGCCGGCGTGCCCGTGCTGACGCGGCCCTGGCGCGGTCTGCGCGCCGACACCGTGCTGGTGCCGGGCGGCCAGGGCGCGCGCGAACCCCAGGCGGCCCCGGCCATGCTGGCCTATCTGCGCGCCGCGCATGCGCGCGGCCGGCGCGTGGCCAGCGTCTGCACCGGCGCGTTCGTGCTGGCGCAGGCCGGCATCCTGCAAGGGCGCCGCGTGACCACCCACTGGCGTCATGCCGCCGAACTGCAGCAGCGCCATCCTGCGCTTGCGGTGGAAGCGGACCGCATCTACGTCGAGGACCGCGCGGTCTGGACCTCGGCGGGCATCACGGCCGGCATCGACCTGGCGCTGGCCATGGTGCAGGCGGACCACGGCGAGGCGGTCGCCCGCGCCACCGCCCGCGAGATGGTGGTCTATCACCGGCGCACGGGAGGGCAGTCGCAGTTCTCTGCATTGCAGGACCTGGCGCCAGCCAGCGGACGCATGCGCGAGGTGCTGGCCCATGTGGGCCAGCACCTGGACGAAGTCCTGGACATCGAGCGCCTGGCCGGCGTGGCCTGCCTGAGTCCGCGCCAGTTCTGCCGCCAGTTCAAGCTGGAAACCGGGCAGACCCCGGCCAAGGCCGTGGAGCGCGTGCGCGCCGAGGCTGCGCGTGAACTGGTCGAGGAAGGCGAGGCCGGCATGGATGCCATCGCGCGCCGGGTGGGCTTCGGCGATACGGAGCGCATGCGCCGCGCCTTCATCCGCATCTACGGGCAGCCGCCGCAAGCGCTGCGGCGCGGCGCGCCGGCATGAAAAAGCCCCTGCGTGGCAGGGGCTTTGCTTGGTGCGGCGGGCGTTACGTCAGTTGAACGGGTTCCACCAGCTCTTGTCGGCCTTCAGGCCCTTGGTCTTGAATTCGCTGTTGGGGAAGTTCTTGTCGTACACGCGCTGCGAGTCGTTCTTCAGTTCGGTCAGGCCGAGCTTGTCGTAGGACTCGACCATCAGATAGAGCGCTTCCTCGGTGGCGGGGGCGCCTTCGAAGTCGGTGATGACGGTCTGCGCACGGTTGGCCGCGGCCACGTAGGCGCCGCGCTCGTAGTAGTAGCGGGCGACGTGCACTTCGTTCATGGCGATGGTGTTGACCAGCCAGGCGACGCGCTTCTCGGCATCCACCGTGTACTTGCTGTCCGGGTAGCGCTTGATCAGCTCGTTGAACGCGTCGTAGGACGCGCGCAGGCCCTTGGGATCGCGCTCGGCGGGATCCTGGCCGGTGATGCTGCTCATGAAGGCGCTGGCCGGGGTGAAGTTGATCAGGCCCTTCAGGTAAAGGGCGTAGTCGGTGCCGGGGTGATTGGGGTAGAGCTGCTGGAAGCGGTCGATGGCGGCCAGGGCCTGCTCGTTTTCGCCGTCCTTCCAGTTGACGTAGGCAAGCTCAAGCAGGGCTTGCTGGGCGTAGACGCCGAAGGGGTAGCGGCTTTCGATCGCGGTCAGGCGTTCGCGCGCTTCTTTCCAGCCGCCCGAGGCCATTTCCGCCTTGGCGTCTGCGTAGAGCTGTTCGGCGCTCCAGTTGGTGGTCTTGTCGTACTTGCTGTTGCTCGAGCCGCAACCGGCGATGACCATCACGGCGAGCAGCGCGATAACCACGCGCAAGACCGGCCCGCTTCGGGAGGCGGGATTCGAGGGAGCTGCGGAGTGGTGAATCACGAGAATCGTATCCTTGGTGTTAGCATGCAAGGCTGATTATATGATTTGTCTCCATGTCTGATACAGCCTCCGGCGCGGATCTCGTTTCCGACGACGAACTCCTGGGTATTTCCGAAGAAAACCCGCAGGGGGAACCGCAATTTGTAACAGTGCCTTCCGGCACGCGCGCCGACCGGTTGGACAAGGTGCTCGCGGGGCTGATGCCCGAGCATTCCCGCAGCCGGCTGCAGGGCTGGATCGAGGCCGGCAACGTCCACGTGAACGGCAAGCCCGGCAAGATCCGCCAGACGGTCGGACCCGACGACGAACTCACCGTCTGGCCCCAGCCCGCGCCCGAAACCCTGGCCTTCGCGCCCGAACCCGTGGAGTTCGCGGTCGTGGCCGAAAGCCCCGACTGGATCGTGGTGAACAAGCCCGCCGGCCTGGTGACGCATCCTGGCGCCGGCAACTGGAGCGGCACGCTGCTCAACGGCCTGCTGTACCGCTATCCCGAACTGGCGCAGGTGGCGCGCGCCGGCATCGTGCACCGCCTGGACAAGGACACCTCCGGCCTGATGGTCGTGGCGCGCAACGAAACCGCCCAGACCCACCTGGTGCGCCAATTGCAGGCGCGCAGCATGGGCCGCGAGTACGTGGCGCTGGTCCACGGCTGGCTGGCCGCGGCCGGCAAGGTCGATCGTCCCATCGGCCGCGATGCGCGCGTGCCGGTCCGCATGAGCGTGGAGCGCCCGGTGGCGCCCAAGCCCGCCATCACCCATTACATGCCCGCCCGCCGCGGCGAGGCTGATCCCGGCGGCCGCGTCACCGAAGTGGTGTGCCGCCTGGAAACCGGCCGCACCCATCAGATCCGCGTGCACATGGCCAGCCTGGGGCATCCGCTGCTGGCCGATACCATCTACGGCGGCAAGAACATTGCGGGCGCGCAGCGGCAGATGCTGCATGCGCGCGCGCTGCATTTCGAAGATCCGGGCGGTCGCGGCGAAGTCGACTTCACCGCGGCCGTGCCTCCCGACATGAGCTTGGTCCAGGAAGAGATTGCATGGAACGCGTAGTGGCAGGCTTGCCGGTGGTGACGGGCCCGCAATGGCCGGGCGTGAACTACTTCTGCACGACCCGGGCAGGGGGCGTGGGCGTCGCGCCGCACGACACCTTGAATCTGGGCCGCCGCGCCGGGGACGATCCGGACACGGTGACTGAGAACCGGCGCCGCGTGCGCGCTGCGCTGCCGGCCGAACCCCTGTGGCTGCGTCAGGTCCATGGCAGCGTAGTGGTGGATGCCGATCAGGCCGACCTGCCGGACGAGCCGGCGGTCGACGCCAGCGTCACGGCGCAGCCCGGCCGCGTGCTGGCCGTGATGGTTGCCGATTGCCTGCCCGTGGTCATCGCCGATGCGCAAGGCACGGTGCTGGGCGCGGCGCATGCCGGCTGGCGCGGCTTGTCGGGCGGCGTGCTGGAGAACACGCTCGCGGCCATGCGCGCCAAGGCGCCGCAGGCCTCGGGCTGGCGCGCCTGGGTCGGCCCCGGCATCGGCCCGCAGGCGTTCGAGGTCGGGCAGGACGTACTGGACGCGTTCACCAAGGACGATCCGGCAACCCTGCGCTACTTCACGCCGCGGCCGGGCATTTCCGGAAAATGGCTGGCCGACCTCGCCGGATTGGCTGATTTCCGCCTGCGCCGCGCCGGAGTACAAGAAGTGTCCTTGAGCGGGATGTGCACGGTGGCCGGGGCGGACCGGTTCTTCTCGTACCGCCGCGACGGCGAAACCGGACGCATGGCTTTGCTGGCCTGGCTAGGCCCGGTTTGATCTGGCGCAAGGCCCGCAGCCGGCCTTGCGTCATACCCTGTCAGGCCTCCTTGTATACCCGCATTGACAGTCCCGGACCCGGAATGCAACATCAATCGCGTAGTTTCGATAACAAGGTGTCGAAGTGAATGCCAATCTCTCCGCAGGGCCCATTCCGGTGAGCGTGGCACCGGAAGTCCTGGCCGACATTCAGGCCGAATTCTCCCGCGAGTGGCAGCGCCTTTGCGATGACGCCCGCCGTGGCGCGCTTGCGCCGCCGCCAGACCGCCGTTTTTCGGGTGATGCCTGGGCCTCCAATCATTCGCACCTGCTGCTGGCGCATACCTATCTGCTGTCGGCCCGCGCCATGTCGCGCATGGTCGACGCGGCCCAGGTCAGCGAGCCCATGCGCGATCGCCTGCGCTTTTCCATCATGCAATGGGTCGACGCGTTGTCGCCGTCGAACTTCCTGGCGTTGAACCCGGATGCCCAGCAATCCATCGTCGAAAGCGCCGGACGCGCGCTCAACGAAGGGCTGGCCAATCTGCTGGGGGACGTCAAGAAAGGCCGCATCACGCAGACCGACGAATCGCAGTTCGAGATCGGCCGCAACGTCGCCGTGACGCCGGGCGAAGTGGTGTTTGAAAACCGGTTGTTCCAGCTCATCCAGTACGCGCCGTCGACCGCCACCGTGCACGAACGGCCGCTGGTCATCGTGCCGCCGAACATCAACAAGTTCTACATCCTGGACCTGCAGCCCGAAAATTCCTTCGTGCGGCACGCGGTGGACCAGGGCTATACGGTATTCCTGATTTCCTGGCGCAATCCGGTGTCCAGCGACACCGATGGCGTGGACCGCGCGACTTGGTCCGATTATCTGGACGACGCGGTGCTGCAGGCGCTGCGCGTGGCCAGCGACATCACCAAACAGCCGCAGGTCAATGCGCTGGGCTTCTGCGTGGGCGGCACGATGCTGGCTTCCGCGCTGGCCCTGGCCGAGGCGCGCGGCGAGCATCCGGTCGCGTCGCTGACCCTGTTGACCTCGCTGCTGGATTTCCACGATACCGGCATCCTCAACGTCTTCGTCGACGAAGCGCACGCGCTGCTGCGCGACCACCAGTTGGGGCAGGGCGGGCTGATGCCCGGGCGCGATCTCGCCACCACGTTCTCGTTCCTGCGGCCCAACGAGCTGGTCTGGAACTATGTGGTCGGCAACTACCTGAAAGGCCAGAAGCCGCCCGCGTTCGACCTGCTGTTCTGGAATGGCGACAGCACCAATCTGCCCGGCCCGTTCTTCTCCTGGTATTTCCGCAATACCTATCTGGAGAACAACCTCAAGGTGCCGGGCCGCGCGCAGGCCGCGGGCCTGCCGCTGGACCTGACGCGCCTGGAAATGCCGGCGTACATCTTCGGGTCACGCGAGGACCATATCGTGCCCTGGGTTTCGGCGTATGCGTCGACCCAGGTGCTGCGCGGACCGCAGCGCTTCGTGCTGGGGGCGTCCGGCCACATCGCCGGCGTGGTGAACCCTCCGGCGAAGAAGCGCCGCAGCTACTGGGCTGCTGACAAGCTTGAACAGTCAGGCCATCATCTGCCTGGCGACCCGAACACCTGGTTCGCGCAAGCGGTCGAGACGCCGGGCAGCTGGTGGCCCGATTGGGCCGGCTGGCTGTCGGGCCATTCCGGCAAGCAGGTCAAGGCGCGTGAAAAATTGGGCAATGCCAAGTACCGGCCGATAGAGCCGGCGCCTGGCAGATATGTGAAAGTCCGGGCAGCCTGAAGCCGCGACCAGCGGTTAGGCCCAGACGAGAAGAAGGTTAATCAACGAGGCGTCCGTCGCACACAGGAGGAAGTCCAATGAGCGGAAAACTGGCTTACGTTACAGGCGGGATGGGCGGTATCGGCACCTCTATTTGCCAGCGCTTGGCCAAGGATGGCTTTCGCGTGGTGGCAGGTTGCGGCCCCAGCCGCAACTACCAGCAGTGGCTGGATGAGCAGGCAGCGCAGGGCTACACGTTCTACGCGTCCGTGGGCAACGTGTCCGATTGGGACTCCACGGTAGAAGCCTTCGAACGGGTCACGAAGGAGCTGGGCCCGGTCGACGTGCTGGTCAACAACGCGGGCATCACTCGCGATGGCCTGTTCCGCAAGATGAGCGCGGACGATTGGCGCGCGGTCATCGACACCAACCTGAACAGCTTGTTCAATGTGACCAAACAGGTGATCGACGGCATGGTCGAACGCCAGTGGGGGCGCATCATCAACATCAGCTCGGTGAACGGGCAGAAAGGCCAGTTCGGCCAGACGAACTATTCGACCGCCAAGGCCGGCATCCATGGCTTCACCATGGCGTTGGCCCAGGAAGTCGCCAGCAAGGGCGTCACCGTCAACACGATTTCGCCCGGCTACATCGGCACCGACATGGTCCGCGCCATCCGTCCCGACGTGCTGGAAAAGATCGTCGCCACCATCCCGGTGCGCCGCCTTGGCACGCCGGAAGAAATCGCGTCCATGACGTCGTGGTTGGCCTCGGACGAGTCCGGCTTTTCGACGGGCGCGGACTTCTCGCTCAATGGCGGCCTGCACATGGGCTGACCCATCGCGGGCCGCCAGCGGGCGGCCCGTCGGCGCCGGAGGGCCTCGGGGAGAGGGCCCTCCGGATTACACTAACCCTATCCGAAGCCTTAGAGATCGCCCGATCCGGGGACAACCATGACGCAAGCACAAACCGGCGCCAGCCTGCGCCTGATTAAAAAGTACCCCAACCGTCGCCTGTACGACACCCGGACCAGCACCTACATCACCCTGGCAGATGTCAAGCAACTGGTCCTGGCAAACGAAGAATTCCAGGTCGTCGATGCCAAGAGCAGCGAAGACCTGACGCGCAGCATCCTGCTGCAGATCATCCTTGAAGAGGAAAGCGGCGGCATGCCCATGTTCTCCTCGAACATGCTGTCGCAGATCATCCGTTTCTATGGCCATGCCATGCAGGGCATCATGGGTTCCTACCTGGAAAAGAACATCCAGGCCTTCATGGAAATCCAGCAACGCATGGCGGAGCAATCCAAGGGCCTGTACGGCAGCCAGTTCGGCCCCGAGGCCTGGGCCCAGTTCATGAACGTGCAGACGCCCATGCTGCAGAACATGATGAACAACTACATCGACCAGAGCAAGAATCTGTTCGTGCAGATGCAGGACCAGATGCAGGATCAGACCCGCGCCATGTTCTCGACCTTCCCGTTCACGCCTGGCGGCACGCAAGGTCCCGGCCGCAAGTAATGGTGGGGCCGTGCCTGGCGCGGCCTCATCGATCAGCACCCCAAAAGCCGGACAGAGATCTGGTTCTTGGGGTGTTTTTTCATCACCGCGTGCAGGTTCTGCTCGCGCGGCAAGCAAGTACAGATACCTCGGAGAGCAAGCATGAGACTGAACAAGGCGTTTTCCCGCCTGGCCTGCGCGGCACTGGCAGGCTTGACGGCCATGTCCGCGTCGCCCTCCGCTTGGGCTTGCACACGCGTGGTCTTCCATGGCGCCAACCAGCAGGTGGTTACCGCACGCTCCATGGACTGGAAGAACGACATCACCAGCAACCTGTGGGTATTGCCGCGCGGCATGGCGCGCAGCGGCGAGGCCGGCCCGAACTCCCTGCGCTGGACTTCGCGCTACGGCAGCGTGGTCACGTCCGGCTATGACGTCTCCACCACCGATGGCGTGAACGAGGCGGGCCTGAGCGCCAATCTGCTGTGGCTGGCCGAATCGCAGTACCCGCAATTCGATGCGAAGAGCAAGCCCGGCCTGACCATCGCGGCGTGGGCGCAATACGTGCTGGACAACTACGCCACCGTCAAGGAGGCCGTGGCGGCGCTGGAGCAGGAACCCTACACCATCGTCTCGGACAACGTGCCGGGCGAGGACCGCCTGACGACGCTGCACCTGTCGATCTCGGACGCCAGCGGCGACAGCGCCATCATCGAATACATCGGCGGACGCCAGGTGATCCACCATAGCCGCGACTACCAGGTGATGACCAACTCGCCTCAGTTCGAGCAGCAGCTTGCGCTCGATGCCTACTGGCAGCAGATCGGCGGCACCACCATGCTGCCGGGCACCAACCGCGCAGCCGACCGTTTCGTGCGCGCATCGTTCTACATCAACGCCATCCCCAAGGATCCCGATCCCAACAAGGCGCTGGCCAGCGTCTTCAGCGTGATACGCAACGTCTCCGTACCCTATGGCATCAGCACGCCCGGACAGCCCAATATCTCGTCCACCCGCTGGCGCACCGTCTTCGACCACCAGCGCAAGCTGTACTTCTTCGAATCGGCCCTGACGCCCAACACGTTCTGGGTGGACCTGAAGGCCCTGGACTTCAGTCCGGAAACCGGCAAGGTGCTGAAGCTGGACCTGGGGCCGGATCAGCGCCACACGTTTGCGGGCGACGCCACGCGCGACTTCCAGCCCGCGGCGCCGTTCAAGTTTCTCGGGCTCTGAAAAAAGGTCAGGGCCTTTTTCGCCGCTTGATCAAACGCAATGATCCGCAGATTTTCCTGATCCGAGGTTCAGGGTTCTGTCAGTTGATTTGGTTACATTAATGAAAACGGTTCTTGTTTGTATTTTAGGAGCCGTCGTCTCATTTGTGTCTCAAGGATTATGCACATGATCAAGAAAGCCTTGGCCCTGGCCATTGTCGCCCTGAGCGTTTCCGCCGCGAACGCGGCCGAATACCCCATCGGCAAACCGGTGGAAAAGGGCGGCATGGAAATCGGCGCGGTGTATCTGCAGCCGATCGAAATGGACCCCCCGGGCATGATGCGCCCGGCCAAGGATTCGGATGTGCACCTTGAGGCCGACATTCACGCCACCGCCGGCAACAAGACGGGCTTCCCCGAAGGCGAGTGGGTGCCTTACCTGGTCGTGAAGTACGAAATCCAGAAGGTCGGCAGCCAGAACGTGCAGAAGGGCACCTTCATGCCGATGGTCGCCAACGACGGTCCGCACTACGGCGAGAACGTCAAGCTGGAAGGTCCGGGCAAGTACAAGCTGAAGTACTCCATCCTGCCGCCGACCGCGGACAAGATGAGTCACTTCGGCCGTCACGTCGACAAGGAAACCGGCGTGGGGCCGTGGTTCGAGCCCTTCGACCTCGAATATGAATTCGTCTACGCCGGCACCGGCAAGAAGGGCGGTTACTGATCGTGCGCAGCCTGCTTCGCGTTGCCGCCGCATTGCTGATCGGCCTGGCCGGCCTGGCCGGCGGGGCGCCCGCGCAGGCTGACGAACTACCCACGTTCACGCTGACCTTCAAGCCGAACGGTACGTTCGAGCCCGCCACGCTGGAAGTGCCGGCGGGCCGCTTCAAGATCGAGCTCATCAACGAGAGCAACGAGCCGGTGGAATTCGAAAGCATTCCGCTGCGCAAGGAAAAAGTCCTGGGGCCGGGTGTGAAGTCTTTCGTGGTGATCACCATTTCCCGCCCCGGCGAGTATCCATTTTTTGATGACTTTCACCAGAGCGTGAAAGGCACCTTGGTCGTCAAACCCAAGGAATAAGCGGTAGCAATATATGGAACAGGTCCTCTTTATCGTCTGGCGTGAAAGCGTCGAAGCCATGCTGGTGGTGGGCATACTCTACACCTGGCTGCGCTCCACGCCGGAGGGCAAGCGCGGCCTGAACTACCTGTGGGGTGGCGTCGCGGCAGGCCTGGCGCTGGCCGTGGCCCTGGCGCTGGTGCTGCTGGGCGTCTCCTCCTGGCTCAGCGACGAAGGCCAGGAATGGTTCCAGGCCATCATGTCGCTGGCCGCGTGCGCGCTGGTGGTGCAGATGGTCGTGTGGATGAAGAAGCACGGCCGCACGCTCAAGGGCGAACTCGAAGGCGGGGCCCGCGCTTCCGTCGCCAGCGACAACTGGTGGGGCCTGTTCGTGCTGGTGGCCATTGCCGTGGCGCGCGAAGGCAGCGAAACCGTGGTGTTCCTGTACGGCACCGTGTCGGCGGGCGAGGGCGGCAGCGACATGCTGATGCTGGCGCTGGCTGGCGTGGCCGGTTTTGTGGTGGCGTTGCTGACGTTCTGGCTGTTGCAATTGGGCGGCAAGCTCATCACCTGGCGCCGCTTCTTCCGCGTGACCGAAATCCTGTTGCTGCTGTTGGCCGGCTCGCTGCTGGTGGGCGGCCTGGATCACCTGATTTCGCTGGACGTGCTGCCGACCATCGTGGATCCGGTCTGGGACAGCTCGTGGCTCTTGAGCGACAGCACCGGCGTGGGCAAGGTCCTGGCCGACTTCGCCGGCTACCGCGCGCTGCCTGCGTTGATCTCGGTGCTGTTGTGGGTGGCTTACTGGATCATTGTGTGGGCGCTGCTGCGCTGGGTGGGGAGCAAGCCTGCAGGCGCTGCCACCGCCGCCCGCAGCGCCACCTGAACCCGACTGTTGCCGGACTGAATATTTGAAGGTTTGACCATGGCAGCTGCACTCGGGAGGGCGACCTCCCGTATCGCCGACTTTCTCCGTGACCATGCCCCGCTGTTGCGCAAGCTGCAGTGGGGCATTGTTGCGATATACGCGTTCCTTTTGATCGTGCCCGCGATCCTGCCCTTGCCGGACAACGCGGCCTCGGTCTTCAACAATCTGACCATCGTCGCTCAGTTCGCGTTCTGGGGCGTGTGGTGGCCGTTCGTGCTGATTTCCATGCCCATCCTGGGCCGGGCCTGGTGCGGCTGGCTCTGTCCCGAGGGCATGCTGACCGAATGGGCCAGCGAGCGCGGCCAGGGCCATGCGATTCCGAAATGGATGCGTTGGGGCGGCTGGCCTTTCGTCGCGTTCGCGTTGACGACCGTCTACGGTCAACTGGTCAGCGTCTATCAATATCCGCTGGCGGTGCTGGCGGTGTTGGGCGGGTCCACGGTGGCGGCCATGATCGTCGGCTGGCGCTACGGCCGCAGCAAGCGCGTGTGGTGCAAGTACCTGTGCCCGGTCAACGGCGTCTTCAACCTGTTGGCCAAGCTGGCTCCCTGGCACTTCAAGGTCGACGAAGAGAAGTGGCGTCATCCTGTCATCCGCATCGAGCCCATCAACTGTGCGCCGCTGGTACCGCTGCGCCACATGAAGGGCGCGGGCGACTGCCATGTCTGCGGACGCTGCAGCGGCTATCGCGGTGCGATCGAGCTGACGCCGCGTTCGCCCGAAGAAGAAATCGTGCATGTCACCCATGGCGATCCATGGCAGACGGCGCTGCTGTGCTTCGGCCTGATGGGCATCGCGATCGGCGCCTTCCTCTGGAGCGCCAGCCCCTGGTACGTGACCGCCAAGCAGTGGGCCGCGACCTGGCTGGTCGAACACGACATCATGTGGCCGCTGCTGGACAACGCGCCCTGGTTCATCCTGACGCATTACCCGGAAGTGAACGACAGCTTCTCGTGGCTGGACGGCGCCGGCATCCTGATGTTCGTCGTCGGCGCCACGATCTGTGTCGGCGGCGCTTCCTTCCTGTCGTTGTGGATCGCCGACCGCCTGGCGCCCGCCGCGCCGGTGGAAGGCGAACCCGCGACGCGCTGGGGCCGTCCTGGCCTGCACAAACTGGCGCAGGCCCTGATTCCTTCCGCCGGCATCGGCGTGTTCCTGGGCCTGTCGGCCACCACCGTAAATCTGCTCAAGCACGAAGGGATGCAGGCCGCCTGGGCCGCGCCGGTGCGGTTCACGCTGCTAAGCCTGGCGGTGCTGTGGACGCTGCGCCTGTATGCGCGCCTGCTCAAGCCGCGCGCGGCAAGCGGTTGGCGCAAGGGGCTGGCCTGGCTGGTGCTGGCAGCCGGCCTGGCGCCGTTCTGCCTGGCATGGGTGTTGTTCTTCGCGGTCTGGTAGTCCGGGCCCGAGGCTTGCGATAAAGTAGGGAACGCGCCGGCTCAAGCCGGCGCAATGTTTTCAACTATCGCTACCGCCATGGCCACCTACGCTTTCCGCCTGCTCAACGTTTTCGCTTCCTCCACCTTCAGCGGCAACCAGCTCTGCGTGTTCGAAGACGCGCGCGGCATGGACGACGCCACGATGCTGAATCTGGCGGCGCAATTCAATCTGTCCGAAACGACCTTCATCCTGCCCTCCGACAAGGCGGCAGCGCGCGTGCGCATCTTCACGCCGGGCTTCGAGATGAAGTTCGCGGGCCATCCCACCATAGGCACCTCGCAGGTCGTGCGTGACTTGCGGCAGACGGGCGATGCATTGACCCTGGAGTTCGCTGCCGGCGTGGTGCCGGTGACGGCGCGCGGCGATGCCTGGACCTTTACCGCGCCGTGCCCGGATGGCGTGCGCACCGCCGCGCCCGCGCTGGAGCGAGGCGAAATCGCCAGCCTGCTGGGTCTGGATGCGAGCGATCTGCTGGACGATCCGATCTGGCTGGACACCGGCGCCGATCAACTGCTGGTGCCGCTGGCCAGCGTGGACGCGGTACGCCGCGTTGCGCCCGATGCCTCGCGGCTGGACCGTTGGCAGGCCAACAGCCTGGGCCGCAAGGTCATGTATGCCTACGCTTTCGACGACAGCCGCCAGCAGGATGGGCGCCAGGTGGTGGTGGCGCGCTATTTCTACGCCAAGGCGGGCGGCGGCGTGAACGAAGACGCCGGCACGGGTTCGGCCTGCGCCAATCTGGGCGGCTGGCTTTTGCATCAAAAGCGACCCTTGCCCGCCAGCATCCTGGTGGAGCAGGGCGACCAGATGGGCAGGCCCTGCCGGTTGTTGCTGGACGTCCAGGCCGATGGCCGGATCCAGGTGGGCGGACGCGCCCTGGAGATAGGCCGGGGCGTAGTGGACGTCTGATCAGGACCGCCGCGCGGGACGCGGCGCAAAAGCAAGGCGGCGCCTGTGTCGGACACAGGCGCCGCCTTGTTTTCAAGACCGGGCCGAAGCGGCCCGGTCGGGCTTACTTCTTGTTCTTGGCCGGGTCGACCTTGATGTTGTTCATCACCTGCTTGACGCCTTCGACGCCGCGCGCCACGGTGGCGGCATGATCGGCTTCGGCTGCGGTGCCGACGGTACCCGTCAGCTTGGTGACGCCCGCATTGGTCTCCACGGCGATGTCCAGCGCGCTCAGCTGCTTGTCGGCCACGATGGCAGCCTTGACCTTGGTGGTCACGGTGGCGTCGGACGCGTACTCACCCACGGACTGTTTCGGCTTGCCGTCATCGGCGGCAAAAGCCATGGAAGTGAAGACGGCGCCCGTGCCCAGTGCAGCGGCGGCGATCAGCTTGCGGAATTCCATAGTCATGCTCCTTGTTAGTGGTTCAGCGCGTCGGGACGCGAGGATTGTGTGGTGTCTTGGGTCCGAGTTCTATTTTTTGCGGAAAGCGCCGCCGAGGATGGACAGCAGCGCCAGTACCAGGAAGACGAAGAACAGGATCTTGGCGATGCCGGCAGCGCCGGCGGCGATGCCGCCGAAGCCCAGGACAGCCGCGATGATGGCGATGACGAAGAAAACTACGGCGTAGTGCAACATGTCAGCTTCTCCTGGTGGTTTATCGGATCAAGGATTGCGGTCGAAGAAGTCGCGGACTTCTTTTTCAGCTTGTTCCTTGGTCTTGCCATAACGCTCCTGGATCAGGCCCGCCAGACGTTCGGCGTTGCCTTCGGTGCGGGTCAGCTCGTCGTCGGTGAGCTCACCCCAGGCGGCCTTGGCCTTGCCCGTCAGTTGCTTCCATTTGCCAGCGATGATGTCGTTGTTCATGGTGACCTCTCCTGTTGCTAGCGGCATCCGGTTTGCGGCCTGTAAACCGGGTTGTCGCGGTTGAGTGGGACACTGATCAGCTAGGGCCTGCCGGTTCAAGAAGTTGCCGTGCAGGCCATGTACTTACCGTACGAGCCTGCGGCATGGCCGTCAAACCTGGCTGTGGGCAAATGTAACGGCCTGGCGGCGGCAAAATGGCCTGGTTTCCGGCGGGAGGAGATTGCAGGCGCACTAGGTGCCGCAGTTACATTCCGGCAATGTCTTGTCCCCTTTTGAGGGAGGCTGGTAACTGGATCTGCAAGTCTGGATGCGGGCATGCGCGCTTGGCTTGCCGACGCGCGCGCCGGTATAGTGTCCGCGGAACCCGCAAGCAGGTTCGGCCACAGAATATGGAAAGAGGAACTCGCATGACGCAACGACTTTGCCGCGCTATCTTGCTGACGCTGGCCGCGATGGCCGCGCTCGGATGCACGCACGTGACGGACCGTTATCAGGCCGCTGCGCCTGTGGTGTCGTCCAGCAGCTGATCGGCGCGCGCCGAAGCAAACGGGGCGCCCTTGGGCGCCCCGTTTGCACTTCAGGAACCGCGTACGGCTCAGGCTTGCGCGATGCGGCGCGCGATGTGATCCAGCGCCTCTTCGACCTGGTCGACCAGGATCAGGCACAGGTCGCCTGCGCCCAGGCGCGCCAGCGCCGTGTCGATGGCGAGAAACTCGCCGTGGATCTCTTCGACGTGCTTGCTGCGCGTGGCGTTGGCCAGGCCTTGTTGCAGCAGGGCCAACACTTCGCCGTCGGCGCGGCCGCGCTGGCATTGGTCCTGGTAAAGCAGCACGTCGTCGAAGGCTTCGCCGAGGATCTCGGTCTGCATCCGGATGTCTTCGTCGCGCCGGTCGCCCGCGCCGCTGATGACCACGGAACGGCGCTTGGCCGGCATGGCGTCCACCGCGCGCACCAGGGCCAGGATGGCATCGGGATTGTGGCCGTAGTCGGCGATCACCGTGGCGCCGCGGTAGTCGAACACGTTGAAGCGTCCGGGCGCTGTCTGGGCGTCGTTGACGAAGCTGGCCAGGCCGCGGCGGATGATGTCCGTGTCCAGACCCAGCGCCCAGGCCGCGGCGATTGACGCCATGGCGTTTTCCACCTGGAAGGTGATCGTGCCGTTGCGCGTGAGCGGAATGGCGGCCAGCGGGTAACGGGTTTCTTCGCCGCCCTGCGCGGTGACGATGGAGTCGCCGTCGCGGTACACGCAGCGCAGGCCTTGCGCGCGATGCGTGGCCAGCACGGGATGATTGCGGTCTTCGGCGAAGTAGGTGATGGAACCCGGGCAGCTCGCCGCCATTTCAGCCACGATGGGATCGGCCGCGTTCAGCACCGCGGTGCCGCTGGGGTGCACGTGCTGCACGATCACGCGCTTGACCACGGCCAGGTCCTCGACCGTGCTGATGTAGCCCAGGCCCAGGTGGTCGCCCATGCCGATGTTGGTGACGATGGCCACATTGCAGCGGTCGAAGGCCAGGCCTTCGCGCAGGATGCCGCCGCGCGCGGTTTCGAACACGGCCGCGTCGACGTCCGGGTGCATGAGCACGCTGCGGGCGCTGCGCGGGCCGCTGCAATCGCCGGTGTCGATGCGCAGGTTGTCGACGTAGACGCCGTCGGAATTCGTCATGCCGACGCGGTTGCCGGCGACGCCCAGGATGTGGGCGGTCAGGCGCACGGTGGTGGTCTTGCCGTTGGTGCCGGCCACGGCCACGACCGGGATGCGGCCGTCGTCGCCGTCCGCGTACATGTTGGCGATGATGGCCTCGCCCACGGCGCGGCCCTTGCCGAAGGACGGATTCAAGTGCATGCGCAGGCCGGGGGCGGCGTTCACTTCCACCACGCCGCCGTTCTGGTCTTCAAGCGGGTAGAGCACGCTTTCGGCGACCACGTCCACACCGCAGATGTCCAGCCCGATCATGCGGGCCGCCGACACCGCGCGCGCGGCCATTTCCGGATGCACTTCGTCGGTCACGTCGGTGGCCGAGCCGCCGGTGCTCAGGTTGGCGTTGTTGCGCAGGAAGATCAGGGTGCCGGACGGCGGCACGGAGTCGGCCTCGAAACCCTGCTTCTTGAGAGTCGCCAGGGCAATGTCGTCGAAGCGGATCTTGGTCAGCGAGGTCGCGTGGCCGTCGCCGCGCAGCGGGTCGGCGTTGACCTGGTCCACCAGTTGGCGGATGGTCTGTACCCCATCGCCCGTGACCTGCGGCGGGTCGCGGCGCGAGGCCGCGACCAGTGCGCCGCCGACCACCAGCAGGCGGAAGTCGTGGCCGGGGATGTAGCGCTCGACGATGACCTCGGAGCTGATTTCCTCGGCCACTTCAAAGGCCTGGATCACGCGCTCGCGGGATTCGATGTTGACGGCGACGCCGCGGCCCTGGCTGCCGTCGCGCGGCTTGACCACGACCGGGCCGCCCAGTTCCTCGGCGGCGGCCCAGGCTTCCTCGGCGGTGGTCACCGAACGGCCCATGGGCACCGGCACGCCGGCGGCGTCCAGCAGCATCTTGGTCAGGTCCTTGTCCTGCGCGATTGACTCGGAGATGGCGCTGGTCAGGTCGGTTTCGGCGGCCTGGATGCGGCGCTGCTTGCTGCCCCAGCCGAACTGCACCATGCTGCCCTGGGTCAGGCGGCGGTAGGGGATGTTGCGGGCGGTGGCGGCATTGACGATGGAGCCGGTGCTGGGCCCCAGGCGCACGTCTTCGTCCAGTTCGCGCAGGCGCTTCAAGGCGTCGGCGAGATCGAAGGGGGTGTCGTCCAGCGCGGCGCGCACCAGCACTTGCGCCAGTTCCATCGCCAGCTTGCCGACTTCTTCCTCGCTGTACTCGACCACCACCTGGAACACGCCAGGCTCGATGGTGGAGGCGGTGCGGCCGAACGTGACGGGGCAGCCGGCATGAGCCTGCATCGTCAGGGCCACGATCTGCAGCACGTGCGCGATGGAGACCGCGCCCTGATGGCCTTCCGGACGCAGCAGCCCGGTCTGCGGCAGGCGCGCGCGCAGGCGCGCTTCGAAATCAGGCAGGTTGTCGATGGAGCATTCGGCGTCGGCGCAGGAAACGATGGCCTCGATCGCGGTGTTCTTGCTCCACAGATTGGGGCCGCGCAGTGCTCGGATACGGGAAACTTCCATGGCAGGTATTCCTGTCTAGCTCACGCGCGCCCGCGCTAGTGCGAGGGCGCGCGCAGATATTGTCAGTATTGCTGAATCCAGCGGCGGACCAGGTCGATGGTGGGACCGGAGAAGGCTTCGTCGGACTGCAGCAGGACGAAGTCGCCTGCGGCGATGGCGTCGAGCTGGCTCTGGATGGCCTTGCCGTGGTCGGGTTCGTCCTGGATGTCCTTGACGCGGGAGCCTTGCGCCAGGCCCTGGCGCAACAGCGCGCGCGCCTCGCCTTCGGGACGCTTGCTGCGCACGGTCAGGTCGTCGTAGAGCACCACGCGGTCGAAGGCGTCGCCCAGCAGCTTGCCCTGTTCGATCAGGTCCGCGTCGCGGCGGTCGGCGCCGGCCGAGTAGACGGCGGCGCGCGTGGTCGACGGGAACTGGTCGATGGCGGCGATCAGGGGGCGCAACGCCGAGGCGTTGTGCACGTCGTCGACCACCACGGTGCTGCCGTTGCGTTCGAACAGCGTGAACTGCCAGGGAGCGTCGGCCTGGTCGATGTCGAAGGTCTCGATGCCGGCGCGGATCAGCTCCACGGGTATGTCCAGCGCCCAGGCCGCGCCCACTGCGGCCAGCACGTTCTCGACCTGGAAGGCCACGCGGCCGCCATGGGTCAGCGGGATCGAGGCCACCGTGGCCAGGCGCTCCTCGCGGGTGCCATGCGCCAGCACGATGCCGCCGTCGCGCACGAACACGGCGCGGCCGTCTTGTTGCAGGTGAGCGACGATGGCGGGCAGGGCGGGATCGATGCCGAAGAAGATCACGGCGCCGTCGGATAGCTCGGCCATTTCCACCACGCGCGGATCGCGCGCGTTCAGCACGGTGGAGCCGCCGGGCAGCACCACGTCCACCTGCGTGCGGAACACGTTGAACATGCGCTCCGTTTCATTGATGTCGAAGTCGCCCAGGTGGTCGGCGTCGTCGATGTTGGTGACCACGCCAACCTGGCAGCGGTCGTAGGCCAGGCCTTGGCCCAGGATCACGCCGCTGTCGTTCTCGATGACGGCGGCATCCACGTTGCGGTTCATCAGCAGGCGCGTACCGGAAGCGAAATCGGCGCGGTCGCCCTTTTGCACCAGGCGGCGGTCCAGGTACAGGCCTTCACTGCAGGCCAGGCCGGTGCGCTTGCCGGACAGGCTCAGCAGGCGGGCCACCAGGCGCGCCACCACGGTTTTGCCGTTGGTGCCGGTAACGCCGACGATGGGGATGCGGCCCGCATCGCCTTCAGGGAACAGGTGGTCGACGATGGCGCGGCCGACCGGACGGGGCGTGCCGTCGGCAGGCTTCAGATGCATCAGCAGGCCGGGGCCGGCGTTGACTTCGACGATGGCGCCGCGCTGTTCTTCCAGCGGGCGCGAGATGTCCTCGGCCACCAGGTCCACACCGGCGATGTCCAGGCCGACGATGCGCGCGGCCAGGGTCACGGTGGCGGCGATGCTGGGATGCACACGGTCGGTGACGTCGAAGGCGACGTTGCCGCTGCGTTGCACCAGCACGCGCTGGCCTTCGGGCGGAACGCTGTCTTCCGACAGGCCCTGGCGGGCGATTTCCAGCCGCGCGGCGGAATCGAGGCGCACCGGGTTCAGCGGGTGGTTCTCGGTGCGGCCGCGGCGCGGGTCGGTATTGATCTGGCTGTCGATGAGTTCGGTGATGGTGGACTTGCCGTCGCCCGTCACCCAGGCCGGTTCGCCGGCGGCGGCGGCCACCATGCGGTCCCCCACGACCAGCAGGCGGTGTTCGTTGCCCAGCACGAAGCGTTCGACGATGACGCCGCTGCCTTCGTCCACGGCCACGCGGTAGGCCGACACCACTTCCTCGCGCGTCGTCAGATTGGTGAACACGCCGCGGCCGTGGTTGCCGTCATAGGGCTTCACGACCACCGGCAGGCCGATGTCCTCGGCAGCTTCCCAGGCGTCGTCCTCGCTGCGTACGAGGCGGCCTTCGGGCACGGGCACGCCGCAGGTCGACAGCAGTTCCTTGGTCAGGTCCTTGTCGCGCGAAATGCCTTCGGCGATGGCGCTGGTGCGGTCGGTCTCGGCAGTCCAGATGCGGCGCTGGGCCGAGCCGTAGCCGAACTGCACGAGGTTGCCCTCGAACAGGCGGATGTAGGGAATGTCGCGGTCGTCGGCGGCATCCACGATGCAGGCGGTGCTGGGGCCGAGACAGTGCTTGTCGATCAGGCTGCGCAGCTTGGCGATGGCGGCGGGCACGTCGAAGGGGCGGTCTTCGATGCCGGCCATGACCAGGTCGCGGGCTTCGTTCAGGGCGGTGCGGGTGACCTGTTCCTGCCAGGCGCGCACGACGACCTTGTAGACGCCGCGGGTGGAGGTTTCCCGGGCCTTGCCGAAACCGCCGCGCAAGCCGGCCAGGTTCTGCAGTTCCAGGGTGACATGTTCAAGTATGTGGCCGGGCCAGGTGCCTTCTTTCAGGCGCGACAGGAAACCGCCCCGGACTCCCGGACTGCAGCGGTGCTCGATCAGCGTCGGCAGCCATTCCGTCAGGCGTTCGTAAAAGCCGGGAATGGTGTTGGAGGGATAATCCTCCAGTTCACCGATATCCACCCACGCTTCGAGTACCGGACGGTACGTCCAAATGTTCGGGCCGCGCAAAGCCACGACATCGAGAAATTCAATGTCTTTCTTTTTCATGTTTTAATTTACGAGAGAAGCAGGTTGGCACGCGCGGACGCCCCTATGCAAGACCGCGAATTTATTGGGGTTGCGCCTTTAGAATAATGCCAACGAGTGGGGGATCCCAGATATTCCTAATTAGAAAAATCGGCTGCTACTATACGACGCCTTCAAGGCGTGAAATCGTTATGTTGTAAGGAAGGGACACGTTTGCCGCCAGTCCTGGTTGCGAACCGGTTGCCGCCTAGTAGGGCAGAGTCCTGGCCCGGCATGCGTACCAATGAAAAAACCAAACCTGCTTTCCGGCCTTGCCGAAGCCTTTCCTGCCCGCTGGCGCGATGAAATCAGCGCCGAACTGGCGGACGGCGAAACCTTGTTGGCCTGGGTTGAAATAGACCTGGATCAGCGCCTGAAGTTCCGTCCGGGGCTTATCGCCGCCACCGACCGCCGGCTGTTGGCGCGCCATCCCGACGAACCGCGCTGGGAATCCTGGGCATATGGCCCCCAATTAAAACTGAGCCTCACCGACCACGCTGGCGCCGCGCTGCTGGAATTGCACGACGACGGCTCCCGCCTGGGCGCGTGGCGCTTCACGCTGGCGCGCAATCCGGCCGCGTTGCGGCTGCTGGCGCAGTTCGAAACGCAGCAGGCCATCCGTTTGTCCGGCCATCAGGGCGAGGATCTGGCGGAGCGCACCTGCACCGTCTGTAATAACGTCATCCCGGCGGGCGAGGAAGAATGCCCGACCTGCAACCAGGAACAGGCAGCGCCATCCACCACTTGGGCGCTGCTGCGCCTGTGGCGTTTCGCCCGCCCTTACCGCGGGCCGCTGCTGGCGGGTTTCGTGCTGACCCTGCTGGGCACCGCCGCCACCCTGGTGCCGCCGTACCTGACCATGCCGCTGATGGACGACGTGCTGATTCCGTTCCAGAACGGCGCGCCCATCGATTACGACAAGGTCCGCCTCTATCTGGGCGGGCTGCTGGCCTCGGCTTTCCTGGCCTGGGGGCTGGGCTGGGCCCGGACCTATATCCTGGCCTGGGTCAGCGAGCGCATCGGCGCGGACCTGCGCACCACCACCTATGAGCACCTGCAGCAGTTGTCGCTGGAGTATTTCGGCGGCAAGCGCACCGGGGATCTGATTTCCCGCATCGGCAGCGAAACCGACCGCATCTGCGTGTTCCTGTCGCTGCACTTGCTGGACTTCGCCAACGACATCCTGATGATCTGCATGACCGCGGTCATCCTGGTGTCCATCAACCCGTGGCTGGCGCTGGTCACGCTGGTGCCGCTGCCGTTCATCATCTGGATGATCCACGCGGTGCGCGACCGCCTGCGCCATGGCTTCGAAAAGGTCGATCGCATCTGGTCAGAGATCACGAACGTCCTGGCCGACACCATTCCGGGCATCCGCGTGGTCAAGGCTTTCGCGCAGGAAAAGCGCGAAGTCGCGCGCTTTCGTGAAGCCAACAACCGCAACCTGGAAGTCAACGACCGCGTGAACACCACCTGGTCGCTGTTCTCGCCCACCGTCACGCTGCTGACCGAAGTGGGCCTGCTGGTGGTGTGGATCTTCGGCATCTGGCAGGTGTCGCAGAAGCAGATCACCGTTGGCGTGCTGGCCGCCTTCCTGGCCTATATCGGGCGCTTCTACATGCGTCTGGATTCGATGAGCCGCATCGTCTCGGTCACGCAGAAAGCGGCGGCTGGCGCCAAGCGCATCTTCGACATCCTGGACCATGTCTCCAGCGTGCCGGAACCGCAGAATCCCGCCAAGCTGCCGCACATCAACGGCCGCATCGAGTTGCGCGACGTGGGCTTCCGCTACGGCAACCGCCAGGTCATCCGCGGCTTGAACCTGAACATCGCGCCGGGCGAGATGATCGGCCTGGTGGGCCACAGCGGCTCGGGCAAGAGCACGCTGATCAACCTGATCTGCCGCTTCTACGACGTATCCGAAGGGGCGGTGCTGGTGGACGGCGCCGATATCCGTTCGGTGCGCGTGGCGGACTACCGCCGCAACATCGGGTTGGTGCTGCAGGAGCCGTTCCTGTTCTTCGGCACCATCGCCGAGAACATTGCCTACGGCAAGCCGGACGCCACCCGTGACGAAATCGTGGCTGCGGCGCGCGCCGCGCATGCGCATGAATTCATCCTGCGGCTGCCGCACGGCTACGACTCGCTGGTCGGCGAACGTGGCCAGGCCTTGTCCGGCGGCGAACGCCAGCGCATCTCGATCGCGCGCGCGCTGCTGATCGATCCGCGCATCCTGATTCTGGACGAAGCCACCTCGTCGGTGGACACCACCACCGAAAAGGAAATCCAGAAGGCGCTGGACAACCTGGTGCGTGGCCGCACCACGATCGCCATCGCCCACCGTCTGAGCACGCTGCGCAAGGCGGACCGCCTGGTGGTGCTGGACCGCGGCCAGATCGTGGAGCAGGGCCCGCACGAAGAACTGATGGCCCGCGAGGGCGCCTACTACCGCCTGTACCAGGCGCAGGCGCGCCAGGCCGAGGCCGACGCGCAGGCGTCGGGCAGCGAAGACATGGCCGCCGTGGCCTGACGCGGAACCGGAATTATCGTCATGACCTTGCCGTCTTTTCAGCTGCGCCGCAATGCCTTCGGGCGCCTGGAGTTCCAGTCCGCCGATGGCCAGAACCACGAGGGCGTGCTGCCCGTGCGCGCCTTTCCCATCAGCGAACCGGGCCGCGGCCTGTCGCTCGTGACAGTGGACGGGCGCGAACTGCTCTGGATCGAGCACCTGTCCGATGTGCTGGCTCCGCAGCGCGAGTTGATCGAGGAAGAACTGGCAAGCCGGGAATTCATGCCCGAGATCCGCAAGCTGGCCAGCGTCTCCACTTTCGCCACCCCCAGCACCTGGCAGGTCGATACCGACCGCGGCCCCACCTCGTTCACGCTGCGCGGCGAAGAGGACATCCGCCGCCTGAGTCCGCAGACCCTGTTGATCGCCGACAGCCACGGCATCTTCTATCTGGTGCGCGACATCCAGTCGCTGGACAAGCACAGCCGCAAGCTGCTGGACCGCTTCCTCTAACCCTCAGCCTTCCCGCGGCCGCTTGAACGGGGAGTGCGTTTCCAGCTCTCCGAGATAGTCCGTCACCGCGGCGGTTTCCTCGTCCAGGAAGTTCTGGATCGCGTCCGCGAAACCGGGGTGCGCGACCCAGTGCGCCGACCAGGTGGGCGTGGGCAACAGCCCGCGCGCCATCTTGTGTTCGCCTTGCGCGCCGCCCTCGAAGCGCGCGATGCCGTGGGCAATGCAATAGGCGATGGACTGCATGTAGCAGGTCTCGAAGTGCAGCCCCGGCACGTATTCGGTCGCGCCCCAGTAGCGCCCATACAGCGCGTCGCCGCCCGCCAGGTTGAGCGCGGCCGCCACCGGCTGGCCGTCGCGCTCTGCCAGGATCAGCACGAAGGCACCGGCCTGTTCGCGATACGCGCGGCGGAAGAATTCGTGGCTCAGGTAGGGTGGATTGCCATGGCTGAAGTAGGTGCGGCAATAGCATTCGTAGAAGAAGTCCAGCTCGACCGCGCCGATCTCGGCCCCGCGCAGCCAGCGGTACGACAGCCCGGCGGCCGCGACCTTCTTGCGGTCCTGGCGGATCTTCTTGCGCTTGTCGTGGCTCATCGTGGCCAGAAAGGCGTCGAAGTCCGCGTAGCCCGGATTGGTCCAGTGGAACTGCACGCTTTCGCGGATCATGAAGCCGGCCTCGCGCAGCGCGCGCATGTCGGCCTCGGCGGGGAACAGCAGGTGCAGCGAAGACACCTTGGTCTCTTCGGCGAAGGCGACCAGCCCGCGCACCAGCGTGGCGCGATCCTCATCGTTGCCGGCCAGCAACCTGGGGCCGGTGACCGGCGTGAAGGGAATGGCCGACAGCAGCTTGGGGTAGTAGCGCAGCCCGTGGCGCTGGAAGGCGTCGGCCCAGGCGTAGTCGAATACGTACTCGCCGCGCGAATGGGATTTCAGGTAGAGCGGCGCAGCAGCCGCCAGCGCATCGTCGCGCCACAGCGCCAGGTAATGCGGCGCCCATCCGGTCTGGGGCGCGGCGCAGCCGGTCTCGTGCAGCGCGCGCAGGAATGCATGGCGCAGAAAGGGCTGGTCGCCCGCCAGCGCGTCCCATTGCTGGGCGTCGATGCGGGACAGGTCGGTCTCTATGGTCAGGCGCAGGGAATCCATGGGTGAATGATAAAGTCTCCGTGTATGCGCGAGGCCTGCGGCCACGGCGCTTTCAAGGGATTTCGGGCGGGCGCGAGGCCGCCCGGCACAGAGAAGCATATGGATAGCAACACGACGCCCGACGCGGCCGGGCATCGCCAGGATTGCCTGCGTGGGCAGGCGCTGGCGGCCCTGGCCGCCACGGCCTGGCAGGACAAGCTGGCGGCAGTGCGCGCCATGTCGGATGAGACGGTGCTGGACTGCGAGCAGGCCTACACGCCCACGGCGGAACTGCCGGGCCGCCCGGCGCGGCCTGAGCTGGTGGTCCCCGCCCAGGTCAAGCAGCGTTCCATGGCCACCGAGGAAGGGCGCGCGGCGCTGCTGCACGCGCTGGCGCACATCGAATTCAATGCCATCAACCTGGCTCTGGATATCATGTGGCGCTTTGCTGGCATGCCGGCAGCCTTCTACCGCGACTGGCTGCGCGTGGCGCGCGAAGAGGCCTATCACTTCGATCTGCTCAGGCAGCGTCTGGCCGCCATGGGCTACGCCTATGGCGACTTCCCCGCCCACAACGGGCTGTGGGACATGGCGCAGCGCACGCAAGACGATCTGCTGGCCCGCCTGGCGCTGGTGCCGCGCACGCTGGAGGCGCGCGGCCTGGATGCTTCCCCCGCGATCCGTGCCAAGCTGGCGGGAGCGGGCGATGCGGAAAGCGCTGCCATCGTCGACATCATCCTGGCCGACGAGATCGGCCACGTGGCCATCGGTAATTATTGGTACAAGCAGCTGTGCGCGCAGGCGGGCAAGGATCCCGTGTCCTGTTATGCCGAACTGGCGCAGCGCTATGACGCGCCCCGGCTGCGCGGTCCCTTCAACCTGGAGGCGCGCCGCGCCGCCGGCTTCGACGACGCCGAGCTTGCCGCGCTGCAGGCCGGCTGACTGGACGACATGAACAACCATAACTTCTTCAAGACGCTGCGGGCCCGCCCGCTGCGCGCGCTGGCCTGCGCCCTGGCCGGCGGCGCCCTCATTTCGCTGGCGCCCGCGGCGTCGGCCGCCGACGCGTTCGCGGCCTGCCTCGCGCAATTGCGCGGCGCGGCGCTCAAGGCCGGCGTGTCCGGCGCCACGTTCGACACCCAGACCGCCGGGCTTGCACCGGACATGACAGTGCTGGATCTGCTGGACGCCCAGCCGGAATTCAAGACGCCTATCTGGGACTACATGGCGGCCCTGGTCGACGACGAGCGCGTGGCCGACGGCCGGGCCGGCATGGCGCGCTGGCAGTCCGACTTGGACCGCGCCGCGTCGCGCTACGGTGTGGACGCAGCCACCATCGCCGCGGTGTGGGGCGTGGAAAGCAACTACGGCCGCACTCTGGGCGGCCGGCCCCTGCTGACGTCGCTGTCCACGCTGTCCTGCTTCGGCCGGCGTCAGGCATATTTCCGCGGCGAATTCTTTGCCACGCTGAAGATCATCCAGGACGAGCACATCGCGCCCGAACGCCTGACGGGCTCCTGGGCGGGCGCTTTCGGCCAGACCCAGTTCATGCCCTCGACGTACTTGCGGCTGGCGGTGGACTTCGACGGCGACGGCCGCCGCGACCTGGTCGACAGCGTGCCGGACGCGCTGGCATCGACAGCCAATTTCCTCAAGCGCGCGGGTTGGAACAGCGCGCTGCAATGGGGCTATGAAGTCCGCTTGCCGGCGGGTCTGGACACTTCAGGCGCGGGCCGCAAGAACAAGCGCGCGATGTCGTACTGGGCGGGGCGCGGCGTGACGCGCGCCGACGGCCAGCCGCTGCCCGCGGGCGACACGCCGGCGGGGCTGCTGCTGCCGGCGGGCAGCAAAGGTCCTGCCTTCCTGGTCACGCGCAATTTCGATGCCCTGTATTCCTACAACGCAGCCGAAAGCTACGCGCTGGCCATCGCCCACCTGTCCGACAGGCTGCGCGGCGGCGGCCCGCTGGTGCAAGCCTGGCCAACCGACGATCCAGGCCTGTCGCGGGCGCAGCGGCGGGAATTGCAACGGCTGTTGATTGCCCGCGGCTATGAGATCGGCGAACCCGATGGCATGATTGGCGCCCGCACCCGGCAGGCCTTGCAGACGGTGCAGCGCGAACTGGGCCTGCGGCCGGACGGCCGCGCCGGCCTGAAGTCGCTGCAGGCCTTGCAGGCGGGAAAGGCCGTCGACTGACGGGATGCAATCGACAAGCTTTGTAAAGATGCCGGGTGTCATCCATCGGATGACAGGCGGGGCGGCAGGCATGGGCCTATACTGGATCTCCGTTTTTTCAGGAGCACGATGATGAGCCTATTGGATACCTTGGCCTCGATGGCCGGCGGCGGTCAGCAAGGGGGCTCGGCTTCGCTGCTGCCCGCGTTGATCGAGCAACTGAACAAGTACCCGGGCGGCCTGACCGGCCTGATCGCCAGCTTCCAGAAGGGCGGCTTGAGCGAGATCGTGGCCTCGTGGGTGGGCACCGGCCAGAACATGCCGGTCAGCGCCGATCAGCTCGGTTCCGTGCTGGATCCCGGCGTCGTCAACGAACTGGCCGCCAAGACCGGTCAGGACACGGACTCCGTGCTGGGTTCGCTGTCCTCGCTGCTGCCGCAACTGGTGGACAAGGCCACGCCCAACGGCGAGGTCCAGGGCGAACAGCAATTCAACCCTGCCGACCTGCTGGCGTCCCTGTCGGGCATCTTCGGCAACCGCGCCGGGTAAATCCTATCGCCAGGCAGCCCATGCAGGCGTCTGCGCCTGCTTCCACCGGCCGGCGACGCCTGTTGCAGGGCCTGGGCGTGGCGGCGCTGGCCGCCAGCCTGCCCGCCTGCGCGCCGGCCTGGTCGGTGCAAAGCACCTTCTGGCAGCTTTGGCCCAGCCACCTGGAATTGAGCCCGCAGGCGTGGCGCGAACGCATCGCCGCCATGCACGCGTTGGGATTCCGCGAGATCATCATTCAGTGGGTGGGCGCCAGCGGCGGGGCGCAGCCCTGGCAACTGCCCGCGTCCACGCTGGCGCTGATCTTCGACGAGGCCGAGCGCCTGGGCATGGGGCTGCAGTTGGGCCTGCCCTACGACGAGCGCTGGTGGCGACAGTTGGGCAATCCGGATGACGCCGCGCTGGCCGCATTCCTGCAGGCCGCGCAGGCGCTGGCGCTGGCTTATGCGCAAGCGTCGAACGCAACCGGGCTTGCCGCTTTCCGCGGCTGGTACATCCCTTACGAGATCGAGCAGCACAGCTGGGCCGCGCCCGGCCGCCAGGCGCGGCTGGCGCAATGGCTGCGCGAGCTGTCCGATCCGCTCGCGCAACAGACGGGACGCGTGCCCGCCATCTCCACGTATCACAGCAAATTGCCGGGAGCGCTGAGCCTGGCCGACCTGTGGAACGGATTGTTGGATGTGGTCAGGCTGAGGCCCATGCTCCAGGACGGAGTGGGCGTGTCCGGCATGGCGGCGTATGAGGCGTTGGAGCCCTTGCATCGCATGCTGCTGGCGCGTCGTGCGCCGTTCGACCTGATCGTCGAACTATTCGAGGAACTGCCGTCCGAACGCCAGGACGGCACCACCTTCAATGCCCGCTCCGCCGACTCGGCGCGCGTGCGCCGGCAGTTGCGCATCGCGCGGCGCTACCGCGCGCAACGCGTGGTCGCCTTTGCGGCTGATCCCTGGCTGGTCGGGCCTACGCCCGAGGCCGAGCGCCTGAAGCGGGAATGGCCGCTCTAGGCGGCCGATCAGCGGTCTGACGCGGAATGGCTAGCGCGGTTGCGCCGCGGCCATGGCCTTGAGCTGCGCGCAGGTCTTTTCCTTGTCGGCCGCGCTCAACGTGCCCAGTTGCACCTTGGCTTGGCTGTAGGACTTCGAAAAAGCGGCGTCGAAGTCCGCCGCCGACATGCCCTGGGCGCTGGTCGCAGTCTTCTGTTGTTGCTTCATCTGCTCGAGCTGCGCTGCCGTGTAGGCGCCGCAGTACTCGGCGGCGGCATGCATCTCGCCACTCACGGCCGCCAGGTTGGGCATCTGGCCCTGCATGGTCTGCTGGGCAAGGGCGGCGCCGCTGGCCAGGGTCAGGGCGGCGGCGGCCAGGGCGATACGGGCTTGTTTGAACATCGGCAATTCAATCTCCAACGCGGTGAGGGATGAGGTTTGCACGCCTGGCGATCGCTCAGCCTGCGTGGCGCGGAGCACTATGCCCGATTCATTGTTATAGGCTTATGAACCGATGTAATCGTGTGTATCAGCGGCTCAGTACGACAGCGTCATGTTCATGAACCAACCCTTGGCGCGGTCGCTCTCGCCCCCGCCCAGGCTGGTACGGTACTGGACGCCGAAGTCCAGGTAAGAGCGCGGCGCGTTGTAGTGGTCTTCGCGGAACCAGTAGCGCACGTTGAAGCCCGGCCCCACGCCCAGCGACCAAGAAGTGCCGTGGTCGGACAGGACCACCGACTGGCTGCCGTAGCCGGGCAGGTCGTCCAGCTTGGCCACGCTCTTCTGCCACAGCCAGTCCGCGCCGACCACCGCGTACGGAAACAGCACCAGCTTGTCGCTGATGCTGGTGGCGCGGAAGCTGCGGCCCACGCGCAGTTCGCCGGACAGGAAGGCCTGGTCGCGCTTGAGGCGGCCCGAGGAACTGCCCAGATCCTGCTGACGCTGGCCCTTGGAGTCCACCGAATAGGCGGTATAGCGGGCGCTGTTGTCGTCCCAGGCGTAGCCGGCCTGCGCATAGCCTTCGATCGTCAGCCAGCTGGGTACGTCCACGCGCAATTCGCGGCCTTGGTAATAGCCGTAGGTGACGTAGGACATCCAGCCCCCGGCATTGCCGTTGAGTTTGTAGCGCGCCACGGCGCTCTGGTCCTGCAGATTGGGATAGGCGTTGTGGAAGGCCTGCTGCGCCGCGCACTGCACCGCGCTGGATTCGGGGTAGGCATAGCCCTGGCGGGTGGCGGATCCCAGAAAGAAGCGGCGTTCGATCCCGAAAGTTATGCCGGTATCGGCCAGCAGATAACGCAGGCCCAGCGCGCCGATCGTGCTGGGGATGCCGGATGAGGTGCTGTTGTTGCGGAAGCGTTCTTCGTTAGAGCGTTCGTCCGGGGTGCTTTCCCCGGTGCAAGGGTCGACATTCCTGCGCGACTCGTAGGTGCTGCCGCTGTCGTACAGCGTGTTGGAGCTGCGCGCGTACGCCTCGAGCATGCCCCAGCGGTTGTTCAGTTGCGGCGGACGCCAGAAGATTTCCGCAGTGCTGAAGATCACGTCGCCAGGGGTGTTGATGGCGGCCCCGCCCAGGCTGGAGCTGGCCGGCCGTGCGCCGCGATAGGATGCGGAGAACGAGCCGCCCCATTCGCGCGACAGGGCGGCGACGCCGCTGCGCGTGTTGTAGCGCTCCAGCGGCGTGAGGCCCAACTGGCCGGCATCGTCCATGTCGATGGCTTGCTTGAGCGAGTCGGTGGCGGCGCGGTTGTCGCCCATTGCCGACTGCGCATAGGCCTGGTCCAGGATCAGGCGCGGCGGCGCCTGGCCGGTGGCGCGCGCGGCCGCGAAGTCGGACGCCGCACCCGCGGGCTGGCCCAGGCGCTGGCGCGCATAGCCGCGCTGCGCAAGCAGCTGGGCCGAGTCCGGCTGGCGGGCGATGGCGTCGCTCAGCCGGGCTTCCGCCTCGGCGGCTTGCGCCTTGTTGCCCGCGGCCAGCGCGGTCGTCAGCAGCTGGGCATAGCTCTCATTGTCCGGCGCTTGCGCCACGGCCTGGCGGGCCAGCGTGATGGCTTCCTGGTAGGCGCCCTTGTCGTAGGCGGCATAGGCGCCCGTGGCGGCCTCGCTACCCGGAGCCGGCGCCGCGGGCGCCTGGCTTGCGGCGATCTGCTTCTGATAGGCCTGCTGCCTCGCCTGCAGCGCCGCCTTGTTGGGCGCGCCCAGCGCCAGCGCCGTGTCGACGGCCTGGCTGGCGGCTTCGTAGCGCTGTTGCGCGCCCAGCGATTCCACCCACAGCAAGGCCCATTCGCCTTGCCTGGGCACGGCGCGGAAGGCGCGTTCGGCGCCTGCGGCGGACGCGGCGTAATCCTGGCGTCCATAGTCCGCATAGGCGCGCGCCGCCACGGGATAGGCGCGCTGGTACGGGGTTTGCGGCGCGGGCTTGCGGACAGGGGCGGGCGTCTGCACGGGCGTCTGCCCGGAAGCTTGCGCAGGCGTTTGCGCCGCGGGCTGTGTGGGCGTGGCGGCCACGGCAGGCGGGCGCTGCAGGTTGGCTTTGGCCTGCCGCAGTTCCGGGGTGCCCAGGCCGTCGGCGATCGCCGCGTCGGCCGCACGGGCGGCCTCCTGCCGTTTGCCTTGCTTTTCCAAGGCATAGACCAGCAACAGGCGCAGGCGAGCCACGTCGGGCCGCAGGCGGATGGCGTTCTCCGCCATGATCTGGGCGGTTTCGTAATGGCCGGCGTCGTACTGCTTGTAGGCCTGGTCGGCCAGTTGGTAGGCGTCGCCTTCCAGCGGACGTTCGGCTGCGGCGGCAGGTTGCGCGGCCGCTACAGGGACTGCGGCCACGCACAGCAGGGCGCTGAAAGCCAGCGTACGGGAAAGGACGGTCATGGAGGAGTGGGCCTGTGCGATAGCGGGTCCGCGGGGTGTTCGGTTTGCGTCGGGGCGCCTTGCTGGAATGACAGCGCTTCGTGCAGCGTCTTTTCGTCGAGCCAGCCCCGCTCCATCAGGATTTCGCCCAGCGGCCGCTTCTCGCGCGCCTGGATCTCCAGCGCCTGCTCCAGCATCTGATGATCGATGGCTTGCCAGGACAGCAGCAGGTCGCCCAGGCGCTGGCGCTGCTGCGCCAACTGGTCGGTGGAGGGGAAGTCATGCATGGTCTTGTCCCAGGCCAGCCGCTTTCCGGTGATCAGGTGGCCGATGAACAGGCGCCAGGCCCGCGCCGCCGCCATGGCGTTGATGAAGTTGCCGACGATCATGCGCGGCATGGACAGCAGGGCGTGCTCCCAGCCGTACATGCGGCCGACGAAGTACGCGCGCTGCACCACGCGCAGCAGCAAGGCTCCCGCGTTCAGCCACATCAGCGTCACCAGCCAGCCGCCGGGGCGGAAGTAGGAAGGGTAATAAACCTTCCACCAGCCAAAGCGGTCGGCCAGATAGAAGAGAAAGAAGTTGGCCAGCAGCAGATAGGCCAGTATCGCGATGAACGACGTGAACAGTCCCTTGCGGTCGCGGAACAGCAGATACTTGGTGGCCAGCGAGCCGGTCCACCCCACCTGCTGCCAGCCTTGCAGGCCGATGCCCAGCGTCCAGCGCGCCTTTTGCCGGTAGGCGGTGCGGAAGGTGTTGGGGAAGTATTCGCGCACGCCCAGCGGCATCCTGATGGCGGAGATCTTCTCCCGCCCCAGGCCGAACCATGAGCGGCGGCGCGTCACGTACTCGACCTCGAATTTGCCGAAGATCTGGCGCATGCCGCGCTGGGCCAGGCGCGCGCCGATGTCGTAGTCCTCGGTCAGCGTGTCGGTATTGAAGGGCTGGTTGTTGGTCTCTGCCGCCAGCACCTCCAGCGCGTGGCGCGAGAAGCAGGTGCCGACGCCGGCGGACGGCACCATCTTGGACAGGCTTTCCCGCACCACCAGGTCCTTGGTGTGCCATTCGGCGAACTCGTCCATGTAGGTGCCGGCGACCAGCTCGTGCCACTCCCGTTCCAGCGACGTGACTGGCAACTGGATGAAATCGATGCGCGGCAGCAGATAGTTGTAGTACTTGAGTTCCAGCGGGTGCAGCACGTCTTCGCTGTCGTGCAGGATCACGCCGGCGAAGGGCTCGGGCTGCATGGCGTTCTGCGCGAAGATGGCCTGCACGATCCAGTTCAGGCAGTCGGCCTTGCAGGTCGGCCCGTCGTGCGGCACTTCCACCCGTATCAGTTGGCGGTAGCGCCGCCGCATGCGTTCCACTTCCTTGATGGTGCGCTCGTCGTTCTGGTACGTGCCCGCGAAGATCATGTAGTTCTTGTATTCCAGCGTCGACACCATGTTCTCCAGCATGGGCGCGATCACGTCGTACTCCAGCCAGGCCGGCACCATGATCGCCAGCGGCTGTTCCCGCTTGGCGCGCAACTGCTCGGCGGTCAGCGGCGCATACTGGCGCTTGACCGTCAGCCCGCGGCGCAGTTCGCGCAGCCAGAACCAGCCGTCGATGAACAGGTCGTCCAGGCTGGACAGCAGGATGATGACGCCGACTACCGCCGTCACGATCTCCAGGCCGCGGTAGTAGTCGGCGATGAGGTAGGGCCAGTAAAGCGAGGACATGGCGCCTCCGGGTTACTTGCTGTCCTTGTTCTTCCTGCGGGTGACGCGCAATGCGGCGATCAGGATCAGGAGCAGGACCAGCAGGCCCACGCTCAGCGCCGGGACGCTCCACGACAGGTAGTTGCGCCATTCGAAGAAGGCGCTTGCGCCCGCCCCCGGCGGCTGGCCCGCCGCGGGATTGGCGCTGTCGATCCAGGCCAGCGGCCCTGCCGCGCCGATGATGGCGATGTTGCCGCGGTTCAGCACGAAGGGCGCCTGCGGCATGACCGGGCGCTGGCCCAGCGTGTGCCACAGCAGGCCGTCCTGGCCGCCGGCGTGCACCACTTCGGCCGTGCTCAGGTTGTCCAGGCCGGAAACGTCGAGCCAGGGCGCGCTCTTGCCGTCCACCGTCAGCTGCTTGCGGTCCGTGACCTTGACCATGGGCTTGGCGCCGTCGACCGCGACTTCCATCGCCACGAAGGGGCCGCCGGGCTTGGCCGCCTGGCCCGCCGGCGTGAGCGACAGCGCCGCGCGCGTGGCGGACAGGCCGCTGGCCGTGGCGATGCCGATGACGCGTTGCAGGCTGGCCGGCGCGTCGGCCAGATAGCCGTCGGGGATCAGCAACTGGGGGCTGCCGGCCAACAGCGGCAGCAGCCCCACGAAGGTGCCGTCCGGCTGCGCGCGGCCCGGCTTCACATAGCTGGTGGGCAGCACGTTGACGGGGTAGCCTTGCGGGATTTCATTGCAATCCACCGATACCGGCTGGCGCTGGAACGTGACGCGCACCGCGTTGGTAAGGCCCAGGGCGTAGCCGGGCACGCGCGCCGTCAGGCGTTCGGGATGGCCGTCGGCGTCCATCTGCTTGGCGGCCAGCAGGATGCCATTCCAGAACACCGAGGCGACCGGCCGGGTGGCGGACGCACCCGGCGCGGCGGCCAGGTCCATGACCAGTTCGTCCGGCATGCTGCCGTCCGCCGACACCGCGGCCAGCGCGAACGTGGCGTTCCAGTCGCCGCGCGCGACCACGTCGAAGCTGGCGGACGATCCGCCCAACGCGGTCAGGCGCATGCCATCTTCGCCCGAAGCCTGCGGCGGCTCCGCCGTCTTGACCTGCGCCTGGCGCGTGACCAGGATGCGGCGCCAAGCCGTGTCGAAGGCGCCCGCGCCTTGCGCGCCGGCGTCGGCGGCCACGGCGATGACCGCCTGCCGGCCCAGCGGCGCCAGGCGGATCTCCTTGGAGGGCAGGTCCTGGCCGGCCAGGGGCATGCGCCGTTGGCGCCAGGCCTGGAAGGCCTCGGCGGCGTCGCCGTCCTGCGCCAATTGCGCCTGCAAGGCGTCCAGCGCCTCGTTGTAGCGGGCGCGCAGCGCGGCGTCGGCGATCACCACGTCGCCGCTGACGGCGGGGGCGCCCATGACCAGCAGCGCGCCGATCTCCGCGGCGTTGGCCAGCTTGTGCTTGTCCTTGCCCGCCAGGGCTGCGAACGCCTGCACTTGCCCCAGTCCGTTCGGGGCCTGCAGGCCGCGGGTGTCGATCTCGTCGCCCACCGCCGGGAAGGCGCGGACTGCGACCCGCTTGCCGCTGCGCTCCATCGCCACGCCCATGCGCCAGGCGCTGTCGAAAGCCTGCTGGTCGAGCTTGGCGCCCGCCACCATCAGCACGGGCTTGCCGGGCAGGGTGCTCCAGGCTTCGTCCAGGCTGCCGATGGCCGAGGCGTCGTAGCGGTAGCTCAGGCGCGTGCGCGGCGACACTATCAAGGCGTTGGCGGTGGCGCGGTTGCTTTCGCACTGGCGCTGCGCGATCTCCGATTGCCAGTCCACCGCCAGGCGCACGAAGCCGGTGTCGCGCACGCGTTGCTCCACGTTCAGCTTGCGCGTGGCCGACCCCTCGCCGTCGGCGATGCGCTGCGCCGTCTGCGGCACGCCGTCCACCCACAACACCATGCTGGCGCGGCCCGGTTCGCCCTTGATGTAGCGCGCGTCGAAATCGAGCGCGGCGTCGGCTATCGGCACGCCGCGGGGTACCGGCAGGTAGAACTCCTGGCGCGCATCGCTGTTGCTCAGCACCACCGGTTCGCGGATGCCCAGGTCTTCCAGGCTGGTGTCGCGCGTGACCCAGTCGTCGCCCAGCAAGCGCCGCAAGGCGTCGCCCGCGGGACTGGCCATCGCTCCCAAGGGGAGCAGCAACCCGGCGGCGATCAGCGCGCGGCAGAGGGTGCGGGCGGCGGGGGAATGCGGGGCATGGGGCATGAGGGCTCCGGTGGTGAGGGGCATGGGGCGGCTAACGGGCCGCGGCCGGTGCTTGGGGCGCAAACTCGGATACGGCGCGGCCGCAAAGCGCATCGACGATGCGCTGGCTGGCGAGGCCGTCGCCATAGGGATTGATGCGGCGCGAGAACGAAGCGTGCAGTTCCGGGTTGTCGAGCAAGCGGTTCACTTCGGCCAGGATGCGCTGCGTATCGGTGCCGACCAGCGTCACGGTGCCGGCCTGCACGGCTTCCGGGCGTTCGGTGACGTCGCGCATCACCAATACCGGCTTGCCGAGGTAAGGCGCTTCTTCCTGCACCCCGCCCGAGTCGGTCAGGATCAGGTAGGCGCGCTGCATGAACCAGACGAAGTCCAGGTAATCCAGCGGGGCGATCAGATGCACCCGCGACAGGCCGTCCAGTTGAGCCATCACCACGTTGCGCACCTGCGGATTCAGGTGTACGGGGTAGACGATCTGCAGGTCTTCGCGCCGCGCCAGTTCGGCCAGGGCGGCGCAGATGTTCCGGAAGCCCTCGCCGAAGCTTTCGCGCCGGTGTCCGGTCACCAGCAGCAGGCGTCGCTGCGGATCCAGCCAGCCGTAGCGTGCCGCCAATTGCTGCGCCAGCGCACCTTCGGGCGCGAGCTTGGCGCAGGTCATGGCCAGCGCGTCGATCACGGTATTGCCTGTGACCGTGATGCGGCCCGAGAGGTTTTCGCGCAACAGGTTGGCGCGCGATTGCGCAGTCGGCGCGAACAGCCAGTCGCCCACCGCGTCGACCACGCGGCGGTTCATTTCCTCGGGGAAGGGCTTGGCCAGATCGCCGGTGCGCAGGCCGGCTTCGACGTGGCCGATGCGCGCGCGGCGGTGGAAAGACGCCAGCGCGCAGGCCGATGCGGTGCTGGTGTCGCCGTGGACCAGCACGCAATCGGGCTGCTCCGCCTCCAGCACGCTGTCCACCCGGCTGATCAGCCGCGCGTACAGGCCGTTGAGCGTCTGGTTGGGCACCATGATGTCCAGGTCGTGCTGCGCCCGCAGGTCGAACAGGGCCATCACCTGATCCAGCATCTCGCGATGCTGGCCCGTCACGCAGACGACGCTCTGGATCCGGGGTTCGCCTTGCAGCGCGGACACCAGGGGCGCCATCTTGATCGCTTCGGGACGGGTCCCGAATATGGAAAGGACTTTCATCGCAAGAGCGGGCCCCCTACGCCGGTGGCATTTTCTTGCGTAGATTATGGATTGAAAGTAATCGTAATATGTGACGGTTTATTTCAATAAAAGGGGATTGCCGGAAAATTTGGGGACAAACTGTTGCTTTCGCGCGATACCCCGAACTATTTACCCAGCGTCATGCCGCCGTCGATGGTGACGACCGAACCCGTCATGAACAGGAACGGCGGCCTGGTCAACGCGATGATCGACGCCGCGATTTCCTGGGTAGTCGCCAGGCGGTTCATCGGATGCATGGCCGCAAGCCGCGCTTCGTCCAGTTCGCCCGCGTCGATGGAATGCTGGATCAAGGGCGTCTTGACGTAGCCCGGCGCCACCGCGATGACCCGGATGCCGTCCTCGGCCCATTCATTGGCCAGCGACCGCGTCAGCGTCGCCACGCCGGCCTTCGATACGGCGTAGTGGGCGCGGCCCTTCATCATGACCATGCCGGCCACCGACGCGATGTTGACGATGACGCCGCCGCGGGCGCGCAGCGCCGGATACAGGGCATGCGCGCAATGGAAGGTGCCGTTGAGGTTCACCGCCAGGACCTGGGCCCATTCCGCGGGGTCCTTCTCCGCGACCGGGGCACGGCTGCCGGCGATGCCGGCGGCGTTGATCAGCAGGTCTACGCCGTCCAGCTGTGCCGCCGCGCGGGCTACGCTGGCGTAGTCCGAAACGTCGACGGTCACGGCGTCATCCGCGGCGCTCCGGTCCCACACCACGACCTGCCAGCCTTCGGCGCGCAGTTGCCGCGCGCATTCCTGGCCGATCCCGCTTGCGCCGCCGGTGATGACGGCGGTCCTTGCTTGAGTGTTCGTGCTCATGTCTGGCTCGCTATGTAGGTTGTGTCGATTTCAGGTGCCGGAGGCCGCTGCTTGCGCGGCCGGCGCCGCGCGCCGGTTGCGCACGCACAGGATCGCCAGGCCCGCGCTCGCCAGCGTCGCCAGGGCGAACACCTGGGCCGCGAGTTCCCATTCGCCGCCGCTGGCCTGCATGACCGCGCCGGTCAGGGTCGGGCCGAAGAAGCCACCCAGCGAGCCGATGGTCGTAACCAGCGCCAAGGGGCCGGCGCTCGCGCCGATGTAGTTCTGCACCGCGGCATTGAGCGGACCGTAGTACGCGATGGTGTAGCCGGTGATGATGGACACCACGGCCAGGAATGCCGCCAGGGACACCATCGCCGCGCCGTGCAGCATCAGGAAGCCGCCCGCGCCCGCCAGGCAGACGACCGCCAGGTGCCAGCGGATGTCGCCGGTGCGTTCGCTGCTGCGTCCGACCACGTAGCTGAACACCAGCGCCACGACGTTGGGAATCATCAGCAGCGCGCCGATTTCCAGCGGCGTGATGCCGTACAGCTGCTTGAGTATGGTCGGAAGAAAGTACGCCAGGGCAAAGGTCGCGGCATACGCGGCCAGCAAGATCAACAGCAGGCCCCACAGCATGGGCTGGCGGAAGACGGCGAATCCGTGCGTCCAGGAAGCGGAGGGGAAGGCCGTGCGGGCCGGAGCCTCGTGTTCCATGACGGCGCGCAAGCCCTGGCGCTGGCCGTCGCTGAGCCAGCGGGCCTCCTGCGGCGTGCCGGGCAGGTAGCGCAGGATCAGCAAGCCCAGCAGCATGGTGGGCAGGCCTTCGATGAGGAACAGCCAGCGCCAGCCCGGCATGCCGGCGTCGATCTTCAGCAGCGCGCCCGCCAGTGGCCCGCCGAAGATCATGGCCAGCGGCAGCGCCATGATGAAGATCGAATTGATGCGGCTGCGGTAGCGCGGCGGAATCCAGGATGCGATGTAGAAGTTGACGGCGGGAATGAAACCGCCTTCCGTCACGCCCAGCAGGAAGCGCAGCGCGTAGAACGATTTTTCACCGTGCAGCGCGGCCATCAGGCAGGAGACCAGGCCCCAGGCCAGGAACATGCAGGCCAGCCAGCGCCTGACGCCGAAGCGTTGCAGCGCCAGGTTGGCGGGCACGCATACGCTGGCATAGCCGATGAAAAAGAGGCCCGCGCCGAACCCGTAGGCCGCCAGGGAGATGCCCAGGTCCGCGCCCATCTGCAACTGCGCATAGCTGATGTTGGTGCGGTCCAGGAAGTTGAGCAGATATCCTGCGAACAGCAAGGGCAGGACGCGGTTGCGAAAGCCGGCGACAGCCTGTTCGGCATGCGCCAGATCTTCATTGCGGATCATGGTAGGTCTCCTGTCGTCCGCCTTGGTGGCGGATCTCTCTCTAGGCTGGGATGGCGGCGGCGCGGGGCAGCGCAGCGCCGGCTGTGGTTTCAGTTGCGCCCTGTCACCCGGGCGTACAGGTCGGTATCCGGCCAGGCGGCGCCGCGCCAGGCGACGTGCTGATCGGGCCGGATCAGGGTGAGCGGGGCGGGGTAGAGGTTGGCCACGCCGCCTTCGTCCGGACGGATCAGCGTCAAGGGCACGCCCGCAGCCTGCGCTGCGGATACGGCGGCATCGACGTCGCGGGCGGCTGCCGTGGGCAAGGCCAGCAGGGTAAAACCCGGGCCGAAATGGTCGTACAGCGAGCTGCCGTCATGCAGCCAGGCATGCGGCGCCAGGGCGCCGGGACGGGACGAGGGCGTGTAGTTGATGAAGTCCCGGGCCGGCTCGGGGCTGCCGTCGGGCACGATGACGGGAGAGTCCGCGTACTGGTAGCCCAGCACCACGCCCAGGGTGGAGAACTCGCGCATCTTCGCCGCGCGGATGCGCGCGCCGGCTTCCTGGCGCGCCCGCTCGCCTGCGGCGCCAGCGTCTTCAAGATGGTCCGCCAGCAAATGATTGCCGAGGATCGAATGGTTGTGTTCGGCTTCGTCGAGCACCCATTGGTGCACGGGCCGGCGTTCCCGTTCATAGCTGTCGATGAGGGCGGGGCCGCCCCAGCCTTGCAGCGCCGCGGCCAGCTTCCAGCCCAGGTCCACGCTGTCGGCCACCCCCATGTTCATGCCATAGCCGCCGAAGGGCGGATGCAGATGGCAGGCATCGCCCACCAGGAAGACGCGCCCTTGGCGGTAGCGGTCGCCCAGCAGCTTGCTGGCGGTCCACTCGTCGCTGCTGAGCACCTCGTATGGCAGGTCGATGCCGGTGGCGCGGGCGATCATGGCGCGCGCGTCGATGTCGCTGGCGCGTTGCTGCGGGTCCACGTGAGTGGGCATGAAGAACCAGGTGTCGCCGCTGTCCATCGGACCGATCAGGCTGGGCGCGTCGCCGTTGATCTGCCAGTACATGATGGCGGGGCCGTGCCGATGGGCCTGGGCCAGTCCGGGGGCGCGGAACACGATGTTGTAGTTGCGGGACAGCCCGTAGCTGCCTTCCATGCGCGTGCCGATCAGGTCCCGCACCAGGCTGCGGGCGCCGTCGGCGCCCACCAGGTAATCCACTTCCAGTTCGATGTCCCGGCCTTGCGCCAGATCGCGCAAGCGCGCGTGCACTCCGCCGGCATCCTGCGTCAGGTCCAGCAGCTCGGAGCGGAACCGTATCTCCACGTCGGGTAGCGAGGAGGCATGCGAACGCAAGACCTCTTCCACGGTGTACTGGGGTATCCACTGCGCGTGTTCCGAGTACAGCGGATTGCGGCCGGGGGCGCAGTACATGGCGTTCTCGTGCCGCCCGAGTTCGACGCCGGCCAGGCGGGTGCAGAACACGACGTTGGAGGGGTAGTACGCGCCCAGCGGCGACGCCGCGCGCAATCGGTCGGCGATGCCCCAGCGGCGCAGGTGTTCGCGCGTGCGCACATTGGTCGTCTTGGCGCGCGGCGCGTATCCCACGCGGTCGTTGCGCTCGATGAGCAGGCACGGAATCCTTCTGTGCCCCAGTTCGATCGCCAGACTCAGTCCGGCCGGTCCGGCGCCCACGATCAGCACGCGGGGCGAGGCTCGCTTCTCCACCTTCGGTCTCCTCGGTTGCCTGCTCATCTGCAGGCTTTGGAAGCATCCTAGGCCTATGTCCATGATGCCGAAAGATGGCAGAATTGGCTTGCCGATATCAAATTTGATTCACTTCCATGAAGCTCAACACCCTGCGGGATTTCCTGGCCGTGGCCGAACGCGGCGGCGTCAGGGCCGCGGCCCGCCATCTGGACGCGCCTCAGCCGGCCATCTCGCGCAGCATCCGCGAACTCGAGAAAGAGCTGGGGTGCGTGCTGTTCGAACGGCATGCCAAGGGCGTGCGCCTGACCCCCATGGGCGCCGTGTTCCTCAGGCGGGCCAACGCCATCCGCCATGAGCTGCAGCGTGCGCGCGACGAGATCGGCCAGTTGAACGGCGCGTCCCGCGGACGCGTCACGCTGTGCATGTCGACCGCGCCGCATCTGGGACTGTTCGCCGAAGTGTTGCGCGAGTTCCGGGCGCGCTACCCGGATACTCATCTGGAGATCATCGACGGGGTCTACCCGCTGGTGGAGGCGTCCCTGCTGGATGGCACCGTGGACTTCTACATCGGGCCGGTGCCCGCGCGCACGCCTGGCGAACTACAGGTGGAAAAGCTCTTCGACAACACGCGCGTGATCATCGGCCGCAAGGGCCATCCGCTGGCGCGCGCCCGTTCCCTGCGCGACCTGGCCGGGGCGCAATGGATCACCACCTCCATCACGCACAAGGCCGAAGAAGAGCTGGGTCCGCTGTTCGAGAAGCATGGCCTGCCGCCGCCGCACCTGGCCTTGAAGGCCCAGTCCGCGCTGACCTTCATCACGGCCCTGACCAATTCCGACCTGCTGATGATGCTGCCGGTGCAATGGCTGCAGTATCCGCTGCTGCAAGGCGTGTTCCAGGAAATCCGCGTCAAGGAACCGCTGCCCGCGCCGCCGGTATGTATCGTGCAGCGCGCCGGCCTGCCGCTGACGCCGGCGGCCGAGTACTACTGCACGCTGGCGCGGCGGGCAAGCGCGCGGACCTCGGGCTAGAGGCCGGCCGCCGGCCACTGGAAGCGTTGCGCCACCTTGTCGAGAAAGCGGCCGGCCGCCTCGCGGTGGTAGTCGGTGGAGCGGGCCACGCCCTGGCCCGCGGCTTCCAGGTCCAGCATCGCGTTCAGGTCGCTGTTGAGCGAAGCGTTGAAGCCGCGCTTGGTGATCGCCAGCGCCGCCATGGGCAGTTCTGCCATGGACAGCGCGATCTGCCGCGCGCGCTCGTGGATCGCCTCCTGCGGCTGGATCTCGAACACGATGCCCATGTCGCGGGCTTCCTGCGCCTCGAATTCGCGGGTGGAGAAGGCCAGTTCCTTGGCGCGTTGCAGGCCCACCATGCGCGGCAGCGTGTACATGGTGGCGCAATCGGGGATGGCCCCCAGCCGCAGGAAGGACAGGCAGAAGCGCGCCCGCGGCGAGGCCAGGATCAGGTCGGCGGTCAGGGCCAGGCCCAGCCCGGCGCCATAGGCCGGGCCGTCGACCGCCGCGATCACCGGCCGGTCCAGCGTGATCAGGCCTTCTATCGTCAGGAGCAGGCTGGCCATGCGTTCGCGCGCCTCTTCGGCGGAGCCGCCGGAGCCCATGGTGGAGATGTCGCCGCCCGAGCAGAAGGCGCCGCCCGCGCCGGCCAGGATCACGACGCGCACGCCGCGGTCGCGCCGGATCTCGCCCACCAGATGGGCCAGCTCTTCGCGCATGACCATGTCCAGCGCGTTGCGCTGGGCGGGGCGGTTCAGCGTGATGGTGGCGACGCCGCCTTCCACGGCATAGAGCAGGGTCTTGAACTCGCTAGAGATGACTTGCATCGGATCGGTCTCCATGTCTGCCTTCCATGATGGCCGGGCCGCGCCATGCGGATCCGGCCGCAAGCTGCCGCGGGCGCTCAGGCGATGGCGCCGCGTTCGCGCAGGGCCTGGATCTCGGCTGGCGCCAGGCCCAGTTCCGCCAGCAATTCTTCTGTGTGCGCACCGGGCGCGGGCACTGCGCGAGCCTGCCCGGGCGTGCGCGAAAGCCGCGGCGCGGGGGCGGGGTGCACGATGCCGCCGGTTTCGATGAAACTGTTGCGCGCCACATGGTGGGGGTGCCGCGGCGCTTCCTCGAAGTCCAGCACCGGCGCGAAGCAGGCATCCGTGCCTTCGAGCAGCGCGCACCATTGCTCGCGGGTGCGGCCCGCGATGATGCCGGCCAGCTTGGCGCGCAGCTGCGGCCATTGCGCGCGTTCCCATTGCTGCTGGAAGTCCGGGTCGTCGATGCCGCAACGCTCCAGCAGCAGGCGGTAGAACTGCGGTTCGATCGCGCCGATGGAAACGTACTTGCCGTCCGCGCAGGCATAGCAGCCGTAGAAATGGGCGCCGCCGTCCAGCATGTTGGACTGGCGCTGGTTGATCCAGCCTCCGTCTTGCAGTTTGCCGTGGTAGGCGCTCGCCAGCAGGGACGCGCCGTCGCAGATGGCTGCGTCCACCACCTGGCCCCGGCCCGTGCGGCCGGCCTCGAGCAGGCCGCAAAGCACGCCGAAGGCCAGCATCATGGCGCCGCCGCCCATGTCGCCGACCAGATGCAGCGGCGGCGTCGGCGGCCGGTCGGCATGTCCCATGGCGTGCAGCGCGCCGGTGATGGCGATGTAGTTCAGGTCATGGCCGGCCGCCTGCGCCAGCGGTCCGTCCTGGCCCCAGCCCGTCATGCGTCCGTACACCAGCCGCGGATTGCGCGCCAGGCATTCGTCCGGCCCCAGGCCCAGCCTTTCCATCACGCCCGGCCGGAAGCCTTCCAGCAAGGCGTCCGCCCGGTCCAGCAGCCGCAGCACGATGTCGGTCGCGCCGGGCTTCTTGAGATCCAGCGCGATCGTGCGCCGGCCCCGGTCGATGATGGTGCCGCCGCCGCCCAGGAAGCCGGGCGTAAGCCGGTCGATGCGGATCACGTCCGCGCCCATGTCCGCCAACATCATGGCGCAGAACGGGCCGGGCCCGATGCCGGCCATTTCCACCACCGTCAATCCGTTCAGGGGACCAGCCATGTCTATCGTCACTCCATGATGTGTCGGGTTCTCAGGCTTCGAAGAATTCGGCGCGCGCGTCCAGGATGACCTGGGTGTACTTCTCCATGTTGGCGTCCATGCGATGGGTCGGGCCGACGATGGACAGGGCAGTCAACTGTCCGCCGACACGCCCGGCGATGCCGATGGCCGAGACGCCTTCATTGCCTTCGTCGCGGGTGTGGAAGTACTTCTTTTCCAGCTGGGATTCGATCTGCGTGCGCAGGGTCCCGGGGTCGGTGATGCTGCTGGCCGTGACGTGTTCGAACGGCAGCGCATCGATCACGGCGTTGCGTTCTGCGGCGTCCATTTCACCCAGCAGCGCCTTGCCCAGCGCCGCGACCTGCAGGTCGAAGGTGGTGCCGGGCTGCACCACGTAGCGCAAGGCGCGCGGGCTTTCCTGGCTGGCGTAGATCTTCACCTTGTTGCCGTCCAGCAGGCCGCACATCGAGGATTCGCCGGACTGGCGCGTCAGGATCTCCAGCGCTTCGGACGCGAAGGCTTGCAGCGGATCGGCCGCCGAAATGCCCTGGGCCACGTCGAGCAGCCTGCCCGTCGGGTGGAAGTAGCGCGACTTGGGCGTGCGCAACAGGTAGCCTGCCTGGCGCAGCGTGTAGAGCAGGTCCGAGCAACTGCTGTCGGCCAGGTCGAGAAAGCGCGCCATTTCCGAATTCGTCAGGGGACGGCGTTCCCGCGCATAGACTTCGAAGACTTGCAGCACGCGCTGTGCGGTAGGGAGGATTTGCGGCATAGGATGTCGGAGTGGATAGTGGAACCGGCCCGGGCGTTTGCGTAGCCGGTCATTTCAACGCGGAAATGCCTAATACGCTCTGCGCCATGAGCAGGGCCTGGATCTGGTTGGTGCCTTCGGCAATGCTCAGGTGGCGGGCGTCGCGGTAATGACGCTCGACGGGGAACAGCGTGGTGTAGCCCGCGCCGCCATGCACCTGCATGGACAGTTCCGCCACGCGCAGCACGGCGTCGGTGGCATGGCGCTTGGCCATCGAACATAGCATCTGGCTGTCGGCGGCGTTGCGGTCCAGCGCGTCGGCGGCGCGCCAGCACAGCAGGCGCGAGGTTTCGACCAGCGTCATCATGTCGGCGATCATATGCTGCACCAGCTGGAAGCCGCCTATGGGCCGGCCGAACTGGACCCGGTCGCCGGCGTATTTTACCGCCGCCTCATAGGCGGCCTCGGCGATGCCCAACGCGGAAAACGCCACCACGCAGCGGCCGATGTTGAGGTACTTCTTGGCCAGCGCGAAGCCCTTGCCCTCGGCGCCGATCAGGTTGGCCGCGGGGATCTCCACGTCTTCGAACAGCAGCTCGCCCAACGGGCAGCTCAGCATGCCCATCTTGTCGATGGGGCTGGACGAGAAGCCTTGCATGGCGCGCTCGAACAGCAGGCAGGACACGCCGCGTTCGCCGCCATCCCGCTGGGTCTGCACGAACACCACGCCCAGCTCGCAGACCGTGCCCAGGCTGATGTAGAGCTTGCGGCCGTTGACCCGCCAGCCGGTTTCGGTCTGCACCGCGCGCGTTTCGACATGGGCCGCGTCCGAACCAATGTTGGGTTCGCTCAGCGCGAAGCTGGCGATCGCGTCGCCCGACAGGACGCGCGGCAGGTACTTTTCCTTGAGGTGGGGCGAGCCGCCGTCGCTCAGCACCGAGGCGGCGAGATTGCTGGTGCTGACGATGCTGCGCAGCGACGGCCAGACGCGCGCGAGCTCGGCTATCAGCATGCCGTAGGTCGTCATCGGCAGGCCGTAGCCGCCGTCCTTTTCCTGCAGCATGCCGCCCAACAGGCCGAAGTCGCGCATGGCGCGGACCATGTCCTGCGGCACCACGCGGGCTTCGGCCTCGTAGCGGTTGACGATGGGCGCGACTTCGGCCGTCAGGTAGCGGCGCAGCGAGTCGCGCAATTCGATCTGGGTGGAGTCCAGTGAGAAGTCCATGCGAGTCCTAGGCGGATATGGTCGAGGAGGGCGTTGCGGCGGCGGTCATGAGGGGCGTTGCTCCAGGCTGGCATCCGCGCCGGGGCGCAGGCCGATCAGCGCGTCCAGCGGCATCGCGCCCTGTCCTTCGGCGCCGACCCAGACCGGGTTGAGCTCCAGTTCCTGCAAGGTGTCGCGGCGGCTCCAGGCAAAGTCCGAGACCCGCAGGATCAGGTCCTCCAGCGCGGCAAGGTCGGCGGGCGCCTGGCCGCGCACGCCGTCCAGCATGTCGGCGTAACGGATCTCGCGCAGCAGGGCGCGCGCATCGTCGCGCGACAACGGCACCATGCGGTGGGCCACGTCGCGGATGGTTTCGACGAAGATGCCGCCCAGGCCGAAGGTCAGCACCAGGCCGAAGGCCGCATCGCTATGCACGCCGACCAGCACCTCGCGGCCGCCCGGCGGCAGCATGCGCTCCACCAGGATGCCGTCGATGATGGCGTCCGGCTGGTGGCGTGCGACCGATTCATGAATGGTGGCATAGGCTTCGCGCGCCGCGCCGGCGCTGGCGATGCCCAGCTTGACGCCGCCCGCTTCCGTCTTGTGCGCGATCTGGGCGCTGACCACCTTCATCACCACGGGAAAGCCCAGGCGCTCGGCCTCGCGGGCTGCCTGCTCGGCGCTGGCGGCAACCACTCCTTCGGGTATTGGCAGGCCGGCCGCGCGCAGCATGGCCTTGGCCGCGGCTTCGCTAAGCATGCGGGCCTGGTCGGATGCGGCATCGGCGTGCGCGGGCGCTGCCGCCGTCGCGCGTTCGGGCCGCTTCCACGGTATGGCCTTGGACAGGGCCGCGATCGCGTCCGACAGCGACAGGAACGGCAGCAGGCCGGCGGTTTCCAGCAGTTGGAAACCGCCGCCCAACCGCCGGCTCATCCAGACCGGCACGATCAGGGTTTCGGTTTCGGCCGCCACCGTGGCGATGGCCTGCGCCATGCCGTCGGTGATGGAACCGTAATCCATGGGGATGGGGAACAGCACCGTGCCCACCGCCGGGTCGGCGCATATCGCGCGCAGGCAGGCCGCCGAGGCTTCGGGGTTGCGCAGGATGTCGGCAGTGGTGTCTACCGGGTTGTCGATACTGGCGAAATCCGGCAGCAGCTTGCGCAAGGCGGCCTTGGTCTCGGGCGCGAACACCGCCATCGGCAGGCCGGCTGCGCCGGCGATGTCGGCGGCCAGCGCGGCGGTGCCGCCCGAGAAGGTATGGATGCACAGGCCGTTGCCGCTCTTGGGCGTGATGCGCGTCAGCAGGCGCGAGACCGCCAGCAGCTGGTCCAGGTCGTCCACTTCGATTGCGCCGAACTGCCGGAACACAGCGCTGTTGACCGCAGCCGTGCCGGCCACCGACGCCGTGTGCGACTGCGCGGCGCGTACGCCGGCTTCCGACCGGCCCACCTTCAGCACCACCACCGGCTTGTTGCGGGCGCGCGCCAGTTCCAGCGCCGCCGTCAGCCGCCTGCCGTGCTTCACGCCTTCCATCAGCAAGGCGATCACGCTGGTTTTCGGATCGTTCGCCATGTGGGCGATGAAGTCAGGAATCTCCAGGTCGACCTCGTTGCCGGCGGAGAACCACAGGCCCACTCCCTGGCCGTAGGACAGGCCCTGCAGCAGGTTGCGGCCGAGTCCGCCGCCCTGGGTCGCCAAGCCGATGGAGCCGGTGTTCAGATCGTCCTTGAAGGCGGGCGAGAAGGTCATGCCCAGGCGGTCACGCACGTTCACGAAGCCCGGACAGTTCGGCCCGTAGACGTGCAGGCCGGTAGCCTCGCACAGCTCGGCGATCTCGCGTTCCAGGCGCCGGCCTTCCTCGCCTGCCTCGGAAAAGCCGGAGGTCATGACCACCGCGAAAGGGATCCCGCGCGCCGCGCATTGCCGCAAGGCATCCAGCACCAGCGAGGCGTTGATCATGATCAGGGCCACGTCGATCTCGGCTGGTGGCAGGGCGCTGATGGATGGCCAGCAGGGCCGGCCGCCGATTTCCTGGTAGGCCGGGTTGACCGCGTACACCTCGCCCGGCACCGACGAATGCAGCACCAGGTTGTCGTACAGGCGGCGCCCCTGGCTGGATTCGCGGGCAGAAGCGCCGACCACGGCCACATTGCGCGGATTGACGAAGCGCGTCAGGTCTGCGAACGGTTTCATGCCGCGCCCTCCACGGACCGCAGCACCATCGCGAAGTCGGCCTGGACCACCACCTCGCCGCGCTGGTTGACGGCTTCGCGCCGGAACACCACCTTGTCCTTGCCCGGCCGGTACTGCCCGGTTTTTTCGGTCACCGTCACTCGCACGACGATGGTGTCGCCGATGAAGGTGGGTTTGGGAAAGCGGCAGTTGATGTCGATCAGCGCCAGCACGTAGGGTTCCAGCTGGCGGTAGCCGCTGGACTGGGTGGTCAGCCCGGACAGCACGGACAGCACCAGCAGGCCGTGGGCGATGCGCTGGCCGAAGGGCGTGGCGCTGGCGTACTCGTGGTCGACGTGCAGGCGGTTGAAGTCGCCGGACAGGCAGGCGAAGTTGACGATGTCGCTTTCGGTAATGGTGCGGCCGGCGGATTCGAAGCAATGGCCGACCTCCAGCGGCTGCTGGACGGGAAGCGGGGATGGGCTGGCAGGGCTTGCGCTTTGCATGGCTGATCGGATTCCGGAAGGGAGGAGCGTTTTACGAAGCGTAGCGGCCGCCGGTCACATGCAGCAGTTCGCCCGTGATGAAGGAGGACCGTTCAGAGGCCAGGAAGGCCACCGCGTTGGCGATGTCCTCGACCGCGCCCAGGCGTGGCACCGGCTGGCGCGCCAGCGCATTGGCGCGCAGGGTTTCGTAGGTGGACAGGCCGCGCACCAGCGGCGTTTCGATCAGTCCCGGGGCGATGGCGTTGGCGGTGATGTTGAACTTGCCCTGTTCCAGCGCCAGCGCGCGGGTGAAGCCGATCAGGCCCGCCTTCGCAGCCGAGTAGTTGGTCTGGCCGGGATTGCCCCAGTGCGCGCGCGAGGCGATGTTGATGACGCGGCCCCACTTCCTTTCCATCATCGAGGGCAGGGCGGCCTTGGTGCAGTAGTAGGCGCCTTTCAGGATGGTGTCGACCACCGAATCCCAGTCCTCCACCGGCATCTTGAGCAGGTACTTGTCGCGCGTGAAGCCGGCGTTGTTGACCAGGATGTCGATGCCGCCGAACTTGTGCGCGGCCAGCTCGGCCATGGTCTGCACCTGTTCCGCGTCGCAGACGTCGAGCACGGCGCCGATGGCCTCGTGGCCGGCCTGCTTCAGGTTGGCTACCGCCTGTTCCACCGATTCGGGATTGATGTCGGTAATGACGATGCGGGCGCCTTCCTGCGCCAGGGCCAGTGCCGACGCGTAGCCAATGCCGCGGCCGGAACCCGTGATGACGGCGACTTTACCGGTGAGTTGCAGGTCCATCTCCATTCCCCTTCTGTAGCTGATGGCGCCCGGCACGCTGGGCCCGAAATCCGATATCCCGGGATAGGCGCCTGGCAAGTTTGAATTTATTCCGAGGTTCCGAACAAATATACACACCACCGGAATTCTTGACAATTAATATCGGCACGTCGTTATACTGTTCGGCATGTCGGAATAAGTTGGCCCGACATTCCCATATCTCTAAAAAAACGGAAGGAGATCGACTCATGGCAATGTTGAAGGGATTGTTGGCCGCGGTACTGAGCCTGGCTGCCGCAGGCGCAGCCAGCGGGGCCGACGCTTATCCGGACAAGCCGGTGCGGGTGTACGTGGGCTTCGCGCCCGGCGGCGCCACGGACTTGCTTGCCCGCCTGTACGCCAAAAAGCTCGGCGAACGTTTCAACCAGACATTCATCGTGGAAAACCGCCCCGGCGCGGGCGGCAACATCGCGATCCAGGCGCTGACGCAGGCCCCGGCCGACGGCTACACCATCGCGATGGCGGCCAACTATGTGGCGGCCAACGCCGCCATGAAGCGCAACCCCTACGACTGGGAGCGCGACCTGATGCCCATAGGCATGGTGGCCTCCACGCCCAACATCCTGGTGGTGCCGCCCGGCTCCAGCATCCAGGGTGTCGACGACCTGATCAGCAAGGCCAAGGCCGGCGGCAACAAGCTGACTTTCGCCTCGGCCGGCATGGGCTCGTCCATTCACCTGGCGGGCGAGCTGTTCAAGGTCATGGCCGGCGTCGACATGACCCACGTGCCCTACAAGGGCGTGTCGCCGGCCGAGGTGGACCTGATGTCGGGCACCGTGGACATGATGTTCGGCAGCGTTTCCACGGCCATTCCGCTGGTGCAGTCCAAGAAGCTGAAGGCGCTGGCTGTCACCGGGCGCGAGCGCATGAAGGCGATGCCCGACCTGCCCACCATCGAGGAAGCCGGCCTCAAGGGCTACGACGTGGAAGCGGTGTACTTCATTGCGGCCCCCGCCAAGGTGCCGGTGCCGGTCCTGAAGACGCTGGCCGATGCCGTGGCCGACATCAACAAGCAGCCGGATGTCCAGGAATTCATGGACCGGATCTACGCCCGGCCCCTGACTGGCGGCCCCGAAGAGGCGCGGGCCTTCCTGAAGAGCGAAGTGAAGAAGTGGCAGGGCGTGGTCGATGCCACCGGCATGAAGGTGGACTGACGCGCGGCAACGGGTCCGTTTGCCGGATTCGAGACAGCGGGCGCCACAAGCCCGCGGACACAAGACCAATCAGGAGACATACATGAACACACGCAGGCGATACACGCTGGCAGTGCTGGCCGGCCTGATGACCGCAATGACCTTGCCGCAGATGTCGCACGCGGCCGATGACTATCCGAACAAGCCCCTGCGCCTGATCGCGCCCAGTTCGCCCGGCGGGATCCTGGACATCACCAGTCGGGTGATAGGCAAGAAGCTGTCGGAGCGGCTCGGCCAGCCGGTGGTGGTGGAAAACATGGCAGGCGCGGCCGGCATCCTGGGCATGCAAGGCCTGCTGCGCGCCGAGCCCGACGGCTACACGATGGTCATGGGCAGCAGCGGCCCGAACGCGGTCAATTACACGCTGTACAGCAAACTGCCGTACGCCATGTCCGACTTCGCCCCGGTGATCCGCATCATCACCATGCCGAACGCGCTGGTGGTCAACGCCAACGCGCCGGTCAAGACGCTGGCCGAGTTCCGCGACTATGCCCGCAAGAAGCAGGGCAATCTGTCCATGGCGGTTTCCATGATCGGCACGTCCGGACACCTGGGCGGCGAGCTGCTGAAGAACCGCCTGGACTTCACCGCTGTCACCGTGCCCTACAAGGGCGCCGCGCCCGCGACCAACGACCTGGTCGCAGGCCAGGTCGACTTCACGGTCGAGAACGTGATCACCGTGGCGCCGCTGGTCAAGGCGGGCAGGCTGCGGGCGCTGGCGGTCACCACCCGCGAACGCAGCCAGATCCTGCCCGACGTGCCGACGCTGGCCGAGCAAGGCTATCCCGATGTCGACGTCGGCGCCTGGCTGGGCGTGCTGGTCGCGGCGCGCACGCCGCCAGCGGTGGTCGCGCGGTTGAACAAGGAGCTCAACGCGGTCCTGGCCGATGAAGAGGTGAAAAAGCAGCTGGCGCAGCAGGGCGGCATTCCGCTGGGCGGCACGCCGGCCGAGTTCGACAGCTTCATCCGGTCGGAAAAAGACCGCTGGGAAAAAATCATCAAGGCCGCCGGCATCAAGGCGGAATGACCAGCATGCCGGCGGCCTGGCGCCGCCGGCATGCGTAGGGAGGCATGATCCATGGCAATCGATTATCAAAATCTGCGCAACTGGAAGTTCGAGGACCGCGTCGACCGCTACAGCGCGCGCGACTGCATGATCTACGCGCTGGGCCTGGGCTACGGCAGCGATCCGGCCGATGAAGCCGAGCTGCGCTACGTGCACGAGGACGGGACGGCCGTGGTGCCGACTTTCCTGGCCACCATCGGCGCGCCCAATGGCTGGGCCGCCGATCCGGCCACCGGCATAGACTGGGTCAAGATCCTGCACGGCGAGCACCGCATGACCTTCCATGCGCCGCTGGCCGCGGCCGGCGCGGTGCGCAGCCAGACCCGCGTCACGCGCGTCGTGGACAAAGGCGCCAGCAAGGGTGCGCTGGTAGTCACCGTGCGCGACATTTCGGATGCTGAGAGCGGCGCGCCGTTGGCCACGGTGGAGCATGTGTCGTTCTGCCGCGCCGATGGCGGCTTCGGCCAGGGCGACGAGCCGCCCGAGGCCCTGCCGGCCACGCCGCAACGCGAACCCGATCAGGTCGTGCTGCTGTCCACGCTGCCGCAGCAGGCGTTGCTCTATCGCCTGAACGGCGATCTCAATCCGGTGCACGCGCTGCCGCACATGGCGCGCACCGCCGGTTTCGACCGGCCCATCCTGCATGGCCTGTGCACCTACGGCATGGCGGCGCGAGCCTTGCTGCAGGCTTGCGCGCCGGCGGCGCCGCAACGGCTGGGCGCCATCGCCGCGCGCTTTTCCGCGCCGTTCTTCCCGGGCGAAACGCTGCGCGTGGAGATCTGGCGCGACGGCGACCGCCTGCAATTCCGCGCGCTGGCCCACGAGCGCGGCACGGTGGTGCTGAGCCACGGCGCCGCCAGCCTGGCGCATTGAGAAAAACCAGAGGTGAACCATGTCAGTACTTGAAGCCCATGCCCGGGAGATGCCCGATGGCATCGCCTACCGCATGATTCCGTCCGGCACCACGGTGACCTGGCGCGAGTTGGAACTGCGCAGCCGCAAATGCGCGGCGGCCATGCTGGACGCCGGCCTGCAATCCGGCGATGTGATCGCGGTATTCCTGGAAAACCATCCGCGCTTCTTCGAACTGTTGTGGGCCGCGCACCGCGTCGGCCTGTACTACACCACCATCAGCCGCCACCTCAAGCGCGAGGAAGCGCGCTACATCATCGAAAACTGCGACGCGCGGGTGCTGTTCTATTCCGGTCACACGCAGGCCGAAACGGATGCGGACGAGCTGGATGCGCGCGGCGTGCTGCGCGTCAGCATGGACGGCGCGGACGCCAGCGCGATCCCGTACGAAGACTGGATCGGCCGCTACGCCGATGACGTGGCCCTGCCCGAAACCCCGGAAGGCACGGACTTCCTGTATTCGTCGGGCACCACCGGGCTGCCCAAGGGCATCAAGCGCCCGCTGTCGGTGGCCAACCGCTATTTCCGCGTTGGCGATGCGCCCAGCAGCGCCTGGAAAGCTTTCGACCGCGACACCGTCTATCTGTCCACCGCGCCGTTCTATCACGCGGCCCCGGTGCGCTGGAATATGGCGGCGCTGCGGGCGGGCGGCAGCTGCGTGATGATGGAAAAATTCGACGCGGCCGCTGCGCTGGAGGCCATCGCCACCCATGGCGTCACGCATTCGCAATGGGTGCCGACCATGTTCATCCGCTTGCTGCGCCTGCCGCAGGAGGAGCGCACGCGCCACGACCTGTCCACGTTGCGCTACGCCGTGCATGCGGCCGCGCCGTGTCCCGCCGACGTCAAGGAAGCCATGATCGCGTGGTGGGGGCCGATCCTGTACGAGTACTACAGCGGCACCGAACTGGTGGGACGCACCTCGCTGGGCTCCGATGAGTGGCTGGCGCACCGCGGCTCGGTCGGCCGGCCGGAGTTCGGCCAGGCCCACATCATGAGCGAGGACGGGCTGAACGAACTGCCCCCGGGCCAGCCCGGCGTCATCTATTTTTCCGGCGGCGGCTCCTTCGAATACCACAAGGATCCGGCCAAGACGCGCGGCGCCTACAACACGCGCGGCTGGGCCACCTATGGCGATATCGGCTACCTGGACCAGGACGGCTATCTGTACCTGACCGATCGCCTGTCCAACATGATCGTGTCGGGCGGCGTCAACATCTATCCCCAGGAAGCTGAGAACCTGCTGAGCACGCATCCCGCGGTGGCGGACGTAGCGGTGGTCGGCGTGCCGAACCCGGAGTTCGGCGAGGAGGTCAAGGCCGTCGTGCAATTGCGCGATCCGGCCGCGGCCAGCCCCGACCTGGCGCGGCAGTTGATCGACTATTGCCGCGACCGGATCTCGCCCATCAAGTGCCCGAAGAGCGTGGACTTTTCCAGCGACATGCCGCGCACCGAGACCGGCAAGCTGCTCAAGCGCCTGGTCAAGCAACGTTACTGGCCGCAAGCCTAGGCGGCCCGCCATGAAAGATCAGGAGGCAACATGAATCGGCAGCGCAAGCTTTTCTCGGCGGAGCATGACCTGTTCCGCGACACCGTGGCGCGCTTCATCGCGCAAGAGATCACGCCGCATCACTACCAATGGGAACAGGAAGGCCTGGTGCCGCGCGAACTGTGGCGCAAGGCCGGCGCGGCCGGCATCCTGCTGCCCAGCACGCCCGAGGAATACGGCGGGGGCGGCGGCGACTTCCTGCACACGATCATCGTGGTGGAAGAGATCGCCCGTGCGCTGGCCACCGGCGTCACCGGCTTCACCACCCATTCCGATATCGTCGCGCCGTATCTGCTGAACTTCGGCACCGAGCGCCAGAAGCAGCGCGACCTGCCCGGCATGGCCCAGGGCGATATCGTGGCGTCCATCGCCATGACCGAGCCGGGCGCGGGCAGCGACGTCAAGGCGATACGCACCGCGGCGGTCCGCGCGCAGGGCGGCTACGTCATCAACGGCCAGAAGACCTTCATCACCAACGGCTTCCATGCCGACCGCGTGCTGGTGGTGGCCAAGACCGATCCGGCAGCCGGCGCGCGCGGCATCAGCCTGTTCTGGGTCGATACCGCGACGCCCGGATTCACGCGCGGACGCCTGCTGGACAAAGTCGGGCAGAAGGCGCAGGACACGGCCGAACTCTTTTTCCAGGACATGTTCGTGCCGGACGAGGACATGCTGGGCGAGCCAGGCCAGGGCTTCGGCTATCTGATGAAGGAACTGGTGCGCGAGCGCCTGATGATCGCGGTGCGCTGCGCCATGGCGCTGGAAAGCGCGCTGCAATGGACCGTCGACTACACCAAGGACAGGCGCGCCTTTGACAAGGCATTGATCGACAACCAGCACATCCGCTTCAAGCTGGCAGACATCAAGACCCTGGCCGCCGCCACTCGCGCCTTCGTCGACGGTTGCGTGCAGCAATACCTGGATGGTGAGCTCGATGCCGGCGGCGCGGCCATGGCCAAGCTGTGGGCATCTGAAGCCACCAGCGCCATCGACGACCTGCTGCAGTTCCACGGCGGCTACGGCTACATGCGTGAATACCCCATCGCCCGCGCCTACACCGACGTGCGGCCCAACCGGATTTACGGCGGCGCCTCGGAAGTGATGCGAGAGCTGATCGCACGGACGCTTTGAGCTTTCTTCTTCTTCGACTTCGACAGGAACAGATCCCTACATGAGCAAGCATCTCTCGAAATCGGTTGCCATCGTCGGCGCCGCCGAATCCGACCTGGGGAAAGTGCCCGGGATGACCTCGCTGGACCTGCAGGCGCAGGCAGCGGCCCGCGCGCTGCGCGATGCCGGCCTGACGCTCAAGGACGTCGACGGCGTGTTCGCGCACGTGGACGACAAGTTCGCCGGGCTGCACCTGGCGGAATACCTGGGCATACGGCCGCGCTATGTGGATTCGACCAGCGTGGGCGGCATGTCCAGCGTCATGCACATCCGCCACGCCATGGCCGCCATCGAGGCCGGCATGTGCGAGGTGGCGCTGGTGGCCTACGGCAGCACCCAGCTGTCGGACGGCACGCGCAAGGTGGGCGGCACGCCCGAAGACATGCGCATGCCGCGCGGACAGTTCATCACGCCGTATGGGCAGCTGAGCCCTATCGGCTACTACGCGATGGTGGCGCAGCTGCACATGCAGCGCTACGGCACCACCCACAAGGACCTGGCCGAAGTGGCGGTGGCGGCGCGCAAATGGGCGCAGCTCAACCCCAAGGCCTACCGCCGCGAGGACACCTCGATCGAGGAAGTCATGGCGTCCAAGTTGATTGCCGACCCCTTGCGCCAGCGTGACTGCTGCCTGGTGACCGACGCCGGCGGCGCGGTCATCATCACGTCCGCGGCGCGAGCGCGAGAGCTCAAGCGGCCGCCGGTCTACGTGATGGGCATCGCCGAATCCTTCTCGCACCACTACACGCCCTTCAACACGGCGGACTGGCTGGACACCAATGTGGCGCAGACGGCCGACGCCGCGCTCGCCATGGCCGGCGTCACGCGCGCCGACATCGACGTGGTGCAGATCTACGACCATTTCACCATCGGCGTGATCCAGTCGCTGGAAGAACTGGGCTTCTGCAAGCGCGGGGAGGGTGGGGCCTTCGTGGCGGACGGACGCCTGGCTCCGGGGGGCGACTTCCCCATCAATACCTCGGGCGGCGGCCTGTCCTACAACCATCCCGGCCAGTTCGGCATGCTGCTGCTGCTCGAGGCCGTGCACCAATTGCGCAAGGAATGCGGCGAGCGCCAGCTGCCCCGCGCCGAACTGGCCCTGGTGCACGCGCCAGGCCTGGTTTTTTCCTGCAACACCACCCTGATACTCGGAGTCTGACCATGGAACTCGCCCAACGCCCGCTGCCGCAACCGACCCGGATCACCCAGCCTTACTGGGACGCGGCGAAGGAAAGCCGCCTGGTCATCCAGCAATGCGCCTGCTGCAAGACGCGCCAGTTCTATCCGCGCGAATTCTGCACCGCCTGCCTGTCCGACAGCATCGAGTGGATCGACTCCGCAGGACTGGGCACCGTCTACACCTACACCGTCAACCGGCGTCCGAGCAATGCCGCCCTGAGCGGAAAAGTGCCATATGTGGTCGCCATGATCGACCTGGACGAAGGCGTGCGCATGATGGCCAACATCATCGACACCCCGCCCGAGGCGGTTCGGATAGGAAGCCGGGTGCGGGTGTGTTTCGAACAGGTGTCGGACGAGATCACCTTGCCGCAGTTCAGGCTGGAGGTGTGAGCACAGCGCCGGCCGGTGGCCGGCGCAGGCAAATAAAAAAGGCCGGTCTGACTTTGAATCAGACCGGCCTTCTGCGGTATTTGGTGGAGCCGGGGGGAATTGAACCCCCGTCCGCAAGCCCTCCGCAACCAGTTCTACATGCGTAGTCGATTTATTTGGTTTTAACCTTGGACTTAGCCAACCGACAGGCCGGACCAAGGCGATTCACATAATTTAAATTTGAACCGTGTGACCCCAGTTCAAACCGATTCCTTGTGAATGTCGCTGCTGCGGTTCGAGGGTTACCCCCCTAGGAAGTTGCCTTCCTCCGCCTGACCCAAGGACAGATCAGTGCAGCGGCTCACCGCTTAAGCGGCGAGAGCGAAACGCTCGTCGTTGGCGTTTGTAGTGTTCCAGTGGTTTAACGAGCGTACTGGTGCTCGGCATGCCCTGAGTTGTTTCGCGACCCACGTCGAATCCGGATCGGCCCCAAGAAGATCTATTGTACTGGTAAACGCCATAGCTTGCTGCATCGTCTGCACCGCCATGCCCGGGCGTGGCGCAGACGATACATGCGCGCCGTCAGGCGGCGTTGGCGCAGGCTGCCTTGGGTTCCCGGCGTGGGCGCGAAGCCGCCATCAGCGCGAAGGCCAGGATCACGGAGACGCCGACGATGACGGCCGCGGCCCAGCCCAGCGAGGCCAACCCGTAGTTGTCGATGACGTACCCGCCGACCACGGCGCCCAGGCCGATGCCGGTGTTGGCGCCCGAGATATTCAGGGACGCGGCAAAGGCCGGCGCTTCCGGCGCGGACTTCATCAGCCGCACGTGGCAGACGATGAAGAGCGCGGCTTGGGCGATGCCCCAGACGCCCAGCGCCACGGCCAGCAGGCCGTGCGACTGCATCACGGGGGCGATCACGGCCAATCCTGCCGCCATCAGCGCCGAGAACAAGGCGGTCGCGCCCAGGGGACTGCGGTCCACCATGCGGCCGCCCAGGGTGTTGCCGATCAAACCGACGGCGCCGAATGCCATCATCGTCCAACCGACGATCTGGCCGTTGAAACCGGCCAGCCGCTCCAGCATGTCCGCCAGGTAGGTGTAGGCCGTGAACATGCCGGTGAAAACCAGCAGCGACAGCAGCACATGGCCGACCACGATCGGGTTGCGCAGGATGCGCAGCTGCGTGATGAGCTTGACGCTGTCGGCGCGGATGCGGGTGCTGGGGAAGGCGAACAGCAAGAGCAGGGCCTTGGCGAACGCCACCGCCGACAGCACGCCAAAGGCGGCGCGCCAGCCGAAGGCGTCGGAAATCAGCACGCCGATGGGGATGCCGAATACCGTGGCCGCGACGATGCCGAAGGCAACCATGGAGATGGCGCGGCCGGCGCGCGCCGGGCCGACCAGTTCCACGGCCGTGGCGCTGGCCAGCGACCAGAACACCGGCAGAGCCAGGGCAGGGACGAGGCGCGCCACGGCCATGACCCAGATGTTCGGCGCGACGGCCGCCAGGGCGTTGGACAGGCCGAACAGCACCAGCACGCCAATGAACAGGCGCTTGCGCTCTATGTTGGCCATGAGCGCCGTGAGCAGCGGACCGGTCGCCGCCACCGTGAAGGCGAACAGCGATACCAGCAGGCCGGCCTGGGACACGGTGACGTTCAGGTCGCGGGCCAGGCCGGGCAGCAGCCCGATGATCAGGAACTCTGTCGTCAGGATGGTGAAGCCGGCGGCGGAAAGTAACAGGATGGGCAATAGCATAGGCATTCCTCTGGCGCGACGCGGCAAGGCGGCGCGCGGGGGGCGTTGTGGGCGGTCTAAAAAAGGTCAGGTGTGCGCCGGCCTGAATGCCGGGCAGAGCAACGGGGCCGAAGGGCGCCGTGGCAGGGATCAGTGGCGGACGGCGGTGTCCGCAACCTCCGGCATCAGCCGGAAAAGGCAATCGGGAAGCACCCGCATGCCTTGCATAAGCCACACTTTAAGTGACTTTGGTTTCAGGATAAAGGCCCTGGTTTCGGAAATATTGTTCGGGAAACTCAACTAATTTTCGCGAACAACAGCAAGACAGGAGCCGGGCCGCGTGGCGGCCCGGTCAGGCAGGCTTACCGCAGGTCGCTGGGCAGCAGCGGCTGGATGGCGGACCAGAGTTCCGCGGGGGAATTGGCGCAGGTTTCCGCTTCCCAGGCCGTGATGTTGTCGTCTTCGCCGACGTAGCCGTAAGCGGCCGCGACCGCCGGCATGCCCGCCGCGTGCGCGGCCTGGATGTCGCGCAGATCGTCGCCGACATAGACGCAACGGTCTACGGCGAAGCCGGCTTCGCGCGCGGCGTGCTGCAGCGGCAGCGGGTGCGGCTTGGCGTGGGCCGTGGTGTCGCCGCAGACCAGGACGGCGCTGTCGCGCGTCAGGTCCAGGTATTCGACGATGGGCAGGGTCAGATAGGTGACCTTGTTGGTCACGATGCCCCAGGACAGTCCGCGGTTGCGGATGTCCGCCAGCAGCGCTTCGATGCCGGGAAACAGCTTGCTGTGGACGGTGGAGCCGGCGGCGTAGTCTTCCAGGAACTGCAGCCGGGTGGGCTCGTAGTCGGCGTCGCCCGGCTTCAGGTCCAGCGCCACGCGCAGCAGGCCGCGGGCGCCCTGGGATGCGACCGGGCGCAGGGCCTCGTACGGCATAGGTTCCAGTCCCTTGCGGGTGCGCTGGCGGTTGGCTGCGGCGGCCAGGTCGGGGGCGGTGTCGGCCAGCGTGCCGTCGAAGTCAAACAGGATCAGGGCGCTCATTTGCGGGTAGCCATCAGGTAATTGACCGAGGTGTCGGACGACAGGGTGTAGATCTGGGTGATCGGGTTGTATTCCATGCCGCGCATGCTGACCGGTTCCAGGTTGGCGCCGCGCGCGGCTGCCGACAGCTCGCTGGGCTTGATGAACTGGTCATAGCTGTGCGTGCCGCGCGGCAGCAGGCGCAGGACATATTCCGCGCCCACGATGGCGAACAGGAAGGACTTGGGATTGCGGTTCAGCGTCGAGAAGAACACCCAGCCGCCCGGTTTCACCAGGGTCGAGCAGGCGCGCACGATGGACGCCGGATCCGGCACGTGTTCCAGCATTTCCATGCAGGTCACTACGTCGTACTGGCCAGGTTGTTCCGCCGCGAGTTCCTCTACCGGAACCTTGCGGTACTCCACCTTCACGCCCGATTCCAGGCCATGCAGGCGGGCCACCTTCAGGGACTTGTCGGCCAGGTCGATGCCGGTGACCTCGGCGCCGCCGCGCGCCATGGCTTCGGACAGGATGCCGCCGCCGCAGCCTACGTCCAGCACCTTCTTGCCTGCCAGGCTGCCCGCGCACTCCTGGATCCATTCCAGCCGTAGCGGGTTGATGGCGTGCAGGGGCTTGAACTCGCTTTCGGGATCCCACCAGCGGCTGGCCAGGGCGCCGAACTTGTCGATTTCGGCCTGGTCGGCGTTGATGGGGCGGGCGGTATCGTGGGTTTGCGTAGTCATGGGCAGGTTCAGCGTAAGGCGACTCTATGACTCTATATATAGAGGGGTCCATCGCGCCGGGCGAGGGAGGGGCGGCGCAGCCCTGCACCGCTTTGGTGCGTGGCTGGCGAAAAAAAGGGCCTCGCTATGCGAGGCCCCCTTATTGTAGCTAGTCCAGCAATTACTTGCGGCTACCCACGATTTCGATCTCAACGCGACGGTTTTGGGCGCGGCCTTCCTTCGTCTTGTTGGAAGCGATCGGGTTCAGCTCACCCTTGCCTTCCGTGTAGATACGGTTCGGGTCGATACCCTTGCTGACCAGGTAGGTCTTGACCGAAGCGGCGCGGCGCTCGGACAGCTTCTGGTTGTAGGCTTCGGTACCGATCGAGTCGGTGTGGCCCACAGCAATGATGGTTTCGAGGTCGATACCGCGAGCTTGCTGGGCGACTTGGTCCAGCAGCTGACGGCCTTCGGGCTTCAGCGTCGACTTGTCGAAGTCGAAGAACGTGTCAGCATTGAACACGACCTTGGCCGCCATCGGGGCCGGCTTCGCCTTCTGTTGTGCAACCGGCACGCCGTCGCAACCGGGGATACCGGTGGCCGGGGTCCAGAATGCATCGCGCCAGCACAGTTCGTTCGTGCCGTTCTTCCAAACGTCACCGAACGGGTTGCGCCAGTTGTCCACGGTTTGCGCGGAAGCTACACCAGAGGCCGTGACGGCGGCGAAGGCGAGCGCCAGAGCGAATTTGGAGGGTTTGTTCATGTTTCTCCTCGTTGAGCTTGAAGCTGGATAAGTGACTCGCAGCGAACCCCCGCCGCATATCAGGAAAACGGGGCCAGTATAGCAACGCCAAGAGCTGGTTCAAAGGAATAGCTACTGGGTTTCCTGCGTGCTGGAAACAATCTTAAGGCATTTGGGGGGCTTTGGCTTCCCTGGAGAGGCGCATTGGCGCTGGATATGACGTTTTCGGCGCTCCTTCGGTTTTCCATGTTGGTTTTTGACAACAGGGCCGCGGGACGCGGGCGGACGCGCGGTTGGTCGCCGCCCCATATCTTCCCGTCCGGCCGGTCGAGGCGCCGCTTGGGGAGCGCCTTCTGACCGCCGCGGGAATCGGATGATAGAATTTCCTGTTTACCCGGCCCGGGTTCCTCCTTACACGATTCTGTCGTTATATATATGGATTCCTTTGCCAAGGAGACGCTTCCGGTATCGCTGGAAGAAGAGATGCGCCGCAGTTACCTCGATTACGCGATGAGCGTGATCGTCGGGCGGGCGCTACCGGATGTGCGGGACGGCCTCAAGCCTGTCCACCGGCGCGTGCTCTACGCGATGCACGAACTGAACAACGACTGGAACCGCGCCTATAAGAAGTCGGCGCGTATCGTCGGGGACGTCATCGGTAAATACCACCCCCACGGCGACCAGTCCGTCTACGACACCATCGTCCGCATGGCGCAGGATTTCTCCATGCGCTACATGCTGGTCGACGGCCAGGGCAACTTCGGCTCGATCGACGGCGACAACGCCGCGGCGATGCGTTACACCGAAATTCGCCTGGCCAAGATCGCCCACGAATTGCTGGCCGACATCGACCAGGAAACGGTGGACTTCGGCCCCAATTACGACGGCAGCGAACAAGAACCGCTGCTGTTGCCGTCGCGCCTGCCCAACCTGCTGGTCAACGGCAGCTCGGGCATCGCGGTGGGCATGGCCACCAATATTCCGCCCCACAACCTCCAGGAAGTGGTCGACGGCTGCCTGTACTGCCTGCGCAATCCGGGCTGCTCGGTCGATGAGCTCATGGAGCTCATCCCGGCCCCCGATTTCCCCACTGGCGGCATCATCTACGGCATGTCCGGCGTGCGCGAAGGCTATCGCACCGGTCGCGGTCGCGTCATCATGCGCGCCAAGACCCACTTCGAGGACATGGAGAAGGGCAACCGCCAGGCCATCGTGGTCGACGCGATCCCCTACCAGGTCAACAAGAAGACGCTGCAGGAACGCATCGCCGAGCTCGTCAACGACAAGAAGATCGAAGGCATCTCGGACATCCGCGACGAGTCCGACAAGGACGGGATGCGCCTGGTCATCGAGCTCAAGCGCGGCGAGGTTCCCGAGGTTGTCCTGAACAACCTCTACAAGAACACGCAGCTGCAAGATACCTTCGGGATGAACCTGGTGGCGCTGGTCGATGGCCAGCCCCGCCTGCTCAACCTGAAGCAGATGATCGACTACTTCCTGCAGCATCGCCGCGAAGTGGTCACGCGCCGCACGGTGTTCCAGCTGCGCAAGGCCCGCGAACGCGGCCACGTGCTGGAAGGCCTGGCCGTCGCGCTTGCCAACATCGACGATTTCATCGCCATCATCAAGGCAGCTCCGACCCCGCCGGTCGCGCGCCAGGAACTGATGGCGAAGTCGTGGGATTCGTCGCTGGTGCGCGAAATGCTGTCGCGCGCCGACGGCGACACGCCGGGAGGCCGCGCGGCCTTCCGTCCGGACGACCTGGGCGCCGAGTTCGGCCTCCAGGGCGACGGCCTGTACCGCCTGAGCGACACGCAGGCCCAGGAAATCCTGAACATGCGCCTGCAACGCCTGACCGGGCTGGAGCAGGACAAGATCGTCGGCGAATACAAGGACATCATGTCCACCATCGCCGACCTGCTGGATATCCTGGCGCGTCCTGAGCGCATCACCACGATCATTGGCGAAGAGCTGCAGGCCATCAAGGCGGAGTTCTCGACCGGCGCGAAGGATACGCGCCGCTCGGAAATCGAACTCAACGCCACCGAGCTCGACACCGAAGACCTGATCACGCCGACCGACATGGTCGTGACCCTGTCGCACGGTGGCTACATCAAGAGCCAGCCGCTGTCCGAGTACCGCTCGCAAAAGCGCGGCGGACGCGGCAAGCAGGCCACGGCCATGAAGGAAAACGACTGGATCGACCAGTTGTTCATCGCCAACACGCACGACTTCCTGCTGTGCTTCTCCAACCGCGGCCGCGTGTACTGGCTGAAGGTCTGGGAAGTGCCGCAAGGCACGCGCAACTCGCGCGGCAAGCCCATCGTCAACATGTTCCCGTTGGCCGAAGGCGAGAAGATCACCGTGGTGCTGCCGGTCAAGGAATTCAGCGAAGACCACTACGTCTTCATGGCGACCTCGCGCGGCACGGTCAAGAAGACCCCGCTGTCCGACTTCTCCAACCCGCGCAAGGCCGGCATCATCGCCGTGGACCTGGACGACGGCGACTACCTGATCGGCGCCGACCTGACCGACGGCCAGCATGACGTCATGCTGTTCTCGGACGCCGGCAAGGCCGTGCGCTTCGACGAGAACGACGTGCGTCCGATGGGCCGCAACGCCCGCGGCGTGCGCGGCATGATGCTGGAAGACACCCAGACCGTCATCGCGCTGCTGGTGGCTGGCGACGAAACGCAAAGCGTGCTGACCGCCACCGAAAACGGCTACGGCAAGCGCACCCCGATCACCGAGTACACGCGTCACGGCCGCGGCACCAAGGGCATGATCGCCATCCAGACCAGCTCGCGCAACGGCAAGGTCGTGGGCGCGGTGCTGGTCATGCCTTCGGACGAGATCATGCTGATCACGACCGGCGGCGTGCTGGTGCGCACCCGCGTCTCTGAAATCCGCGAAATGGGCCGCGCCACGCAAGGCGTCACGCTCATCAACGTTGACGACGGCAGCTCTCTGTCCGGCGTGCGCCGCGTCGTGGAAAGCGATGCGGACGATGACGGCGACCTGGGCGAAGACGGCCAGGACGCGGACGGCGGCGACGACAACGGCGCTGCGGACTCGACGGATTCGACGGAACCTACGGAGCAATAATGGCCCGCCCCTGGAACTTCTCGGCAGGCCCCTCGGCCTTGCCCGAGGTGGTGCTGCAGCAAGCCGCTGCGGAAATGCTGGACTGGCACGGCAGCGGCATGTCCGTGATGGAAATGAGCCATCGCGGCAAGCATTTCGTGCAGATCTGCGATGAAGCAGAGTCCGATCTGCGCGACCTGCTCGGACTCCCGGCGGACTACGCCGTCATGTTCATGCAGGGCGGCGGTTCCGGGGAAAACGCCATCGTTCCCATGAATCTCATGGGACGCCGCGGTACGCCGGCGGCCGACTTCGTCGTGACGGGCCATTGGTCCAAGCGTTCGTACAAGGAAGCCGGCCGCTACGGCAGCACCCATGTGGCGGCAAGCAGCGAGCAGGCCATCCAGCTGGATGGCCGCGAGCAGGCGCCGCTGACCTGGGTGCCGCCGGTCGATACCTGGCAAGTGCGCCAGGATTCGGCCTATCTGCACCTGTGCAGCAATGAAACCATCGGCGGCGTCGAGTTCATGGACTGGCCCGACACCGCCGCGCTGGGCGCGCCCGACGTGCCGCTGGTCGTCGACGCGTCCTCGCATTTCCTGTCGCGTCCGATGGACGTGACGCGCTGCGGCATGATGTACGCCGGCGCGCAAAAGAATGCCGGCCCGGCGGGCGTGACCATGGTCATCGCGCGCCGCGACCTGATCGGCCACGCCTTGCCGATCTGCCCGTCCGCGTTCGATTACGCCAACGTGGCCGCGGAGCATTCGCGCTACAACACGCCGCCCACCTTCGCCATCTACGTCGCCGGCCTGGTCTTCAAGTGGGTCAAGGCCAATGGCGGCGTGGCCGGCATGGAAGCCGCGAACAAGGCCAAGGCCGATCTGCTGTACGGCTATCTGGACAGCACCAGCTTCTACCGCAATCCCATCCACGCACCGGTGCGCTCGCGCATGAACGTGCCGTTCGTGCTGCGCGACGAATCGCTCAACGACGCCTTCCTGCAAGGCGCGGACGCGGCCGGCCTGACGCAGCTCAAGGGCCACAAGAGCGTGGGCGGCATGCGCGCCTCGATCTACAACGCGGTGCCCCTGGCTGGGGTCACGGCGCTGGTCGAGTACCTCAAGGAATTCGAGCGTCGCTATGGATGACGATCTGCAGCGCAAGCTGCTCCCCTTGCGTCAGCGCATCGACGCGTTGGACGCCCAGATCCTCGACCTCCTGACGCAGCGCGCAAGCGCCGCGCTGGAAGTGGGCGAGGCCAAGCACGCCGCGAATGCCGATGGCCCCGTGCTGCGCCCCGAGCGCGAAGCCGAGGTCATCCGCCGCCTGCAGCAGACCAATCCCGGCCCGTTCCCGAACGCTGGCGTGGCCGCGGTCTGGACCGAAATCATCTCGGCCTGCCGCGGCCTGGAGCGCGGCATGACGGTCGCCTTCCTGGGACCGCAGGGCTCGTTCTCGGAACAGGCGGCGCAGGAGCATTTCGGCCACGCCGTGCAGAAGCTGCCTTGCGCTTCGTTTGACGAAGTCTTCCGCGCCGTCGAGGCGGGGCAGGCCGACGTCGGCATGGTTCCGGTCGAAAACTCCACCGAAGGCGCGGTCAACCGCAGCCTGGACCTGCTGCTGAACACGCCGCTGAAGATTCTGGGCGAGCGTTCGTTGGTCATTCGCCATTGCCTGATGTCGCAGTCCGGCAGCATGGACGGCATCAAGACGATTTCCGCGCATCCGCAGGCGCTGGCCCAGTGCCAGGGCTGGCTCACGCGCAACCATCCCGATGTGGCCCGCGTGGCCGCGTCCAGCAATTCCGAGGCCGCGCGCGCTGCCGCGGGCGACCCGAGCATCGCGGCGATCGCCGGTGAAGTGGCGGCGCCCGCCTGGAACCTGCAGATCGTGGCCGCGGGCATTCAGGACGACCCACATAACCGCACGCGCTTCCTGGCGATCGGCAACATCGAGCCGCTGGTCAGCGGCAAGGACAAGACCAGCCTGATCCTGGCCGTGCCGAACCGCGCTGGCGCCGTCTACGAAATGCTGGCGCCGCTGGCGGCCAATGGCGTGTCCATGACGCGCTTCGAGTCGCGGCCGGCCCGCACCGGCCAGTGGGAATACTATTTCTATGTGGACGTCCTGGGTCACCGCAATGATCCGAACGTCGAACGCGCCCTGGCCGCCTTGCAGGCGCAGGTTGCCTACCTGAAAGTGCTGGGTTCCTACCCGGCGCCGTGAGCCCTTCCGACATGACCACCGCATCCAAGCCCCTCGTTGCTCCGGCGCACGTCAGCGCCATCGCGCCTTACCAGGCCGGCAAGCCCATCGAAGAACTGGCCCGCGAATTCGGGCTGGACCCGGCCGGGATCGTCAAACTGGCGTCCAATGAAAACCCGCTGGGCATGCCCAAGTCGGCGCGCGAGGCGATGCTGGCCGCGGCCGAGTCGCTGGCGCGCTATCCCGATCCCAACGGCTTCGACCTGAAGTCGGCGCTGGCTGAACGCTACGGCGTGCCGATGAGCTGGGTCACGCTGGGCAACGGCTCCAACGACATCCTGGAAATCGCGGCGCTAGCGCTGCTGGAGCCGGGCGTTTCGGCGGTCTATGCGCAGCACTCGTTCGCGGTCTACCGCCTGGCCACCCAGGCGCGCGGCGCCCGCCACATCGTGGTGCCGGCCAAGGACTACGGGCATGACCTGGATGCGATGTTCGATGCCATCGCCGACGATACGCGGCTGCTGTTCATCGCCAACCCGAACAACCCCACCGGCACCTTCGTGCCGGGCGACCAGGTCGCGGCCTTCCTGGAGCGCGTCCACGCCGCCCACGGCGATCGCGTGACGGTGGTCCTGGACGAGGCCTACAACGAGTACCTCGACCCCGAGTTCCGCTTCGACAGCACCGCGCTGGTGCGCCGCTATCCCAACCTGATCGTGTCGCGCACCTTCTCCAAGGCCTACGGCCTGGCGGGGCTGCGCGTGGGCTTCGCGGTGGCGCAACCGGCCCTGACGGATCTGCTGAATCGCGTGCGCCAGCCGTTCAACGTCAATACGTTGGCGCAGGCCGCGGCCATCGCCGCGTTGCGCGACGCGGCCTACCTGGAAGAGGCCTATGCCTCCAACAAGGCGGGCAAGGCGCAGTTGTGCGCCGCGTTCGAGCGCCTGAAGCTGCGCTACGTGCCCAGCTACGGCAACTTCGTGCTGGTGCATGTGGGCGACGCCCCGCGCATCAACCTGGAGCTGCTCAAGCGCGGCGTGATCGTGCGCCCGGTTGCCGGCGACGGCTTGCCGGAGTGGCTGCGGGTGTCCATCGGACTGCCGCAGGAAAACGAGCGGTTCATCGAAGCCTTGAGCGCCATCCTGTCCGCATGAACGACGCGTCACCGAAATCCGATCAGGGGGCCGCTGGCCCCCTGATTCCTGTATTGGCCGTAGTAGGCGTGGGCCTGATCGGCGGATCCTTCGCCGCGGCCTTGCGCCGGGCGGGGCAGGTGGGCCGGGTGCTTGGGGTAGGGCGCAACGCGCAATCGCTGGCCCGCGCCGTTGAACTAGGGCTGATCGACGAAGCCGCTTCCGCAGAGGATGCCGCGGCGCGCGCCGATCTGATCCTGCTGGCGACGCCAGTGGGCGGGCTGGGCGACGTGCTGTCGCGCATGCGCGCGCATCTGCGCCCCGATACCGTGCTGACGGATGGGGGCAGTACCAAGGCCGAAGTGGTCGAGGCCGCACGCGCCGCCCTGGGCGACCGGATCGCGCAGTTCGTGCCTGGCCATCCCATCGCCGGCGCAGAGCGCACCGGACCGGAGGCGGCCGATGCCGAGCTGTACCGCAAGCGCACCGTCATCCTGACGCCGCTGGCCGAGAATGGCGCGGCCTCGCTGGAGCTGGTGCGCCGGGCATGGCAGGCTTGCGGGGCGGACGTGATCGACATGGACGCCGACGCCCATGATCGCGTGTTGGCTTCGGTCAGCCATTTGCCGCATCTGCTATCGGCGGTCTACATGGAGCAAGTGGCCGAGGCCACCGATGCTTCCACGCGCCTGGCGCTGGCGGGCAGCGGTTTTCGCGACTTCACGCGCATCGCCGCGGGTTCGCCCGAGATGTGGCGCGACATTTTTCTGTCCAACCGCGACGCCATGCTGACCGAACTGGCCGACGTGCGCACGGTGCTGGATCGTGCCGAACGCGCCATTGCCGATGGCGATGGCGCGGCTTTGCTGACGCTGCTGGACACGGCGGCCCGCGCCCGCCGCAACTGGCGCAAGGAGTAGCTGACATGGGCGCTTTGCCTTATCTCGATCTGCCGCGCGTGCGGCAAGCGCGGGGCGTGATGGCCCTGCCGGGTTCCAAGAGCATTTCCAACCGCGTGCTGCTGCTGTCCGCCATCGCCGAGGGCAGCACCGTCATCACCGGTTTGCTGGATTCCGACGACACCCGCGTCATGCTCGGCGCCTTGCGCCAACTGGGCGTGCAGGTGTCGGAACTGGAGGCGGGCAGTGTCACGGTGCAGGGCGTGCGCCGCCTTCCGGTGGAAAGCGCCGACCTGTTCATGGGCAACGCCGGCACCGCGATCCGGCCGCTGACCGCGGCGCTGGCGCTCATGGGCGGCGATTACCGCCTGTCGGGCGTGCCGCGCATGCACGAGCGCCCCATTGGCGACCTGGTCGACGCGCTCAAGGGCTTGGGCGCCAGCATCGATTACCTGGGCCAGCCTGGCTATCCGCCCCTGCATATCGGCCGCGGCGACATCGCGGCGGACGCGGTCACGCGCGTGCAGGGTTCGGTGTCCAGCCAGTTCCTGACTGCCTTGCTGATGGCCGCGCCGCTGCAGGCGGGCCGCAGCGGCAAGCCGGTCACGATCGAAGTGCTGGGCGAGCTCATCTCCAAGCCGTACATCGAGATCACGTTGAACCTGATGGCGCGCTTCGGCGTGCAGGTGCGGCGCGACGGCTGGAGCCGTTTCGTCATCGACGGCGGGGCGGCCTATCGCAGCCCCGGGCAGATCGCGGTCGAAGGCGACGCCTCGACGGCTTCCTATTTCCTGGCGCTGGGCGCGATCGGCGGCGGGCCGCTGCGCGTGACCGGCGTGGGCGCGGACAGCATCCAGGGCGACGTCGCCTTTGCCGGCACGCTGGCCGACATGGGCGCCACCGTGACCTACGGTCCCGACTGGATCGAGGTGACGGGCGCGCGCGTCGCCCAGGGCGAACGCCTGAAGGCCTTCGACACCGATTTCAACCTGATCCCGGACGCCGCCATGACCGCGGCCGCCCTGGCGCTGTACGCCGACGGCCCGTGTCGCCTGCGCAACATCGGCAGTTGGCGCGTCAAGGAAACCGACCGCATCCACGCCATGCAGACCGAACTGGAAAAGCTGGGCGCGCAGGTGGAATCGGGGCCGGATTGGCTGCGCGTGACGCCGCCGGCGCAGGATGCCTGGCGCGATGCGCACATCGGCACCTGGGACGACCACCGCATGGCAATGTGCTTTTCGCTGGCGGCTTTCGGGCCGGCGGCCGTCCGTATTCTCGACCCGGGCTGCGTCAGCAAGACCTTCCCGGGTTACTTTGATGTTTACGCGGGCCTGGTAGCGGCCTAGCGAAGAATCGCCCATGACTTCGATTTCCCCTGCAACTTCCTCCACTGTCCCCGTCATCACCATCGACGGCCCCACCGCGTCCGGCAAGGGCACGGTGGCCCACCGCGTCGCCAAGGCCCTGGGCTGGGCCGTGCTCGACAGCGGCGCGCTCTATCGCCTGACCGCGCTGGCGGCGCTCAACCGCGGCTTGGCCCCCGAGGACGAGCCCGCCGTGGCGCGCGTGGCCGAAACCCTGGATGTGCGTTTCGAAGGGCCTCATGTCTACCTCGAGGGCGTGGATGTCGGCCACGATATCCGTCGCGAGGAAGTCGGCAACTTCGCCTCGCGCGTGGCCGCCTTCCCGGGCGTGCGCCAGGCGCTGCTCGAGCGCCAGCGCGCCTTCCGGCTGGCTCCGGGCCTGGTTGCGGACGGGCGCGACATGGGTACGGTGGTGTTTCCCGATGCGCCCCTGAAGGTGTTCCTGGTAGCCGATGTGGTCGCGCGGGCGCAGAGGCGCTGTAAGCAGTTGATCGAAAAGGGAATTTCTGCTAATCTTGATGACCTCCTACGGGATATGCGCGAGCGGGACGCCCGCGATATGGGGCGGACTACCGCTCCCTTGGCTCCCGCAGCGGATGCACACGTGCTGGATTCGTCTGATTTGACGATTGCAGAAACGGTGCAGGCAATACTGGATTTCTGGAAGAACGCCGCCGCGGATTGAATTACCGGTCCCGGACTTTTCTCTCGAATCCTCCGCAGTTTTCTGTTTTTTTTATCGGCCCTGTTCAAGCCAGGCGCAGCCCCCACGGGACACCCCGCAAGGGTAAACCGGCAAGCAGGCATTTTGACTCCACTGTGGCGGGCAATCCGCTGCGGTGTGTTTTTAACGGCCATTTCGGCCCAATGGATTTCAACCCCATGTCTTCCGTTTCCACTACCGCCACCGGCGGCGAAAGCTTCGCCGACCTTTTCGCACAAAGCCTCAAGAGCCAGGACATGAAGTCCGGCGAGGTCATCAGCGCCGAAGTCGTGCGCGTCGACCACAACTTCGTCGTCGTCAACGCCGGCCTGAAGTCCGAAGCGCTGATCCCCCTGGAAGAGTTCCTGAACGACCAGGGCGAGCTCGAAGTGCAACCTGGCGATTTCGTCTCGGTGGCCATCGATTCCCTGGAAAACGGCTACGGCGACACCATCCTGTCGCGTGACCGCGCCAAGCGCCTGTCGGCCTGGCTGCAACTGGAAAAGGCCCTGGAAAACGGCGAACTGGTTACCGGCACCATCACCGGCAAGGTGAAGGGCGGCCTGACCGTCATGACCAACGGCATCCGCGCGTTCCTGCCGGGTTCGCTGGTGGACCTGCGTCCGGTCAAGGACACCACCCCGTACGAAGGCAAGACCCTCGAATTCAAGGTCATCAAGCTCGACCGCAAGCGCAACAACGTCGTTCTGTCGCGTCGCCAGGTGCTGGAAGCCAGCATGGGCGAAGAGCGCCAGAAGCTGCTCGAAACCCTGCACGAAGGTGCTGTGGTCAAGGGCGTGGTCAAGAACATCACCGACTACGGCGCGTTCGTGGACCTGGGCGGCATCGACGGCCTGCTGCACATCACCGACATGGCCTGGCGCCGTGTGCGTCACCCCTCCGAAGTCCTGCAAGTGGGTCAGGAAGTCGAAGCCAAGGTGCTCAAGTTCGACCAGGAAAAGAGCCGCGTCTCCCTGGGCGTCAAGCAGCTGGGCGAAGATCCGTGGGTGGGCCTGGCTCGCCGCTACCCGCAAGGCACCCGCCTGTTCGGCAAGGTCACCAACCTGACCGACTACGGCGCGTTCGTTGAAGTCGAAGCCGGCATCGAAGGCCTGGTGCACGTCTCCGAAATGGACTGGACCAACAAGAACGTCGATCCGCGCAAGGTCGTGACCCTGGGCGAAGAAGTCGAAGTCATGGTCCTGGAAATCGACGAAGACCGTCGTCGCATCTCGCTGGGCATGAAGCAGTGCCGCCAGAACCCGTGGGAAGAGTTCGCCACCAACTTCAAGCGTGGTGACAAGGTCCGCGGCGCCATCAAGTCGATCACCGACTTCGGCGTGTTCGTCGGCCTGCCCGGCGGCATCGATGGCCTGGTTCACCTGTCCGACCTGTCGTGGACGGAAACCGGCGAAGAAGCCGTGCGCAACTTCAAGAAGGGCGACGAGATCGAAGCCGTGGTTCTGGGCATCGATACCGACAAGGAACGCATCTCGCTGGGCATCAAGCAGCTGGAAGGCGACCCCTTCAACAACTTCGTTGCCACGTTCGACAAGGGCGCCGTTGTTCCGGGCACCATCAAGTCGGTCGAAGCCAAGGGCGCTGTTGTCACGCTGTCCGTGGACGTTGAAGGCTACCTGCGCGCTTCCGAGATCTCCTCGGGCCGCGTTGAAGACGCCACCACCGTTCTGACCGCCGGCGAGAACATCGAAGCCATGATCGTCAACATCGACCGCAAGACGCGTTCGATCCAGCTGTCGATCAAGGCCCGCGACAACGCCGAAACCGCCGAAACGATCCAGCGCATGTCCGACGCCAGCGCTTCGTCCGGCACCACCAACCTCGGCGCGCTGCTGAAGGCCAAGCTGGACCAACAGCGCAACGACGGTTAATTCGTGACCAAGTCGGAGCTGATCGCCGCCTTGGCGGCCCGCTATCCTCAGCTGGCCGCCCGCGACACCGATTACGCGGTCAAGACTGTGCTCGACGCAATGACCCAGGCCCTGGCCTCGGGTCAGCGCATCGAGATCCGCGGTTTTGGCAGCTTCTCGCTGTCGCAGCGGTCTCCCCGCATCGGTCGCAATCCGAAATCCGGCGAACAGGTGCTGGTGCCTGGAAAACAGGTGCCGCACTTCAAGGCGGGCAAGGAATTGCGCGAGCGGGTGGACTTGGCCGGCGGCAATGACGAGGACGCTCAATCCTCTGGATCGAGTGAACCGATGCCGTCGATGGTGAGTCTGCACGCCATGCATTGACGGCACGGCAGTAAGGCCGCCTTCGGGCGGATCGGACCGAGAACCTAGCCCCTTGAGCAATCAAGGGGCTTTGTTTTTTGGCGCCAGGCGGGATCCGTCGCTTACAATTGATAGTCTTGAATTCTTTGGAGCATGCGCCATGCGCTACCTAGTCTGGGCCCTGCGATTGCTCGTGTTTGTTGCAGTATTGATGTTCGCGTTGAAAAACACGGATCCGGTCGCCGTGAAGTTCTACGCCGATTACGTGGTGCAGGACGTGCCCCTCATCGTTGTGATGCTGGTCGTGTTCGTCTTGGGCGCCTTGTTTGGCTTGTTGCTGACCGTGCCCGCCGCCATGCGCCGCCGCCGCGAAGCCATGCGCCTGCGCCGCGAGCTGGACCGTGTCCAGGCCGCCGTCGCCGGCACCACGCCCGCCGTGCCGCCGGAGGCCGTGGCCCCGATGTCGCCGCTGTGATGCCGTTGCGTCAGCACTGAATCCCTTTCCGCACTGAATTACCGCAAGAGCCCGCATAGTGGATTTTGAACCTTGGTGGTTGATTTTCGTGCCGGTATTGTTCGCGCTGGGCTGGCTGGCCGCGCGCTTCGATATCCGGCAAATGCTGCGGGAAACCCGCAGCCTGCCCGACTCCTATTTCCGCGGACTGAACTTCCTGCTCAATGAAGAGCCGGACCGCGCCATCGACGCCTTCGTCGAAGTGGCCAAGCTGGACCCGGAAACCACCGAGCTGCACTTTGCGCTGGGCAGCCTGTTCCGCCGCCGGGGCGAAATGGAGCGCGCCATCCGCGTGCACCAGAGCCTCCTGAACCGTTCCGACCTGCCCGCCGCCGAACGCGAGCATGCGCAGCACGAGCTGGCGCAGGATTTCCTCAAGGCCGGCATGCTGGACCGCGCCGAAAACGGCTTCGAGCAGCTCAAGGACACCCGCTACGCCTTGCCCGCGCTGCGTTCGCTGATCCGCATCTACGAATCCGAGCACGATTGGCCGCGCGCCATCGAAGCCGTGAAGACGCTGCAGGGCCTGGTCGACGAGCCGGTGCCGCAGCTCGTGCACTATTACTGCGAACAGGCGCAAACCGCGCTGTCGGCCAAGCCCGCCGACATCGACGCGGCCCACAAGGCGCTGGATGCCGCCGACCATGCCTTGTCGACCATCGATCCGGCGTCGAGCAAAGGCGCCATGGTGCGCACCGCCATGCTGCGCGCCCGCCTGGCCCTGATCGAACAGGACCCGAAGCGCGAACGCCTGTACCTGGAGTCGATCATGACCGACGCTCCCGAGTACGCCGGCCTGGTGGCCGAGCAGGTCCTGGCGAACTACCGCGCCGCCAATCAGGAAGCGGCCGGGCTCGACGTGCTGCAGAAGCAGTATGCGCGCCACGCGTCGCTGGACCTGTTCAACGTGCTGTTCCGCGAACTGCGCGCCCAGCAGGGCTCCGCGCCGTCATGGGCATTTGCCCGCAATGCCTTGCGCAGCCATCCGTCGCTGCTGGGGCTGGACCGTCTGCTGGAGGCCGAGCTGGCCAATCCGGAAAGCGGCGCCGAGCAGGCGCCAGTGCCGGGCGCTGACCTGACGTTGTTGCGCAGCCTGATCCACAAGCATACGCAGCGGCTGGACCGCTACGCATGCCGCAGTTGCGGTTTTCAGGCGCGTCGCTTTTACTGGCAATGTCCCGGCTGCAACGCCTGGGAAACCTACGCGCCGCGCCGCTTGGAAGAACTTGAATGAATGCATTTCCCGCCGAAGCCATTTCGCATAGCCGCGTCCTCGTGGTGGGCGATGTGATGCTGGACCGGTACTGGTTCGGCGAAGTCGAACGCATTTCGCCCGAAGCGCCGGTGCCCGTGGTACGCGTGGCGCGCCGCGAAGACCGCCTGGGCGGCGCGGCCAACGTCGCGCGCAACGTGGCGGCCCTGGGCGGCCATGTGACCTTGGTCGGCGTGCTGGGCGAAGACGAGGCGGGCGACAGCGTCCGGCGCTTGTCCGCCGAAGCCGGCATACAGGCCGAGCTGCTCGCCGATCCGTCCTTGCACACGACCTTGAAGATGCGCGTGCTGGGTCGCCAGCAGCAGCTGCTGCGCGTGGACTTCGAACAGCATCCGGCACAGGCCGCGCTGGACAACGTCGATGCCGCTTTCGCGCGCCATCTGGCCAACCACGACATCGTCGTGCTGTCCGACTATGCCAAGGGCGTGCTGGCGCGGGTCGAATCGCTGATCGCGCTGGCCCGCAACGCCGGCGTGCCGGTGCTGGTGGACCCGAAGGGTCACGATTACACCCGTTACCGCGGGGCGACGCTCGTCACCCCCAACCGCTCGGAAATGCAGGAGGCCGTGGGCCGCTGGAGTTCCGAGGCCGAACTCACCGATCGCGCGCAGCGCCTGCGCGCCGACCTGGATCTGGAAGCCTTGCTCGTGACCCGTTCCGAGCAGGGCATGACTTTGTTTACCGACGCGGGACGCGACCACATCGACGCGCAGGCGCACGAAGTGTTCGACGTGTCCGGCGCAGGCGACACCGTGCTGGCGACGCTGGCCGTGTCGCGCGCCATCGATCTGCCGTGGGTCGACGCGATGGGCTGGGCCAACAAGGCCGGCGGCATCGCCGTGGGCAAGCTTGGCACGTCCATCGTCACCGCCGCGGAATTGGCAGGAGAACTCTCATGATCGTCGTTACCGGAGCCGCGGGCTTCATAGGCAGCAACCTGGTGCGCGGGCTCAACCGCCGCGGCATCAAGGACATCATCGCGGTCGATGACCTGACCGAAGGCGACAAGTTCGTCAACCTGGTCGATTGCCAGATCGCGGACTACATGGACAAGGACGACTTCCGCCGCCGCGTCCTCGACGGCAGCCTGCGGGAAGTGCGTGCCGTGCTGCACCAGGGCGCGTGCTCGGACACGACCGAGCGCAACGGCCGCTACATGCTCGACAACAACTACCGCGTCACGCTGGAGCTGTTCGAGTTCTGCCAGGAGCGCCGCATTCCGTTCCTGTACGCCTCGTCGGCGGCGGTCTACGGCGGTTCCTCGATCTACGTGGAAGACCCCGCCAACGAAGGCCCGCTGAACGTCTACGGCTATTCCAAGCTGCTGTTCGATCAGGTCCTGCGCCAGCGCATGGACAGCCTGACCGCACAGGTGGTGGGCCTGCGCTACTTCAACGTCTACGGTCCGCACGAACAGCACAAGGGCCGCATGGCTTCGGTGGCGTTCCACAACATGAACCAGTTCCTGGAGCATGGGCACGTGCGCCTGTTCGCGGGCTGGGACGGCTACGTGGATGGCGGCCAGAGCCGCGACTTCATTTCCGTCGAAGACGTGGTCGCGGTCAACCTGCATTTCCTGGACCACCCCGAGCAGTCGGGCATTTTCAACTGCGGCACGGGCCGCGCGCAGCCCTTCAACGATGTGGCGGCCGGCGTGGTCAATGCGCTGCGCGCGGAGCGCGGCGAAGCCGAGCTGACGCTGGCGCAACTGGTGGAACTGGATCTGATCCGCTACATCCCGTTCCCGGACGACCTGAAAGGGCGCTATCAGAGCTACACGCAGGCCGATGTCACGCGCCTGCGCGCAGCGGGATTCCAGGCGCCGATGCGCGATGTGCGGACCGGCGTCACCGAGTACGTGCGTTACTGGCGCGCCCGCAAGTAAGTCTGCGCCACTGCGCCGGGTCTGCAAGAAAAGCCACCGTTCGCGGTGGCTTTTTTTCGCCTGGCGGTTTGCCGGGGCGGATGTTTCCATTCACTGCGCCGCCGTGGCGGGGCGCGCCGCCAGCATGATCTGAGCGTGGCGTGACAGCCGTTGCGCCAGACACCTGGGAGACCCTCCATGAATCCATTCCTTCAATCCGCCGCTGCCCACCCGGCCCCTTTTGCCAGATGGCGCAGGGCGCGCGCCACCCTTGCTTCCGGCGCCCGGCCGCGCCCTTTGCGGCAGGCCTTGGGCGCGCTGCTGGTGACGGCGGGCCTGGGCCTGGCCGCGCCGCAGGCGCACGCGGTGGACCTCAACCAGGCCAATGCCCAGCAGCTCGAAGGCGTCCGGGGCATCGGCCCGCGCATGGCGGAAATCATCATCAAGGAACGCGAACGGGGCGGCAAGTTCGAATCCTTGAACGACCTGGCTGAACGCGTGCGCGGCATCGGTCCGAAGAAGGCGCAGGCCCTGCAAGAGGCCGGCCTGCAGGTGGCAGGGACGGGGCCCCAGGCCGGGCAGGGCGATACGGCGGCCAAGCCGGCGCAGGGCAAGCCGGCTGCGGGCAAGGCCGAAGCCAAATCCGAAGCGAAACCGGCGACGTCCCAGCCCGCGGCCCGCGCCCGGCCCTGAGCGCGTCGCGCGCCGCGCGGGTAGCCCTGGCGGGAGCGCGGCTTTTGGCGGCGCGCGCCGCCAGGCGGGGTTATCATCGTCCGCATGACTACTACCTATCCCACTATCGAGCAAACCGTCGGCAATACGCCGCTGGTGCGCCTGCAGCGCATTCCCGGGGCCGCGGGCGCCGCCCGGGGCAATGTCATCCTGGCCAAGCTGGAGGGCAACAACCCCGCCGGCTCCGTGAAGGACCGTCCGGCCCTGTCGATGATCGCCCGCGCGGAAGAACGCGGCGACATCAAGCCGGGCGACACCCTCATCGAGGCGACCAGCGGCAATACCGGCATCGCGCTGGCCATGGCTGCCGCCATGCGCGGCTACCGCATGATCCTGATCATGCCGGACAACCTGTCGGTGGAACGCCGCGCGGCCATGACGGCCTACGGCGCCGAGCTGATCCTGACGCCCGCGGACAAGGGCGGCATGGAATACGCCCGCGACCTGGCGTCGGCCATGCAGGCGGACGGCCGCGGTCTGGTGCTGGACCAGTTCGCCAACCCCGACAACCCCCGCGCCCACATCGAAACCACCGGGCCGGAAATCTGGAACCAGACCGAAGGGCGCGTTACCCACTTCGTGAGCGCCATGGGCACCACCGGCACCATCATGGGCGTGTCGACCTACCTGAAGTCGCGCAACCCCGCGGTGCAGGTGGTGGGCGCGCAGCCCGCCGAAGGATCGTCGATCCCGGGCATCCGCAAGTGGCCCGAAGCCTATCTCCCCAAGATCTTCGATCGCAGCCGGGTGGACGCCTATGAATCCATCGAGCAGGCCGAGGCCGAACAGATGGCGCGCCGGCTGGCGGCGGAAGAGGGCATCTTCGGCGGAATTTCATCGGCGGGCGCGCTGGTTGCCGCCCTGCGCGTGGCGGAACGCGTCAACGACGCCACCATCGTGTTCATCGTGTGCGACCGCGGCGACCGCTACCTGTCCACGGGCGTCTTCAACTGAACGCCTGACCGCCGTCGGGCAGAACAAAACCGCCATGCCGGGTTTGCCGGGCATGGCGGTTTTTCATTGGTCGGGCGCGGCGTGCGCCCGTGTTTCTTGCGCGCTTATTCGGGCTGGATGCCGGCGTCCTGCATCACCTTGATCCAACGCTCGCTCTCCGCTAGGTTGAAGGCTTCGGCTTCCTGGTAGCTCATGGTGCTGGGCAGCGTGCCTTGCGACTTCAGCGCTTCAACCACCTTGGGCGATTGCGAGGCTTCGATCATGACCTTGTTCAGCTTGGCGATGATGGGCTGCGGCGTGTCTTTGGGCGCCCACATGCCGTACCAGGTGACGATGTCGAAGCCGGGCAGGACGCTTTCCGCGATGGTCGGCACGTCGGGCAGTTCGGCCAGGCGGGTCTTGGTCGTCACGGCGATCGGGCGGATCTTGCCGCTCTGGATCAGCGGGAGAGCCGGCGCCAGCGGCGCGTACATCAGGTCCACGTGGCCGCCCGCGACGTCGGTCAGGGCCGGGCTGCTGCCGCGGTAGCCGACATGGGTGATCTTGGCCTTGGTGGAGGTATTGATCAGTTCGCCCGCCAGGTGCGGCAAGGTGGCCACGCCGGGGGATGCGAAGGTCAGCGAACCGGGCTGGGCCTGGCCCTGCTTGATCAGTTCGCCGAAGGTCTTGAACTTCGAGTTGGGCGGGACGACGGCCACCATCGGCACCGTGCCCAGCACGCCCACCATCTTGAAGTCCTTGATCGGGTCAAAGCTCAGATTCTTGAACTGGGCCGGATAGATGCCCTGCACCGACGGGTTCATCAGCAAGGTGTAGCCATCCGCCGGCGCCTTGGCGACCTGGGCCGTGCCGATGGTGCCGCTGGCCCCCGCGCGGGTTTCGATCACCAGCGGCTGACCCAGGATCTCGCCCATCTGGACCGCGATCAGGCGGCCGACCACGTCCGTCGGTCCTCCTGCCGCCCAAGGCATGATCACGCGGATGGGCTTGTCCGGATAGTCCGCCTGCGCGTAGGCGGTTGCTGCCGGCACGGCCGCCGTGGCGATCGCCGAGCAGGCCGCGGCGAGGAAGGTGCGTTTGTTCATCTACTGTCTACTCCTACAAAGGTGAGATTGGCCGAGGGCAGCGCTGCTTGCAGCATCGCCTTGACCTCGGCCAGCTGTTTCCCCGTGGTGGCTTCGTTCTTCAGCATCCGGCTCAGCGGGCCGGCCACCACGATGGCAAAGGGTTGTTCGTATGCGCGGAATCCGAGCGAAATGGACATCACGTCCTCGACGTTCTCGCCCACCGAGCGCTGCCAGCCGCGCGCCACGCCCGCCTCCAGGTCGCGGTCGAAGGCTTCCCGGCTGGTGAGCGTGCTGTCCGTGTAGGCGGCAAAGCCGCTGTAGGCCTTGAACCACTTCTGCCGTTCTTCCTGCGACAGCACCGATAGCAGCGCCTTGCCGGAGCTGGTGGCGTGCACCGCCTTGAAGCCGCCCGGCTGATGCGAGAAGCGGATGGTCTGCTTGGACTCGGCGACGATCAGGTACACGACCTTGTCGTCGGCCAGCTTGGCCAGCAAGGCCGTCTCGCCCGTCAGGTCCCGCACCCGGGCCAGCACCGGCTCGATCACCGCGTTCAGCGGGTCGCTATGGCAGATCAGGGTGGCCACGTGTATCAGTTTCTGGGTCGGGTAATAGCCGTGCTTCTTGCCGATTTCGTAGAGATAGCCGCGCGCCACCATGGTCTTCAGCAGCCCATGGCAGCTCGACAGCGGAATCCCCATCTGGGCAGCGATCTCGCTGTACAGCAGGGGCTTCTGCTCCTCGGCAAAGAGGTTCAGCACATCCAGCACTCGGCCAGCAGTTTTCACATCCATGATGTTAGTATCCTATACGTGATAAATTTATGTCAAACAGCATTCAATCGACCAGGAGTTGCAACGCATGAGATGGAAGAACCGTCCTGAGGGATCGAACTGGGGAGATTTCGGGCCTGACGACCAGCGAGGTTGCCTGAATTACATCACCCCCGCGAACGTGCTGAGCGGCATGCGGGAAGTGCGCGAAGGCCTGAGCTTCTGCCTGTCGCTGCCGCTGGATTACCCGGGCGGCAACGGCGTGAACGTGCGGCGCCATCCGCCCAAGCTGCGGCCCACCGAGAGGGACGGCGACCAGTACCTGAATTTCCCGCTGGGACGCCTGCGTCCCGGCTGCGTCGACGTGCTCAGCGACGACATCGTCGAAATGAGCTTGCAGTATTCGACGCAATGGGATTCGCTGGCCCACGTGGGCGCGCTGTTCGACGCCAATGGCGACGGCCTGCCCGAGCGCGTCTACTACAACGGCTACCGGCCCAACGAGCACGTGGTGGGTCCGGTGGACTACGACGTGGACAATGGCTATGCCAAGACCGATCTGGGCCAGGGGCCGGCCTCCAACGCCAAGAAGCTGGACATCACCCAGCTGGCCGAATCGTGCCTGCAGACGCGCGGCGTGATGGTCGATCTGGCGCGCCACTACGGACGGGAGCAGAAGTCGGTCGGCTACGACGAGCTGATGCGCATCCTGGACGCGGACCGGATCGAGATCGAGCAGGGCGATATCGTGCTGTTCCATACGGAATTCGGCGACGCCCTGCTGGAAAAGAACCGCGAGCCGGATCCCCATACGCTGCACGAGATCTGCGCCGGTCTGGACGGCAGCGACGAGAAGCTGCTGCAGTGGATCACCGACTCGAAGGTGGCGGCCATGGCCTCGGACAACCACGCCTTGGAAATCTATCCCACGCAGAAGCCCAATGCCTGCTGCGCGGCGCTGCCTCTGCACCATCACTGCATTTTCAAGCTGGGCCTGCCGATAGGCGAGATGTGGTACCTGGGGGCGCTGGCGCGCTGGCTGACGGCCAACGGCCGCAGCCGCTTCCTGGTGACGGCGCCGCCGCTGAACCTGCCTGGCGCCGTGGGTTCGCCCGTGACGCCGGTTGCGACGGTGTAAAGCGCAGGACCGCGGCGCCTGGCGCCGCGGGTCCTGGGGGCTTCAGCGGCCCACGCGCGCTTCGATCTCGCTTGCCAGATCCGCTACCGAGGTCGCGTAGAAGTAGCTGCGGTTGTACTTGGTGAGCGCGAAGAAGTTGGGCGTGCCGACGCGATATTGCGCCGTGCCTCGGGCCTCCTCGACCAGGTCGACCACGCCCAGCGGCTGGCTGCCCCAGCCCGAGGCCGATGCGCCTGGCTGCAGGCGGGCGCCGGCGGCGGTGAGCGTGCCCCAGCTTTGCTTGGGTTCCAGTCCGCCGTCGACGAGCGCGGTGGGATCGGCAGGCAGCACCACGGGTGCGAACACCGGCAGGCCGCGCTGCCAGCCGTGCTGCGACAGGAAGCTGCCCACGGACATGATGGCGTCGCGGGTGTTGTTGCTCAGGTCGATATGGCCGTTGTCGTCGCCGTCCACCGCGTAATGCATGACGCTGGTGGGCATGAACTGCGGCATGCCGATGGCGCCGGCGTACGAGCCGCGGGTTTCCAGGTCCAGCTTGTCTTTCATGACCAGGGTCAGGAAGTCGGCAAGCTGGCCGCGGAACATGGTGGCGCGTTCGGGCTTGGCGGGGTCCGGGTAGTCGAAGGCCAGCGTCGTCAGCGCATCCAGCACGCGGAAATTGCCCATATTGCGGCCGTACAGCGTTTCCACGCCGATGATCGAGGCAATCACCGGCGCCGGAACGCCGAAGCGCTGCGCCGCCTGGTTGAGCAGGTCGCGGTTCTCGTTGTAGAACTCCACGCCCCAGCCGATGCGCTTGGGTTCGACGAAGCGCGAGCGGTAGGTCAGCCAGCTGCGCCAGATCTTCTTGCCCGGGGGCGACGGCGCGATCAGGCGCGCGACGGTGGCGTTGTAGCGCGAACCGGCCAGCGCGGCGACCATGGGGTCCAGCGGCAGTTGGCGCTCGGTGGCCAGGTTTTCCACGAAAGTGCGGACTTCAGGCCGCAACGTGCCATTGGCGGCCAGCGCGGCGGGGGCGTCGTCCGCCAGTTCGGATCCAGGTGTCGGCGCGCTGGGTCCGATGCGGATGGGGGCCGGGGTTGATTCGGCGGCCGGCTGGCCGGCGACGGTGTTGGGTGCAGAGGGGGCGGTGGTGGAGCAGCCCGCCAGCAGGGCGGAGAGCGTTCCGAGTTGCAGTAATCGCCGACAGATGAACATAATCTTCCTTATGGAGACCATGTATCTTACCCACCCGGCATGCCGCCTGCATGAAATGGGCAGTTGGCATCCCGAAAGCCCCCAGAGGCTGGACGCCATTTCAGACCAGTTGCTTGCCAGCGGCTTGATGCCTTACCTGGACGACCGCCAGGCGCCGCAGGCATCCCGCCATGACATATTGCGGGTGCACACTGTCCAGTATCTGAACAGTTTGCGTGAACATACGCCGGAGCAAGGGTATTTCCCTATCGATCCGGATACGCTGATGAATCCCCATACCTACGAAGCCGCCCTGTACGCGGCCGGGGCAGGGGTGGCCGCGGTGGATGCGGTGATGGGCGGAGAGGCCCGCACGGCCTTCTGCGCGGTGAGGCCCCCGGGGCATCACGCCTGCCGTTCTCAGGCCATGGGATTCTGCTTTCTGAACAACGTCGCTATTGCGGCGCAGCATGCGCTGGACTTCCACGGCCTCTCGCGCGTGGCCATCGTCGATTTCGACGTGCACCACGGCAACGGCACCGAAGACATCTTCGCCGGCAACGACCGGGTGCTGATGTGCAGCTTCTTCCAGCATCCGTTCTTTCCCAATAGCGGCGCCGAGAGTCCCGCTTCGAACATGCTGAACGTGCCCGTGGCCGCGTACACCGGCGGGGCGGCGGTCAGGACCATCGTCACCGATACCTGGCTGCCGGCGCTGGAAGCGCACCGGCCCGAACTGATCCTGGTATCGGCCGGCTTCGACGCGCATCGCGAGGACGACATGGGCCAGATGGGCCTGGTCGAGGCGGATTACGCCTGGATAACAGAACAGCTCGTGGAGGTGGCCGAGCGCCACTGTCAGGGGCGCATCGTCAGCACGCTGGAAGGCGGTTACAACTTGTCCGCCTTGGGCCGCAGCGTGGTCGCCCATATACGAGCGCTGGCGAAGCTGTAGAATCGAGAAAAAATTGTGCAATGCGATCCCGGCGCATGCCGGGTAATTATTTTCCATTTGGAGGCAGCGGGATGAAGGTTTTGGTACCTGTCAAACGCGTCGTTGACTACAACGTCAAGGTGCGCGTCAAGTCTGATCAAACCGGCGTGGATATCGCCAATGTGAAGATGTCCATGAACCCCTTTGACGAGATCGCCGTCGAGGAAGCGACCCGCCTGAAGGAGAAGGGTGCTGTCGCCGAGGTCGTGGCGGTTTCTTGCGGCGTTGCGCAATGCCAGGAAACGCTGCGCACGGCCATGGCCATCGGCGCCGACCGCGGCGTGCTGGTCCAGACCGATGCCGAACTCCAGCCGCTGGCCGTGGCCAAGCTGTTGAAGGCGCTGGTCGACAAGGAACAGCCGCAACTGGTGATCCTGGGCAAGCAAGCCATCGACGACGATGCAAACCAGACCGGCCAGATGCTGGCCGCGCTGCTGGACTGGCCGCAAGCCACGTTCGCCAGCAAGGTCGAGCTGGCCGATGGCAAGGTCACGGTCACGCGCGAAGTCGACGGCGGCCTGGAAACGCTGACGTTGAAGCTGCCCGCCATCGTCACCACCGACCTGCGCCTGAACGAGCCGCGCTACGTCACGCTGCCCAACATCATGAAGGCCAAGAAGAAGCAGCTGGACACCGTCACGCCTGAAGAGCTGGGTGTGGACGCCGCGCCGCGCCTGAAGACGCTGAAGGTCAGCGAGCCGCCCGCCCGCAAGGCCGGCATCAAGGTGGCCGATGTCGCGGCCCTGGTGGACAAACTCAAGAACGAAGCGAAGGTGGTCTGAACATGACGACGCTGGTTATTGCCGAACACGATAACGCCCAGCTCAAGGGCGCAACCCTGAACGCCGTCGCCGCCGCCGCCAAGATCGGAGGCGACGTGCACGTGCTGGTCGCCGGCGCCAACGCGCGCGCCGTGGCCGACCAGGCCGCCGCCGCCGCCGGCGTGGCCAAGGTCCTGCTGGCCGACGCGCCGCAACTGGCCGACGGCCTGGCCGAGAACGTCGCCGCCCAGGTGCTGGCCGTGGCCTCGGGCTACAGCCACATCCTGTTCCCCGCGACCGCCTCGGGCAAGAACGTGGCTCCCCGCGTGGCTGCCAAGCTGGACGTGGCGCAGATCTCCGACATCATCGGCGTGGAATCGGCCGACACTTTCCAACGCCCGATCTACGCCGGCAACGCCATTGCCACGGTGCAGTCGGCCGATGCCGTCAAGGTCATCACCGTGCGCACCACCGGCTTTGACGCCGTGGCCGCGCAGGGCGGTTCGGGTGCGGTGGAAGAAGTCGCCGCCGTGGCCGATTCGGGCCTGTCCACCTTCGTGGGCCGTGAAGTCGCCAAGAGCGATCGTCCGGAACTGGCTGGCGCGCGCGTCGTCGTCTCCGGCGGCCGTGGTCTGGGCAGCGCCGAAAACTTCAAGATCCTGGATCCGCTCGCCGACAAGCTGGGCGCAGCGCTCGGCGCCTCGCGTGCCGCGGTCGACGCCGGCTACGCGCCTAACGACTGGCAAGTCGGTCAGACCGGCAAGATCGTTGCCCCGCAACTGTACGTCGCGGTTGGTATCTCGGGCGCCATTCAGCATCTGGCCGGCATGAAGGATTCGAAGGTCATCGTGGCCATCAACAAGGATCCGGAAGCGCCGATCTTCGGCGTGGCCGATTATGGCCTGGTGGGCGATCTGTTCCAGGTCGTGCCCGAACTGACCGGCGCGCTGTAAGCCACAACGCGCAGCCGTATCGAAGGCCCGCCAGCTTCGCGCTGGCGGGCTTTTTTATTATTTTGACGCGAGGACTACACATCTTGTGATTTCAGTATTCCAAATCTTTTGATTTCTCGAAAGATTCTGATAATGTGTTCCGCGCGCAGCTAGATTCGCGCAAGTGCTTGACCTGTACAGAACGAAGGAGATTCGGGATGGAATGGTTCTTTGACACTCTGCGAAAATATCCGGAACTTGCGATATTCCTTACCCTCGGTCTCGGGTACTGGATAGGCGCCAAGAAACTCTTCGGATTCAATCTGGGAGCCGTGACTGGCACGCTGCTGGTCGGCGTGCTGGTGGGACAGCTCAATATCACGATCGCTCCCGTCCTCAAGCAGGTCTTCTTCCTGCTCTTCCTCTTCGGTCTGGGTTACGGCGTCGGACCGCAGTTCTTCCGAGGGATGAAAAGCGACGGCCTTCCGCAGGTCATCTTTGCCGTCATTATTTGCGTGATCTGCCTGTTGGTGACATGGGCGACAGCCGTAGGCTTTGGCTTCGATGCCGGCACCGGCGCAGGCCTGCTGTCAGGGGCCCAAACCATTTCCGCGGTCATGGGCGTGGCGACGGACACCATCAACGGCTTGGGCATAGACGCAGCAACCAAAAAGAAATGGATTGACAGCATTCCCGTCGCGTACGCGGTCTGCTACATCTTCGGCACGGTTGGAAGCGCCTGGATCCTGGCATCCCTGGGCCCGAAGCTGATGCGCGTGGACATCGTCAAAGAATGCCAGGAATACGAAGCCAAGATGTCGGGGGGCGCCGACTCGATGGAGTTGTCGGGCTACCGCAAGTTCATCGCGCGCGCCTACAAGCTGGACCGCGAGGAATTCGCCGGCAAGACGGTGGGAGAGCTGGAGTCCCGCTTCGTCGAGGCCCGGGTGTTCGTGGAGCGCATCCGGCGCGGCGACCAGATCATCGACAGCGATGCCAAGACGGTGCTGCAGCAAGGCGACGTGCTGGGCGTGACCGGCAGGCATGATGCGTTGGTTACGCAGGCCGCCGGCATCATCGGCACCGAAGTCGAGGACCGCGACCTGATCAACATGCCCGCCGAGGTCGTCGAAGTCGTCTTGACCAACAAGAACATAGCCGGCAAGACCATCAAGGAAATCGCCGACAGCGAAGCGGGCCGCGAACTGGGACGCGGCGTGTTCCTGCGCAAGGTCGTGCGCGGCGGCCACGACATGCCGATCAACTGGGGCTTGAAGCTTGATCGCGGCGACCGTCTGTATGTGCTGGGCGCCAAGCGCGACGTAGAACGCGTGGTCGGCCGGCTGGGCTACGTGGATCGCGCCACCAGCCAGACCGACATGGTCTTCGTCGGCTTCGGCATTCTGCTGGGCGGCCTGTTCGGCTCTCTGGTGCTGACCGTGGGCGGCGTTCCCGTCACCTTGTCGACCTCCGGCGGCGCGCTGATTTCCGGCCTGATCTTCGGCTATCTGCGTTCGGTGCATCCGACCTTCGGCCGTGTGCCGGAACCGGTGCACTGGTTCCTGACATCGGTGGGGCTGACGACGTTCGTCGCGGTCGTGGGTATATCGTCAGGGCCGGGATTCGTGCTGGGCTTCCAGCAATTGGGCGCCAAGCTCTTCATCGCGGGCATCATCGCCACCAGCGTTCCGATGATCGTGGGCGTGTACATTGCGCGGTATGTATTCAAGTTCCATCCCGCCATTGCGTTGGGAGTCTGCGCCGGAGCCCGGACCACCACCGCGGCCATCGGCCAGATAACTGAAACGGCGAAGAGCCAGGTGCCTGCCCTGGGCTACACGGTTCCTTACGCCATCGGCAATACCCTGCTCATCATCTGGGGGATTGTCATCGTCATGCTCATGTCCTAGCAGAACGCCCCGCCAGCCCCGCGCTTGCGGGGCGTTTTGCAAGCGCGCCGGCGCGGCCGGCGACGCTCAGCGCCTGTCACCATGCAAACCAGGAGTACTGAACAATGGCTTCCACCGCGCCTCTTACCGTCAGCCTGGCTTCGGCCTTGAAAACCACCCGTTCGCGCCAACGCGACCTGGAGCAGCTTTCTCCGTTTGAACTCAAGGACTACCTGATCACGCTGGCCAAGGACAACCAGCACACCGCCGCGATCACCATGCTGAACGCGGGCCGCGGCAACCCTAACTGGATCGCCACCGAACCGCGCGACGCCTTCTTCCTGATGGGCCAGTTCGCGATGAAGGAAGCGCGCCGCGTGCGCGACGAATCCATCCTGGCGGGCATGCCGGCCAAGAAGGGCTGCGCCGACCGGATGCGCAAATTCCTGGCCAAGCACAAAGGCATGGACGGCTACGATTTCCTGGTCGGCGTGCTGGAGTACGGCGTCAAGGTCAAGGGCTTCGACCCCGACGCGTGGGTCCATGAACTGACGGACAGCATCATCGGCGACAATTATCCCGTGCCGCCGCGCGCGCTGGTCCATCTTGAACAGATCGTGCACGATTACCTGATCAAGGAAATGTGCGACGGCCGTCCGCCCAAGGGCAAGTTCGACCTGTTCCCGGTCGAAGGCGGCACGGCGGCCATGTGCTACATCTTCGATTCGCTGATGCAGAACGGCCTGCTCAAGCAGGGCGATACCATCGCGCTGTTCCTGCCGACCTTCACGCCCTATATCGAGATCTCGCATCTGGAGCGCTTCCAGTTCAAGATCGTGCCGATCAACGCCAGCAGCCTGCGGGCCGACGGCACCCATGATTGGCACTATCCGGCGTCCGAAATCGCCAAGCTCGAGAATCCCAAGATCAAGCTGGCGGTCACGGTCAACCCCAGCAACCCGCCGTCGGTGGCGTTCAGCCCGGTCGAGATGAAGCAGATCGTGCGCCTGATCCGCAAGAATCCGGACTTGGTGCTGGTGACGGACGATGTCTATGGCACCTTCGTGCCGAACTTCCGCTCGCTGATGGCGGAAGTGCCGCACAACACCATCTGCGTGTACTCGTTCTCGAAGAACTTCGGTTGCACGGGATGGCGCCTGGGCGTGATTGCGACCCATGAAAAGAACACCATGGACCGCCGCATCGCCGAATTGCCTGCATCCTGGAAACAGCGCCTGAACAAGCGCTATGGCGCCATGACGATGGAGCCCGAAAAGCTCAAGTTCATCGACCGGCTGGTGGCCGACAGCCGCAACGTCGCGCTGAACCACACCGCGGGCCTGTCCTTGCCGCAGCAGGTGCAGATGGGATTCTTCGCGCTGTCGCACCTGATGGACCTGAAGGACTCCTACAAGCACCTGACGATGAAGATCGTGCGCGCGCGCCGCGATGCCTTGTGGCGCGGCCTGGGCATACCCATGCCGCCCGAAGATCCGATGCGCGCCTGGTACTACGTCGAGTTGGATTTCATGGTCTGGGCCAAGATCACGTACGGCGATGCGTTCTGCAAGTACATGATGGCCAACTACGAGCCGGTCGACTTCCTGTTCCGCCTGGCCGAGAAATCCGGCGTGGTGCTGATGGACGGCGGCGGCTTCGGCGGTCCGCCGTGGTCGATCCGCGTGTCGCTGGCGAACCTGGACGACGGCGACTACGCCAAGATCGGCAAGCATATGGTCGAAGCCGCCACCGAGTACGTCGAGGCGTGGAAGGCCGGCGAACTGGTGCGTTCGGGCCCGACGGCCGGCAAGGGCCAGACCACGAAGGCGCCCGCGGCCAAGCGCAAGGCGGGCAAGACCGCGGCAGCCAAGAAAGCGGTCAAGAAGGCAGTGAAGAAGGCCGACACGGCGGCGAAGTCCGCCAAGAAGGCCGTGGCGCGCAAGTAGGCGGGCCGGGCAGCAACCTCCAGGGCGACATGACGACATGACTTGTACGGTCGGGTTTTTCAATAGCGTTCCCATCGCAGTGCTGTTTGTGACGGTGGGCTTGGGATACCTGATCGGCAAGCTGAAAGTCGGACCGATCCAGCTAGGCGGCGTGTGCGGAACACTCATCGTCGCCCTGCTGATCGGCCAGACGGGTTGCCAGATGCGCGGCGACCTCAAGGAAGTCGCCTTCGCCCTGTTCATATTCGCGATGGGGTACTCGGGCGGGCCGCAGTTCTTTGCCAACCTGAACCGCTCCAGCTTGCGCTACATCGCGCTGCCTATCATCGAAGCATTGCTGGTGCTGACCATCGTGCTGGCCGCGGTGCCGCTGTTCGGCCTGGACGCTGGGACGGCGGCGGGCCTCGCGGCCGGCGCGGCCACCGAATCGGCCGTGGTAGGCACGGCGGCAGAGGCGCTCAAGCATCTGGGCCTGGCGGATGCCGAGGTCCAGCGCATGGAAGCCAACATCGCCACGGCCTACACGCTGACCTATCTGGTTGGCCTGATCAGCATCGTGTTCTTCACCAGCCAGGTAGCGCCAGCCCTGTTGCGCATGAATCTGCGCGAGGCTTCCAAGGCATTGGAGGAAAAGCTCGGCGTGGCGGCCGGAGAGGGCGAGGACGCGAACATGCCCACCTTGCCGCGGCTGGTGGGACGCTCGCACGTGGTCAAGGACGCGGATGGCAAAAGCGTGGCTGAAGTGGAAGCCGCGCTGGGCGGACGCACCGTCATCAGCCGCATCCTGCGCAATGGCGAGGCGGTGGACGCCACGCCCGGCGACATGCTGGCCACGGGCGACATCGTGGTGGTGCTGGGCTTGCGGCGCTTCGCGCTGCGCGCGGGTTCCGTCATCGGACCCGAAATCCAGCTGCCGGAGGCGCATGCCGACGACTTGCAGCTGAGCGAGCTGGCCGTCATCGTCAACAAGAAGGCCGTCAATGGCCATACCGTCGGCGAACTGGCGAAGCGGCCCAACGCCCAACGCGCACGTGGCGTGTTTCTGCAGTCCATCGTGCGCTCGGGCCATTCCTTGCCGATCACGCCAGCCACCGTGGTGCAGTACGGCGACCTGGTTACGCTGGTCGGCGCCGAGCCCGAACTCTCCCAGGCCGGCGCGGCGCTGGGCAACGAGCTGCGGCGCAGCGGCGTGACCGACCTGGTGTTCCTGGCGTTCGGCATCCTGGCCGGCTTGTTGATCGGCAGCCTGAGCGCGCGGATGTGGGGCATCCCCGTGTCGCTGGGCAGTGGCGGGGGCGCGCTGGTCAGCGGTCTGGTCTGCGGCTGGATTAACGCCAAACGGCCCTCGATAGGCCACATGCCGGACCATGCCGTGCAGTTGCTGAAGGATCTGGGCCTGGCTGTGTTCGTGGCCTGCGTGGGCTTGTCGGCGGGGCCGGAAGCCATCGCGCTGATCCGCGAGCACGGCGCGGTATTGCCGCTCATCGGCCTGCTGGTGTCGCTGGGGCCTGCCTGCCTGTCGCTGTGGGTGGGACACAAGATCCTGAAGATCGAAGGTCCCTTGCTGGTCGGCGCCATCGCTGGCCAGCATGTCAGCACGCCGGCCATCAGCGCCATCCTGACCTCCAGCGGCAGTTCCGTGCCGCTACTGGGCTACACGGTGACCTACGCCATCGCCAACGTGCTGCTGCCAGTGCTGGGGCCGATCATCGTGTCGCTGGCGCACCATCTGGGTTAGCGCGGGCTCTGCTTCAGCAGCGCGCATCCCTGCCACGCCTGATCGTCGATCAGGCGTTTTATTTCGTCCTTGCACAAGGCCATGATCTGACTCACCGCCGGCGTGGGGGGCAGGCTCTCGCTGGCGCATAGCACCAGTTCGCGCGACAGCGTGTCGTCCAGGGCATGCGCCACGATCGACCCTTCCGCGATTTCGGGCTGCGCGGCCGAGCAGGGCAGGATCGTGGCGGCCATGCCGCTGCGCACCGCGGGGACGAGGATGGCCGAGGTGCTGGCTTCGGCAAACAGATTGCAGGTCAGGCCGGCGGTCAGGAAGGCATGGTCCAGGCGTGCGCGCAGCGTGTTGGGCAGGCTGGGCAGAACCAGGGGCAAGGCGGCGAAGTCCGCGATGGCCAGCGTGCGGCGCGGCAGCGCGACGCTGGCGTGAGCCAGCAGGAACAGGCTCTCGCGCAGCAGTGGCGTGCGCAGCAGTCCCTGCATGGGTTGCTGGTCCGGCGACAAGGAAAAATCGATGCGTCCCTGCAGCACCAGCTTGGTCAGGTCCGCGCTGGGCACATCGACGATTTCCAACACCACCGAAGGCAGCTCCGCCTTGGCCCGGCGCATCAGCGGCAACGCCAGCATGCGCGCGGTGCTGGAGGCCAGTCCTATCGACACCGTGCCGGTGACCTGGTCCCCGGTCTTGGACAGCAGGCTGCGAGTGCTGTCGACCTGACGCAGGATGGTTTGCGCGTGCCGGTACAGCAACAGGCCTTCCGCGGTGGGCTGGGCGCCTTTGACCCCGCGCACCAGCAGTGCGACGCCCAGGCTTTCCTCCAGCAGCGCCATCTGCTGACTCAGCGCGGGTTGCGCCACATGCAGACTTTCGGCGGCCCGGGTCATGTTGCGCATTTCAACCACCCGGACGAAGTACTTGAGCTGACGCAGATTCATTGGATAAGAAAATCTTATGAATGGATCGGAAAACAGTATTTTCGGGACCTGTGAAGCGCTGCCTAGAATGGGCTTCGCATCACGGGAGGACGAACATGAGTCTGCCATTGGCAGGGCTGAAAGTGCTGGATCTGACTCGGGCCCTTTCCGGGCCTTTCTGCACAATGATTCTGGGAGACCTGGGCGCCGAGGTCGTCAAGGTGGAACCCATGCCCGCCGGCGAGATGGCGCGGCAGTGGGGCCCCTTCGATGACGACATAAGTGTTTATTATCTTAGTGCCAATCGCAGCAAGCAAGGCATAGGCGTGGACTTCCGCAAGCCGGAAGGGATCGCGCTGCTGCGCAAGATGGCCCTGGCTTCCGACATCGTGGTCGAGAACTTCAAGGTCGGAACGATGGAGGCGATGGGCCTGGGATACGAGGCGTTGGCGCAAGAGCATCCGGGCCTGATCATGGCGTCGATTTCCGGCTTTGGCAGCAAGGGGCCGGCACGGGACTGGGCCGGATTCGATCAGGTCGCGCAGGGCTATTCGGGCTTCATGAGCCTGACCGGCACGCCGGAATCGGGGCCGATGCGGGTGGGCGTAGCCGTCGGCGACTTGAGCGCCGGCATGTGGCTGACGATAGGAATACTGTCCGCCGTCGCGCAGCGTGCCTCGACTGGTCGCGGGCAGCATGTGGAAACCTCGCTGCTGGCGGGCCTCATGGCGTTGCTCAGCGTGCAGGGCCAGCGCTACCTCAGCAAGGGGGAGATCCCGGAACCCTGCGGCAACGTGCATCCGGTCATCGCGCCCTACGGCACATTCGAGACCGCGGATGGGCCGCTCAACCTGGCGCCCGCGACCCAGGCGATGTGGGTCAGGCTTTGCGGCATTCTCGGACTCTCCCATCTGGTGTCCGACGAGCGGTTCCTGACGAACGCCGAGCGCATGCAGCACCGCTATGCGTTGAAGCAGGAGCTGGAGGCGGGGCTCAAGCGCAAGACGCGCATGGAATGGACCGCGCTGATGATCGAGGGCGGCATTCCCGCAGGGCCCATCAATACCCTGGAGGATGTGTTCGCCGACGCGCAGGTGCAGGCTTGCGGACTGGTCCGCTCGTTGACGCATCCGGTGTTGGGCGAATTGCGGCAGGTGGACCTGCCCCTGGGCCTGAGCGGCGCGCAGGCGCCGAGCCGCCGCGCTCCGCCCGTGTTCGGCCAGCACACGCGCGAGGTATTCGCCCGTTACGGGATGGCAGATGCCGAGATCGACCGGCTGCTGGCCGAGGGCGTGGCGCATCAGGCGGAGACGTGCACATGACGGGTTCCGCCGATACGCCCAGCCTTTCCGTCGACGGCCACGTGGCGACCATCCGGCTGCGCAGGCCCGGCCATGCCAACCGGCTCGGGCCGCAGGACCTGGCGGTCCTCAGAGAGCATCTGGACAGGGTCAACGCGGACGACGCCGTGCGGGTGCTGCGCTTTCAATCCGACGGCAAGTATTTTTGCAGCGGGTATGACATTTCGTCCCTGGCGTCCGACAGCGCGCCCAGCTCTCTTTATTTTGGCCAGACCATGGACCTGATCGAGGCGGCGCGGCCAGTGACCATCGCGGCGGTGCAGGGCGGGGCCTATGGCGGCGGCACGGACCTGTGCCTGGCTTGCGATTTCCGCATCGGCACGCCGCAGTCCGACATGTTCATGCCGGCCACGCGCCTGGGCCTGCACTTCTACGCGGGCGGCATGTCGCGCTATGTGACGCGCCTGGGCCTGGACCAGGCCAAGCGCCTGTTCCTGACGGCGGAAAAAATCCAGGCCGACGAAATGCTGCGCATCGGATTCCTGACCGAGCTGGTGCCGCAAGAAATGCTATCGGTCCGGCTGGACGCCCTGAGCGCGCAGATTGCGGCAATGGCTCCGATTCCGCTGTTCGGCGTGAAAGCGCACCTGAACCGCCTCGCGCGGGGCGAGCTCGATCTGGCCGCAATCGAGCAGGCGGTGCTGCGTTCCGAGCAGTCCCGCGACCTGGCCGAGGGCGCGCGGGCGTGGAAGGAGAAGCGCGCGCCGGATTTCACCGGCCGCTGACGCGGCCGGCGCATGACCAGAGAGCCGCGCCACAAGCGGCTCCGATTCCATCAAAGGAGACCCTGATGAAACCTGCTATTGCCGTCCATGGCGCCTTGCTTGCCGCCATCGCCTTGTCCGCGATGTCCGGCGCCGCGCATGCCGCCGATCCTTATCCCTCCAAACCCCTGACCTTGGTGATCGGGTTCCCGCCCGGCGGCGGGGCGGATCAAGTGGGGCGGGTCTATGCGAATGCGCTGGCCAGGCAATTGAAGCAGCCGGTGGTCGTGGAAAACCGCCCTGGCGCCGGTTCCACGATCGGCGCCAGCCTGGCCGCGCGCGCCGCCGCCGACGGCTACACGCTGTACCTGGGGAATTCCAGCGTCATGGGCAGCGACAGCGCCTTGTACAAGGTGGATTACACGCCGGACAACTTCGTGCCCGTGGCCCAGCTCACGACCGGCCCCATGGTCCTGATCGCGAACGCAAAGCTGGGGCTGAAAAGCGTGCAGGACCTGATAGACCGGGCCAGGAGCAAGCCGGGGTCCATCAATGTCGCCTCGTCCGGCAACGGCGTCATCACGCATCTGGCCGCGGTCGAGTTCATGACGCTTGCCAACGTGAAGCTGATGCACATTCCCTTCAAGGGGGGCGCCGCGGCGGCGCAGTCCGTGGCGGCGGGCGACACAGATATCTCGTTCGCCACGGCGCCTTCGGCCAAGTCGGTGATCGATACGGGAAAGGTGGTGGCCCTGGCGGTCACGTCTGGCCAGCCCTCGCGCCTGTTGCCCTATCCGACCATCGCGCAGACCGTGCCCGGCTATGACGTGTCCAACTGGTGGGGAATCTTTGCTCCCAAGGGCACGCCGCCGCAGGTGCTGGACACGCTGTTCAAGGCCAGCAACGATGTGCTGGCGCTGGCCGATGTGCAGCAGGGCATGGCGGCCGGATACGAGGAAGTGACGCCGTCCGCGTCCTTGGCCGCGTTCGGGGAGTATGCCCGCAAGGAAGGAAGCAAGGGTTTAAGATTGGCCAAAGAGAGTCAGGAAACGGCCAATTGATGGAGACCCCATGCCCTACGTAACCCCGCTGCAGGACTTCCGCTTCGCTTTGAAGGAGCTGGCAGGACTCGATGACGTCCTGAAACTGCCCGGCTTCGAAGAAGTCACGCCGGATCTGGTGGACGCCATCCTGGAAGAAAACGGCCGCTTCGTCGAGCAGGCCGTGGCGCCTTTGAACGTGCCGGGCGATACGCAGCCGCCGGTCTGGAAGGATGGCCAGGTCACGACCACGCCGGGCTACGCGCAGGGCTTCAAGGATTACGCCGCGGGCGGCTGGCAGGGCTTGCAGCATCCGGTGGAGTGGGGCGGGCAGGGCCTGCCCAAGCTGGTCGCGGCGGCGCCGGGCGAGAACATCCAGGCGGCCAGCCTGGCGTTTTCCCTGTGTCCCATGCTGACGGACGGCGTGATCGAAGCCTTGTTGACGGTCGGATCGGACGCGCAACGCAAGCAGTACGTGCCGCAGCTGATCGGCGGCAAGTGGACCGGCACGATGAACCTGACCGAACCGCAGGCCGGCTCGGACCTGGCGCAGGTCGCGACTCGTGCGGTGAAGCAGGACGACGGCAGCTACCGGCTGACGGGCCAGAAGATCTTCATCACCTATGGCGACCACGATCTGGCCGAGAACATCATCCATCTGGTGCTGGCGCGCACGCCGGACGCGCCGGCCGGCGTGAAGGGGATCTCGCTTTTCATCGTGCCCAAGTTCCTGGTGCAGGCCGACGGCAGCCTGGGCAAGCGCAACGACGTCTGGTGCGCGTCGCTGGAGCACAAGCTGGGCATCCACGGCAGTCCCACCGCAGTGCTCATGTACGGTTCGGGCAAGGGCGACGTGGGCGAAGGCGCCATCGGCTATCTGGTCGGCGAGCAGAACCGCGGCCTGGAATACATGTTCATCATGATGAATGCCGCCCGCTATTCGGTGGGGCAGCAGGGCATAGGCGTGTCCGAACGCGCCTATCAGCATGCCCTGGCCTATGCGCGCGAGCGCGTGCAGGGCCGCGCGGTCGAAGGGTCGGCCGGCCCCGTGGCCATCGTGCGCCATCCGGACGTGCAGCGCATGCTGATGACCATGAAGGCGCTGACCGAGGCGGCGCGCGCCGTGTCCTACGTGACGGCGGCCGCGCACGACAAGGGCACGCATCATCCGGATCCGGAGCAGCGCTCGCGCAACCGGGCCTTCTATGAGTACATGGTGCCCATCGTCAAAGGATTCTCCACCGAGACCGCGGTCGAGGTCGCATCGCTGGGCCTGCAGGTGCACGGCGGCATGGGCTATATCGAGGAAACCGGGGCCGCGCAGTATTACCGCGACGCGCGCATCCTGCCCATCTACGAAGGCACGACCGCGATCCAGGCCAATGACCTGGTCAGCCGCAAGACGCAGCGCGACGGCGGCGCCACCGCCCATGCCGCGATCGCGGCGATGCGCGAGACGCTGCGCGCAGTCGAGAACGAGGCGATGCGCGCGTCGGCGGACGATCGCGAAGGACTGCGCCTGCTGCGCGACAACCTGGACAGCGCCATCCAGGCCTACGAGGCCGGCGTGGCATTCATCCTGGAGCAGTCGCCGACCAATATCAGGGCGGTCTATTCCAGCAGCGTGCCCTATCTGATGCTGGCCGGTGTGGTGCACGGCGGCTGGCAGATGGCGCGGGCCGTGCTGGCCTGCCGCCGGCATCTGGCGGCAGGATCCACCGATCCGTTCTACGGGGCCAAGTTGGCGACCGGATTGTTCTACGGCGCCCACATCCTGCCGCGCGCGCTGGCCCTGTCCGCCGCAGTGCGGGCCGGGGTGGTGGCGGACGCCTGCGGCGCCAGCTTGAATATTGCATAAGGTTATATGACTTGCGTATTTCCCCGGCTACAGGTTTGATGGAAGAATCGTTTCACAGACGCTGACCTGCGCCATGAAACGCTTTTCCTGCGCTGCCCGCCGCGACGGGCGGCCAGCCCCCAACCTGCATCCGCACACTGGAGACACCATGAGTCATCTACGCCTGGGCGACACCGCCCCTGATTTCGAACAGGAATCTTCGGCAGGGCCGATCCGCTTCCATGAGTATCTGGGCAACAGCTGGGGTGTTCTTTTCTCGCACCCGGCCGATTTCACGCCCGTCTGCACCACTGAACTGGGCTACACCGCCAAGCTGGCCGACGAATTCGCCAAGCGTAACGTGAAGGTGCTGGCGCTGTCCGTGGACGGCACCGATTCGCACACCAAGTGGATCGAGGACATCAACGACACGCAGTCCACCAAGGTCAACTTCCCGATCCTGGCCGACAAGGACCGCAAGGTGTCCGAGCTTTACGACATGATCCATCCGAACGCCAACGCCACGCTGACCGTGCGCTCGGTGTTCATCATCGACCCCAACAAGAAGGTGCGCCTGACCATCACGTATCCGGCCAGCACCGGCCGCAACTTCAACGAGATCCTGCGCGTCATCGACTCCCTGCAGCTGACCGACAGCCACAGCGTGGCCACGCCGGTGAACTGGGAAGACGGCGACGATGTGATCATTGTTCCGTCCTTGCAGGACGAGGCCGTGATCAAGCAGAAATTCCCGAAGGGCTACAAGGCCGTGCGTCCCTATCTGCGCATTACGCCTCAGCCGAATAAGTAAATTCGGAAATCGAAGGGGCGGGTCCCCGTTAGCAACCGCCGCCTGCCCCTTGGGGAGGCGGCGGTTTTTCATTGGGGCGCGCATGGGGCCAGGGCAAATTCCCATTGCTGGGACACCGGTCCTATATGCCTGCGAGCGATGAGCAACCAAATAATGATTCGTTCCGTTCAGAACGCCCAGCCAGCACACTTGCTCCCACATTGCCGAACACAGGGAGCATGGGATGTCTTTCAGGAAAGCCGGTTGGTTGGCCGCCTTGGCCGCAGTGACGATGTCGTTTGCCGCGATTGCGCCGGCGCAGGCACAGCAGAAGCAGACGCTCCTGAATGTCTCATATGACCCGACCCGCGAGCTGTATCGCGCCATCGATGATGCGTTCATCAAGCAATACAAGGACAAGGCCAACGTCGACCTGACCATCCGCCAATCGCACGGCGGTTCGGGCCGCCAGGCGCGCTCCGTCATCGACGGCCTGGAAGCCGACGTGGTGACGCTGGCGCTGGCTTATGACATCGACGCGGTTGCCGACCGTGGGCTGCTGCCTGCCGATTGGCAGGCCCGCCTGCCGCAGAACAGCTCGCCCTACACCTCCACCATCGTGTTCCTGGTGCGCAAGGGCAACCCCAAGCAGATCAAGGACTGGGACGACCTGGTCAAGGATGGCGTGCAGGTCATCACGCCCAATCCCAAGACCTCGGGCGGGGCGCGCTGGAACTACCTGGCCGCCTGGGCCTATGCGCTGGAGAAGAACGGCGGCAGCGAGGACAAGGCCCGCGCCTTCGTGGGCGACCTGCTCAAGCACGTGCCGGTGCTGGACACTGGCGCGCGCGGCGCCACCACCACCTTCGTGGAGCGCGGCGTGGGCGATGTGCTGCTGGCCTGGGAAAACGAGGCTTTCCTGGCGCTGGAAGAGCTGGGTCCGGACAAGTTCGACATCGTGGTGCCGTCGCTGTCCATCCTGGCCGAGCCGCCGGTGGCCGTGGTCGACAAGGTCGTGGACAAGAAGGGTACCCGCGCCGCGGCGCAGGCCTATCTGGAATTCCTCTACACGCCCGCCGCGCAGGAAATCATTGCCAAGAACTACTACCGGCCCATCGACAAGACCGTGGCCGCCAAGTACGAAAGCAAGTTTCCCAAGGTCAAGCTCGTGACCATCGACGACAAGATCTTCGGCGGGTGGCGCAAGGCGCAGAAGGACCACTTCAGCGACGGCGGCACCTTCGACCAGATCTACCTGCCGCAAAAGAAATAAGCATCTGACGATCGGACGACGGCCATGACGACAGCCTCGAACCCGGTGGCAAGCGGCGCGCAAGCGCCTTTTGCCTTTCGGCGCAACAGCCCGGGCGTGCTGCCCGGATTCGGCATCTCGATGGGCTACGCGGTGCTGTACCTCAGCATCCTCGTGCTCATTCCGCTGGCGGCCTTGCCGATCAAGAGCGCGGGCCTGGGCTGGCAAGGCTTCTGGGACGCGGTGACCGCGCCGCGGGTGCTGGCCTCGTACAAGCTGACCTTCGGCGCGTCGTTGATCGCGGCGCTGGTGAACCTGGTGTTCGGCACGGTGGTGGCCTGGGTGCTGGTGCGCTACCGCTTTCCGGGCAAGAAGATTCTGGATGCGCTGGTGGATCTGCCGTTCGCGCTGCCCACGGCGGTGGCGGGCATCGCGCTGACCTCGCTGTATTCGCAGAAGGGCTGGCTGGGCGGACTGCTGGCCGACTGGTTCGGCTGGAAGGTGGCATTTACGCCCTTGGGCATCGTGATCGCGTTGATCTTCATCGGCGTGCCGTTCGTGGTGCGCACGGTGCAGCCGGTGCTGGAAGACGTGGAGCGCGAAATCGAGGAGGCCGCGGCCAGCCTGGGCGCCAACCGCTGGCAGACCATACGCCGGGTGCTGCTGCCCATCATCATGCCCGCCTTGATGACGGGCTTCGCGCTGGCGTTTGCACGCGCGGTGGGCGAGTACGGCTCGGTGGTGTTCATTGCCGGCAACATGCCGATGGTGTCCGAGATCACGCCGCTACTGATCATCGCCAAGCTCGAGGAATTCGACTACGCGGGCGCTGCCGCCATTGCCACGGTGATGCTGGTGCTGTCCTTCGCGCTGTTGCTCGTCATCAATCTGCTGCAGGGCTGGCAGGCCCGCCGCAACCTCGGGAGGCTCGCATGAGCGCCGCGGACCGTCCCGCCCATCTGACCGAGCCGCGCTGGGTGCGCGGCGTGCTGCTCTTCATCGCGCTGGGATTCCTGGCGCTGTTCCTGCTGGTGCCGCTGGCAGCGGTATTCGCCGAAGCCTTCAAGAAGGGCTGGCAGCTGTACCTGGACGCCATCGTCGAGCCGGACGCGCTGTCCGCCATCCGACTGACGCTGCTGGTGGCGGCCATCGCGCTGCCGGTAAACCTGGTGTTCGGCGTGGCCGCGGCCTGGGCGATCACCAAGTTCCAGTTCCGCGGCAAGCAGTTCCTGATCACCCTGATCGACCTGCCGTTCTCGGTGTCGCCGGTGGTGGCCGGCCTGGTGTTCGTGCTGCTGTTCGGCACCCAGGGCTGGTTCGGTGGCTGGCTGCAGGAACATGACATCAAGATCGTCTACGCGGTGCCGGGCATCGTGCTGGCCTCGCTCTTCGTGACCTTTCCGTTCGTGGCGCGCGAGCTGATCCCCCTGATGCAGGCGCAGGGCAGCGAGGAAGAGCAGGCTGCGCTGACCCTGGGCGCCAACGGCTGGCAGATCTTCTGGCGCGTCACGCTGCCCAACATCAAGTGGGGCCTGCTGTATGGCGCCATCCTGTGCAACGCGCGGGCCATGGGCGAGTTTGGCGCGGTGTCGGTGGTGTCCGGGCAGATCCGCGGCCTGACCAACACCATGACCCTGCACGTCGAGATTCTCTACAACGAGTACCAGTATTCCGCGGCGTTCGCCGTGGCGTCGTTGCTGGCCCTGCTGGCGCTGGTGACGCTGGTGGCCAAGAACGTCGTCGAGTGGCGCAACGCGCGCTTTCAGCAGGCCGCGGACCTGCCGGTCGAGTATCCCGGCCAGCCGGCCGCCATCAAGCCGGCCCTGGCCTGACAGGAGACAAGCATGAGTATCGAAGTCCGCAATCTATCCAAGCGCTTCGGCCAGTTCCGCGCGCTCAACGACGTCTCGCTGCATATCGAGACGGGAGAGCTGGTCGCGCTGCTGGGCCCGTCGGGCTGCGGCAAGACCACGCTGCTGCGCATCATCGCGGGGCTGGAGTCGGCTGATTCCGGCAGCGTGCTGTTCGCGGGCGAAGACGCTACCGCGGTGGACGTGCGCCAGCGCCAGGTCGGTTTCGTGTTCCAGCACTACGCGCTGTTCAAGCACATGACGGTGTTCGAGAACGTGGCCTTCGGCCTGCGCGTCAAGCACCGCTCGCAGCGTCCTTCGGAGGACGTGATCCAGCGCAAGGTGCATGACCTGCTGGGCCTGGTGCAGCTGGACTGGCTGGCCGACCGCTATCCCGCGCAGCTCTCCGGCGGCCAGCGTCAGCGTATCGCGCTGGCGCGCGCGCTGGCGGTGGAGCCGCGGGTGCTGCTGCTGGACGAGCCCTTCGGCGCGCTGGACGCCAAGGTGCGCAAGGAATTGCGGCGCTGGCTGCGCCGCCTGCATGACGAGCTGAATGTGGCCAGCGTGTTCGTCACCCATGACCAGGAAGAAGCGCTGGAAGTGTCGGACCGGGTGGTGCTGATGAACTCGGGCCGCATCGAGCAAGTCGGCACGCCGCGCGAGGTCTGGGAAGCACCGGCCACGCCCTTCGTCTACGGCTTCCTGGGCGACGTCAACCAGTTGCAGGGCTTTGCCACGCGGGGCGTCTGGAACGGCGCCGGCCTGTCCTTGCCCGCGCCAGAGCTGGCGCAGGCCGAAGCGCAGCGCGCCACGGCCTACGTACGGCCGCACGAGTTCGAAGTCGAGCGCTACCGTGCCGGCGCTGACGGCATTCCGGTGCGCCTGGCACACGCCTTCCTTGCCGGTCCCAGTGCCTATCTGGAGCTGGCGAGCGAGGATTCCGACGCCATCATCGAAGCCGAGGTGCCCGAGTCCCTGTACCGGGAGTTGGGCCTGCGCGATGGCGAAATTCTGTTGGCGCGTCCGCGGCGGGCGCGCATTTTCGCGACGCAATCATGAGCACTACCGATCTTTTGCCTGAACTCGAGGCGGGCCTGGCCGCGCGCTGGCGCGAGCTGGGCGCACGCCTGGCCGACGTGCAGCAGCGCTACCCGGACGCCGCGCTGGCGTCCTCGCTGGCGGCCGAGGACATGCTGCTGACGCACGCCATCTACAGCGCCGGCCTGGACCTGGAGGTCTTTACGCTGGACACGGGCCGGCTGCACGCCGAAACGCTGGGCGTACTGGACGCCGTGCGCGAACGCTACGGCCGCGAGGTCTCCGTGTACCGGCCGATAGCGACCGCGGTCGAGCAGCACGTCGCCGAACACGGCGCCTATGCGTTCTATGAAAGCGTGGAGCTGCGCAAGGCCTGTTGCCAGATCCGCAAGGTCGAGCCGCTCAAGCGCGCGCTGGCCGGACGCGGCGCCTGGATCACCGGGCAGCGGCGCGCGCAATCCACCACCCGCGGCGAACTGCCGCTGGAAGAACACGACCAGACCTTCGGCCTCTACAAGTTCAATCCGCTGGCCGAATGGAGCGAAGAGGAAGTCTGGTCCGCCATCCGCGCGCTGGGCATCCCGTACAACCCGCTGCATGACCAAGGCTACCCGTCCATTGGTTGCGAACCCTGTACCCGCGCCATCCGTCCGGGCGAGGACCTCAGGGCAGGGCGCTGGTGGTGGGAGTCGTCGGACTCCAAGGAATGCGGCCTGCATGCGGGCAACCGGGTCATCGGCATCGCGGCGCGCGCCGACTGATGCGGCCCACGAATTCGAAATCTGTTTTAGGGGAAGTGCATATGTCTGCAGTGATCCAACGCAGCCACCTGGATTGGCTGGAATCGGAAGCAATATTCATCCTGCGCGAGGTGGCCGCCGAAAGCGAGAAGCCCGTGCTGCTGTTCTCTGGCGGCAAGGACTCTGTGGTGCTGCTGCGCCTGGCCGAGAAGGCATTCCGGCCGGGACGCTTTCCGTTCCCGCTGATGCACATCGACACCGGCCACAACTTCGACGAAGTGATCGCCTTCCGCGATGCGCGCGCGGCAGAACTGGGCGAGACCCTGATCGTGCGCAGCGTCGAGGATTCGATCGCGCGCGGCAGCGTGGTGCTGCGCCGCGAGACCGATTCGCGCAATGCCGCCCAGGCCGTGACGCTGCTGGAGGCGATCGAGGAATTCGGCTTTGACGCCTGCATCGGCGGAGCGCGCCGCGACGAGGAAAAGGCCCGCGCCAAGGAACGCATCTTCTCGTTCCGCGACGAGTTCGGCCAATGGGATCCGAAGGCGCAGCGTCCGGAGCTCTGGAACCTGTTCAATACCCGCGTGCATCGCGGCGAGAACATGCGCGTGTTCCCGATCTCGAACTGGACCGAGCTGGACGTCTGGCAGTACATCCAGCGCGAGCAGCTGGCGCTGCCGTCGATCTACTACAGCCACCAGCGCGAGGTCGTGCGCCGCAAGGGCCTGCTGGTGCCGGTCACGCGGCTGACCCCGCCGCAGGATGGCGAACAGGTCGAACGCCTGCAGGTGCGCTTTCGTACCGTGGGCGATATCTCCTGCACCTGCCCGGTGGCGTCCGATGCCGCCGACACCCGGGCCATCATCGCCGAAACAGCGGTGACCGACATTACCGAGCGCGGCGCCACGCGCATGGACGACCAGACTTCCGAGGCCTCGATGGAGCGCCGCAAGAAGGAAGGCTATTTCTGATCGCTTGACACGCCGGCATCAGCCGGCGACCAGGAACGCACATGAACGCACTCAACGATTCTTTTCTTTCCGGCGCCGATACGGGCGTGCTGCGCCTGATCACCGCCGGCTCGGTGGATGACGGCAAATCGACGCTGATCGGCCGCCTGCTGTATGACAGCAAGGGCGTGTTCGCCGACCAGCTGGACGCGATCTCGCGCGCCAAGCACAAGCGCGTGGCGGGCGACGGCATCGACTTTTCGCTGCTGACCGACGGCCTGGAGGCCGAACGCGAACAGGGCATCACCATAGACGTCGCCTACCGTTACTTCTCGACGCCCGCGCGCAAGTTCATCATCGCCGACGCGCCGGGCCACGAGCAGTACACGCGCAACATGGTCACGGGCGCGTCGACCGCCGACGTGGCCGTCATCCTGATCGACGCCACCCGCGCGGCCGACGGCGTGCTGCTGCCGCAGACCAAGCGGCACAGCACCATCGCGCGCCTCTTGGGCATCCGCCATATCGTGGTGGCGGTCAACAAGATGGACCTGGTGGACTGGGACCGCGCCGTCTTCGAGCGTATCCGCGATGCTTATGCGGATCTGGCAGGCAAGCTGGGCATCGAGCACTTCGACGCCTTGCCGCTGTCGGCGCTCAATGGCGACAACGTCGTCACCTTGTCGCCGCAGACGCCGTGGTACGACGGGCAGCCTTTGCTGGCCTTGCTGGAATCGCTGGACCTGGCAAGCGACGGCCGCGCCTTGCCGCTGCGCTTTCCGGTGCAATGGGTGGCACGCCATGACGGCAGTCGCAAGGATGACTTCCGCGGCTATGCCGGCCGCGTCGCCAGCGGCGTGCTGCGGCCGGGCGACGAGATCACGGTGCAACCCTCGGGCGTGACGGCTGTTGTGAGCGAAGTGCGCGCCTTCGACCGCGCGCTGGATGAGGCGGTGGCGGGCGACTCGATCACGCTGGTGCTGGATCGCGACGTGGACGTGTCGCGCGGCGACGTGATCGTGCATGCGTCGGCGCCGGCGCAGGTCGCGCGCGAATTCGAAGCCGAGCTGTGCTGGCTCGATGCGCAGGCCTTGAATCCCGCGCGCAAGTATCTGTTGAAGTCGGGTACGCGCCTGACCTCGGCGAAGATCCGCGCGGTGCTGTCGCATCGTGATATCCACGAATTGCAGGAAGTGGAGAACACCGAGGGCACGCTGCGCATGAACGACATCGGACGCGTCACGCTCACCACGCGCGAGTCGTTGGCGGTTGATCGTTATGCCGATGTGCCCGCGACGGGCGCATTCATCCTGATCGACGAGGCCACGCATCAGACTGCTGCGGCAGGCATGTTGCGCTAATCCGCAAGAGGCCGGAAAACAACGGGTTTCCAGCCCCTGCGGGACCTGTTGTTTTTCTGCTAGATTCAGTATTGGCGCGGGTTTCCGGGCGATCTCGCCTGGTGAAATCGATTTGTCCGGACGGCGCCGGCGTCTTGCGGTAAAGTGGGGTTGTCTTACGAAAAGGCTTTTGGTGCTTGTCAAAACCACTGTGTTTTTGTACAGTAGTTTTCATGGCACGCACCGATCATTCTTTTCCCGCCGGTTCTGGGTCCCCGGCTGCCGCCCCCGCCGCCTTGCGCGGTCGGGGTGCGGTTACTAATGTTCGGCATCGCTTTCAGCGCGATGACCGCGTGCAGGTCGACGACGGCTGGTCCTCCTCCGGCCTGCCCGCCGACTTCATAGATTCCGTCCCCGATAATTTCCCCGAAGCTGCCGCCGGCGAGCAAGCCGCCCGCGTCATTCCCATCCTGCCGGATGCGCGCATAGCGCCCGCCGCTCCCAAGACCACGGTCACTGCTGAAGAAGCGCGCAAGATGCTGTCGCGCAACGATTCGCCCGATATCCCCTTCGACGTGGCAGTGAATCCGTACCGGGGCTGCGAGCATGGCTGCGTCTATTGTTACGCCCGGCCCACGCATTCCTACCTGGGCCTGTCGCCCGGGCTGGACTTCGAAACCCGGCTGGTGGCCAAGGCCAACGCGGTAGAGGCCCTGCGCGCCGAACTCGCGCGGCCCGGCTACAAGCCGTCTCCCATCAACATCGGTTCCGCCACCGACGCCTACCAGCCCATCGAACGCGAATGGCGGCTGACGCGCGGCCTGCTGGAACTGATGCTGGAAACCCGCCATCCGCTCACCATCGTCACCAAGAACGCGCTGGTCGCCCGCGACCTGGACCTGCTGGCCGCGCTGGCCGAGCAGAAGCTGGTGGTGGTGTACATGAGCATCACCACGCTGGACGCCGGCATGGCCCGCACGCTGGAACCGCGCGCCGCCGCGCCGTGGCGCCGGCTGGAAGCCGTGCGCAGCCTGACCGACGCCGGCGTGCCGGTCGGCGTGCTGGTCGCGCCCATCATCCCGTTCATCAACGACGAGTCCATGGAGCACATCCTCCAGGAGTCCAAGGCGGCCGGCGCGCACTATGCCAGCTACACCGTCCTGCGCCTGCCCTGGGAGGTCAAGACCCTGTTCGAGGATTGGCTCAACGCCCATTTCCCGGACCGCGCCCAGCGCGTCCTGCATCGCATCGAAGACCTGCGCAATGGCCGCCGCAACGATCCCAACTTCGGGTCGCGCATGCGCGGAACCGGCGTCTGGGCCGATCTGCTGCGTCAGCGGTTCACCATCGCCACGCGCAAGCTGGGCCTGAACCGCCATCGCCTGGCGCTGGACTGCGACCGTTTCCTGCCTCCTGCCGCAACTGCGGCGAAGGCTGCCGATTTCCTATCCCCGGTTGGCGCGCAAGCGTCTTCAGGGGTCCCTTTTCCCGCCGTATCGCCCGCAGCCGGCGGCGCGCACGGGCGCGCAGCGCGCCAGTTGCAAGCCATGGCCGCAGGCCAGTTGTCATTGTTCGATTGACCGCCGGCTGCCGCCGCGGATGCCTGCCGGGGGGCTACGCCTGGCGCTGGACCGTCTTTCCTAGGAGTTCCCATGAACACCGCTGATATTTCCGTCTTGTCGGATGAACTCGTCGTTACGCTGAACCCGCTGCGCCGCGGCACGAACCGCGCCCGCGCCTGGTGCGCCCGGGTGGCCGGCATGGCGCTGCCCTGGAACACCTCCGGGGCCGATGTCGAGCCGCGCCGCCGCGTGCGGCCCGGCTCCGCGCCGGCTCGCTGGCCGTTCCCGCCCGCGCCGGCCGAGGCTGGCG
>NZ_JACUZY010000040.1:0-208 GCF_014851605.1 Achromobacter sp. ACM02
ACCTGGTTTCGGTGCCGGTGCCGGTGATGACGTTGCCGGAGGCGGTCAGTGCGGTGTCTTCCGTGACGGAAGCGGTGTCGGGCTTGGCTTCGGGCGCGGTGTCGGTGATGAGCACGACCAGGTCGTCAGACTTGACCTGGTTGGCCGCATCGGTGACGGTGACGGTGAACTTGTCGGTGACGGAGTCGTCGCCGGCGGTGTGGTTCTT